>JAEUQA010000071.1 GCA_016789845.1 Chromatiales bacterium
TCCCCGACCCGTAACGGCATCGAGGTGCCAAGATTGAGGTGTTGCATGTTCAATCTCACTGAGAAGGGGAAGTCCGTGAACAACGTTACTACCGTCGGAATCGATTTGGCAAAGAATGTGTTTTCCCTGCACGGCGTTGACGGCCAGGGCCGGGAAGTCTTGCGGCGCACCGTGCGACGGGGGCAGCTCATGGCCTTGGTGGCCCAGCTGCCGGCCTGCCTGATCGGCCTGGAGGCCTGCTCGGGCGCGCACGAGTGGGCCCGGCAATTCGGGGCCTTCGGCCACACGGTGCGGCTGATGGCGCCGAAGTTCGTGGCGCCGTACCGCCGGGGCGGCAAGAACGACGGCAACGACGCCGAGGCGATCTGCGAGGCGGTGAGCCGGCCGAGCATGCGCTTCGTGCCGGTGAAGTCGGCGGAGCAGCAGGCGGTGCTGAGCCTGCACCGGGTGCGCCAGGGCTTCGTCGAGGAGCGCACGGCGACGCTGAACCGGATCCGGGGTCTGCTGGCGGAGTTCGGCCACGTCCTGCCGCAGAAGACGGTGGAGGTCCGGCGGCGGTTGCCGCCGTTGCTCGAGGAGCTGCCGGCGCTCGCGGCCCGGGCCCTGGGCGACCTGCAGGCCCACGTGCGGGTCCTGGACGAGCGCATCGTGGCGTACGAACAGGAACTCGCGCGGCTGGCCAAGGCCGATGCGCGGGCCCAGCGGGTCCAGGAACTCTACGGGGTGGGACCACTGACGGCGTCGGCGATCCTCGCCAGTGTCGGCAGCGCCCACGAGTTCGACAACGGCCGGCAGTTCGCCGCCTGGCTCGGCCTGGTGCCGCGGCAGTTCTCCACTGGCGGGAAGACGCGGCTGGGGCACATCACTCGGCGGGGTGACCCGTACCTGCGCACGCTCCTGATCATGGGCGCGCGGGCCGTGATGCAGGCCGCAACCCGACGCGAGGATCGCTTGTCGCGCTGGGCGCTGAGCGTGCGGGAGCGGCGGGGTTATCACCGGGCCTGCGTGGCGATCGCGGCGAAGAACGCCCGCATCGTCTGGGCCCTGCTCGCCAAGGACGAACCGTTGCGCACCGTCATGGCTTGAAGAACCGCGACCAACCCACCACACCACTGCGCTGAGTACGAGGCAATAGGTCAGACCGGCGTTCGGAGAACCT
Source organism: Chromatiales bacterium (assembly GCA_016789845.1). Classification (GTDB taxonomy): domain Bacteria; phylum Pseudomonadota; class Gammaproteobacteria; order Steroidobacterales; genus SHZI01. The sequence goes on from JAEUQA010000071.1 coordinate 1,160, forward strand.
GATGAGCTCTGGGGCAGACGTCATGCCGACTAACGATCGAGGACCGAACGCGCGGCTTGCATTGGGGCCCGGGCACCTGGTTGCCCATCAAGAGGCCGGTTATAGACTCGCAGTCCGATCTCTTGCCGAGCTCGCGTGCAGTGCCAGGCGGAGAACGGCCATGAACTAGGAACTTCGCTCGCCACAACAAAAGGCTTGCTCTGGGGGGAAGTCCTTATAGATTGAGCTCACCGGCGCCAGCGGCTGGCGCGCGGGTTGCACTTGCAAGCCGCGTGACAGGCGCGTCAGGTGACCGGTGGAGTGATGGGATGGACTCCCCCCGATTCGAATTCGGCATCATCGTGCCAGCTGGCCTCATGTGGTGTGGGTGTCAGCGCCAAACCGGAAGGAGTCCTGCAATGGATACTACGACTGTCGGCGCCGTGGTGGGAGTGGATCTGGCGAAGAACGTGTTCGAGCTGGCGGTGGCCGGCCCGGACTGGCGGATTACCGAGCGGGCCCGGCTCTCCCGGGGCCAGTTCGAGCGGTGGTTCCAGAACCGCGCGGTTGCCCTGGTGGTGATGGAAGCCTGCGGGTCGGCCCACCACTGGGCCCGGTGGCTGGGCAGGCTGGGGATCCCGGTGAAGCTGCTGCCGGCGCGCTACGTGCGCGCCTACGTGAAGCGCAACAAGACCGACGCGGCGGACGCCGCGGCCCTGCTGGAGGCGGCGCGTAATGCCGAGATCGTGCCGGTGCGGGTCAAGTCCCTGGAGCAGCAGGGGTTGCAGGCATTGCACCGCACGCGGTCGCTG
>JAEUQA010000077.1 GCA_016789845.1 Chromatiales bacterium
GTCGCGCCTGAAGGCGCTCCTACGGCGCTCCTACAGCAGCGCGGCGAGCTGCTCGGCGGCCTTGCGGTGGCCGCTCGGGCGCCAGTGGCCGTCGCGGGGGTAGTAGTCGTCGGGCGTGAGGAAGTCCCGGCCGTCCAGCAGGGTGGCGCCGGCGGCCTCCACCTCGGCCCGGGTCAGCGGGAAGTTGGAACGCAGCCGGTCCTGGTTCGGGATGACCACGAACACCACCCGGGCGCCGTCGGCCTGGATCTGCCGGGCCAGCTGGAGCAGCAGCGCGCGGGTCAGCCCGACGGCGGGCGTGGTGGCATCGTCGAACTGCTTCAGGCCCTGTTTCTTCAGGAGCGAGTTCTGCACCAGGATCGAGAGCCGGTTCCTGATCAGGTTCCAGGCCTCGGAGTGCTCGAAGAGCCAGCGCACCGGCGGGATCCGGTAGAGGCGTTCCTGCAGCTTCGCGCCGGGCAGGTAGGCATTGCCGGTGCGGGTCACCGTGCCGTCCGCGTTCTCGGCATAGAGCTGCGAGACGGCGTTGTTGCCGATGTCGTTGTCGAAGTAGAACAGGGCGACCACGTCGGGCCGCCAGGCGCGGCCACGCTGTTCCCAGGTGACCAGCTCCTCGGCCTGGCCGAAGCCGGACACGGCCAGGTTCACGACCTCGTGGCGGCCGGCCCCGGGCCGCCGGGCGTCCAGCAGGCCTTCCAGCACCGCGCTGACCACCTCGCCGTCCTCCACGCCATAGCCGAAGGCAAAGGAATCGCCGAGGATCATCACCCGCTGCACGCCGGGCGGCCGCTCCAGGGCGTACTCCCGGGGCCCACGCATGCCGGCCGAGTTGGTGGTGATGCGCACGTCGTAGTCGCCGGGCACATAGTGGCGGGTGTCTATGCCCGACTGGTTCCAGCGCACCCCGTAGCCGGAATCCACCACGAAGCGCGGCTGGACGGCCTCGTCGAAGAACAGGCGGGTGAGCGCCTCGGTGGCCAGCGCGGCCAGGAGCAGGCCCACCAGCACGCTCAGGAGCGCGACGAACCAGCGGCGTGGCCGGCGCGCGCGGGAATATGTCGCAGGATTGTCTCTGGCCACGGACGTCTCGGGAAAAAGCGTGACGATAAGCTAGCACGGCCCTGTGCAAGAGCGGAAAATGCCCCGATGTGTGGCATTGCCGGCATCCTGCGCTTCGACGGCGCGGCCCCCGACCCGGGGCTGCTCCGCCGGATGACCGACGCCATCGCCCACCGGGGGCCCGACGGCGCCGGCCACTGGCAGGAAGGCCCGGTGGCCCTCGGGCACCGGCGCCTGGCGATCATCGACCTGTCCGCCGACGCCAACCAGCCCATGTGGAGCACCGACGGCAGCCTGGCCATCGTCTTCAACGGCGAGATCTACAACTACCGGGAACTGGCGCGGGAACTCGCGGCGGCGGGCCTGCCCGGCCGGACCACCTCGGACACGGAGGTCATCCTCAACCTCTACCGCCTGCACGGCCCGGACTGCCTGCGCAGGCTGCGGGGCATGTTCGCCTTCGCCCTCTGGGACGTGACCCGGCGGCGGCTGTTCCTCGCCCGGGACCGGGTCGGCATCAAGCCGCTGTACGTGTTGAAGACCGGCGGCGTGTTCGCCTTTGCCTCCGAGATCAAGGCCATCGCGGTCACGGGCCTGTCGCGCCTGCGGGTGGATCGCGAGGCCCTGGCCGGCTTCTTCCGGATGCTGGTCGTGCCCCAGCCCGGGAGCATCTTCGACGACATCCGCAAGCTCGAGCCCGGCCGCTATCTCCTCGTGACGCCCGATGGCGCCGTCCGGGAAGAGACCTGGTGGACGCCGCCGGCCCCGGTCGGTGGCGGCGACGATGGCGACGATGCCGCGCAGATCGCCGCCCTCGGCGGCACCCTCCGGGAGAGCGTGCGCTATCACCTGGTGGCCGACGTGCCGGTCGGCGCCTTCCTGAGCGGCGGCCTCGATTCCAGCGCCGTGGTGTCCCTGATGCGGGCCGAGGCGCCGGACCAGCCGCTCCACGCCTTCTCCATCGGCTTCCCGGGCCAGGCCGGCTACGACGAGGGGCCTTACGCGCGGCAGGTAGCCGCGCTCAAGCAGGTGGACTTCCACGCCGGCACCATCGACGAGGGCTTCCTGGACGACCTGGACCTGATGGCCTGGCATCTCGACGAGCCCTTCGCCGTCAGCTCCGCCTGGGCCACGTTCTACCTGGCGCGGCACGCGGCCGGCCGCATGAAGGTGGTGCTCACCGGCGACGGCGGCGACGAGCTCTTCGCCGGCTACCAGGGCTACCAGAACGAGGCTTACCTGCACGGGCCGGGCCCGGCCGGCCTGCTGGCCGCGCTCTACGGGCTCGCCCGTGCCGGCGCACGGCTCGGGATCCTGCGCGGGCCTGCCGCCGACCGCCTGCTCACCGGCCTTGCCCGGCGCGCGGGCAGCGAGGGCCAGCGCTACAGCGAGCAGGTGGCCCAGAACAGCCTGCACGCCATGTCCCTCGTCCTGCCCCGGGACGTCTTCCTGCCGGCGCTCGCGGCCTGGCGCGGCAACCTGATGGCCCGCTGCTACGACGCCGCGCCGTCGCCTGACCGTCTCGGCCGCCAGCTCTACGCGGAGTACAAGACGCGGCTCGTGGACGAGATGCTGATGAAGGTCGACCGCATGACCATGGCCCACTCGCTGGAGGCCCGGGTGCCGCTGCTCGACCACCAGGTCGTGGAGAGCGCCTTCCGCCTGCCATCGCGCCTGAAGCTCGGCCGCAACGCCGCCGGCGCGCCGGAGGGCAAGTACGCGCTGAAGAAGGTCATGGAAGGCTACCTGCCCCACGACCTCATCTACCGCCGCAAGCAGGGCTTCGACATCCCGGTGCAGGGCTGGCTGCAGGGGCCGTTCCTGGCGGCGCTCCGGGAGCGCCTGCTCTCCGGGCGGTTGCGGCAGGCCGGGCTGCTGCGCCCGGCGGGCGTGGAGACGCTGATCGGGCGGGCGCGGGAGCCCGGCCACAATTACACCAGCATGCTCATGGTGCTGCTCGCGCTGGAGAGCTGGGCCGACGTTTACGCGCGCCGGGCGGGCGCGGTCAGCTGGAGCTGAGCACGCATGTTCGTTGAAGAAGCCGCCTGGATCGCGGCCAGGCTCGCCGCGCTGGACCTGCCCCCGGGCACCCGGGTGCTCGACATCGGCTCGTCCACGCTGGAATACCGCACGGTCCGCCAGCCCCACATCACCGAGCTGGTCCACAAGCCGCTGCTGGCCCGCGGCTGCACCATCGACTGCGCCGACCTCAAGGAAGGGGAGGGCGTGGACCTGGTCGTCGACCTCTCCCGGCCGGGACTGCCGGCGTCGGTGTTTGCGCGGCCCTACGACCTGGTGATCTGCAGCAACATCCTGGAGCACGTCGTCGATCGCGGGACGTTCATCGGCAACGTGCTGCGCTTCTGCGCGGCCGGCGGGGCCCTGCTCTGCACCGTGCCCCGCACCTTTCCCCATCATGCCGATCCCATCGACACCATGTACCGGCCGACGGCCGACGAGCTGGCCCGGTTCATCCTGGAGCGCGCGGCAGGGCGGGTCGAGGCGGCCGGGATCCTCCGCATCGATGACTGGTCCTACTACGACTACCGGCCCGGCCGGATCCTGGACTACCTCCTGGCCCGTTCCCTGCGGATGCGGCTCCGCTGGCACCTGGTGCCGCTGCGCTGGAAGGTGTCCTGCGTGCTGCTGCGGATCGCCGGGCCGGGCTGAAGGCTCAGCGGAAGGTCCGGGACCAGACGGCGCTCCGGGCGATCTCGCCGGCGACGACGGCGTGCCCGCGTGCGTTCCAGTGGTTGTCGGTCGGAAACTCGAACCGGGTGCCGTCCAGCGCGTGGGCCGCGGCGAAGGCCGGTGCCAGGTCGATCACCTCGAAGCCCCCGGCCCGGGCCTGGGTGAGGAAATGCCGGCGCATCTGGCCGAAGTAGGAGGCCTCGGCCCGGGCCCCGTCCGCCGGCGTGTAGAGCTCGGGCCGGATGGCATCCAGGACGAAGAGGATGCGCTGCGGGGGCAGGCCGCTCCGCTCCGGCAGCTGGTCCAGGAAGGCGGCGATGGCGGCCTTCGAGTCCGCGATCCTTTCCGCCGAGGCGTCCGCGGCGACGTTGCCGACGAAGCGGGTCGGTGCATCCGCGAGGCTCCGGAGCCGGGACGCGACGCGCCGGAAGTCGAAGCCGATCGTGTAGCGGAGGTACATGGCGAGGCGGGACCTGCTGGCCAGGGCCACGGCCCTGCTCTGGCCCGGATAGTCGATCCGCTCCAGCACGAGTTCCCCGTCCTGCTCGGTGAAGTAGTGGTAGCCGGGTTGCTGCTTGTACTTCCGGAGGCTCTCGTCGAAATCGTTGCCGATGATGACGAACGCCATGGCATCCGGGGCGAAGTCCCGGTGCGCCAGCTCCGCGTAGGCCAGGTACTGGGAGAGCGGCGAGCCCGAGAAGCCGATGCCATAGACGCGGCCGCGTCCCGCCAGCCGCTCCGCCAGCAGGCCGTGCATCGTCAGGGCGTTCGGCACCTGCCACGCTTCCACGTAGCTGTCGCCGATGACCGTGAGCAGGGGGCTCGCCCTGTCCCGCACGAAGTCCACGTCGCTGGTGAAGCCGTAGTTGTTGACGTGCTTGCGGGTGACGATCGAGAAGCGCCAGCCGCTGGACCAGGTGACGTCCCGGTCGGGCAGGAAATGCAGGTAGGGCATCCGGGCATTCACCGGCTGGGCATAGGCAGGCTCCGTTACCGGCAGGAAATGCAGCGCCACCTCCACCAGCAGCAGCGGCACCAGCGTGCCCAGGGCCGCGGCGAGTGCGCCGAGCAGGAAGCGCCGGCTGCGCCTCCGGCCCTTAACTGTGCCGCTATTGCTCATTGATATAAGCTAGCGGCCCGACGCTGTCCGTGGCAAGTTTTCCGACGGTTGCATGTTCAAACAGCTACTGAGAGACGCGTCCCTCTACTCGCTGAGCACGCTGCTGGCGCGGGGCTTCTCCTTCATCACCGTCCCGGTCTTCACCCGCATCCTGAGTCCCGCCGACTACGGCGCCCTCGACCTGCTGAGCTACGCGGCGGTGCTGGCGCCGCTGGTGATCGGCGCCGGGCTGGACCAGGCCGTCGGGCGCTACTACCTGGATTCGTCGCTGGACGAGGAAGAACGGCGGCGCATCGCCTCCACGGGGCTGTTCTACAACCTGATCGCCTTCGCGGTCGTCGGCCTCCTCCTGGCCCCGGCGGCGGACTTCCTGGCCCGGGGCTGGCTCGCGGGCCAGGTGGGCCCGGGCACGGTGCAGATCGTCCTCGTGTTCATGTGGATCCAGTCGATCTTCTACATCACCAACAACCAGCTGCGGTACCTGTTCCGGGCCCGGGCCTTCGCGCTCTCGAACGTGGGCAACACGGTGCTCAGCACCGCGAGCAGCTTCGCGGCCATCGTCTGGCTCGACCTCGGGGTGGCGGGGGTCTTCCTCGGGCAGGCCTTCGGCCAGCTGGTCTTCTCGGTGGTGTCCATCTGGCTCGCGCGGGACTGCTACCGGGCCGTCTTCGACCTGGCGCTCCTCCGGCGGATGCTGGTCTACAGCCTGCCGCTGGTGCCCGGCACGCTGGCGTTCTTCGTCATGCAGTACGTGGACCGCTACGTGCTGAACGACGCGCGGGGGCTGGCGGAGGTCGGGATCTACGGCATGGGCGCGCGCATCGCCTCGCTGGTGAACCTCTTCCTCATGGGCTTCCAGGGCGCCTGGTGGCCCCACGTGATGAGCGCCTTCCGGGAGCCCGACGCCCCGGGGAAGTTCCGCAAGGTGGCGGAGGTCTACCTGCTGGTGACCATGGCGATCCTGGTGCTGCTGTCGCTGTTCGGGCACGAGGTGCTCCTGCTGCTGACCACGCCCGAGTTCGCGGCGGGCTACGTGGTGGTGCCACTGCTGGTGCTGGGGGCGGTCATGGCCTCCGTCGCCAACTACTTCAGCTACGGCATCCAGATCGCCGAGAAGAACCACTACCGCATGCTGCTGAATCTTGGGGCGCTGGTGGCCGCGGTGGGCCTGAACCTGCTGCTCGTGCCGGCGCTCGGCGTCGTCGGCGCGGCACTCGCCAACGCGTTGTGCTTCGTTGCGCTGGCCGCCGGCTCCCTGGCGGTGAGCCAGCGGCTCTATCACGTGCCCTATGCCTGGCCCCGGCTTCTCGCGGGCCTGGCCATCGGCATCGCCGTGTCCCATGCCGTGATCTTCTGGGAGGCGCCGGTCTCCCTCCTGATGCTCGTGGTGAAGGGTGCGCTTGCCGCGCTCGCGATCACCCTCACCGCGCTGGTGCTCGGCGTGCCGCTCCGGCCCCGGGAATGGCGCAGGATCGCCGGCCTGTGAAGAAGGTCTTCCTGCTGCAGGAGATCGTTCCCAGCTACCGGGTGCCCGTCTTCCGGCGGCTGGCTGCCCTGCCGGGCGTGGAGCTCACCGTGTTCTACAGCCGGCCGGGCCGGGAGATGGCGGCCGAGAACCTGCGCAACGCGACCGACCTGACCGGCTTCCGGGCGGTGCGGCTCCGGCTGCTGGAGTTCGGCAGCCAGGCCTGGCAGCCCGGCATCCTCTGGCAGCTGCTCCGGGGCCGGCCCGACGTGCTGATCACGGGCCAGGCCGGCCGTCCCGACCTGCTGCTCGCCCTCCTGCTCTGCAAGGTGCTGGGGGTCCGCGTGCTCTGGTTCCTCGGCGGCGTGCCCTACACCGACCCCGACCGGATCCGGGCCTATGCCGCCCGGGGCCGCCTGCGCCGCTGGTTCGGGCCGGGGAACCCTCGGGACTGGCTGTCCCGCCAGGCCGACGGCCTCATCGTCTACTCGGCCCACGCCAGGGGGTATTACGCGGCGCAGGGCTACGACCCCCGCCGGATCTGGGTGGCGCCCAACAGCCCGGACACGGAGATCCTGGAGGCCGCCGGCCGGGAGTGGGCCGGACAGCCCGAACGGCTGGCGGCGGACCGGCAGCGCTGGAGCCCGGCGGGCGAGCCGGTGCTGTTCCTGCTGGGGCGCCTCAACAGGGCGCGGAAGGTGGATACCCTGCTCAGGGCCCTCGCCCGGCTGCGGCAGGAGGGCCTGGGATGCGCCCTGGTGATCGTGGGGGACGGCAGCGAGCGCGCCGCCCTGGAGGCCCAGGCCGCCAGCCTGGGATTACCGAATGTTCATTTCGAGGGGGCGGTCTACGAGGAGCGTGAACTGGCCCGCTACTTCCTGCTTTGTGACTTATTCGTCACTCCCGGGGTGGCTAGCCTGGCCATTAAGATGGCGCTCGCCTTCGGCAAGCCGGTGGTCACCGTCGACTACGGCCTCGAGGTCCACGACATTGTGGACGGCGTCAACGGCTTCGTCTTCCCGATGGACGATGATGCGGCCCTGGCGGCCCGGATCCGGCAGGTGCTGGGCTCCGGGGAACAGCAGCGGGCAATGGGTCGCGAAGCCCTGCGGACCATCCGCGAGCGCGTCAACATATCGCTCATGATCAATGCCTTTCGAAGGGCTATCGACGATGACCTCGATCCCGCTTCCGCCACGCACGGGCCCGGCCCGGGGCCCGATGCCGGGGGCTGACCGCAGTGCTGGCCACGGCGGCGGACCTGGCGGTGGGTTCGGGGCTGGTCCCCGGCCTGGCGCCGGTGCCGGCCAGGCGGCGCCCGCGGCGTCCGTCCCTCGGGCTCGGAGCAGGCGGCAGATGGGCTCGCTGGCCGTTCTGGTCACCATCTTTGGCTGCCTGCTCGTCGGTCATCTCGCCATCGCCACCTTTTTTCCGTCCGTGGCCGTCAACGCCGTCGGCGTGGTGCTGGTCGCGCTGATCATTGGCTACGTGCTGTTCGTCAGGAACGACGTCTTCGCCACGGTACTCATCATCCTGTTCTGCTCACACTTCAATTTCGCCAACAACCAGGGTGGCCTGTTCAACCTGGTGGCCTTCCTGCTGCTCGGCATCCACCTGCTCGTCAGGCCCGCCATCCGGGAGACGACGCGCAGCACGGATGGCACGGTCATGTCTCTGCTGGCGATCCTGTTCGTTAGTAACCTGCTAGGCCTGCTCCTGCGGAACCCCTTGCCGCTGGAAGTGCTTGGCCTCCAGTTCGCGGCATTCTCGGGCTTCCTGCTGGCCTTTCACACGGTGAGTGCCCTCCGGCTGACGGAAGCGAGACTCCGCCAGTTCCTGATCGTGGCGAGCGTGATGGCGGTGTACAACTTTGGCGTGTCCCTCAACCAGCACTACGGCGTCTTGCACATCGAAACCCCGCTGCTGGGCCTCACCCGCGACTTGTTCTACGCCACCACGAATGCGTTTGGGACCTTCGGCAGCGCGTCCTCCAACGGCCAGTACGCCATGATGCTGCTGGCCGTCGTCCTGCCGCTCGTGGCAGCCTCCGCGTCACGCACGGCACTGAAGCTCAGTCCCATCCATTTCGTGCCGGTCGCCGTGGCCGTGGGCCTGACGCTGATCCTGGCGAACATGCGGGCTGCGGCGCTCGAATCCGTCCTGATCGTGGTCATCTACACGATCATGTTCTCGCTGGTCCATCGCCGGTCCTTCCGCAACGCGAAGTACGTGAATCTGGCCTCCGCGGCGGTGGTCATCGTGCTCGCCACGGTCGGCGTCTGGTTCAACCTGGAGAACATCGCCGAGGACTTCCAGAGGGTGCAGGTCGAGGATGTGAGCAGCATCGAGACCGGCAAGGCTCTGAACCGCCTCGGACCCTGGCAGTACGGCTGGGAGCGCCTGCAGCGGGAGAGCTGGTGGGTGGGCTACGGGCACGGGACCGACCTGAGCAACCAGATCGCGTGGGGCGGCCGGCAGACGAGCTCCCGCGGCCCCGTGATGGGGGGCGGCCATCTTCACAACCTCTACCTGGCGCTGCCCATGATGTTCGGCTGGGTCGGGGCGCTGGCCTACGTACTCCTGTTCGTCGTCGTGGTATTCCGCCTCTTCGCGGCCGTCCGGCGCCACGGGTTCGGCAGCATAGTCGGCGTCACCTGCCTGGGATTCCTCATGTCCCTCGGCTTCTTTCTGGTTGACGAGGTGAAGTCCGGTAACGCGGTCCAGACCATCAACTACGCCATGGTGGCGTGGATCTGGCTGGGCCTCGGCCTGGCGGCCCAGCGGTCGCTGAAGGCTGGGGCTTCGGCTGCCCGGGCGCAGCGGCAGGCCCGCACTGCCGCCAGTGGAGCCGAGGCCGGGGAGTCCCCAGCCGGTTCGTCATGAAGACCTTCTTTGCGAACACGACCCTGCTGCTCGTCAGCCTGGGGGTTGCCCTGCTTGTCGGCGAGGCCGGCCTGCGGCTCACGGGCTACCAGCCGGGCAATCCGCTGGGGCGCCTCATCAACCACCGGGACGACTTCCTGGGCTACCGGATGATCCCGGGGATGCATGAGTCCGTGGCTGGTCCAGGCGGGGTGTATACCGTCGACACCGTGGACCTGGGCTTCGACGACGGAATCGGATTCCGGGACGACGGGATCACGCCACCCGTGGACAGCGTGTTCATCGGGGACTCCTTCGTGTGGGGGTACGGCGTCGAGCTCCGGGACAGCATCTCCGAGCGCTTCGAGGCGCTCACGGGCCGGGACGCCGTGAACCTGGGCATGACCTCGTGGACGTCGCCCACCCAGTATTCCCGGTTGCTCTCGCGGTACGGGGTGCCACTGCGGCCGCGCTACGCCTTCATGGAAGCGCTCATCGACAACGATTTCGGCGACCTGCCCAACTTTGCGGCCTGGGAGGCGACCCCCACGGACAAGTCCTATCCGGAGTGGATGACCGACCGGGTCATGCGCTACGAGCCTGATGCCCTGAGTTACAAGGTCCGGCGCGTCCTTTACGACCACAGCGCGCTCTATCGGCTCTTTTCCGACCGCGTGCAGTTCGGCATCAAGGATCCGGAGAAACGCGGAGAGGACTCGCTCGTCCATATCACTGGCGACGGGCTGGACATGTACCTCGACCCGCGCCAGTTGCAGATAGCAACGGACCAGGTGGACGCCGGGCAGATCCGCCTGTTCCGCCTGGCGCTCGAGCGCAGCCAGGAGATCGCGGCCAGGAACGGCATCCACCTGGTCGTGTTCATCGTCCCGACCAAGGAGATGGTGTACCAGGACCGCTTCCCCGACCCGGCGCTGCGCGCGGCGGTTGACTGGCGCTACACGGCCCTGCTGCAGCTGCTGGCGGAGACGGGTATTGACCATGTCGACCTGCTCCCGCCATTGAGGCAGGCGGCGGCCGAGGGCAAGCAGTTGTACTTCCAGTACGACACCCACTGGACCCCCCTGGGGCATGACGTGGCGGCGCGCGTCCTGGCGGGGCGACCAGCACCCCCGCGACGCATGGACCCATGAGGGTCCTCTGGTTTGCCCACGTGCCGGTGCCCGAAATGCTGCTGGCGTCGGGCTCGGACGTCAGCCTGGCGGGGGCCCACTGGACCGGCCAGCTACTGCAGCATGTGGCCGGCGCCCCCGGCGTCGAACTCGGGGTCGCCAGCGCGTTCCCCGGGCTGCGTGACCTGCAGTTCGACCGGGACGGTATCCGCTACTACACCATTGGCCAGCCGAAGCGCTATCCGGCCTTCGGGATGCGCGAAGCCGACCTGGACCGCTGCGCTGCGATGGTCCGGGATTTCCGGCCCGATCTGCTGCACTTTCACGGCAGCGAACGCTTCTTCGGTCTCCTGAAGGTGCGGGGGATGGTCAAGGTCCCCGCCGTGCTGTCGATGCAGGGCCTGCTCGGTCCCTATTCCACGCGTCGCGGCTTCTTCGGTGCGCTGTCGTCGCTGGATATCCTCCGGAGCATCCGGCTGGTGGAGTTGCCGCTCCGGCTGGGCCTTGCCTGGCAGTTCCATGACATCCGCCGGGGCGCCCGGCGCGAGGCGCGGATCCTCGGCGCCGTCGAGGGCCTGCTCGGCCGCACCGACTGGGACCGGGCCTGGGGCCGCCGCCTGAATCCGCAGGCCGCCTATCATCACGTTGGGGAGATCCTGCGCCCGGCCTTCTATGCGGGTCGCTGGCGCCCGGGCAATTGCGAGCGCCACACGGTTGTGTACACGAATGCGGGCCATCCCCGGCGCGGCACGGAGAATCTGCTGGCAGCCATCGCCCTGCTGCGGGGCGAATTCCCCCGCATCCGCCTGCGGCTTGCGGGCGTGGTGAGCGAACGCAGCGGCTATGGCCGGTTCCTGCGCCGCCGGATCAGGGATCTCAGGCTCGAGGGGCACGTGGATTTCCTCGGGCAGCTCGATGACCAGGCCATGGTGGAGCAGCTGGGGTGGGGACACGTGTTCGCCATCACGTCGTACCTGGAGAACAGTCCGAACAGCCTTGCCGAGGCGATGCTCATCGGCATGCCCTGCGTCGCAAGTTTCGTGGGCGGCATCCCCAGCATGGTGGACCACGGCCGGAGCGGACTGCTGTTTCCGGTCGACGACGTCGTCCTGCTGGCTGAGCAGGTGCGCCAGGTATTCCGCAGCGACGAGCTGGCGGTGTCCCTGGGTGAGGAGGCGAGGCGTGAAGCCATCGACCGCCACGACCCGGTCCGCATCAGGAACCAGCTCCTGTCTGCCTACCAGGCCATGCTCGGTGTGACGGGGTGACCTGATGTGCGGCATATCCGGAATCGTGTCGGCCCGTGGCCCCGCCTCGGCGGAGGAACTGGGGCGCATGACCAGTCTCATCGAGTACCGGGGCCCGGACGACTTCGGCTATCTCGGCTACAGCAGCCGCAGCGGCAAGGTGCGCTTCACCCGGGACACCGGCGAACTTGCGCCCGGCGGCGGCCAGGAGTACGACCTCCTGCTGGGCCACCGGCGGCTGGCCATCCTGGACCTGTCGGAGCAGGGGCGCTGTCCCATGCCGTCGGCGGACCGCCGCCTGTGGATCACCTATAACGGCGAGATCTACAACTACCTGGAGCTGCGCGCCGAGCTTGCGGCGCTCGGCCACCGGTTCACCACCGGCACCGACACGGAGGTGATCCTGGCCGCCTACCGCCAGTGGGGCACGGGGTGCCTGGACCGCTTCAACGGCATGTGGTCCTTCGCGCTGCTGGACGTGGACAAGTCCATCCTCTTCTGCGCGCGGGACCGGCTGGGGGTGAAGCCCTTCTACTACCACTGGGACGGCCGGACCTTCTCCTTCGGCTCCGAGATCAAGCAGCTGCTCTGCCTTCCCCGGGTGACGGCGGAGGCCCACCCGGGCGTGCTCTTCGACTTCCTGGTCTTCAGCGTCTACGGCTGCAACTCGGAGCAGACCTTCTTCCGGGACGTCATGGACATGCGCGGGGGGCACTACCTGGTCGTGCCCCTGGGCTCCCTGCAGGGCTGGGTGCCGAAGCCGGTGCAGTGGTGGTCCATCGACCTGCGCAACAAGCTGGAGGGCCTGAGCGACCGCCAGTACGCGGACCGTTACCGGGAGATCTTCGAGGACGCGGTGCGCCTGCGCCTGCGCAGCGACGTGCCGGTGGGCTCCTGCCTGTCGGGCGGGCTGGATTCCAGCGGCATCGTCTGCGTGGTGGACCGGCTGCTGAAGAACGCCGGCGTCGCGGGGCTGCAGAAGACCTTCACCTCCGTTTCCGACAATCCCCGGTTCGACGAGCGCGAGTACGCCCAGGCCGTGATCGACGCCACCCGCGTGGAGCCGTCCTTCGTCAACCCGTCCCCCGAACGCCTGCTGGCGGACCTGGACCGCCTGATGTGGCACCAGGACGAGCCCTTCATCAGCACCAGCATCTTCGCCGGCTGGTGCGTGTACGGGCTGGTCCGGGAGAAGGGCGTCACCGTGACCCTGGACGGCCAGGGGCCCGACGAGATGCTGGGAGGTTACGTGCCGAGCATGTACCCGGCGCTGCTGGTGGACAACCTGGTGACCCTCGAGCTGGGCGCGGCCTTCCGCAACGTGCGGGGCCTGCACCAGCGCCGTGGCCTGCCCTACAAGCGCATCGCCACCGACCTGGTCCGGGAGCTGGGCGCCGGCAGGCTGCCCCGTTCCCTCATGCCGTCGCTCCGGCGGGCCAGGGCGCTGCTGGCGCCGGAATTCCTGGCGGTGGGGCTGGAGAAATCCATCGCGCTCCGGCGCATCGACGGCCATGGGGACTGGTGCCGGCGGGTGGGGGGCACGCCCTTCGATCGCGAGCTGCTGCAGGCGACCGTCTACGACTCCCTGCCCGGCATCCTGCGGCAGGTGGACCGCAACTCCATGGCGTTCTCCATCGAGGCGCGGCTGCCATTCCTGGACTACCGGCTGGTCGAGTACACCTTCTCGCTGCCGACGCGGCAGAAGATCGAGGATGGCCTGTCCAAGCAGGTCTACCGGCGGGCGCTGGACGGGATCCTCCCGGACGTCATCCGGGACCGGCTCAACAAGCTGGGCTTCGTCACCGCGGAGGAGGACTGGCTGCGGGAGGGGTCCAACGGCGCGTTTGCCCGGGTCTACGCCGACATTCCGCCGGGCGCCCCGTACAGCCGGGGCTACGTGCAGCAGCTGTTCAGCGGCTTCGTCAGCGGCCGGCAGGGCTACGACCCCCTGTTGTGGAAGGTCTTCAACCTGGAGCGGCTGCGGGCGCTGGGCGGCTTCAGCCTGACCGGCGCCGCCACTCCCGTAGCCGGAGCCACGGCGAGCCCCGCCAGGCGCCGGGTCCGGACCTGCGTGATCTCGCCCGGGGTCGTGCACGCGGTGCCCCGCACCGTGGCCATGGTGCCGCACCTGGACGAGGTCCACTTCATCGACATGACGGGGACCGCGAACCAGCGGGCGCTCGAGGAGCGGGGCGTGATCTATCACGTCCTGACGGGCGACGGCGGCTCGCCCTTCACGAGCGTCCGGCTCCGCCGCCTGCTGGCCCGCATCCGCCCGGACGTCATCTGCTGCCACTACGGGCTGGGCGACCATTTCTTCAACGTCATTGCCGCCAACTGCTGTCCCGTCGCCGTCATCGCCATGGGCACGGACGTCCTGCACGCCACGGGGGACATGCACCTGTCGCCGCTGGTGCGGCTGCTGTCCCGGATGGGCCTGCGGCGCGCGGAGTCCATCAGTGCCAAGAGCCACTTCCTGGCGGCGGAGCTGGGGCAGATGGGCGTGGCCGCCCCGGTGGACGTCAATTACTGGGGCTGCGACCTGCGGCGCTTCACGCCCGGCGACCGGGCGGCGGCCCGGGCGCGGCTGGGCCTGCCTGCCGGCGCGAAGGTGATCCTCAGCCCCCGCGCCCTCGAGCCCCGCCTCAACATCCACCTGATCGTCGAGGCCTTTCCCGCGGTGCTGGCCCGCTGGCCGGACGCCCTGCTGGTGATCCTCGGCCGCGCCGACCCGGAGTACGAGGCAGCGATCGTCGCGGCCGTCGCCCGCCTCGGGCTCGACGCCCGCGTGCGCTTCCTCGGCCTGCTGGAGGAGGCGGCCCTGCCCGACTACTACCGGGCCAGCGACCTGGTGGTCTCCATGGCGAGCAGCGAGGGCTTTCCCAACACGTTGCTGGAAGTGATGGCCTGTGGCGTCCCGGTGCTGGTGGGCGACATCCCGCAGATCCGGGAGTTGCTCACCGACGGCGTGGACGCGCGGATCTGCCCCATCGAGGTGGGGGCCATCGCGGCCGGCATGCTGGACCTGCTGGCGGACCCGGCCGGCGCCGCGCGGCAGGTGGCGGCGGGCCGGGAGGTCGCGCTGGAGTTCGGTGACATTGGCCGCAATGCGCAACGCTGGGCGGAGCGGCTCCGGGAACTGGCGGTGGCGGGCAAGCCCCAGGCCACGCTGTCCATCTGGCGCTACCGGCTCGTCCTCCGGGCCTACCAGGTGGCGCGGGCGCTCCACATCCCGGTGGACTAGCGATGCTGACTGCCCTGCTCATGGCCTTGCTGCCGCCCTGCGATTTCACGGTGCGGACCGCGGAGGACTGGAGCCACGTCAACGATGCGGACAAGCGGGTCGTGTGCGTGGCGCCGGCGCCGACCTACACCGTGGAGCAGGTCGGCGTCATCCACCTGTCCGCGTCCGGTTCGGCCGACCAGCCGCGCTGGCTGCGCTGGGCGAACGACGACGAGTCGGTCCACCCGGCCCTCGTGCCGGAACGCGAGACCGCCGCGGTGGCCCAGTTCTACATTACCGGCAGCCACTGGATCGTCGACCGGCTCGTCGTGCGCGATGCCGTCTACCAGCCACAGGTGGCGGGGACGGGCAATACCCTGCAGCGCATGGTGTTCGAGAAGCCCCGGGCCTGGGAGGGCCGGCCGGTGAACCTGATGCTGCATTTCACCAGCGGCAGCGACCATGCCGTGGTGGACAGCGTGTTCCGGGAGGGGCTCCGCGTGCCCCGCATGGACAGCTACGCCGTGTACATCCACGAGGCGGAGCGGGTGACCATCCGGGGCAACGAGTTCATCGACCTCGTCGATGGCGTGTCCAACGGGCCGCTGGCCGGTGGGGGCAACCGTATCGTCGGCAACGAGTTCTACCACACGCCGGCGACCTACACGGACTGCAAGGGACACTTCAATCCCGCGGGCAAGTGCTCCTGCTCCGAAGGGATGGCCATCGTTCCCAAGGGCCCGGCGGAGAGGCCGGAGAGCTACATCGAAGGAAACCTGGTGTGGGGCTTCCGGAAGACGGACCCGTTCTGTGCCGGCACGGGCACGCCGGGCGTGGCCATCGACCTGGGGTCGGGCGAGGCGATGACCCGGAATTTCGTCATCCGGGACAACATCATCCTGGCGGACGTGCCCAACGCCATCTACCTGGGGCGCTACGTGGAGGACGTGGCCATCGCGGGCAACTACATCGCCGGGGCGGAGTACGGCATCGCCAACGTGTACGGCCAGCGGGTCCGGGTGACCGGCAACACGTTCTACCGCGTGGGCATCGACCATCACACCGGCCCCGTGGCGCGGGGCACCGTATTGAGCGGGAACCGGCGGGCCGGTCGCCAGGAGCGGTGCTTCACGGTTCGGCACCTGACCCGGCCCGAGGAGCGCTGCACGCCGTTCTGACGGTGGCCCCGGCTACCCCTTCGAGAAGCCCCAGACCAGCCGGATCTGGTTCTGCCGGTACCAGGCCAGCCGGGACAACGCGCGATCGATGCCCACCAGCGCCCGCATCGGCAGGCCTGTCGCCAGGGGTTCATAGAAGCGCCTGGGCAGGAGCTTCTCCGCCGCCCGGGTCCAGACGTAATCCATCAGGCAGGCCCGGTGGAAGAACGGCGTGAGGCCAAGGCGCGTCATCATCGGCGCCAGCTCGCTCTCCCTGAACCCGCCGGACATGGAGAAGCGGTAGTCCTCCGGGGAAATGCCGGTCTTCCGGTGGCTGTACTTCATCAGCGGCTTCAGCCAGGTCTGCTTGGAGTAATGCCAGACGGGCGAGAACGCATCGTCCAGGAAGATGGCCCTGCCGCCGGGCTTCAGCACCCGGTTCACGCCCTGCAGGAAACGCTCCACGTCGGGCAGGTGGTGCACCATCGCATGGCCGTACACCACGTCGAAGGTCGCGTCCTCGAAGGGCAGGTTCTCCGCGTCGATGGCCGCGAACCGGATGCGCGATGCCCAGGGCGCGAAGTCGAACTCGGCCTGGATGGCCCTGGAGGCATTCGGGGACAGGTCCGAGTAGACCAGTCGCCTGGGCATCTCCTCGAGGAAGGTGAGCTCCTTGCGCGATGCCCCGTTGCCGATGAGCAGCACCGTCCTGCCGGCGAGGTCGCCGGTGACCTGCCGCAGCAGCCGGTTCTGGGGCGCATCGTTGCGCTCCCACAGCTGGCGCAGGACCGCGATGGAGGCCTTGGGTCGCTGCCCCGCGATCCGCGTGTACTCGTCGTCGTAGAACGCCCGCTCCTCGGCCTTGGATGATGCGTCCAGGAGGTGGAACACGCCGTGGGCATCGACGATGCGCAGCCCGCACTGCACGCAGTCCAGGGCGGTTGGGTCCATGTGGTTCAGCGCGCCGCAGGCGAGGCACCGGAAGCGGATCTCGTCGTTACTCTCGACTGGCACTGGACCTGGACACTCCCGGGACTGATGTCCGCGGATGATAACCCATCAGTTCTGGAGGGTCCGTTGCAGGACCAGCAGCATCCAGAGCAGGTTGCCATAATCCTGCTCGCCGCCGCGATGGCGGTTGACGATGTCCCGGACGGCAACCGGGGAGATGCCCCAGTCGGACAATGTACCGCCGCCGCCCGCACTCGTGGCGCCGATGAGCGGCGCCGTGAAATCACCGGCGCGAAACCAGGCCCGCAGCGGCACGACGAAGCCGCGCTTGGACGCGCGCAGCAGCGGGGGCGGGAGGCGCCGGCCCACGGTCTCCCGGAGCACGGACTTGCGGGTGAGGCCGGGCAGCTTCACATCCTTGTGCACCCGGGCCATCAGTTCCACCAGCCGATGGTCGAGGAATGGCACCCGCGCCTCCAGCGAGAAGGCCATCGTCATCCGGTCCACCTTCGTGAGCATCTGGTCGGGCAGGGACACCTTGAAGTTGAAGTACATGAGTCGGTAGAACGGGTCGGTCCAGGGGCAGTCCTTCATCAGGTCCGTGATGACCTCGTCCACCGGCGTGACCCGGATGCCGGCCAGCACCGCCGCCCGGCCGGCCCGGTCGAGCCAGGCCGCCTTGCCGAGCAGGCGCTCCGCGAAGGGTTGCGTGGCGGTCCGGAGCAGGCGCTCGTAGCGGTTCAGTCCATAGCGCAGGCGGCCGCGGGCGAGGGCCGCCGCGCCCGCCAGGGTGGACTGCAGGGCCCGCCGGGCGAGGCCGGGCACCTTCGCGTAGGCGCCGGCGATCTTCTCGGCCTGGTAGCCCGGATAGCCGGACAGCACCTCGTCGCCACCGTCGCCGGTGAGGACCATCTTCACGTGCCCGGCGGCCAGTCGCGCTACATGGCCGGTGGGTACGGCGGAGGAGTCGCCGAAGGGCTCGTCGTAGTGCCGGCACACCTGGTCGAGCGTGCCCTGGAGGTCGCCGGGCTCGACGACCTGCTCGTGGTGCGTGGTGCCCACCTGGGCGGACACCAGGCGCGCCAGGACCCGCTCGTCGTAGCCGGCCTCGTCGAAGCCGATGGTGAAGGTCTGCACGGGCAGCGGCGTCTGCCCTGCCATCAGGGTGACGATGGAGGCGGAATCCAGGCCACCGCTCAGGAAGGCGCCGAAGGGCACGTCGCTGCGCATGCTGATCCGCACGGCGTCGTCCAGCAGGTACGCGAACTCCGCATGGACCTGCTCCCGGTCGGTGCGCATCGCTGCCTCGTCCTCCCGGGGCAGGTCCCAGTAACGGGTGACCGCCGTCCGTGCCCCGTCGGTGACGATGAAGTGGCCGGGCTTCAGCTTCGCCATGCCCCTGAAGAAGGAGTGGGGCGCCGGGATGTAGCCGAGCGCCAGGTAGACGTCCAGCAGCTCCGGGTCGGGCTCCCGGGGCAGCCCCGCGGCGAAGAGGCTCTTCAGCTCCGAGCCGAACAGGAAGCGCGAGCCGTCGGTGAAGTAGTGCAGGGGCTTGATGCCGAGCCGGTCCCGCGCCAGGAACAGGTGCTGGCGCCGCGCATCCCACAGGGCGAAGGCCCACATTCCGTTAAACCGCCCGAGGCAGTCCTGTCCCCAGCGGTCGTAGGCCTTGAGGATGACTTCCGTGTCGGAGTCCGTGACGAAGCGGTAACCCAGTGACTCGAGCTCGGCCCGGAGTTCGACGTAGTTGTATACTTCGCCGTTGTAGACGATGACGTTCTGCGAATCAGGGTCCGCCATGGGCTGCTGGCCGGCGGCGGGGTCGATGATGGCAAGCCGCCGGTGTCCCAGGCCGAGGCCAGGCCCCCGGTGAAAGCCGCCCGAATCGGGGCCCCGGTGCCCGAGCACGTTGGTCATGCGGGCGAGCAGCTCCTGATCGACACTCGTCGACCGGTCGCCATAGAGAATGCCCGCGATGCCGCACATGCTCGATTACTTCACACTTCGCCGGGTGGATCCGTGAACGTGGCCGGTATGGTGGACTTTTCCCCCTGCGCTGAACAGATGCACTGAATGGCCCGCATCCCCGGCGCCAACGTCGTCTTCCTGGGCAACCTGCTCTACCCCGAGGGCCTCGCCGAAACCAAGCGCTTCCAGCACTTCATCGACGGCGTGCTGGCGGGCGAGGGCAACTCGGCCCGGATCCTCCTGCTCCGGCAAAGTCATCCGGGCCGGGACGAAGCGCGTCTCGCCGGCGAACACGGGGGCGTTCCCTACCGGACCATCGGGCACGACATCGGCATGAACATCCGCCTGCCGCTGGCGTTGCTGCGCTACCTGTACGGTGGTTGCGCGTATCTCTGGCGCAGCCGGCGGTGGGGCAGCCGCAATGTCCTGTTCCTCTATGGCGAGCCAAGCCTGGAGAGCTTCCTGTTCGTGGCCTGGGCCAGGCTGCTGGGTTACCGGGTGGTCGTGGACATCGTCGAGGACACGTACCTGGTCACGGCCACCTCGTCGCCGGCCTCGCGGCTGAAGGCCTGGTCGGTGGCCTGGGCCACGGCTCACATGCACTGGTTCGCGGACGGCGTGGTCGTGATCTCGTCCTACCTCCGGGAGAAGCTGGAGGGCATCGTGGCTGGCAGGGTCCCCGTGCAGCTGATCCCCATCTCCGTGGATCTCGACCGGGTCGCGGAGTCCGCCGGCGGTTTCCACCGGCCCGTGAGGCTGCTCTATGCGGGGAGCTTCGGCGACAAGGATGGCGTGCTGAACCTGATCGCGGCCTTCGATGAAGTCGCAGGCCAGTGGCCGGGCATCGAGTTCGTGATGACGGGCCGCGGTTCCCCGGAGCGCATGGCGGCCATCCGGCAGCGCATGGCGCAGTCGCGCTTCGCCGGCCGGATCCGTTATCTCGGCTATCTCGCCGACGACGAGTATTTCCGGCTCATCAGCGACTGTGACATCCCCTGCGTCGTGCGGGTGCCCGGCGAGTTCGCCGACCGCGGCTTCCCGTTCAAGCTGGGCGAGTACCTGGCCACGGGGCGCCCGGTGGTCGCTTCCCGGGTGAGCGACGTGGAGGTGTATCTCGAGGACCGGGTCAACGCGATGCTCGTCGAGCCGGGCTCCGTGCCCGGCATCGTCGCGGCGATCAGCTACCTGCTGGCGGACGAGGGCAGGGCCCTCGCGCTGGGCCGGGCGGGCAGGCGGGTGGCGGTGGAGCACTTCAGCGCCCGCAACAACGGCCGGCGGCTCCTGGAGCTCATTGACCGGCTGGAGCCGGCATGACCCGCGTCCTGATCACGGTGCCGTGCCTCGGGCTGCCGGGCGGGGTCGCCAACTACTACCGGACGATCCGTCCCCACCTGGACGCGCAGAAGGCCTACTTCGAGATCGGCGCCCGGCCGGGAGAGGCCGGCCCTTGGGCGGGCCTCCGGCGGCTGCTCGCCGACTACTGGCGCTTCCACCGCGAGCTCCGGGCCCGGCCCGTGGACCTCGTCCACCTCAATCCCTCCCTGGGGGCCCGGTCCGTGGTGCGGGACGGGATCCTCCTGCTGATCGCCAGGGCCCATGGCCGGCGGGTGCTGGTGTTCTTCCGGGGCTGGGATCCGGCCTGCGAGCGCGCCATCCGCGCCCGGTACGCGCGCCTCTTCCGCTTCGTCTACGACCGCGCGGACGCCGTCGTGGTGCTGGCGGAGGAATTTGCCCGGAGCCTCCGCGAGCTCGGGCTCCGGGCGCCCGTCACCCTGGAGACCACGGTCGTCGCCGACGGCGTGTTCGCGGCGGCGGGCCCGGGCAGCCGTGACAGCGACCGGCAGGCCGGGGCCTGCGAGATCCTCTACCTGAGCCGGCTCGACCGGGACAAGGGCCTCATCGAGGCCATCGAGGCGGTGGCGGCGATCAGCGAGCGCTTCCCGTCGGTCACGCTGACCGTCGCCGGGGACGGGCCCGAGCGGGCGGCCGCGGAGGCACTGGTCCGTGCGCGCCGTCTGGGAAACGTGACTTTCACCGGCCACCTGGACGAGGCAGCCCGGTCGGCGGCCTTCCGCCGCGCCGACATCTTCCTGTTCCCGACCTGCTTCGGCGAGGGCATGCCCAACGCGATCCTCGAGGCCATGGCCTTCGGCCTGCCTGTGGTGACCCGGGCGGTGGGCGGGATCCGGGACTTCTTCGAGGACGGGCGGATGGGCTTCGTGACGGAGAGCAGGGACCCGGCCGTGTTCGCCGGATACCTGTCCCGGCTCATCACGGACCCCGGGCTACGCGCCGCCATGGGCCGGTACAATCACGACTACGCGCGCAACCGGTTTGCTGCCTCCGTCGTCGTCGCCAGACTGCTGGAAATCTATGCCCGGGTTGGAAGACAGCCGGCAGCTCGTTGAGCGCCTCTGCGCGCGGGACGACCTCGCCACCGACGATCCCTACGACATCTGGAAGACGCGTGGGGGCTTCGTCGTGAAGGACCTCTTCAACCGCCGGCGGCGCCTCGGGCTGCTGCCGGCCGCCGCACTGACGCTCTTCGACACGGTCGTCAACAACCGCGCCCGCTGGTTCTACGCGAAGCAGGAGTACCCGATCGTCCGTGCCTGGGCGGCCCTGGCGCTGCTGAACCTGCACGAGCGCGAGCCGGCACCGCGCCTGCTCGCCGCGGTCCGGCGGCACCTGGACTGGCTGCGGCAGCACGCCAGCCCGGGCTACAGCGGCCCCTGCTGGGGCATCGGTTTCCGCCAGCCCATCAGCGCCGGGCTCATCTACGCGGCCGACCTGCCGCTCGCCACCATGACGCCCTATCCGCTGGAAGCCTTCGTGCGCTATCACCGGCTCACGGGCGACGACGGCGTGGTGCCCGTAATCCAGGGCATCCACGCGTTCTTCGACCGGGACCTCCAGGTGATGGAGGAGACGGATGACCATCTCGTAATGTCCTACTCGGCCCTCCCGGACCGGCGCGTGGTGAACGTCCAGAGCTATGTCATGTTTGCCCTGGGCCTGCTGCTGCCCTACCTCGCGCCGGACCGGCAGGACCGCGCCAGGCACCGCATCGGGAAGCTGTACCGCTACCTGGTCCGGGCCCAGCGGCCCGACGGCTCCTGGCTGTATTCGCCCGACGGGCAGTCCTTCGTGGACTGCTTTCACTCCTGTATCGTCCTCAAGAACCTGGAGAAGACCCGCCGGGACCTCGACCTGCCTGGGGCCGAAGCCGTCATTGCCCGGGGCTATGCCTACCTGCAGGAGAACTTCCGTGTGGCGGGAACCGGCCTGTTCAAGCGCTTCTCGGTGGCCAACAAGCCGTCCCTGGTCCGTTACGACCTCTACGACAACGCGGAGATGCTGAACCTGGCGATCCTGCGCGGCGACACCGCCCTCATCGCGTCCCTCGCGCCTGCAATCGGGAAGCAGTTCGTGCGGGGTGACGCCATCTACAGCCAGGTGGACTGGCTGGGCATCCGGCGCAACCGCAATCACCTGCGCTGGGCCGTGATGCCCTGGCTGTACGCGCTCTCGCAGCTCCACTGAGCCCGCTACCGTGTGCGGCATCCTCGGTTCCGTCAACATCCCGCTCGCCCCGGCGGTCCTCGACCTGCTCGCCCACCGGGGGCCGGACGGCGAGGGCCTGGTCGTCGTGCCGGTGGGCAGCCACCAGGTCAGCCTGGGGCACCGCCGCCTGGCGATCGTGGACCTGTCGGAGAACGGGCGGCAGCCGATGGCCTCCCCGGACCAGCGGCAGTGGCTGGTCTACAACGGCGAGATCTACAACCACGCGGCCCTCAGGACGGCCCTGCAGGGCGCCAGCTTTCGCGGGCATTCCGACACCGAAACCCTGCTGGCCACGCTGGAGGGCCGTGGCGTTCGTTCCCTTGCCGATTTCAACGGGATCTTCGCCTTCGCCTGGCTGAACGTCGCGGAGCGGAAGCTGTTCCTCGTGCGGGATCCCTTCGGCGTGAAGCCGCTGTATTACTTCCACGGGGCGGACCGCCTGGCGTTCGCCTCGGAGCTGCGGCCGCTGCTCGCCATCGCGCCGCGGGAGCTGGACCGGGAGAACCTGGCCACCCTGCTCAAGCTCCGTTTCTCCCCGTCGCCGGACACGCTGTTCAAGGGCATCCGCAAGCTGCCGCCCGGCCACGCGCTGGAGATCGACCTGGCCGGACCGCAGCTTGCGGTCCGGGAGCATTCCTACGTGCGCCCGCTGCGTGATTCCGCTGCCGTCATCCCGGCATATCCGGAGGCCGTCCGACGCTACGGCGAGCTGTTCGGCCAGGCGGTGGAGCGCCAGCTGATGTCCGACGTGGAGGTGGGCATCCTGCTCAGCGGTGGCATCGACTCGGCCCTGGTCGCCGCCGCCGCCCAGCAACGTTCGTCCCGGCCGCTCAAGGCCTTCACCGTCGGCTTCACCGGCGCCGAGGCCGGGGACGTGGACGAGATCGCCGATGCCCGGGAGACGGCGGCCTTCCTGGGGATGGAGCATCACGCCGGGCGCATGGGCTTCGTGGATTTCCTGGCGACGCTGCAGGAGTGCGTGCGCGTCGTGGAAGAGCCCCTCGCGACCACGTCGATCGTGCCGATGCACTACCT
Source organism: Chromatiales bacterium (assembly GCA_016789845.1). Lineage (GTDB taxonomy): Bacteria > Pseudomonadota > Gammaproteobacteria > Steroidobacterales > SHZI01. The sequence goes on from JAEUQA010000077.1 coordinate 23,473, forward strand.
GGCCCGCCTCGCGAGCCAGCAGGTGAAGGTCGTGCTGTCCGGGCAGGGCGCCGACGAACTGCTCGGCGGGTACACGCGCTATCAGAGCGAGCTCTACCGCCGCTTCGTGCCGCCGTCACTCGCCCGTGCCGCCGGGACGGTGGCCGGCTGGCTCGGCGCCCGGAGCGAGCGGCTGACGCGCGGGCTCGGGGCGATCGGCGGCGCCGACGACGTGGAGCGCTTCCTGGGCGCCGGCCGGGTGTTCAGTGACCGGGACGTCACCGCCCTGATCGGGCCGGGGAGGGACCACGCCCGGGAGCGGATCGCCGGTCTCTACGCGGCGCTGGGCTGCGCCGCGTTACCCGCCAGCATCGAGCGGATCATGGCCCTGGACCTGCGCTTCGGCCTGGCCGACGACCTGCTGCTGTACACCGACAAGATCACCATGCAGCATTCCCTGGAATGCCGCGTCCCGATCCTCGATCACGAGCTGGTCAGGTTCATTGAGTCCCTGCCTTATAAATATCGCGTAAGTATCAGAAAGAAAAAGATAATTCATCGGGATTACGCGGCCGGGGCCTTGCCGCCGGCCATCATCCGGCGCCGGAAGAAGGGCTTCCTGTCGCCGACCCGGCACTGGTTCCGTGATGCGGGCGCACTGGGAAGTGTGTTGTTGAATCGGGGGTCGCGATTTGCGACGGTGTTCGACCTGGCAGCGGTCGACTCGACAATTCAACAACATGGGGCTGGTTTCAACCGGGAGCGGCACATCTTCCTGCTACTGTGTCTGTACTATTGGTGTGAAGAATTCCTCTAGGGTTCTGGCCGGCGGCTTCGGTTGGCGTGGGGCAAAGCGCGACTGATGGCAACTCCCAAGCGCGTGGAAGTCCTTGGCGCCCCGGTCGACTGCGTCGACCTCGAGGGTGCGCTGGCTGCCATCGATACCCTGATCGCCGGCCCCGAGGCCAGGGCCGTCGTGGCGGTCAATCCGGAGAAGGTCATCAAGGCCCAGTCCGATCCGGTACTGCGGCGCTCACTGGCCAGTGCCGGCCTCCTGATCCCGGACGGGATCGGCGTGGTCTATGCCGTCCGCCTGCTCCGGCACGAGCGGCTCGAGCGCGTTCCCGGCGCCGAGCTGATGCCGGCGATCTGCGCGCGGGCCGCCCTGCGCGGCTACCCGGTGTTCCTCTTCGGCGCCAGCCGGGAGGTCAACGAGAAGGCCTCGGCGGTCCTGGCGAAGGAGTACCCCGGCCTCGTCATCGCGGGGCACCATCACGGTTACGTCGACGACGCCGCGATGCCGGACCTCGTCGCCGCGATCAACGCGTCCGGCGCCCAGGTGCTGTTCGTGGCCCTGGGCAGCCCCCGGCAGGAGCTCTGGATGGAGAAGTATCTCCCGGAGCTCCGCCACGTCCGGGTCTGCCAGGGCGTCGGCGGCACCTTCGACGTCATTGCCGGCCGCGTGCGCCGCGCGCCGCTGGCGTTCCGCCGGGCCAACCTGGAATGGTTCTACCGGCTGGTCACCGAGCCGCGGCGCGCCATCCGGCAGATCGTCCTGCCACGGTTCACCTACCAGGTCTTCCGCGAAAAGCTCTTCGGCTGAGAATTGGGGACATGCCTGATTAGTGCGGCGCG
>JAEUQA010000015.1 GCA_016789845.1 Chromatiales bacterium
ATGGTGATGCCGGGAGACAACGTCAAGATGACGGTGACGCTGATCAACCCGATCGCCATGGAAGAGGGCCTGCGCTTCGCCATCCGCGAGGGCGGCAAGACCGTGGGCGCCGGCGTGGTGGCCAAGATCATCAAGTAGGACTTCGGAGCGACTTGTAGGAGCGCCTTCAGGCGCGATTCCTGAAGATGAAGAAGTAGGTCGCGGCTGAAGCCGCTCCTACAAAGCGGTGGACGAAGCACAGGCCAGTAGCTCAATTGGCAGAGCGGCGGTCTCCAAAACCGCAGGTTGGGGGTTCGAGACCCTCCTGGCCTGCCAACACGACCGGTAACGATGGCAACGACGAAGAACAGCGAAACTTCCGCGGGCCCGATGGACACGGTCCTTCTGGCGCTTGCGGGCCTCGTCGTGGTGGCGTCACTGGTGGCGTACTACTACTTCGAGTCCACGCCGGTGGTGGTGCGGGCACTTGGCATACTGGCGAGCCTTGGTATTGGCGCTGCACTGCTTTACCGCACGCAGATCGGGCAGTTTCTCTGGCAGTTCATCCAGGGTTCCCGCGGGGAGATCCGCAAGGTCATATGGCCAACCCGGCAGGAGACGACGCAGACGACGCTTACCGTTTTCTTCTTCCTGATGGTCCTTGGCATCTTTTTCTGGAGCCTCGATTTCGTGTTGTTGCTGATCACGCGTGCCATCACTGGCCAGGGAGGCTGAGCGCATGGCACTCCGCTGGTATGTCGTACACGCGTACTCGAACTTCGAGAACAAGGTGAAGCACTCCCTCGAGGAGCGGGTCAAGCGCAACGGGCTGGAGCACAAGTTCGGCAAGGTCATCGTGCCGACCGAGGAAGTGGTGGAGATGAAGGAGGGGCAGAAGCGCAAGAGCGAGCGCAAGTTCTTCCCCGGCTACGTCCTGGTCCAGATGGAAATGGACGACGAAACCTGGCACCTCGTGAAGGAAGTGCCGAAGGTCCTCGGGTTCATCGGCGGCACCAGCGACAAGCCTGCGCCTATTACCGATGACGAGGCCAACGCGATCCTGCACAGGGTCGAAGAGGGTGTCGACAAGCCGAGGCCGAAGGTGCTGTTCGAGCCGGGCGAGGTCGTTCGGGTCACCGACGGTCCGTTCAACGACTTCAACGGGGTCGTCGAGCAGGTCAATTACGAGAAGAACAAGCTCCGGGTGGCGGTCCAGATTCTGGGTCGGTCCACACCGGTGGAACTGGATTTCAGCCAGGTCGAGAAGGGCTGAAGTAGGAGCGCCTTCAGGCGCGATCGGTGGCAATACCGGCACCGATCGCGCCTGAAGGCGCTCCTACCGGGGAGCCCCGGGCAGATAGCCGCGGGGCGTTTGGACCCACTGTAAGGAAAGTGTCAGATGGCCAAGAAAGTCGAGAAGTACGTCAAGTTGCAGGTCCCGGCCGGCAAGGCGAATCCGAGTCCCCCGGTGGGCCCGGCGCTGGGCCAGGCAGGCGTCAACATCATGGAGTTCTGCAAGGCGTTTAACGCCCAGACCCAGAAGATGGAGGCGGGCATGGTCATGCCCGTGGTGGTCACGGTCTACAACGACCGCAGCTTCACCTTCGTCATCAAGACGCCGCCTGCGTCGAACCTGCTCAAGAAGTCCCTGGGCCTGGAGAAGGGCAGCGGTACGCCGAACACCAAGAAGGTCGGCAAGGTCTCGCGCCAGCAGCTCGAGGACATTGCGAAGGCAAAAATGCCCGACCTCACTGCCGCTGACCTGGACGCGGCCGTGCGCACGATAGCCGGTAGCGCCCGGAGCATGGGTCTCGACGTGGAGGGCGTGAAATGACCGGCATGAGCAAGCGCGTCAAGGCCTGGCAGGACAAGATCTCGCCGGTTGCGACCTATCCGATCGACGAGGCCCTGGCACTGGTCAAGGGCAATGCCACGGCCAAGTTCCGTGAGTCCGTCGACGTGGCCGTGAATCTCGGCATCGATGCCAAGAAGTCCGACCAGGTGGTTCGTGGCTCGGCCCTCCTGCCCCATGGCACGGGCAAGGTCGTGCGGGTTGCCGTCTTCGCCCAGGGCCAGAATGCCGAGAAGGCCAAGGCTGCCGGTGCCGACGTGGTCGGCTTCGAGGACCTGGCTGAACGCATGAAGGGCGGCGAGATCGACTACGACACGGTCATCGCCACGCCCGATGCCATGCGCATCGTTGGTCAGCTGGGCCGCGTGCTCGGTCCCCGCGGCCTGATGCCGAATCCCAAGGTGGGCACGGTTACGCAGGACGTCGAGACAGCCGTGAAGAACGCCAAGGCGGGTCAGGTGCGGTACCGGGCTGACAAGGCGGGCATCGTGCATTGCCCGATTGGCAAGGCTGATTTCGAGGTCGCGGCGCTGCGGGAGAATCTCATAGCGCTGTTGACCGACATCAAGAAGGTCAAGCCGCCAGCCAGCAAGGGCCAGTACCTGAAGCGCCTCACGGTGTCTTCCACGATGGGCCCGGGCGTGATGGTCGATCAGTCCAGCCTGGAAGCTGGGACCTAGGAGTTTTTGAAGGCATGGCCCGGGTAACCGGGTCCCGCCGGTTCCGCCGCGTCCAGGAGATCGGGCGTAGTGGACGTTGCATCGAAGACCGCAGGTGGCAATGGAGATCCTGACGACCGGATCTGCAATTGCCTTAATGCCCTGCGCAGATGGTGTTACCCGAATCAGGACAGCCTGGTGACGGCCGCCATCGGATCCGCCAACCGGCCGACCGGGAGCATTCCCGGGACGTTGGGCGCGGTGACAGTGACTTTCGCATCAGGAGTGAACGATGGCATTAAGACTCGAAGACAAGAAGGCTCTTGTCGATGAGGTGAGTGCGATCGCGGCAACCGCGCATTCGGCCGTTGCGGCCGAGTATCGCGGGATGACAGTGGCGCAGGTGACCGACCTGCGGGCCAAGGCCCGCAGCCAGGGCGTCTACGTCCGCGTGATCAAGAACACCCTCGCCAGGCGGGCCGTCGAAGGCACCGAGTTCGCATGCCTCAAGGAGGCCCTCAAGGGGCCGCTCATCCTGGCGTTTTCCCGTGAGGATCCAGGCGCAGCCGCCCGGGTCGTCAAGGACTTCGCCAAGACCAACGAGAAGCTGGTTACGAAGGCTGTCGCCATTGGCGGCACCCTCTACGGGCCGGCCGATCTCGAGCGGCTCGCGAGCCTGCCGACGCTGGACCAGGCCCGGGCGATTCTGCTCGGTGTGCTGCAGGCGCCGGGCACCAAGCTTGCCCGCACGCTGGCGGAGCCGGCCGCGCTCATCGCGCGCGTCCTGGCTGCCCGCGGCAAGGCGGAGGAGGTCTCCTGAAGGGCGTGCCTTCTAGGAGCCGACTACCAAACACAACCATCCGGATATCGGGTAACCAGACTTCAAGGACTTTAAGGAGATTCTGACCATGGCTCTTTCAAACCAGGAACTGCTCAACGAACTGAGCGCAAAGCCCATCATGGAGATCGTCGAGCTCGTGAAGATGCTCGAGGACACCTGGGGCGTCTCGGCTGCCGCGCCCGTGGCCGTTGCTGCCGCTGGTGGTGCTGGCGCTGCCGCACCGGCTGCCGAGGAACAGACCGAGTTCACCGTCACGCTGAAGTCCATCGGCGAGAACAAGGTGGGCGTCATCAAGGCAATCCGCACGATCACGAGCCTCGGCCTCAAGGAGGCCAAGGATCTCGTCGAGGGAGCGCCGTCGGTCGTCAAGGAAGCGGTGTCGAAGGACGAGGCCGCGACCATCAAGAAGCAGCTCGAAGAAGCCGGCGCCACTGCAGAGATCAAGTGAGCGGTTGCGAGCCGATGCTGACCATCACGCAGGCCCTGCGGCCTGCGTTGTTGCGAAACCGGGGTTCGCGGCGGCAGCCGGTGCACATTGCACCGGCTGCCGTTCGCCATTCCCCGATCTGAGTGCCCTGACAGAGGTGCTGCGCCATGACATTCTCATTTACCGATAAGAAGCGGATCCGCAAGGACTTCGGCAAGCGGCCGAGCATCCTCGGGGTTCCGCCCCTGCTTTCCATTCAGCTGGATTCCTACAAGAAGTTCCTGCAGGAAGACACGGCCCTGGAAAGCCGGAAAGATGAGCGCCGCGAGGATGTCGGGCTGCATGCCGCATTCAAGAGCGTCTTCCCGATCATCAGCTACTCGGGCAACGCCGCCCTCGAGTTCATCAGCTACCGCCTCGGCGAGCCGGTGTTCGACGTCAAGGAGTGCCAGCTCCGTGGCCTGACCTACGCGGCCCCGCTGCGCGTCCAGGTGCGCCTGGTGATCTACGACAAGGAGGGCTCGACCGCCACCAAGAAGATCGTCAAGGAAGTCCGCGAGCAGGAGGTCTACCTCGGCGAGATGCCCCTGATGACCGACTACGGTACCTTCGTCGTGAACGGCACCGAGCGCGTCATCGTGTCCCAGCTGCACCGTTCGCCCGGCGTGTTCTTCGACCACGACAAGGGCAAGACCCACTCGTCCGGCAAACTGCTCTTCTCGGCCCGGATCATCCCGTACCGCGGCTCGTGGCTCGACTTCGAGTTCGACCCCAAGGACAGCGTCTTCGCGCGTATCGACCGCCGCCGCAAGCTGCCGGTCACGATCATCCTGCGCGCCCTGGGCCTCACGAACCAGGAGATGCTGGATCTCTTCTTCGAGAAGAACGATTTCTACCTGTCCGCCAAGGAAGTGGAACTCGGCCTGGTTCCGCAGCGACTCCGCGGCGACACGGCCACCTTCGACATCAAGATTGGCCGCAAGGTCGTCGTCGAGGAAGGTCGCCGGATCACTGCCCGCCATGTGCGGGAGCTCGAGGATTCCGGTGCCAAGACGATGGTGGTGCCCAAGGAGTACCTCGAGGGCAAGATCCTGGCCCACGACGTGGTCGACAAGAGCTCGGGTGAGCTCCTGGCCCGGGCCAACGACGAACTGACGGCTGAGCTGATCGACCAGTTCGTCGAGAAGGGCATCAAGCACATCCGGACGCTCTATGTGAACGACCTGGATCGTGGCCCCTACATCTCCAATACCCTGCGCATCGACTCCTCGGTGACACGCCTCGACGCACTCGTCGAGATCTACCGCATGATGCGTCCCGGCGAGCCGCCCACCAAGGAAGCGGCCGAGAACCTCTTCCACAACCTGTTCTTCAATGCCGAGCGCTATGACATCTCCAGCGTCGGCCGGATGAAGTTCAACCGGCGCGTCGGCCGCACCGAGTCCACCGGGCCGGGCGTTCTCACCAAGGAAGACATCATCGACGCCCTGCGGACGCTCATGGAGATCCGCAATGGCCGTGGCCAGGTTGACGACATCGATCATCTGGGCAACCGCCGGGTGCGCAGCGTCGGCGAGATGGCCGAGAACGCTTTCCGGGTCGGCCTGGTCCGGGTCGAGCGCGCCGTGAAGGAGCGCCTGACGATCGCCGACTCCGAGGGGCTCATGCCCCAGGAGCTGATCAACGCCAAGCCGGTTGCAGCAGCGGTGAAGGAGTTCTTTGGCTCCAGCCAGCTCTCCCAGTTCATGGACCAGAACAACCCGCTGTCAGAGGTTACCCACAAGCGCCGCGTCTCGGCCCTTGGGCCGGGTGGCCTCACCCGGGAGCGGGCCGGCTTCGAGGTGCGCGACGTGCACCCGACCCACTACGGCCGGGTGTGCCCCATCGAGACGCCGGAAGGCCCGAATATCGGCCTGATCAATTCGTTGTCAGTGTATGCCCGGACCAACGACTACGGGTTCCTCGAGACCCCGTACCGGAAGGTCAGGAATGGCAAGGTCACCGACGATGTCGAGTACCTGTCGGCGATCGAGGAAGGCCAGCACGTCATCGCCCAGGCGAATGCCCAGCTCGACGCCAAGGGCATGTTCGTCGAGGAACTCGTTTCGGTGCGGCACCAGAACGAGTTCACCCTGCTGCCCCGCGAGCGCATCGACTTCATGGACGTGTCGCCGAAGCAGACCGTCTCGGTGGCCGCATCGCTGATCCCGTTCCTGGAACACGACGACGCCAACCGTGCGCTCATGGGCGCAAACATGCAGCGGCAAGCGGTGCCCACGCTGCGTTCCGACGTGCCGCTGGTCGGCACCGGCATGGAGCGGGCTGTGGCCATCGATTCGGGCGTGACGGTCGTCGCGCGCCGCGGTGGCACGGTCGATTTCGTCGATGCGTCGCGCATCGTGGTCCGGGTCAACGACGATGAAACCATAGCCGGCGAGCCTGGCGTCGACATCTACAATCTCACCAAGTACACCCGTTCCAACCAGAACACCTGCATCAACCAGCGCCCCCTGGTGAAGGCGGGTAACGTCATTGCCAGGCGCGACGTACTGGCTGACGGCGCCTCGACCAGCCTGGGCGAGCTTGCGCTTGGCCAGAACCTGCTGGTCGCCTTCATGCCGTGGAATGGCTACAACTTCGAGGATTCCATCCTTATCTCCGAGCGGCTCGTGGAAGAAGACCGCTTCACGACGATCCACATCGAGGAGCTCACCTGCGTCGCCCGCGACACCAAGCTCGGGCCGGAGGAGATCACTGCCGACATTCCCAACGTCGGTGAGACGGCGCTGGCGAAGCTCGACGAGGCCGGCATCGCCTATATCGGTGCAGAGGTCAAGGTTGGCGACATCCTGGTGGGCAAGGTGACGCCGAAGGGCGAGACCCAGCTCACGCCTGAAGAGAAGCTGCTGCGCGCCATCTTCGGCGAGAAGGCATCCGACGTTAAGGACACGGGCTTGCGCGTGCCACCCGGCATGGACGGCACCGTCATCGACGTGCGCGTGTTCACCCGGGATGGCGTCGAGAAGGACAGCCGCGCCCTTGCCATCGAGTCCGCGGAACTGGAAAGCGTCCGCAAGGACTTCGACGACCAGTTGCGCATCCTGGAGAAGGACATTTTCCAGCGCGTGGAGCGGATGATCGTTGGCAAGCAGGCCGAGGGCGGTCCCGGTTCCCTCAAGTCGGGTGGCCGGGTTACGCAGGCCTATCTGACCGAGCTGGCCCGTGAACAGTGGTTCGAGATCCGGCTGACCAACGACGAGGCCAACGGGCAGCTGGAGCAGGCCGCCGAGCGGCTCCGCCAGCAGCGGCAGGAGTTTGACCGCCGCTTCGAGGAGAAGCGCAAGAAGATCACCGCGGGCGACGACCTGGCCCCTGGCGTCCTGAAGATGGTCAAGGTGTACCTCGCGGTAAAGCGCCGCATCCAGCCCGGCGACAAGATGGCCGGCCGGCACGGCAACAAGGGCGTGATTTCAACGATCGTGCCTGTGGAGGACATGCCTTACCTGGCTGACGGCACCCCGGTCGACATCGTGCTGAATCCGCTTGGCGTGCCTTCGCGCATGAACATCGGGCAGGTTCTCGAGACCCACCTCGGGTGGGCCGCAAAGGGACTGGGCCAGAAGATCGGCGCACTGATCGATGCGAACGCAACCACCGGCGACAAGCGCAAGTTCCTGGACGAGATCTACAACAAGACCGGCGGGCAGAAGGTCAAGCTGGCCGAGCTTGCTGACAGCGAGATCGAGGAACTTGCGGGCAACCTGCGGCACGGCGTACCGATGGCGACCCCGGTATTCGATGGCGCCAGCGAACAGGAGATCAAGCAGCTCCTGGCGCTTGCCGGGGTGCCGCTAACCGGTCAGGCGCAGCTGTACGACGGCCGCACCGGCGAGGGCTTCGATCGCCCCACGACGGTGGGCTACATGTACATGCTGAAGCTCAACCATCTGGTCGACGACAAGATGCATGCGCGCTCGACGGGCCCCTACAGCCTCGTCACCCAGCAGCCGCTGGGCGGCAAGGCCCAGTTTGGCGGCCAGCGCTTCGGCGAGATGGAAGTGTGGGCTCTCGAGGCCTACGGCGCTTCCTACACGCTGCAGGAGATGCTGACGGTCAAGTCCGACGACGTGCAGGGCCGGACCAAGATGTACAAGAACATCGTGGATGGCACGCACGAGATGACTGCAGGCATGCCGGAATCCTTCAACGTGCTGGTGAAGGAAATCCGGTCGCTGGCGATCAACATTGAACTCGAGAAGGACTAACCCATGAGAGACCTACTGAAGCTTTTCAAGCAGCAGCAGACGGTCGAGGACTTCGACGCGATCCGCATTGCGCTCGCGTCCCCCGACATGATCCGCTCGTGGTCCTTTGGCGAGGTCAAGAAGCCGGAGACCATCAACTACCGCACCTTCAAGCCCGAGCGCGATGGCCTGTTCTGCGCCAAGATCTTCGGGCCCATCAAGGACTACGAGTGCCTGTGCGGCAAGTACAAGCGGCTGAAGCACCGGGGCGTCGTCTGCGAGAAGTGTGGCGTCGAGGTCACCCAGGCCAAGGTGCGCCGCGAGCGCATGGGCCACATCGAGCTCGCGAGCCCGGTGGCCCACATCTGGTTCCTCAAGTCCCTGCCGTCCCGGATTGGCCTCATGCTCGACATGACGCTGCGCGAGATCGAGCGCGTCCTGTACTTCGAGGCCTTCGTGGTCATCGACCCGGGCATGACGCCCCTCGAGCGGGGCCAGTTGCTGACGGACGAGCAGTATCTCGAGGCCGTCGAGCAGCACGGTGACGAGTTCGATGCCCGCATGGGCGCCGAGGCCGTCCATCAAATGCTCCGTACCATCGACCTGTCCCGGGAGGTGGTCCAGATCCGCGAGGACATCGCCGGCACCAGTTCCGACACCAAGATCAAGCGCCTGTCCAAGCGCCTGAAGCTCGTCGAGGCCTTCCTGGAGTCCGGCAACCATCCCGAGTGGATGGTCATGACCGTGCTGCCCGTGCTGCCACCAGACCTGCGGCCACTCGTGCCGCTGGATGGTGGCCGCTTTGCCACGTCGGACCTCAACGACCTGTACCGGCGCGTCATCAACCGCAATAACCGCCTGCGCCGGCTGCTCGAGCTGAATGCGCCCGACATCATCGTGCGCAACGAGAAGCGCATGCTGCAGGAGGCGGTCGACGCGCTGCTCGACAACGGCCGTCGTGGCCGTGCGATCACCGGCACCAACCGCCGTCCGCTGAAGTCCCTTGCCGACATGATCAAGGGCAAGCAGGGCCGGTTCCGCCAGAACCTGCTCGGCAAGCGCGTGGACTACTCCGGGCGCTCCGTGATCGTGGTCGGCCCCACGCTCAAGCTGCACCAGTGTGGCCTGCCCAAGAAGATGGCCCTGGAACTGTTCAAGCCCTTCATCTTCTCGAAGCTGCAGATCCGTGGCGAAGCTTCGACGATCAAGGCTGCCAAGCGCCTGGTCGAGCGCGAGGGCCCGGAGGTGTGGGACATCCTCGAGGAGGTCATCCGCGAGCACCCCGTGCTGTTGAATCGCGCGCCCACCCTGCACCGGCTGGGCATCCAGGCCTTCGAGCCGGTGTTGATCGAGGGCAAGGCCATCCAGCTTCACCCGCTGGTCTGCACGGCCTTCAACGCCGACTTCGATGGCGACCAGATGGCGGTGCATGTGCCGCTGTCACTCGAGGCGCAACTCGAGGCCCGCGCCCTGATGATGTCGACCAACAACATCCTCTCGCCGGCGAATGGTGAGCCGATCATCGTGCCGTCCCAGGACGTGGTTCTCGGCCTCTATTACATGACCCGTGAGCGCATCAACGCACGGGGCGAGGGCATGCGGTTTGCGGACGTCAGCGAGGTGCATCGCGCCTACGAGAGCCGGACCGTCGACCTGCACGCCAGGATCAAGGCGCGCATCCGCCACACCAGCGTCGACGACGCCGGCAACATCACCAGCGAAACCAGGCTGGTCGAGACCACCGTCGGTCGCGCCCTGCTGTCCGAGATCCTGCCGGAAGGCATGGACTTCTCCATGGTCAACCGGAACATGGACAAGAAGTCCATCTCCGGCTGCATCAATGCCTGCTACCGCCAGGTTGGCCTGAAGAAGACGGTCGTCTTCGCCGACCAGCTCATGTATACCGGCTTTGCCTACGCAACCCGAGCCGGTATCTCGATCGGCGTGGATGACATGGTGGTGCCGGACGAGAAGCCCAAGATCCTCGAAGCTGCAGAGGGCGAGGTCAAGGAGATCCAGGACCAGTTCGCGAGCGGTCTCGTCACCAATGGCGAGCGCTACAACAAGGTCGTGGATATCTGGTCGCGGACCAATGACCTCGTCGCCAAGGCGATGATGGAGAAGCTCGGTTCGGAAACCGCCATCAATGCGAAGGGCGAGTCCACCAAGCAGGCCTCGTTCAACTCGATCTTCATGATGGCCGACTCCGGCGCCCGCGGTTCCGCTGCCCAGATCCGGCAGCTCGCCGGCATGCGCGGACTGATGGCCAAGCCTGACGGCTCGATCATCGAAACGCCGATCACGGCCAACTTCCGCGAGGGCCTGGACGTCCTGCAGTACTTCATCTCGACCCACGGTGCCCGCAAGGGCCTCGCAGATACCGCGTTGAAGACTGCAAACTCCGGTTATCTCACGCGCCGCCTCGTCGACGTGGCGCAGGACCTGGTCGTTTCGTCCGAGGATTGCGGCACCACCAACGGACTCTTCATGACGCCCCTCGTCGAGGGTGGCGACATCGTGGAACCGTTGCGGGAGCGGGTCCTGGGCCGTGTCCTGGCCGATAGCGTGACCCGGCCTGGTACGGAGGAGGTCATCCTGGAGGCGGGCGTGCTGCTCGACGAGCGCAAGGTCCGCAAGCTCGAGGAGTACGGCGTGGACCAGGTCAAGGTCCGCTCCCCGATCACCTGCGAGACGCGCTACGGCGTCTGCGCCCTCTGCTATGGCCGTGACCTGGCCCGCGGTACGCGGGTCAATATCGGTGAGGCCGTTGGCGTGATAGCTGCCCAGTCCATTGGCGAGCCCGGCACGCAGCTCACCATGCGCACGTTCCACATCGGTGGCGCGGCATCCAGAAATGCGGCGGCGAGCAGTGTCGAGGTAAAGCGTCCGGGTACCGTCCGCCTGCATAACGTCAAGACGGTGCGGCATGAGAAGGGCTATCTCGTGGCGGTCAGCCGCTCGGGCGAAATCGGCGTGATGGATGACCAGGGCCGGGAACGCGAGCGCTATCGCATCCCGTATGGTGCCGTCATCAACATCGACGACGGCGTCAAGGTCGATGGTGGCCAGATCGTCGCTACCTGGGATCCCCACACCCACCCGGTAGTCGCGGAAGTCGGCGGTCTCCTCAAGTTCCAGGACTTCGTGGAGGGCGTCACCGTCGAGCTGAAGGTGGATGAAGTTACCGGCTTGTCCAGCTACGAAATCATGGATCCCAAGCAGCGCGGCATGAGCGGCCGCGACCTCCGTCCCACGGCCAAGCTGCTGAACAACAAGGGCCAGGAGATCTGCTTCGCCAATACGGATATCCCGGCCGTCTACGCCTTGCCCGTGGGCGCCCTGGTCAACATGGCCGACGGCGCGCGGGTGTCAGTTGGCGACGTCATCGCCCGTATTCCCGAGGAGTCCTCGAAGACCCGCGACATCACGGGCGGCCTGCCCCGCGTCGCCGATCTCTTCGAAGCCCGGAAGCCCAAGGACCCGGCCATCCTGGCCGAGTACAGCGGTACCGTCAGCTTCGGCAAGGAGACCAAGGGCAAGCGCCGCCTGATCATTACCGACGAGCGTGGCGAGAAGTACGAGGAGCTGATCCCGAAATGGCGGCACCTCAGCGTCTTCGAGGGCGAGCAGGTGGCCCGGGGCGAGATGATCGCCGACGGCGAGCCCAACCCGCACGACATCCTGCGCCTGCAGGGCGTGGAGCGGCTGGCGGACTACCTTGTGCGCGAGATCCAGGACGTCTACCGCCTCCAGGGCGTGAAGATCAACGACAAGCACATCGAAACCATCATCCGGCAGATGCTGCGGAAGGTGGAGGCCGTCCAGCCGGGCGATACGGGCCTGCTGCCCGGCGAGCAGCTGGAGCGGTCGCGGGTCATCGACCTCAACGAGACTGCCCGGCTCCAGAACAAGCAGGGGGCCCAGGTCGAGCCCCTGCTCCTCGGCATCACCAAGGCGTCCCTGGCCACCGAGTCGTTCATTTCGGCGGCTTCCTTCCAGGAAACCACCCGGGTGCTGACGGAGGCCGCCGTCAAGGGCCTCCGGGACGACCTGCGCGGCCTGAAGGAGAACGTCATCGTGGGCCGGCTTATTCCCGCCGGCACCGGCTATCGGTACCACGCCGAGCAGCGGCGCACCCGTGAGCAGGAGCTGCGCATGGAGCTGCAGGGGCTCGACGAGGCACGTTCGACCGGCGCGTCGGCGGGCCTGGACGACGAAGAGGCCCCGGAAGCCCGGGGTGGGGACGCGGCAGTGAACGAAGAGGCGGCTGGTGAGGGGGGCGAGTGACGCCTCCCGTAGCCCGGCTGCTCTGGTGGGCCCGGCTCGGGGCCCGGGCCTGTCTTGCCTCCCGCAATGCGCGGCTTCCCCGGGCCGGGAAGGCTTTCCACCCCAATAGTGGCTTCCGGACCCACCCGGTTGCCGGGTCCAGGCCCGGCCAGGGGGATGCGTTCGGGGGCCGGTGCGGCCCTGCGCTCCGGTTCCCGTGCTTGACACCCTTTCCCGGGGGCCAATAAACTTCGCGGTCCCGCACAGACGGGAGGATCGCTGCTGGCCCGTTCACGGCAAGAACCGGATGGGCCAACCCGGCGAGTTACCAAGAACTACCGAACTGAATGCGGCGGCCCTGCTGATGAGGGCCGTATTCCCAACAGCAATCTGAACAGCAACGTGAGCAGCAGGTCGATATGGCCACAGTGAATCAATTGGTCCGCAAGCCGCGCAGCGCGCCGACCTACAAGAGCAAGGTCCCGGCGTTGAATGGCAGCCCGCAGAAGCGCGGCGTTTGCACGCGCGTCTATACAACGACGCCGAAGAAGCCGAACTCCGCGCTCCGTAAGGTGGCTCGCGTGCGGCTGACCAACGGTTTCGAGGTCACCAGCTACATCGGCGGCGAAGGCCACAACCTTCAGGAGCACTCGGTCGTCATGATCCGCGGCGGCCGCGTCAAGGATCTGCCCGGCGTGCGCTACCACACGGTGCGCGGCACCCTGGACTGCGCCGGCGTGTCCGAGAGGCGCCAGGGTCGTTCCAAGTACGGTGCCAAGCGCCCCAAGAGTTAGTGAAGAGCTAGGACGGAGTTCCCAGAATGTCCAGACGTACATCGGCGCCGAAGCGCGTCATCCTTCCCGACCCCAAGCACAACAGTGACCTGCTCGCCAAGTTCACCAATATGATCATGCGCTCGGGCAAGAAGTCCGTGGCCGAGGGGATCATCTACGGTGCCCTGGAGCGGATCGTCGAGCGCAGTGGCCAGGACGAAGGCAAGGCCGTGGAACTCTTCGGTCGCGCTCTCGAGAACGTCAAGCCGATGGTCGAGGTGAAGTCCCGGCGTGTCGGTGGCGCCACCTATCAGGTGCCGGTTGAGGTCCGTCCGCTGCGACGCCAGACACTCGCCATGCGCTGGGTCATCGAGGCTGCTCGGGGTCGCACCGAGAAGTCCATGGCCCACCGGCTCGCCCACGAGATCATGGATGCCGTGGACAATCGCGGAGCTGCGGTCAAGAAGCGCGAAGACACCCATCGCATGGCGGAAGCCAACCGCGCGTTCTCGCACTACCGCTGGTAGTGCCGGCTTCCTGATGATCAGTCCAGACTGATGCCTGATTGTCAGAGAAGTACCGTGCCGCGTACGACTCCCATCGAGCATTACCGGAACATCGGTATCTCGGCGCATATCGACGCAGGCAAGACCACCACGACCGAACGGGTGCTGTTCTATACCGGTGTCTCCCACACGATGGGAGAGGTGCATGACGGTGCGGCCATCATGGACTGGATGGAGCAGGAACAGGAACGGGGCATCACGATAACCTCGGCGGCCACAACCTGCTTCTGGTCCGGCATGGACAAGCAGTTCCCCGAGCATCGCATCAACATCATCGATACTCCCGGGCACGTGGACTTCACCATCGAGGTCGAGCGCTCCCTGCGCGTACTCGATGGCGGCGTGAGCCTCTTCTGTGCCGTCGGTGGCGTCGAGCCCCAGTCGGAGACGGTCTGGCGGCAGGCAGACAAGTATGGCGTGCCGCGCATTGCGTTTATCAACAAGATGGATCGTCCAGGCGCCGACTTCTTCCGCGTCGTCCAGCAGATCCGGGCCCGGCTCGGTGCCAATCCGGTCCCAATCCAGATCCCGATTGGTGCGGAAGACCACTTCCGGGGCGTGGTTGATCTCGTGCGCATGCAGGCCATCTACTGGGACGACTCCACGCTGGGGATGCGGTTCGAACTGCACGACATCCCCGCCGACCTCCTGGAGACAGCCCGCGAGCACCGGGATCGCATGGTTGCCGAGGCGGCCGAAGGCAGCGAGGACTTGCTCGCCACCTACCTTGAAACGGGTGAGTTGGGCATCGCCGATATCAAGAGGGGCCTTCGCGTCCGCACCCTGAAGGGCGAGTTGGTCCTGGTTACCTGCGGCTCGGCCTTCCGGAACAAGGGTGTCCAGGCGGTGCTCGATGCCGTAGTCGAGTACCTGCCGTCCCCGGCCGACAAGCCCCCGGTGGTGGGAATTCTCGAGAACGGCCGGCCGGGTCAGCGACTGGCGAGTGATGACGAGCCGTTTGCGGCACTTGCCTTCAAGATTGCCGCAGATCCGATTGCGGGAAACCTCACGTTCTTCCGTGTCTATTCCGGCGTCCTGCACTCCGGGGACACGATATTCAATCCCGTCAAGGCCAGGAGCGAGCGCATTGGCCGTCTGCTGCAGATGCAGGCCAACGACCGGGAGGAGATCAATGAAGTCCGGGCTGGCGACATTGCCGCAGCCGTCGGCCTGCAGGAGGTCACCACCGGTGACACGCTGGTGGACGAGCGGGCGATCATCATGTTCGAGAAGATCGAGTTCCCCGAGCCGGTCATCTCCCTGGCCCTCGAGCCCCGCACCGAGGCCGACCAGAAGAACCTGTTGCCGGCGCTGCAGAAGCTCGCAGAGGAAGATCCCTCGCTGCGGGTGACGGCTGACCCGGATTCCGGCCAGGCCATCATCTCCGGAATGGGTGAGCTGCACCTGGAGATCATCGTCGACCGCCTGCGGCGCGAGTTTGGAGTCGAGACCAGTGCTGGTCAGCCCCGGGTGGCATATCGTGAAACGATCCGTCACGTCGTGGAGCAGGAGGGCCGGTTCATCCGGCAATCCGGTGGTCGTGGCCAGTATGGACACGTGTTGCTGCGGCTCGAGCCCTTGCCCACGGGTGCCGGCTTCCAGTTCCACAATGCCATGGGTGCCGGCGAGATGCCGGGGGCCTATGTGCATGCCATCGAACAAGGCATTCGCGAGCAGCTGGGTGGCGGAAGCGCCACCGGCTTCCCGTTGGTCGACATCAAGGTGACGCTCATTGATGGGTCGCATCACGAGGTGGACTCGAGCGAAGGTGCGTTCAGGATCGCTGGCACTATGGCTTTCAAGGAAGGCTGCGCGAAGGCTGGATCCGTGCTGCTCGAACCGCTGATGAGGGTCGAGGTGGCGACTCCGGACCAGTTCATGGGCGGCATCAACGCCGACCTGAGTCGCCGCCGGGGAGCCGTCCGCGGCGTCGATGATTCAGCGGCGGGAAAGATCATTCGCGCTGACGTGCCGCTGGCCGAGATGTTCGGCTACGCCACCAGCCTTCGATCCATCAGCCAGGGCCGGGCGACCCACTCGATGGAGTTCGCCAAGTACGCTGAGGTTCCGCCGAACGCACCCAGAAAATCCCAACCAAAAGCCAACCACTAGAGAGAGTCTGGTCATGTCGAAGGCCAAATTTGAGCGCAAGAAGCCGCACGTGAACGTGGGGACGATCGGTCACGTGGATCATGGTAAGACGACGCTGACAGCGGCGCTGACCAAGGTGATGGCGGCGAAGTTTGGCGGCGAGGTGTCGGCCTAC
>JAEUQA010000016.1 GCA_016789845.1 Chromatiales bacterium
GTACACCCCCAAAACCTCCTCTCCCTCGGCTAGGTCGACTGCAGCTGATCTCGCGGCACCGGATACAAACGTCGGGACCTCTCGCAAGCAGCGATGGACGCGAGAACGGACGGCATCAGATGGGTCAGATGGCCACATAACCATTAATTAGGGGATTCAATTGGGGGCATGCATGACCCCAAAAACGTCGTTCATTCTCCCGGGACAAGACATAACCCCCTGAAGACCAGGACCTTGCGGTCCACGACCGTCGTTCAAGCGCCGGACCGGTGCAGGGACGTTGTACGACGTCCCGCCGAACTCCGCAACGGCCGTCTGTGAGCCGATTGCCAGACAGGCTGGAGAAGTGGATTGGCCATCAGCCAGACCGCATCAGATAGGGTCAGCTCAGCCCGGCGCGCCCCGTCGCGAAGCGGGCGATGGGCGCCTGCTTGCCGGTCCCTGCCTAACCAACCGGACCTGCAGCTTGCACCCCAGCGCCGATGCATACCGTTGCAAGGTGGCGATGGACGGCGAATGCCGTGAGTCCGCAGACTCCAGCCGGGCAACGGCGGATTGGGTGGTGCCGATCCGCGTCGCCACTTCGGCCTGGGTCAGACCCGCAGCCGCCCTGGCGCGGAGAATCTCGTCGAGGAATTCGAACTCCTCTCCAAGGCGGGCGTATTCCTGCTTCACGCCCGGGCGTCGAAGTGCGCGGGATTTGAACTTCCTGAGGGCCTTACTCACTCCGCAGCTCCTTCATTCGACGCCTCGCAACGGCCAGCTCCCTGGGGGGCGTCCTGTCGGACTTCCTGGTGAACTGATGCAGCATCATGATCCGCCTCCGGGCCAGCGTGCAGTAGAAGACACGGGCAGTGCCCTCGGCCGCTTGCCCGGGTATGCGGCATGCCGAGATCAGGACCGAAGTACTCCATCCACTCCGCATACCGCACAAACCTGGCCAGAAAGCCCGCTGGGAGGCCCAGGATGTCCTCCTCCAGTGCGGGACTGTAGAAAGCGACTACCCAATTCATCGGGAATATAGCGGATATGCTATGTGATGGCCAGAGCGGGGTTTGCTCCCCGGACCATAGCCAGCGGGAGCCTGTACCGAAACGTGACTTTCGGCCGGCTTTGGGGAGTTACTGGAGTTGACCGACTAGAGCGGAAGGCAAGAGGCGACGGTTCAGCGCAATGGCCGGATCCCCACCGCCTGCCGTATCGCCTTCAGGAACGGCGTCGCCATTCCGCGCGCCTTCTCCGCCCCAGCCTTCAGCACCTGCTCCACGTGCCCCGGATCCGCCATCAGCCGCTCGTACTCTCCCCGCGGCGTCGCCAGGTGCGCATCCAGGTACGCAAACAGCTGCTGCTTCAGGTCGCCCCAGCCGGCGCCGGCCGCGTAACGGGCGGCGTAGGCCGCCGTCTCCTCCGGGGTCGCGAAGGCCCGGTAGATCTCGAACAGGGTCGAGCCTTCCGTCTCCTTCGGCACGCCGGGCTCCAGGGAGTTGGTCTTGATCTTCATGATCAGCTTGCGCAGCTGGGCGGCAGGCACGAACAGCGGGATCGTGTTGCCGTAGCTCTTGCTCATCTTCCGGCCGTCGAGGCCGGTGAGGATTGCGGTATCGGCACCGATGACGGCCTCCGGGATCACGAACTGCTCGCCGTAGATGTGGTTGAAGCGCTGGGCGATGTCCCGGGCCATCTCCACGTGCTGCTTCTGGTCCTTGCCCACCGGCACCCGGTGGGTCTTGAACATGAGGATGTCCGCGGCCATCAGGATCGGGTAGGAGAACAGGCCCATGGTGATGCCCTTGTCCGGGTCTGAATCTCCCTCGTGCTCGTTGGCCTGCACCGCCGCCTTGTAGGCGTGGGAGCGGTTCATCAGGCCCTTGGCGGTGACGGTCGTGAGGATCCAGGTGAGCTCGGGGATCTCGGGGATGTCCGACTGCCGGTAGAAGGTGGAGCGGCTGGTGTCCAGGCCCAGGGCCAGCCAGGTGGCCGCGATCTCGAGGCTGGACTGCCGCACCAGGTCCGGGTCCTGGTTCTTCACCAGCGCGTGGTAGTCCGCGAGGAAGTAGAAGGACTGCACGTCCTGCCGGTGACTGGCGGCGATGGCGGGACGGATCGCGCCCACGTAGTTGCCGAGGTGGGGCGTGCCCGTGGTGGTGATGCCGGTAAGATGCGTTTCCATATGGGCCGGTAGTTTAGACTGCGGCCATGCAACCTGCCGCCAGACTCTACCGCCCGCACATCCAGGCCCTCGGCGCCCGTTACGACGCCGCGCTGGACGCCTGTGGCTTCGATGCCGTGCTGATCGGGGCCGGCGCCCTGATCCCCGTGCACCGGGACGACCAGGACTACCCGTACCGGCCCGAGCCACTGTTCCTCCAGTGGGCGGCGCTGCAGGCCCACCCGGGCTCCGCCCTGCTCTATCGCCCCGGGCGGAAGCCCCTGCTGCTCGTCTACGAGCCCGAGGATTTCTGGCACCAGGCGGCGCCGGTACCCAAGGGCCCGTGGCACAAGGCCCTCGACATCCGCGTCATGCGCCGGCGGGACGAGATCGGCAGGCACCTGCCAGCAAGGGGTCGGGGCAGGCTGCGAGTGGCCCTGCTCGGCGATCCCGTCCAGTGGCGGGGACTCTCGCTCTCCGGCACGGTAAACCCCAGGCCCCTCCTCACCCATCTGGACTACGACCGGGCCTTCAAGACGCCCTGGGAAATCGCCTGCATGCAGGTGGCCACGGCCATGGGCCTCGCCGGCCACCGGGCCGTGCGCCAGGCCTTCGCCGCGGGCTGCAGCGAGTTCGAGATGGGGCTGATGTTCCTCGCCGCCACCGGCCAGACGGACCAGGAACTCCCCTACCCGGCCATCGTCGCGGTGAACCGCAACGGCGCCACGCTCCACTACCAGCACCGGGACCGGCACCGGCTGCCGAACAAGGATCGCCACAGCCTGCTGCTCGATGCCGGCTGCAATTGCGCCGGCTACGCCTCGGACATCACGCGAACCTACGCCGCGCGCCGCGGCGAGTTCGCGGGGATGGTGCGGGACATGGACAAGGCCCAGCAGCGGCTCTGCCAGCTGGTGCGGCCGGGCGTTGCCTTTCCCGAGCTGCAGCTGGCGGCCCACGCCGAGATCGCCGGGCTGCTGGCCAGGTGGGACCTGGTGCGCATGACCCCGGAGCAGATGGTCAGCCAGCGAGTGACGGATTTCTTCCTGCCCCACGGCCTCGGCCACCTCCTCGGCCTGCAGGTGCACGACGTGGGCGGGGGCCTCGCCTCCCACCGGGGCGGCGAGCTCGCCCGGCCCAAACGCTTCCCGCGGCTGCGGCTCACGCGGCCGCTCGCTCCCGGCATGGTGGTGACGATTGAACCCGGCCTGTACTTCATCGACTCGCTTCTGGCCCGACTGCGGAAGAGCCGGGCCGGGCGACGGGTGAACTGGCGGAAGGTGGCCAGCCTGCACCGCTACGGCGGGATACGCATCGAGGACAACGTGCTGGTGACGGCCGACGGGCACCGGAATCTCACGCGGGAGCTTGAAATCGGCCGCGCCGGCCGGCCTCTCTAGGTCCGCCGCAAGGCACACAACCGGGGTGCGGCGTTTCGCCCCGTGGGGCGGCCGGCGGAACGCCCATCTGCTACAGTTTCCGTTTCCCCCCGCAGCGACAAAAACTTGAATAGCGACAACCCCTTGCCTGCTGTCTATCGCCTTGCCTGCGCGCTGGTCACGCTGACTCTCCTGGGCTGCGGCTCCGGGACAGGCCAGAAGGGCCCCGGAGCCCCTGGTGGCCCCCCAGGCATGGGCGGGGGCGCTGCCGGCGGATTCGGCGGCGGCTTCGGCGGCGGTGCCGGCATGCCCATCGCCGTCATCACCAGCCGGGTCGCACCCCAGTCCTTCACGGACCGCTTCACGGCGCTCGGCACGGCCCGCGCCAACGAGTCCATCGAGGTCACCGCCCGCACCACCAGCGTCATCACCCGGATCAATTTCCGGGAGGGGCAGCGGGTGCGCACGGGCGACGTCCTGGTCGATCTCGACAACCGGCAGGAATGGGCCAACCTGCAGCTCGCCGAGGCCCAGCTGAAGCAGGCCGAGAACCAGTACAAGCGGAGCCAGACCCTGGCGGTCAGCCAGGCCGTGTCGGCAGCGGACCTGGACCAGCTGGAGGCGAACCTGCTGGTGGCCAGGGCCCAGGTCCGTGGGGCTCAGGCGCGGCTCGATATCCTGTCCGTCAGGGCGCCCTTCGCCGGCACGGTCGGGCTGCGCAGGGTCAGCCTCGGCGACCTGGTGGGTCCCGACACCGTCATCACCACCCTGGACGACACCAGCGTCATCAAGCTGGAGTTCGGCATCCCGGAGAATTTCGTGGGCGACCTGCGCACCGGCAACACCATTGTCGCCGACAGCACCGTGTACCCGGACCGGCGCTTCAAGGGCACGGTCACGTCCATCGACTCCCGGGTGGACCCGGTCACCCGCGCGGTCACGGTGCTCGCCACGGTGCCCAACGACGAAGGGCTGCTGAAGCCCGGCATGTTCCTGACGGTGGGCCTGGAGAAGAAGCGGGAGAACGTCCTGCTCATCCCCGAGGAAGCCCTGGTGCCCCGGGAAGGCCGCCAGTACGTCTTCGTCGTGGAGGACGGGAAGGCCATGGAGCGCGAGGTGGTGCTCGGGGGCCGTGCACCGGGCCTCGCCGAGATCCGCAGCGGCCTCGAATCCGGGGTGCTGCTGATCACCGAGGGCACCCAGAGGGTCCGCACGGGGGCGCCGGTGCAGGTAGCGCCGGGCAGTTGACGACCAGCGGAGCTTGAGACGCCATGGTTCTATCCGACATCTCCGTCCGCCGCCCGGTATTTGCCGGGGTCCTCTCCCTGATCCTCATCATCCTGGGGATCCTCTCGGCCCTCCAGCTGCCGGTGCGGGAGTTCCCGGCCATCGACCCGCCGGTCGTGTCCGTGACCACCAGCTACCGGGGAGCGTCGGCGGAGATCATCGAGCGCCGGGTCACCCAGCCGCTGGAAGACGCGGTATCCGGCATCGCGGGCGTCCAGAAGCTCACGTCCACCAGCCAGGACGAGCGCTCGAGCATCACCATCGAGTTCTCCCTGGACAGGGACCCCGACGGCGCGGCCAACGACGTGCGCGAGCGGGTGTCCCGCATCCTGCGCCAGCTGCCAGAGGACGCCGACACGCCCGAGGTCACCAAGCAGGACCAGGGCATGGACGCCACGCTGTACATCAGCGCGGAGAGCCAGACCCGGACCCTGATGGAGCTGACCGACTACGCCGAGCGCAATCTGGTGGACCGCCTGTCCGCCATCAACGGCGTGGCCCAGATCCGCCTGGCCGGCGCCCAGAACCGGGCGATGCGCGTCTGGCTGAATCGTGACGCGCTGGCCGCCCGCGGGCTGACGGTGCAGGACATCGAGGACACCCTCCGCCGCGAGAACGTCGAGCTCCCCGCGGGCCGCATCGAGTCGCGCCAGCGGGAATTCTCGCTGCGCACGGAGACGGGGCTGGACACCCCGGAGGACTTCGAGGCGCTCGTCGTGGGCCGGGGCCCCGACAACTACCTGATCCGCCTTGGAGAGGTTGCCGACGTGCGGGTCGAGCCCGAGGATGCCCGGTTCTTCTCCCGCTCCAACCGGGTTTCGGGCGTGAGCCTCGGGATCGTGCCCCAGTCCAAGGCCAACATCCTGGAGGTGAACAAGGCCGTGCTCCGGGAGGTTGAGGCCCTGCAGGGCAGCCTGCCCGCCGACATCAAGGTCGGCCCGAGCATTGATTTCTCGAAGTTCGTCGAGGAGTCCATGATCGAGGTCGTCAAGGTGCTGGGCGAGGCGCTCATCCTGGTGCTGATCGTGATCTTCGCGTTCGTGGGCTCGGTGCGCGCCACGATCATTCCAGCGGTGACCATCCCGGTGGCAATCATCTCGGCCTTCATCGCCATGGCTGCCCTGGACTACACGATCAACACCCTCACCCTCCTCGGCCTGGTGCTGGCCATCGGCCTCGTGGTGGATGACGCCATCGTGGTGCTCGAGAACATCGTCCGGCAGATGGAACTGGGCAAGTCCCCGCTGCTCGCGGCCGTGGATGGCAGCCGGGAGATCGGCTTCGCCGTCGTGGCCACGACGATCGTCCTGGTGGCGGTCTTCGTGCCCATTTCGTTCATGCCGGGCAACCTGGGGCGCCTGTTCGGCGAGTTCGGCCTCTCGCTCGCGGCGGCCATCGCCTTTTCGGGCCTCATCGCGCTCACGCTCGTGCCGATGCTGACTTCCAAGTTCTTTGCCAACGGCATGCACCGGGGGCGGCTTGCCCTGCGGCTGGATGGCTTCTTCAAGCGCCTTACGGAGCGTTACCGGGCCTCACTGGCTCGCTTCGTGCGGCGGCCCTGGATCGCCGTGGCGCTGCTGCTGGCCACGGCCCTCGGCGGCGCCGGGCTCTACAGCGCCCTGCCCAGCGAGTACGCACCCGCCGAAGACCGCAACATGATGCTCATGATGATGCGGGCCCCGGAAGGGGCCAGCCCCGGCTACATGGACCGCCAGGTCCAGCTGGTCGAAGCCACGGTGATGCCCTATGTGGAAGCCGGCGACGTCAAGCGCGTGGTCGCCCGGACCGGGATGTGGGGGGCGGGTGGCGACGTGAACACGGCCTTCATCTACATGCCCCTGGAGTCCCGCACGATCAGGGAGCGCTCGGCCCAGGAGCTGTCGGCCGAGATCCGCGGCAAGGTCTCCCAGCTGCCGGGCGCCATCGCGACGGTGTTCCTGCCGCCCAGCCTCGCGATCCGCTCGGCCGGCTCCGGGCTGGCGGTAGTCCTCAGCGGCACGACCTACGAGCAGCTGACCGCCTGGCAGGACCAGATCATCGCCAGGGTCGCGGCGGACAACCCGAAGATCCTCGGCCTGCGCTCCGATTTCTTCCCGACCAAGCCCAAGATCAAGATCAACATCGATCGCAACCGGGCCTTCGACCTGGGCATTTCCCTGCAGTCCATCGGCCGGACCCTGGAGACCATGCTGGGCTCCCGGATCGTCACCACGTTCGTCGACCGGGGCGAGGAGTACAACGTGGTGCTCCAGGGCGTCGCGCGGGACCGGGCGACGCCCTCGGACCTCGAAAACATCTACGTGCGCTCCGGGCGCTCCGGGCAGCTGGTGCCCCTGGCAAACCTCGTGCAGCTCGAGGAAGTGGCGGGCCCGAAGGAGCTGAAGCGCTTCAACCAGCTCCGCTCGGTGACACTGACGGCGAGCCTGGCGCCCGGCTACTCGCTGGGTGAGGCGGTGAAGTACATGGAGAAGCTGATCGCCACGGAACTGCCGCCCGATGCGTCCATCGCCTTCGACGGCGAGGCGCGGGAGCTCAAGGAGTCGGGTAGCGCGGTCTTCTTCACGTTCGGGCTGGCACTGATCATCGTGTTCCTGGTGCTGGCAGCCCAGTTCGAGAGCTTCCGGCACCCGTTCATCATCATGCTGACAGTGCCGCTCGCCATCACGGGCGGGCTCGTGGGCCTCTCGCTCTTCGGGTCATCCATCAATGTGTACAGCCAGATCGGCGCCATCATGCTGATAGGCCTCGCCGCGAAGAACGGCATCCTGATCGTTGAGTTCGCCAACCAGCTGCGGGACCGGGGCGTGGAGTTCATGGAGGCCATCGTCTCGGCAGCCGCCATCCGCCTGCGGCCCGTGGTAATGACCAGCCTCTGCACGGCCTTCGGCGCGGTGCCGCTGATCCTGGCTGCTGGCGCCGGCGCGGAGTCCCGGCGCACGCTCGGCGCCACGGTCTTCTTCGGCGTCACGATCTCGGTGTTCCTGACGCTCTACCTGATCCCGGCGCTGTACGTGCTGATCGCGCGCAAGACCAGGTCGCCCGAGTATCTCGGGCGACTGATCGACAAGCTGAAGCAGGACGTGGGAGAGGCGGCGCCTGAGCGCCCGTAGGAGCGGCTTTAGCCGCGACCGGCTACCCGTTCCCCCCGGAGACTCGCAGACTCGATTCCCGGCGGAACAGGTAGCCGGTCGCGGCTAAAGCCGCTCCTGCGGTGATCAGCCCGCCGCGGCAGCCTTCTTGGCGCGGGGATTCTTGCTGGCTTCGGCCTTCGGCGCGGCCTTCTTGCGGGCCTTCTTCGTGGCTGGCGGAGCAGCCTCGGCCACCGCAGCGGCCTTGTCGGTCAGCATGACCAGCGCCATGGGCGCGGCGTCGCCGGCCCGGAAGCCCATCTTCAGGATCCGGAGGTAACCACCCGGACGCGCCTTGAAGCGGGGCCCCAGGTCGTTGAACAGCTTGCCGACGGCCGGACGGTCCCGCAGGCGCGAGAACGCGAGGCGCCGGTTGGCCAGACCATCCACCTTGGCCAGCGTGATCAGGGGTTCCACGACCCGGCGCAATTCCTTGGCCTTGGGCACCGTCGTGCGAATCGTCTCTTCACGAATCAGCGAGGCCGCCATGTTGCGGTACATGGCAGTCCGGTGACTGCTCTTCCTGCCGAGGGCTCGGCCGGCCTTACGGTGCATCATCGCTCGTGGTTCCGATCAGTCGTCAGTTCTTCAGGTTCAGGCTGCCTTGTCGTCGTGCTTGGCCAGGCCCGGGGGCGGCCAGTTCTCGATCCGCATGCCGAGGGAAAGGCCATGGCTCTCGAGCACTTCCTTGATCTCGGTGAGGGACTTCTTGCCGAGGTTCGGAGTGCGGAGCAGCTCCACCTCCGTGCGCTGCACGAGGTCGCCGATGTAGTTGATGTTCTCAGCCTTGAGGCAGTTGGCTGAACGCACGGTGAGCTCGAGCTCGTCGACCGGGCGCAGCAGGATCGGCTCGATCTGGGACTCGGCCGTGGTCGAGGCAGCCTCGTCCTGGCCGCGCAGCTCCAGGAACACATCGAGCTGGTCCTTGAGGATCGTGCCGGCGCGACGGATTGCGTCTTCCGGATCGATCGTGCCGTTGGTCTCGACATCCAGCACCAGCTTGTCCAGGTCGGTGCGCTGCTCGACGCGGGCCGATTCCACGGTGTACGTGACCTTGCGGACCGGGCTGAAGGAGGCGTCGAGGCGCAGCCGGCCGATGCCGGTGCTCTGCTCGTCGGGATCCTGCTGGGTCACGGCGGCGCGGTAGCCGCGGCCCCGCTCGATGGTCAGCATCATCTTCAGCTCGCCGCTGCTCGTCAGGTTGGCAATGACGTGCTTCGGATTGACGACTTCCACGTCGTGATCCGTGACGATATCGCCTGCCGTGACCGGGCCGGGGCCCTTGCGGTGCACGGTGAGCTCGACGCGGTCCCGCGAGTGCATGCGGATTGCGACGCCCTTCAGGTTGAGGAGGATCTCGACGACATCTTCCTGGACGCCCTCGATGCTGGTGTACTCATGGAGCACGCCCTCGATCTCGGCCTCCACGATGGCGGCGCCCGGCATGCTCGACAGCAGCACCCGCCGGAGTGCGTTACCCAGCGTGTGGCCGAAGCCCCGCTCGAGGGGCTCGATGACGATACGCGCGCGATTGCCGGTTTCCGCCTGGACCCGGACGCTGCGTGGCTTAAGGAATTCGCTGATCGATGACTGCATATCTGACAGGCCTCCTAAACTATCTGGACCTGATTCACGTCAAAAAACGACTTGCTCAAGTAGCTGCCCGGCTTCCCGGGCAACGGCCGGGGCAATTACTTGGAATAGAGCTCGATGACGAGGTTCTCATTCACGTCTGGCAGGATGTCGTCCCGTGCCGGCAGATTCTTCAGAGTGCCGACCAGGGCCTGGTCATCGACTTCCACCCACTCGGGGAAGCCAACCTGGCTGGCCATCGCCACCGCGGTCTTGATACGGGGCTGGGCCTTCGCCTTTTCGGTGACCTCGATCTTGTCGCCCGCGGCAACCTGGTAGGACGGGATGTTAACCAGCCCGCCATTGACCTTTATGGCGCAGTGACTGACGAGCTGGCGGGCCTCGGCACGGGTAGCAGCGAAGCCCATGCGGTAGACCACGTTATCCAGCCGGCCCTCGAGGAGCTTCAGCAGGTTTTCGCCCGTGGAACCCTTCATCTTCGCGGCCTTGTGGTACGTGTTGCGGAACTGCCGCTCCAGTACCCCGTACATGCGCCGGAGCTTCTGCTTTTCGCGCAACTGCACACCGTAGTCCGAGAGGCGGCCCTTGCGGGCGGCCTGCTTGGTACCCGGTGGGGTTTCCAGCTTGCACTTGGTTTCCAGGGGCTTGATGCCGCTCTTCAGGAAGAGGTCGGTGCCTTCCCGTCGGGCAAGCTTGCAAGTAGGTCCGCGATATCTGGCCATGCTTAATAGTCCTTAAACGCGCCGCTTCTTCGGCGGGCGACACCCGTTGTGGGGAATCGGGGTGATGTCTTCGATGTTGCTGATGCGGTAGCCCACGCCGTTCAGGGAACGGACAGCGGATTCACGCCCCGGGCCCGGCCCGCTGACGAACACCTCGAGGGCCTTCAGGCCATACTCAAGGGCGGCCTGGCCAGCACGCTCGGCCGCCACCTGGGCTGCAAAGGGGGTGCTCTTCCGCGAGCCCTTGAACCCGCAGCTGCCGGCCGTGGCCCAGCTGAGCGTGTTCCCCTGGCGATCCGTGATCGTCACGATCGTGTTGTTGAAGGTCGAGTGGATGTGGGCAATCCCGTCGACGACGAGCCGCTTCGACTTCTTCCGTACGCCCTTCGCTGCCGCCGTAGCCGCTGCGCCTGCGGCGGCTGGGGCAGTGGCCGGGGCAGCGGCTTGCGCTGCTGCTGGCGGGGCCGATGCCGGAGGTGCTTCTGGTTCCTGTGCCATCTCTATCTCTCTGTTTGCTGCTGGCGCTGCCGTCTACTGTTAGCGCCGGATGGCCCGGCGCGGGCCCTTCCGGGTACGTGCGTTGGTCCGGGTGCGCTGGCCGCGCATCGGTAGGCCCTTGCGGTGGCGAATGCCCCGGTAGCAACCGAGGTCCATCAGCCGCTTGATGCTCATGGATACCTCGCGCCGCAGGTCGCCCTCGACCGGGAAGCGCGCGATCTCGGCGCGGATCCGCTCCACTTCCGGTTCGCTCAGGTCCTTGACCTTCACGTTCGGCTGAATGCCCGCCGCCTCGCACACCCGCAGCGCCCGGTTTCGGCCCACACCGAAGATGTGGGTGAGAGCGATGCCGACGTGCTTGTTCGGCGGAATATTGATGCCAGCGATACGTGCCATGCTTAACCCTGCCTCTGCTTGTGCCGGGGATCACTGCAGATCACCCGCACTACGCGCTTGCGACGAACGACCTTGCAGTTCCTGCAGATCTTCTTGACTGATGCCCGAACCTTCATAACGACTCCGTTCGTCAACCCCTAGCGGAGCTGACCCGCCCGACCCACGCCGCCGAAGTTGGCCTTCTTCAGCAGGCTCTCGTATTGATGAGACATCATGTGCGCCTGGAGCTGCGCCATGAAGTCCATGGTCACGACCACGATGATCAGCAGCGACGTGCCGCCGAAGTAGAAGGGTACGCGCCAGTAGAGAATCATGAATTCCGGCAGCAGGCACACCGCAGTGATGTAGATGCCACCCCAGAACGTCAGGCGCGTGAGCACCTTGTCGATGTACTCGGCCGTCTGCTGGCCCGGCCGGATTCCCGGAATGAACGCGCCGCTCTTCTTCAGGTTGTCCGACGTCTCGCGGGAATTGAACACGAGGGCCGTATAGAAGAAGCAGAAGAAGATGATCAGGCTGGCGTACAACAGGATGTAGATGGGCTGCCCGGGCGACAACTGCGCCGAGATGTCCTGGAGCCAGCCAAAACCCTCGTTGGTGCCAAACCAGCTGGCGATCGTCGCCGGGAACAGGATGATACTCGAGGCAAAGATGGGCGGGATGACGCCCGCCATGTTGATCTTGAACGGCAGGTGGCTGGACTGGCCCGCGTAAACACGCCGTCCCTGTTGCCGGCGCGCGTAATTCACGGGGATGCGGCGCTGCCCACGCTCCATGAAGACCACGAATGCCGTCACGGCGATTATCAGCAGGATGAGGATCAGGGCGATGGCGGGATTCATCTCGCCCGTGTTCACCAGCTCCAGGGTGCCACCGATTGCGGATGGCAGGCCGGAAATGATGCTGGAGAGGATGATCATCGAGATACCGTTGCCGATGCCGCGCTCCGTGATCTGCTCGCCCAGCCACATCAGGAAGATGGTGCCCGTGATCAACGTGACCACGGCCGTGAAGACGAAGCTGAAGCCGGGGTTGATCACCAGACCCTGGTTCTGCAGGGCTATGGACGCGCCGAGGGACTGCACCAGGGCAAGGCCCACCGTGCCGTAGCGGGTGTACTGGGTGAGCTTACGGCGGCCGGATTCGCCTTCCTTCCGCAACTGGTTCAGCTGCGGAATGACGATGCCAGCCATCTGCACGATGATGGAAGCGGAGATATAGGGCATGACGCCAAGCGCAAATATGCTCAACCGCTCCAGCGCACCGCCGGAGAACATGTTGAACATGGCCAGGATCGTGCCGGACTGCTGCTGGAAGAACTGGGCCAGTGCCTGGGGATCGATGCCCGGAACGGGAATGAACGTGCCGACCCGATAGACGATGAGCGCGCCAATCAGGAACAGCAGGCGCGAGCGGAGATCAGCGAAGCGGGTTGCCTCGCCAAGTGCTGCTGCCGGATTTGCCACGCCGCCCTTCGCCACGATGTCGGTTCCTGTTCCCTAAACCATCAGTCTTCGATGCTGCCGCCGGCCGCCTCGATGGCCTTGCGGGCGCCCGGAGTGACCTTGATGCCCTTGAGCTTCACGGCCTTCTCGATCTTGCCGGACGCGATGACCTTCGCGGTCTCCACGTCCCTGCCGACGACCTTGGCCGCCTTCAGGGCGTCCAGGTCGATCACGTCGTGCTTGACGATGACAAGTTCGTGCAGCCTCACCTCAGCTGTCGCCGCGTGCAGGTGCGAGACAAAGCCGATCTTCGGCAGGCGCCGCTGGATCGGCATCTGGCCGCCCTCGAAGCCAACCTTGTGGTAGCCGCCCGCGCGGGCGGACTGGCCCTTGTGACCACGGCCGCAGGTCTTGCCCTGTCCGGCCGAACTGCCGCGCCCGACGCGCTTGCGCGCCTTGCGGGAACCAGGCTTCAACGTATTGAGTTTCATGGTCCTTCTAACCTCAGACTGACTCGACGCGCAGCATGTAGGCGATGCGATTGATCATGCCCCGGTTCTCCGGCGTGTCAGCGACGACCACGGAGTGGTGCATCCGGCGCAGGCCGAGGCCCGACACGCAGGCCTTGTGGCTCGCGAGCCGGCCGAACTTGCTCTTCACCAGGGTCAGCTTGACCTTACCGGCTGAAGCCGCCTTCTGGGTCGCCTTCTTTGCTGTTGCCATCACGTCAGCCCACCAGGTCCGCCAGAGCCTTGCCCCGCTTCGCCGCGATGGCGTCGGGAGAGCGCATGCCCTCCAGGGCGTTCATCGTGGCGCGAACCACGTTGATCGGATTACGCGACCCGTAGCTCTTGGCCAGCACGTTGCGTACACCGGCGCACTCGAACACCGCGCGCATCGCACCGCCCGCGATGATGCCGGTGCCGTCCGAGGCGGGCTGCATGTAGACGCGCGTGGCGCCGTGGCTGCCGGACTGCGGGTAATAGAGGGTGTCCTTCTTCAGGGGCACCGACTTCAGGTTCTTGCGGGCGGCCTGCATCGACTTCTGGATGGCCGCAGGCACTTCCCGCGCCTTGCCGTAGCCGAAACCGACCTTGCCCTTGCCATCGCCGACGACGGTCAGCGCCGTGAAGCCGAACTGGCGGCCGCCCTTGACGACCTTCGCCACGCGGTTGACGGCGACGAGCTTCTCGAGATAGTCGTCGCCCTCGCCTGAGCGTTCCGGAGCCATGCCTTCCTGTCTTCGCGCCACTGTCAGAACTCCAAGCCGTTTTCGCGGGCTGCCTCGGCCAATGCCTTGACACGCCCGTGGTACTGGAAACCGGACCGGTCAAACGCTACGCGCGTAACACCGGCAGCCTTCGCCTTTTCCGCGATCGTCCGGCCCACCATGGCGGCGGCGGCAATGTTGCCGGTGCCATCGAGGGCGTCTCGCACTTCCTTCTGCAGGGTGGAAGCGGCGGCCATCACCGTGCCCCCGTCGGGCCCGATGACCTGCGCATAGATGTGCCGCGGGGTGCGGTGAATCGTCAGCCGCGCCACGCCCAACTCGCGGATCTTGGCCCGGGATCGCCGGGCACGCCGCAGTCTGCTGTCTTTCTTGTTCATAGCGACTCGAAGCCACGATTGCCTGGATCCCTCGCCTGCGAACTGGCGGCAAGAGTCCCTAAGCGCAATCGCCTACTTCTTCTTCGCCTCCTTCAGTACGACCTTCTCACCCGCGTACCGCACGCCCTTGCCCTTGTAGGGCTCCGGCGGCCGGTAGCGGCGTATGTCTGCGGCAACCTGGCCGACCTTGTGCTTGTCGGCCCCCTTGATGACGATCTCGGTCTGGCTGGGCGTGTCGATGGTGATGCCGTCCGGCACCGGGAAGGCTACCGGATGCGAGAATCCCAGCGTCAGGTTCAGCTTCTTTCCCTGGGCCTGGGCCCGGTAACCAACGCCCACCAACTCGAGCTTGCGCTCAAAGCCCCTGGACACGCCGTTCACCATGTTGGCCAGCAACGCACGGGTGGTCCCGGCGAGGGCACGGGCCATCTGGGCATCAGTGCGACTGGTGACGTTCGCAGTGCCATCGGCCACATTGACCTCCACCTGGGGGTTCAGCGTGTGGCTGAGCTCGCCCTTGGGGCCCTTGACCCGCACCTTGCCGCCCGCCTGGGTCAGCTCGACCCCCTTAGGCAGCGGCACGGGCATTTTTGCAACTCTGGACATGGCTAATCCCTACGTCTGTTCGTCAGGAAACGATGCAGAGCACTTCGCCGCCATGGCCACCGGCCCGGGCGTCGCGATCGCTCATGACGCCAGCCGGCGTCGACACGATGGCAATGCCAAGACCACCCTGGATCTTCGGCAGCGAGTCCTTGCCCCGGTAGATACGGAGCCCGGACCGGCTTACGCGCCGGATCTCGTCAATGACCGGACGGCCCTCGAAATACTTGAGCTCGATCGACAGCTCGCGCTTGTTGTTGCCGGCATCGGCCACCTGGAACCCCGCGATGTAGCCTTCGTCCTGCAGGACCCTGGCGATGGCCTCCTTCTGCGTGGACGAGGGCATGGTCACGCTGGGCAGGGCCACCCTCTGGGCGTTCCTGATCCGGGTCAGCATGTCGGCAATCGGGTCCGAAAGACTCATGTTCGTTTACTCAGTCTGGTTTAAGTCGTGTCGCGTGTTCTGTGGCCGGGCCTTCATGAGCACCAATCCTGGCGCCCCGATTACCAGCTCGCCTTCCGCATTCCGGGAATGTTGCCGGCGAGGGTGAGCTCGCGCAGCTTGGTCCGGGACAAGCCGAACTTCTGGTAGTAGCCGCGGGACCTCCCGGTGATCGAGCAGCGGCTGCGCACGCGGCTTGGGCTCGAATCACGGGGCAGCGACTGCAGCTTGTCAACGGCGGCCTGCTTGTCGTCGGGACGCGCCTTCGGGTTGGCGATGATCGCCTTCAGCGCCGTGCGCTTCTTGGCGTACTTCTGCACCAGCCTGGCGCGCTTCGCGTCCCGGAGTACCATCGATTTCTTGGCCATAACGTGTGCCCTGAGGCGTTCCTTGTCGGTGTTCCTGGGTGGGACTACTTGCGGAAAGGGAAGTTGAAGGCATCCAGCAGCGCGCGGCCCTTGATGTCGTCACCAGCCGTTGTCGTGATGGTGATGTCCATGCCGCGAATCGTGTCGATCTGGTCGTAGTCGATTTCCGGGAAGATGATCTGCTCCTGGACGCCCATGCTGTAGTTCCCGCGCCCATCGAAGGAGCGGCCATTGAGCCCGCGGAAGTCGCGGATTCGCGGTACCGCGACACTGATCAGGCGATCGAGGAACTCCCACATGCGCTGGCGACGCAGGGTGACCTTGCAGCCCACGGGATAACCTTCCCGCACCTTGAAGGTGGCGATGGACTTGCGGGCCAGCGTGATCTGCGGCTTCTGGCCGGCGATCCGGGTCATGTCCGCAACCGCCTTCTCGATGACCTTCTTGTCGGTGATCGTCTCGCCCACGCCCATGTTGAGCGTGATCTTCGTAATACGCGGCAACTCCATGACGTTATCGATGCCAAGCTGCTGCTTGAGCTTCGGAACGACCGTGCTTGCGTAGTATTCCTGCAACCGTGCCATAGCTTGCTCGCGATGCCCCTCAGGCATCCACGACCTCGTTGTTCGACTTGAAATAGCGGACCTTGCGGCCATCCTCGAGCGTCCGGAAGCCAACCCTGTCGGCCTTGTCGGTAGCCGCATTGAGCAGCGCCACGTTGGAGATGTGCAGCGACATCTCCTTCTCGATGATGCCGCCCTGCAGGCCCTTGGCCGGGTTGGGCTTCTGATGCCGCTTCACGACATTTACGTTCTCAACCCAGACACGCTCGCCATCGACACGGGTGACCGTGCCCTTGCGGCCCTTGTCGCGGCCGGCAATGACGATGACCTGGTCGTTCTTCTTGATGCGCTTCATCTCGCCTCACTCACTGTTCTTGGGGCTCACAGGACTTCGGGCGCCAGGGAAATGATCTTCATGAAATTCTCGTTGCGCAGCTCGCGGGTCACTGGCCCGAAGATGCGGGTGCCGATGGGCTCCAGCTTGTTATTGAGGAGCACGGCCGCGTTGCCATCGAAGCGGATGACCGACCCGTCCGGCCGGCGCACGCCCTTGCGGGTGCGCACGACGACCGCGTTGTAGACCTCGCCCTTCTTGACGCGGCCCCGGGGAATCGCGTCCTTGATGCTGACCTTGATGACATCACCGACCGACGCATAGCGCCGACGGGTGCCACCAAGCACCTTGATGCACATCAACTGCCGGGCACCGCTGTTGTCGGCGGCCGCAAGGTACGTTTGCATCTGAATCATGTTCGTTTCCCGGTAATGCCAGCGTTAAACAGCAGGCTTGCCCGAATCCTCCGCACGACGAAGGACCTCGACCAGCCGCCACGCCTTGCGCTTCGAGTAGGGCCGGCACTCGGTGATGGACACCAGGTCGCCCGCCTTCGACGTATTGCCCTCGTCATGGGCCAGGAGCTTCGTCGTACGCCGCACGTACTTGCCATACTGGGGGTGCTTGACCAGGCGCTCGACGACCACCGCGATGGTCTTCTGCATCTTGTTGCTGACCACGGTCCCGGTCAGGGTCCGGAGCGTCGCCGCCCCTTCGCCTGCCGAAGCAGCAGCACCCGGCTTTGCCTTGCTGGCAACCCTGGCCTTGCTCTGGCCGGTAGTAGTCGTTGTCGGACTCATGCTGCGCCTTCCGTCTTCTTCTGCCGGGACTGCTCGCCGAGCAGCGTCTTGATCCGGGCAATGTTCTTGCGAACCTTGTCGAACTGGTCCGGACGGCTCAGCTGGCCGGTGGCCCGCTGCATCCGGAGATTGAACTGTTCCTTGCGGAGGCCGAGGAGCTCTTCAGCCAGCTCCGAGTCGGACTTCTTTCGCAGGTCGGTAATTTTCATCGGCCTGTTACCTGACTAAATGACGTGACGGCTCACGAACGTCGTGCCTACGGGCAGCTTCGATGCCGCCAGGCGGAACGCTTCGCGCGCGATTGCTTCGGTCACGCCCTCCATTTCGTAGAGGACGGTTCCCGGCTGCACGAGTGCAACGTAGAACTCCACATTGCCCTTGCCGCTGCCCTGCCGGACCTCGAGGGGCTTGGCCGTGACGGGCTTGTCCGGGAAGACCCGGATCCAGACCTTGCCACCGCGCTTGACGTAGCGGGTCATCGCGCGACGCGCCGCCTCGATCTGGCGCGCCGTCAGCCGGCACCGGTCCGTCGCCTTCAGGCCATACTCGCCGAAAGCCACGGTGTTGCCCCGCTGCGCGAGGCCGCGGTTACGGCCCTTGAACTGCTTGCGGAACTTGGTTCGCTTGGGTTGCATCATGGGAGCGATTCCTTAGCGGGCGGCCGGCGCTGCAACTTCTTCCGCCGGCGCCTCCTGCTGATCAAAGACCTCGCCCCGGAAGATCCAGACCTTCACGCCGATGACACCGTAGGTGGTCTGTGCTTCCGACAGGGCGTAGTCCATGTCGGCCCTGAAGGTGTGCAGGGGCACGCGACCCTCGCGATACCACTCGGTTCGCGCGATCTCGCCGCCATTCAGCCGGCCCGCGACCTGGACCTTGATGCCCTGGGCGCCGAGCCGCATGGTGTTCGTGACCGAGCGCTTCATGGCACGGCGGAACATCACGCGCCGCTCCAGCTGCTGGGCGATACCGTCGGCCACGAGCTGGGCGTCGAGCTCGGGCTTGCGGATCTCGGCGATGTTGATGCGCACGTCGTTCAAGCCCATCTTCAGGAGCCTGGCGATCTGGCTGCGCAGGCTCTCGATGTCCTCGCCCTTCTTGCCGATGACCACACCCGGACGGGCCGTGTGGATGGTGATATGGGCCTTCCGCGCGGGACGCTCGATCTGGATCTTGCCGACCGAGGCCTCCTTGAGCTTCTTCTTCAGGAACTCACGGACACGGAAGTCGGCATCGATGTACCTCGGGAACGTGCGGGAGTCGGCATACCACTTGGAAGACCAGTCCCGGGTGATACCGAGACGAATGCCTATCGGATTGACCTTCTGACCCATGGTTACTCGTCCGAAACTTGAATGGTGATGTGGCTGCTGCGCTTCTGCCGGGGCGACGCGCGACCCTTGGCAGAGGCCTTGAACCGGCGCAGGCGCGGTGCCTCGTTGACGAACACGGTGGCGACCTTCAGCTCGTCGATGTCGGCAGCGTTGTTGTGCTCGGCATTGGCGATGGCCGAATCGAGCACCTTCTTGAGCAACCCGGCGCCCTTCTTGGGCATCAGGTCGAGAATCTGCTTGGCGTTCGCGACCGTCTTGCCACGAATGGCGTCGGCAACGAGCCGGCACTTCTGCGACGAGATCCGTGCGTACTTCAATGTGGCCGAAACCTGCATCGTCAGATCCTTATCCCGCCGCCGATTCGGCGGTCTTGGTCTTCTTGTCGCCCGAATGACCCTTGAACGTCCGGGTGACGGCAAACTCGCCGAGCTTGTGCCCGACCATGTTCTCGGTGATCAGCACCGGGATGTGGTCGCGGCCGTTGTGGATGGCAATGGTGAGGCCAACCATCTCGGGCAGGATCATCGAGCGCCGCGACCACGTCTTGATGGGCCGGCGATTGTTGGTGCCCACCGCCTGCCGGACCTTGTTGGCCAGGTGCAGGTCGACGAACGGTCCCTTCTTGATTGAACGCGCCACGTTTCAGATTCCTTGGTCGGTTACTTCTTGTCGCGCCGGCGCACGATCATGGTGGCCGTCCGCTTGTTGCGGCGGGTCTTGTAGCCCTTGGTCTTGACGCCCCAGGGCGTCACAGGGTGCCGGCCGCCGGACGTCTTTCCCTCGCCGCCGCCGTGCGGGTGGTCGACCGGGTTCATGGCAACGCCACGCACCGTGGGGCGGATGCCGCGCCAGCGCTTCGCGCCAGCCTTGCCGAACTTGCGCAGGTTGTGCTCTTCACGGCCCACTTCACCGATCGTGGCCCGGCACTCCACGTGCACCTTGCGCATTTCCCCGGAACGGAGCCGAACCGTGGCGTAGGTGCCATCGCGGGCTACGACCTGCACACTGCTGCCGGCGGCCCGGGCAATCTGGGCACCCTTGCCGGGTTTCAGTTCGACCGCGTGGACCAGGGTGCCCACCGGGATGTTGCGCAGGGGCAGGGCGTTGCCGCTCTTGATCGGTGCATCACGCCCGGAAACCAGTGAGTCACCCGCCGCAACTCCCTTGGGGGCGATGATGTAGCGGCGCTCGCCGTCCACATACAGGAGGAGGGCAAGGTGGGCACTGCGGTTTGGATCGTACTCGATGCGCTCGACCTTGGCGGCAATGCCATCCTTGTCGCGACGGAAGTCGATGATCCGATAGAGTCGCTTGTGGCCACCGCCCTTGTGGCGCGTGGTAACCCGGCCGTAGTTGTTCCGGCCGGTGCTGCGCTCGAGGCGCGTGACCAGCGGCGCGTGCGGCTCGCCCTTGTGCAGGCTCGGGGTCGTGACCTTGACGACGAAGCGCCTACCCGGTGAAGTCGGTCTTGTTTGCTGAAGTGCCATGAGTGATCTCGGGGATGATCGGGCGAACTATTCGGCGCCAAGGAAGTCGATGTCCTGGCCCTCGGCCAGGGTCACGTAGGCTTTCTTCCAGTCCTGCCGGTGGCCGGGGCTGCGGCCGAAGCGCTTGGCCTTGCCCATGACGTTGACGACCTGGACGGCGGTAACCTGCACGTCGAACATCAGTTCGACAGCACGCTTGACCTCGGCCTTGCCCGCATCACGGCGCACCTTGAAGACAAACTGCTTCAGCTGCTCGGCGATCCGGCTGCTCTTTTCCGACAGATGCGGACCGACCAGGACCGACATCAGCTTTTCATTGTTCAGCTTGGCCGCCAGGGACAACCCGGTGCCCGGCTTGTCCGCTGCCGCCTTCACCTTCGCGGGGGTCTTCTTGACAGCCTTGGCGGGCTTGGCCGCCTTGGCCTTGGTGGTCGCTGCTTTCGCATTCATGACAGACGCTCCGCCACGGCCTTCAGGGCGCCCGAGGTCGCCAGGACCTTACCGAAACGCACGAGCGACACGGGATTCAGCTCTCGCACATCCAGGACTTCCACGGATGGCAGGTTGCGCGCGGAAAGACGCAGGTTGTCCTGCCCTTCCTCCACCAGGATCAGCACCTGGTCGAGATTGAAACCCTGGAGATACTTCACGAGATCCTTGGTCTTCGGCTTTGCCATCTCGATGGCATCAACGACGACCAGGCGATCCTGGCGGACGAGCTCGGACAGCACGGACCGCATCGCCGCCTGGTACATCTTGCGATTGACCTTCTGCGTGTAGTCCCGGGGCCTCGCAGCGAACGCGCGGCCACCGCCGACCCAGATCGGGCCGCGGGTCGTGCCGGCACGGGCGCGGCCGCTGCCCTTCTGCTTGAAAGGCTTCCGGCCGCCGCCACGCACTTCGGCGCGGGTCTTCTGGGCCTTGGTACCGGCGCGACCACCCGCCATGTAGGCGGTGACGACCTGGTGAATCAGGGCCTCGTTGAACTTGGCGCCGAAGGCGTCATCGGACACCTCGAGGCTGCCGCCACCCTGGATTGCAAGCTTCATGGGAGCCTCAGCCCTTCCTCTTTCTGCGAACCTTCGCCGCAGGCTTGATGACGACATGGGAGCCCGCGTGCCCCGGCACGGCACCCTGGATGAGCAGCAGGTTGCGGTCCTTGTCGACCCGCACGACAGCCAGGTTCGCAATGCTTCGGGCGACGTTGCCCATGTGGCCCGACATCCGCTTGCCCTTGAACACGCGGCCCGGCGTCTGGCGCTGACCGATGGAGCCCGGAGCCCGGTGGGACACCGAGTTACCGTGGGTTGCGTCCTGGCTCTGGAAGTTGTGCCGCTTGATGGTGCCGGCGTAGCCCTTGCCGATGGTCGTGCCGCGAACATCGACCAACTGGCCAGCGGTGAAGGCCTCGACCGTGATCTCGGAACCGGCCGGATGGGCAACCGCCTCCTCGGCATTCACGCGGAACTCCCAGAGACCCTCGCCCGGCTCGGCGCCAACCTTGGCGTACTGGCCGGCCAGGGGCTTGTTAATGCGGGAGGCCTTGACGCTGCCCGTGGTGACCTGCACCGCGGAATAGCCGTCTGAATCAGCGCTCTTCACCCGGGTGACCCGGTTCGGGAACGCCTCGATGACCGTTACGGGCACCGACGCGCCGTCTTCCGTGAAGACCCGCGTCATGCCGCGCTTTCGTCCTACTAGCCCGATAGCCATGCCTGCTTCCTGGTCGGTATTCCTGCTTGCCACAAGCCGCGCAACCCAATGCGCACCTGCTGCTGCTTATGAATCCTGCGCGGACACGGCTAGCCCCAGACACTGGGGAAGCCTGATTCCGTCGGAGACCCCCGAACCCCTTTTCCGTTCGAAGTTCTTTCGAAGGGCCGTCCGACTGGCCGGATCGTCAACTCGGCCGGCAGGCCCTACGGCGGGTTCGCTTTCTTTGCGCTCTGCGTCGCTGCCCCAGGCCCGTTAAGGCGCCCAATGCAGTGCAAGATGCCGTGCAAGGGGCGTGCAGGACGCTATGCGGAGCCGCGTAGTATAACAGCCTCGCGGCCGAGTTCAATTTGCCTAATTGAGCTTGATCTGGACGTCCACGCCGGCCGGCAGTTCCAGCTTCATCAGGGCATCCACGGTCTTGTCGGTGGGTTCCACGATATCCATCAAGCGCTTATGGGTCCGGATCTCGTACTGGTCCCGGGCATCCTTGTCCACGTGGGGCGAGGTCAGGACGGTAAAGCGCTCGATCTTGCTGGGCAGGGGCACCGGGCCCCGGACCTGGGCGCCGGTGCGCTTGGCGGTATCCACGATCTCCTTGGCCGAGTTGTCGATCAGGCGATGATCGAAGGCCTTCAGGCGAATGCGGATGTTTTGACTCTTGGCCATCTCTATGTCCTTAAATTACTTGAGAAAGTTCGTATCGCGGCTGAAGCCGCTCCTACCGTCCTACTTGATGATCTTGGCCACCACGCCGGCGCCCACGGTCTTGCCGCCCTCGCGGATGGCGAAGCGCAGGCCCTCTTCCATGGCGATCGGGTTGATCAGCGTCACCGTCATCTTGACGTTGTCTCCCGGCATCACCAT
>JAEUQA010000026.1 GCA_016789845.1 Chromatiales bacterium
AAATGCCCAGATGCCAAACCCGGTGCCTCTGAAATCCACCCGGGGCATCGGCTTCATGCTGGTGGCAGTCGCCTGCTTCGCCGGCATGGACGCGGTGCTGAAGGTACTCTCAACGACCTACCCTGCCCTGCAGGTGGGCGCCCTGCGCGGTGCGTCGTCCCTCCCCTTCGTCCTCGCCTCCGTGGCAGTGACCCGCCGCTGGCGCGAGCTCCGGGTGGTTCGCTGGGAGCTGCACCTGGTGCGCGGCGTACTCGCGCTGATCATGCTCTGGGGCTTCGTGACCGCCGTCAGCGTCCTCTCGCTGGCGGATGCCTACGCCATCTTCTTCATCGCGCCACTGATCGTCACCGCGGTGGCCGTCCCCCTGCTCAAGGAGCACGTGGACTGGCGGCGCTGGGTGGCCATCGGCGTCGGCCTGTCCGGCGTCCTCTGGATGCTCCAGCCCGGCGGGTCGACGCTGAACATCTACGGTGCGATCGGTGCGCTGGCGGC
Source organism: Chromatiales bacterium (assembly GCA_016789845.1). Lineage (GTDB taxonomy): Bacteria > Pseudomonadota > Gammaproteobacteria > Steroidobacterales > SHZI01. The sequence goes on from JAEUQA010000026.1 coordinate 493, forward strand.
CGCCGTGGCCTACGCGCTTGCATCGGTATCGGTGCGCGTGATGACGAAGACCGAGAGCACGGTATCGCTGGTGTTCTGGTTCCTGGTGCTGCTGACGCTCTTCGCTGGCGTGCTCGCGCTCCCCGGCTGGGTGCCCATCCGCGGCGATCACTGGCCGTGGCTCGCACTGCTGGGCGTGTTCGGCGCGCTCGGCCAGCACTTCATCACGGAGGCGTTCCGCCACGCGCCCGCCTCGGTCATTGCGCCCTTCGAGTACACGGCCATGCTGTGGGCAGTCGCCATCGACTGGGTCTTCTGGAGCACCTGGCCCGGCAGCCGCATCTGGCTGGGCGCGGCCCTCGTCGTCGCCTGCGGCCTGTACCTGATCTGGCGGGAACGGCAGCTGCATCACGAGGTGGTGGCGGCCGGGGTGGCGGACACGCCAGTGCCCTGAGTGCGGCACCGCACCGAGGATCACCCGCATTACCATCATCATTCCTGCCAACCGTCAGGACTGGATGGTCACCCTGAACGCCACGCGCATCGCCCTCGCCCTGATCTGGATCCTCGCGGTCACCAGCCCCGCGGGAGCCCAGGACGGGGCGGCCCTGAGAGCCCGCTACACGGAGCTCAGCCCACGGCTGGCCAGCAGCCAGTTCGGCGAGCCCCTCCACCTGGAATCCAGCGACCAATCCGGCACGTTGCAGAGCGACGTCTATGCGGTAGTCGACCATCCCTTCGCGGTCGCCGGCCCGGCGCTGCAGGACGTGAGGCACTGGTGCGACATCCTGATCCTGCACCAGAACGTCAAGAGCTGTAGCGCATCCACGCCGCCGGCAGCCGATGCGCTCCGCCTGACCATCGGCCGCAAGTACGACCGGCCCCAGGCCGATACGTACCCCCTGGAGTTCCGCTTCCAGGTGGCATCGGCCACGCCGGACTACCTGCATGCGACACTGCATGCCGACGAGGGCCCGATGGGGACCAGCCGTTACCGCATCGATCTCGAGGTCGTGGCCCTCGACGACCGGCGCAGCTTCATGCACCTGTCCTACAGCTACGCCTACGGCACGGCGGCCCGCATGGCCATGCAGGTGTACCTGGCCACGATCGGGAGCAGCAAGGTGGGCTTTACCATCGTCGGCCGGAAGCCGGACGGCCAGCCCGTCTACGGGGGCGGCACCCGTGGCGTCGTCGAACGCAACACCATGCGCTATTACCTGGCCATCGAGGCCTACCTGGCGGCGCTGTCGGCGCCGCCCGCGGAGCAGCTCGAACAGCGGCTGGCGGGGTGGTACGCGGGCGTCGAGCGCTACGCCGTGCAACTGCACGAGCTCGACCGGGACGAGTACCTGGCCATGAAACGGAAAGAGGCCCGGCAACCCTAGGCGCCGGGCCTCCGTTCAACCAGTCCGCGTCAGAACGTGTAGAGCAGGCTGGCCGAGATCAGGTCCAGGCTGGCCGGATCCGCGTCGAAGTACTCGTACTCCGCCCGGATCTGGAAGGACGCGATCTGGAAGCGAACCCCGGCGCCGTAGGCCGGATCCGTGCCGTCGTCGCTGTAGGAGTCGATGCCGTCGGTGGCGTCCGCATCCCAGCTGAACATGCCCGCCTTGGCGAAGATCCCGACCGGGCCCAGGTTGACGCCCACGAGGCCGAAGGCCGCAATGGCGCTCGCGTCCACCTTGACGCCGCCATCGTCGGGCTCCCCGAAGTCCACGTACGCGGCCTCGATACCCAGGTCGATCAGGGGGATGATGCCGAAGTTGTAGCCGACGATGGCCTTGTACCCGGTGTCGTCGCCGTCGAAATCAATGGAGCCGATGCCTTCGCCGCCATCGATGTCCCCGACCGACGCCTGGCCGACGCCGCCACCGATGTAGAAGCCGCTGTCGGCGCCGGCGAATGCCGGTGCTGAAACCAGGGCGGCGGACAGGATGGCGCCCGCCGTCAACAGTCGAACTGCGCTCATGACGAACTCCGGTGTATGAATAACGTCTAGAGTGTAGGGGCCGCGTGAAAGACAAGGCAATAGGGATGAACCGCCGATACCGCAGCGAGCTGCCATGATCAATCGACGGGAATTCGTGCAGACGGGCCTGGCCACGGCGGCAATCATGGCAGGCCCCCGCGTGTCGTCCGCAACGACGGACGTGACCGGACTCACGCTCCGGCAGGCGTCCACGGCCCTGGGGCGCAAGGCCCTGTCACCCGTGGACCTCACCCGCGCCTGCCTGGATCGCATCACGGCGCTCCAGCCGCGGCTGAATGCGTTCATCACGGTGCTCCCGGAGCAGGCGCTGGCCGATGCCCGCGAGCGGGAACGGGAACTCGCCGGCGGGCGCCGCCGCGGGCCCCTCCACGGCATTCCCGTCGCCCTCAAGGACAACATCGACACGGCCGGCATCCGGACCACGGCGGCCGCCGGGGGCTTCGCGGAACGGATTCCCGCCGCCGACGCCGAGGTGGTCCGGCGCCTGCGGGAGTCGGGCGCGATCCTGCTCGGCAAGCTCAACATGGACGAGTGCGCCTACGGGGTGACGTCCACCAGCGGCTGGTTCGGCGCGGTGAAGAATCCCTGGAGCGAGGCCCACGTGGCGGGCGGCTCGTCGGGGGGGCCTGCCGCCGCGGTGGCCGCTGGCCTCTGCTACGGCGCCCTCGGCACGGACACGGGCGGCTCCATCCGCCAGCCCGCCGCCTGGTGCGGCATCACCGGCCTGAAGCCCACCTGCGGCCTGGTCAGCGCCCGCGGCGTGATCCCGCTGTCCTGGTCCCTGGACCACGTGGGCCCGATGGCGAGGACCGCGGAGGACGCCGCCCTGCTCCTGCAGGCGATCGCGGGCTTCGACCCGCTGGACCCGGCCAGCGTGGAGTCGTCGCCCGTGGATTACGCGCGGGCCCTCGACCAGAGCACCCGGCGCCTGCGCATCGGGCTGCCCCGGGAGATGTACTTCGAAGATCTGGACCCGGAGATCGCGAGCGCCGTGACGGCTGCCATCGAACTGTTACGCAACCTGACGGCCGGCACCCGGGACGTGACGCTGCCAGCCGTGCCGAACCTGTCGCTGCTCTTCGTCGAGGCGGGCGCCTACCTGGCGCCGGCGCTCGCCGCCTCGCCGGACGGCTTCTCGCCGAACATCCGCGCGCTGGTGGAGACGGGAGCGCGCATCAGCGCCGCCAGCTACGCGGAGGCGCGCCGGCAGCTGGCCCTGTCACGCCACGCGATACGCCAGGTCTTCGACGACGTGGACGTGCTGGTGACGCCGACCACGCCGGACCTGCCTTCCCGCATTGACGCGGGCGCGGCGCCGGCCCGGCGTGGACCGCCGTTGTCGGCGCGCAACACCACGCCGTTCAACATCTACGGCCTGCCGACGATCTCGGTGTGCTGCGGCTTCGCCAAGTCGGGTTTGCCGATCGGGCTGCAGATCAGCGGCCCGGCCTTCGGGGATGCGAGGGTGCTGGCGCTGGCCCACGCGTACCAGCAACGGACGGCGTGGCACGAGAGACGGCCGGCGTGAGCGAGGCCGTGGCCTGCTCAGCCCGCTGACCCAGCTCAGTCAATTGTCCAACAGCCTGTTGGACGATCTAGCGAGTAGTTCGCGCCACTACGCCTAAGACTGGGGCGAGGACTTCAACTGCCCATCAACGGCAGCCAGGAGAGGCGGCAGGTGATCGTGAATCACCCGCCACACGATCTGCTGATCGAGTACCGCGTACCCATGAATCAGGATGTTGCGGAACGCAATGATCCGGGGCGCCTCGGGAATCTCGCCGGCAATCCCTGGCGCCACCTTTGAAAGCTGGTTCAGCGCCTCACCGATGATTTCGAACTGTCGCTCGACCGCCGACCTGACCAGCGCGTCCGACGAAAAGGCCTCGTAGGTCAGACCAGCCACGAACTCCTGGATTCGGCTCGCCGCCTCCCGGATATCCCACAGGAAGGCCGCCGGTTCACGCCGCATAGAGCAGCCGACGGTCGCGTTCTATCTCGGCCTGAACGTAGGGATTCCGGACGGCGCGGGGCATGATCAGGTCCACCGGTCGGCCGAACAATGCCTCAAGCTCCTCCTTCAGCCCGAAATACTGCTCCAGCGCCGGCAAAGTCGAAGCCGCGTCGAACTCCACCAGGAAATCCAGATCGCTCGCCACGGGGTCGAAGTCATCCCGAACGGCCGAGCCGAACAACTCCAGGCGCCGTACCGCCCGACGACGGCACACCGCCTCAACTTCAGATCGCTTTCTCTCTATGAATGGCTGCATCGGGTATCCCGCCCTAGCCCGATTCTTCCACAATCCCGGAGTCCGGGCGAGAGTTGAACCTCAGACAGCCGCCCAGCCCTCCGACAGCACCTCCGCCTGCTCCAGCACCGTCTGCGTGGCCTTCTCCGCCTTGTCGGGCGGGTAGCCGTGCTTGCGGAGGATGCGCTTCACCAGCACCCGGAGCTGGGCCCGGACGTTCTCCCGCACGGTCCAGTCGATGCTGACGTTGGCGCGGACGGTGGCCCGACTCTAGTACTTGCGCAGCGCCTGCTCCAGCAGGCCCAGCGGACGGACTAGATCAGAGTTTCGGCAACAGGGCTATTTGCGACGAAGTCTCGCTAAATGCGTCGAATACGGGTCCCTACGGGCGAGCTTATCTTCGAAATCCGGGAGCCCCTTTCGCACGTTGCGGATTTCATGGAATACGTTTGTCGGAGGAGCCCAGCTCAATGGCTCATCACTGGTCGGCCAAATTTCATTGAAGGCAAACGCGATGCTGTACCAGCGCCACCTTGTGGCTTCACGCTCCGGCCGCCAAAGCTCCTCGAGCGAGTAGGCAAGGCCCGGATTCGCAGCCAAGGTCTTCGACAGTATTGCATCTGCGTTCCTACGCTGCTCCGGACTGAAGGATTCATATGTAATGGCCGCGAGAATGATGCTGTTGGCAACGTCGAACATCTGCGCTCCGCGGCGCCAGGTTGCAATAAAGTAGAACAGCACGATGGCAGCAAAGCCGACAACTAGGAACGACATCTTTGACTGACTCCAAAGTCAATAGTTTTCACAATGATAGATGGAGTGGACGTGACGAGCTCCCGAACTTGGCGCTGCGAATTGCGGCGTCAGGCTGGCAAGCCCTTACGGACTTCAGCCTCCGCCCAGCCCTCCGACAGCACCTCCGCCTGCTCCAGCACCGTCTGCGTCGTCCTCTCCGCCTTGTCCGGCAGGTAGCCGTGCTTACGGAGGATGCACTTCAGAAATCTGTCAAGTACCAGTGGAGCCATCGCGGCGCTACGACTCCCTAGTTACTCCCTCGCTACCACCGTGTCATACAAGCCATAGTGTGTGAGCCCCTGGTGGCTCTCAATGCCCGTATAGCGCAACGAGGCATCCTCGTAACGCCTGAACGCGAACACGGCCTGGTTCATCTGCTCCGTGTTGAACACCTTGAGCCGAACGAGGAGATGGAAGTCCTTCACCGTCAGTCCCGTGACGGCCAGGAAGAGGTCCGGCTCCAGCTTGGTGATCACATCCTGCAGCGTGTTCTCGCGGAAGTCGGTCAGATACATGAACGCCGGGATGCGCGTCGCGAACTTGATCAGCTTCTCCTGCACGAGCTTCCGCTTTGACTTGTACTCCTTCTCCGCGTCGGTGAGCTGCTCCTTCTGCCTGGCGGTCAAGTCCTTGGACTTGGCTTTGTTCTTGAGTTCCTTGACCTTCTCGCTCTTGTTGATGATCGTTTCAATGATATTGGAGCCCAGCGCGCGCCAGCCCTCGATGCGCTCCACGGCGGCCATCGCCTCCGGGCTGTCCATGATGCGGCGCAGGGTGTCGTTGTCCACGTTCACCAGCAGCGCGCTCTCCCATTTCCTTGCCAGAAGCGTTGCCGAGGTGCCTGCCATCGCAATGTCGAGAATGCCGGCGGCATCCACCTGCGTCATGTTCGCGCCGTCGTAGGCCAGCACCGGCAGGAATGACACCAGGTCCCTGACGGCGTTCTCCGGGTTTGGCTCGCTGGGTGACAGGCCGATGCCGTACTCGGAAAGCTGGCGCAGGGCCCGCGTGGGGGCGAAGTCGAACACGAAGCAGGCCGGCTTCAGGACCTCCTCCTCGTTCGGGTTGTCGCCGTTGGGGTTCTTGATGGACCAGGGCGACTGCACCCGGAACGCGGCCTGGAAGTAGGTCTCGGGCGACTTCAGGTTGCGCAGCATCAGGATCGACGACCACTGGGGAACGGTGACACCGGTGGTGAGCTTGCCGCACGAGAGCGTGATGGTCTTGGTGTCGAAGCCACTGCCGATGGCCTTGCGCACGGGCGGCAGCGCCTCGAGCCCGATGCCCGCCGACGTTCCGGCGGCAACCACGGCCTGGTAGTCGTGCCAGAACGTGTTGTGCTTCTCGGCCAGCAGGTTCGCCATGGCGTGGCACGCAGCGACGTCGGGCAGGAACCAGAATGAGTGCTGCAAGTAGGGCAGCAGGCGCACGTCGGAATAGGGGAATGGCGGGCGCGTGCCGGTCCTGAGGTGTTCAACGGCCCTTGGCGCGTAGGAGCCGCGAATGATGTCCAGCCACTTCTGCACATCCCCTTTGTGCCTGAACGCCGCCTTCTTGCCCGTACCCCTGGCCTCGAAAAAGGCATTGAGGTCGAACTCGTCGAACTCCCCGGCGCTGGCAATGGCCACCAGCTCATCCGGCATCTGGTAGGTGAGCAGGCGCATCTGCGGCAGCGCACCGTACGGGTTCCACTGGCCGGGGTTGCCGGTAGCGAAAACCTCTTTCGCGCGCTGCTCGTCGGTATAGGTCCAATTGAAGATCTGTTCCTCGATGAATTCGCCCGTGGCCAGGGCCTTGAATGGAGTGCCAGACAGATACAGGTACGCCTTGGTGGTTATGGGGAGGAACTCGGCCTCCTTCTCGGAAAGCAAGGAAAGGTCCTCGTTCACCTCGGCCAGGCCCGGGGTGTACTGGCGCTTGACCTCCTCCCTGGCAACGGCATCTTCCTCGCCCTCGAACAGCTCCTTCGCCGTGTCGCGCCAGGCCCCGAAGTGGTACTCGTCAAAGACCACGAGGTCCCACCTGACCTCGTGCAGCCACTCGTTCCTGGCCTTGATATTCCCCGTCGCATCCCGGCCAAGCAGATCCTGAAAGGACCCGAAATACACGACCGGCTTGCGGCGCTCGATCTGGGTGGGGTCGCCGCCGGAGGCCTTCGACAGGTACTGCCAGCCGTCGAAATCAACGTGGTTCTCCAGGTCAGCCTGCCACGCATCCTCGACGGCGGGCTTAAACGTGACCACGAGCACCCGCTTGGCGCCCAGTTTCCTGGCGAGCTGATACGCAGCGAACGTCTTGCCGAAGCGCATCTTCGCGTTCCACAGAACGCGCGGAACTGCGTGCATGTCCTCCGCCCAGCGCGAGTGGAAGTAGGCGTGCGTCACCCGGACCGCCTCGGCCTGCTCGGCACGCATCGGGAACGTCTCGTGGTGGGTGCCGGTGAACCTCTGGCCCGAACGAATCTCCGCCAGTACGGTCTTCAGATCCTTCACCGAGCAGCGCACCCACTCCAGCTCGGTGTTCTCGAAGCCCTTCCTGACGAGAGCCGCGCGCACATGGTGATCGCTGAAGATGCTACCGTCCTCGCGCTCAGCTGGTTGTTCAAGCTCAATCTTGAAGTTCCTGATCCCCGCGGTCCTCAGCTGCTCCGCGACGCGCACTCTCACGTCGCGCGTCGTTTGGCCCACCTTAAGGATTGCTCTATGCGCCTCGTCAGCGATGGAGTAGGCATAGATACGAGGCCTGGCGTCCGGTTTTGACGCCAGGATGTCATCGATACTCTTACTCATCACCATCGCCAAATGGGCGGATCATACCTTCAATGAACTTGATCTCGTCTTTGGTAATGCGGTACTTCTTGTGGAGATCGGCATCAGTCCATGTTCTGTCCCACGGTTGCACGGGAACCCAACGGTACATGCTGCGGAATACGTGTTGGGCGGGCTTTCGAAGGGAAACTAGGAACCGCGCTAATCGCGTTTTCAGGTATGACTCGACACTCTTCGCTTTCACCTTGGACGTGAAGGGACCGGCAACGAGGTAGGTCTGTGTACAGACGGATCCCGGCTCGCCAACTATTGGCGGGCCAAGCACCAGGTCGACACCGCTCCTCTCCCGCTCTCGGCCTGAGCCCGCCACAGGTAGATATACCTTCCAGACGTCAATCAGGTGAACGTTCTTATTGACGGCATTACGGGCTACCGCTCCTCGAACTCTCTTGGTACCGACGTTGGCATAGAGACGGACCTGCGTACGGTTCGGCTCCACGTCCCGAGTGTAATCCGTGAAGTTCGTCGCCAATCCGAACGGGGTATCGCCACTGACAAGCTCCTCGAGTGACCGCTCACCAGCCGCCAACACCTTGTGCAGGATGTCTACCGCCCGCTTATCGCGCACGAAGACATCAAACTCATCCAGAGCGCGCGGATGAGGCCCGATGATCACTCCATTGCGGTGATAAACGCACTCACACCGCCCCGGATTGTCTCGATCCCAGAGGAAGTAACAGGCCCCACCACCGATTCCTACAGTGGGAAACACGTCCTTCGCATTCTCATAGTCAACTAAGGTCCGGAGGCGCCGATCACCAAGGACCTCTGTACGGAACTCGCTGAGCCCCCGCCCACCAGCCATCCACCGCGACGGAATAACCATGCTCAGGAACCGCGGCTCCAAGCGCATGGCTTGTCGAACGAACAAATGGTAGATCGGCGAGTCATTCGTGCCGCCGCCACCACCGGTCATCTGATACGGCGGGTTCCCGATGATTACGTCAAACTGCATATCCCCTGACCTGAGATTCAAATTTGTAGCCAATCCGACCGTGAGTTCCCATGGTAGTTTGAACCGAGGAGAACTCACCGATGAAGAAGCGGTTTACCGAAGAACAGATCGTCCGCATCCTGCGTGAAGCTGAGATCCCGGGGGT
>JAEUQA010000033.1 GCA_016789845.1 Chromatiales bacterium
GAGTCCCGGGAAAATAAATCTGTCCCCATTTTTCCCGCCTGAAGGCGCTCCTAAACACCAAGGAGACGCGAATGATGCTCCGATATCTGTTCCTCCTCATTCTGCTGGCCGGGTGTTCGGCCCAGCCGGATGCAGCCCTCACCGCCTCCGACCGGGAGACGCTGGACCGCACCGCCGAGGCCCACGCCCATGACACGCCGGTGCCGACACCCGCGGCCACGACCGCGCCCGTGGCGGAGGTGATCGGCAAGACCATCAGCTACGGCAAGGTGGATGGCATGGCCGTCGAGGGCTACCTGGTGCGACCGAAGAAGGCCCGCGGGCGGCTGCCGGGCCTGATCGTGATCCACGAGTGGTGGGGCCTGAACGACAACGTGCGGGACGAGGCGGCCCGGCTCGCGGCCGAGGGTTACGTGGTGCTCGCGGTGGACCTGTTCGGCGGGAAGGTGGCCACGCAGCCGCCGGAGGCCATGAAGCTGAGCCAGCAGCTGACCGCCAACCCGGGGCCTGCCGACGAGAACCTGCGCGCGGCCTATGCCTGGCTGGACCAGGTCGAGAAGGCCCCGCGCATCGGCACCATCGGCTGGTGCCTCGGCGGCCGCTGGTCACTGCGCGCCGCCCTGCTCCTGCCCGACCAGGTGGACGCGACGGTGATCTACTACGGCACCGTCAAGGCCGACGACGCGGAACTTGCCCGCCTGCAGATGCCCATCCTGGGCCTGTTTGCGTCGAAGGACCGGGTGGTCCCCGCGCCCACGGTAACGGCCTTCGAAGCCACCATGAAGCGGCTCGGCAAGGACGTGGACATCCATATGTACGACGGCGCGGACCACGGTTTCGCGAACCCGTCGGGCACCATGTACGAGCCCCGTGCCGCCGAAGATGCCTGGCGCCTCACCACGGCCTTCCTGAAGGAGCACCTGGCCCGGTGATCCGGCGGGTCGGCGCGATCGGCTACAAGGTGGCCCGGCGCATCGTCGTCGCGGTGATCGGCGGCACGATACTGCTCGGCGGAATCATCATGCTGGTGACGCCGGGTCCCGGCGTGGCGATCGTCCTGCTGGGGCTCGCCATCCTCGCCATCGAGTTCACCTGGGCGAAGCTCTGGCTGGACAAGGTCCGGCGCAGCGTGACGCCAGAAGGCCGCGAGCAGCTGCGCAGCCACTACTCGCGCCTCAAGGCGCGCTGGTTCGGCGGGGCTCGCTAGTGGAGGGCCTGGGCCAGCCGGCGCCGGTAGTCCTGGGCCAGCGCGTCGCCGGCGCCGACGACCTCGAACAGCCGTAGCAGCGCGAGCCGGCCCGCGTCCTCGCGGTAGGCCCGGCTGCGCACGGTCAGGGTCAGGAAGGCCTCGGCGGCCCGCGGGTAGGCGCCCGCCACCGCTGCCCGGAGCCCCTCGGCATACAGCGCGTCCAGATCGGCCTTGCCCGACTCCACGGCCGCCAGCTCGTCGGCGAAGGCCAGGCGGGCCCGCAGGGCGCGAACCTGCTCCGAGTCGGCGCGCTCGGCCGGCAGGGCTTCCAGGTGCCTGCGGGCTGCGGCGGCATCCCCCGTCGCCAGCGCCTGCTCGGCCAGTGCCTCGGGCGAATCTGCAGCCGGGCTCTCCGCCGCCGGCAGGAAGGGCGTCAGCCAGTCGCGGATGGCGTGTTCGGGCTGGACGCCGACGAACTGGGTGGCGACCTTGCCATCCCGGAACAGCAGCACCGTCGGGATGCTGCGGATCTGGAACCGGCTCGCCAGCTGCTGCTCGGCATCGGTGTCCACCTTGACCACCCTGGCCCGGCCCGCGAAGGCGGCTGCCACGTTCTCGAGGATCGGCGCGAGCGTCCGGCAGGGGCCGCACCAGCTGGCCCAGAAATCGACGATCACCGGCAGCTGCCGGGATGCCTCAATCACATCCTGCTGGAAGGCTGCCAGGCTGGTGGCTTGGACGCGATCGGACATGGGACGTGCTCCGTGGAGCCGCAGGGAAGGGCGACCCGGATGCCAGATCTGGGTGCGGCGGGCGGCATATTCAAGCCCGGGAATAAAGAAAGGAGCCCGAGGCTGGCACGGAACGCGCCAGCCTCGGGCTCCACAGGACAGGGCTCGGAGGGGGGTCGGAGCCGTGTCGCTACAAGGCTGTCCGGGGGGAGTCGGACACCGGGCACCACCAGGGGGAAAGGAACGGGGGCGTGGAACCCGGCAAAGCACTTGATGGGAACACCATTGCAGGAGTCATGCCAGGTGTCGCCAACCCAAAAATCAGTGACTTAGCACGACCAAGAGTCACGGAAAACCGTGTCTTACGGAAAACCGTAAAGCGGGAACACGGAAAGCCGTGTACCTTTACCGCATGAGTCCTGACGATTCCTACCTCGCGTTGTTCCGCCGCATACCCGTCATGGCAACCCTGCTGGACCAGGAAGGGTGCTTCATCGACGTGAGCGACGCCTGGGTCCGACGCACGGGCTACACCCGGGAGGCGCTGCGGGGCGCCCGTCCCGAGGACATCGCCACCGAGGCCAGCGCGCGGCGCATTCGCGAGGAGCTTCGTCCCTGCTTCCGGCGTACCGGACGGCTCGACAACGTCCCGGTGGAGTTCCGGGCGACGGACGGGTCCGTTCTCGAACTGCTGGTCACCAGCACCGCCGAGTACGACGATGGCGGCCTGTTCCTCCACTCGCTGTCCGTGTTCGCGGAGCTCTCCGACAGCGCCCGCCTGGAACGCCGGTATCGCGGTCTCTACCACGCCACCCCCGCCATGCTCCACACGATCGACCCCGAGGGCCGCCTGACCGACGTCAGTGATCACTGGCTCGAGAGGCTCGGTTATACCCGGGAGGAGGTGCTGGGCCGGTCCATCCTGGAATTCATGACCGACGCCTCCCGCCAGCCGCTCGTGGGCCGGCTCCGCGAGGTCATCAGCGAGGGGGATTTCCGCAACGTCCCCCGGCAGATGGTGACCAAGGGCGGCGAGGTCCGGGACGTGCTGCTGTCCTCCCACACGGAGCGGGACGCCCGGCAGGCAGCGGTCCGCACCCTGGTGGCCAGCAAGGACGTCACGGAGCGCAATCGCGCGGAGGCCCGCCTGAAGGAGGCCTATGGCGAGATCGCCCGGCTCAAGGAGGAGCTCGAGCGGGAGCGCGACTACCTGCGCGAGGAGGTTCGCGTGTCCATGAACCTGGGCCGGATCGTGGGCGGCAGTCCGGCGCTGCAGGCCATGCTCGCCCGCATCGAGGCCGTGGCCGACACGCCCGCCAATGTGCTGATCGTGGGCGAAACGGGCACCGGCAAGGAGCTGGTGGCCCATGCGATCCACACGCGCAGCAACCGGGCCAACGGCCCCCTGGTGAAGGTCAACTGCGCGTCCATCCCCGACGAGCTCTTCGAGAGCGAGTTCTTCGGCCACGTGCGGGGTGCCTTCACCGGCGCCCACCGGGACCGGGTCGGGCGCTTCCAGCTGGCCGACGGCGGCACCATCTTCCTGGACGAGGTCGGCGAGATCCCCCTCGCCCTGCAGGGCAAGCTCCTGCGGGTGCTGCAGGAGCGGGAGTTCGAGCGCGTCGGGGACGACAGTACCCGCGTGGTCGACGTGCGCGTGATCGCCGCGACCAACAAGGACCTGGAGAAGGCGGTGGAGGCCGGCGAGTTCCGCGAGGACCTGTACTACCGCCTCAGCGTCTTCCCGGTGCAGGTTCCGCCCCTGCGCCGCCGCGGCGACGACGTGGTGCAGCTCGCGGTGCATTTCCTGGAGCAGGTGTGCAGGGAATTCGGCCGGCCCTGTCCCCAGCTCACCCAGGCCCAGGCGGATGCCCTGCGCGGTTACGCCTGGCCCGGCAACGTGCGTGAACTGAAGAACGTGATCGAGCGCGCCGTGATCCTCTCGACGGCGGACCACTTGCGCCTGGACCTCTCGCTGCCCGTCGGGCTGCCACCCGGCCGGCAGGATGGGCAGGGGGCCGTTTCCGCGCCGCAGCCGGCCCCGGAGCGCGGTGGACAGCCAACGGGCGGGGCTGCGCCGTTCCTGACGGAGGCCCAGATGCGGGACCAGCAGCGGGCCAACCTCGTGGCGGCCCTGGAGGCTGCCCGCTGGCGCATCGCCGGCAGGGGCGGGGCGGCCGAACTGCTGGGCATGCGCCCGTCCACGCTCGCCGATCGCATGAAGACGCTGGAGATCCGGCGTCCCGCCGGGGGCCGGGAGGCCAGGAGCCGCGACTGACGGGTCCTCGCCGTTCGTATACTCTAGGGATGGCCAACCTGATCACCCTGAGCCGGCTCCTGCTGCTCATCCTGGTGGTGATCATCGCCTACCAGCCACCGAGCCTGTTCCAGCTCCTCAACGTGCCCCTGCTGATCCTCGTGTTCGTCACGGACGGGCTCGACGGCTACGTGGCCCGCAAGCGCCACGAGACGAGCCAGTTCGGCGCCATGTTCGACATCGCCGGCGACCGCATCGTCGAGCTGACGATGTGGATCGTCCTGGCGCACCTCGAGCTGGTGCCCATCTGGGTGCCCATCGTGTTCGTCGTGCGCGGGACCATCGTCGACGCAATCCGCGCCAGCCAGGCCACCAGTCGCCGGGCCAGCCCCTTTGGGCTGATGGCGACGCCGCTTGGCCACTGGCTGGTAGCGGGGCGCTTCATGCGCGCGCTGTACGCCGTCGCCAAGGCCACGGCGTTCTGCTGGTTGCTGCTCCTGCAGCCGCTGCCGGTCGTGGCGCCGGTCCTGTGGGCTGACTACGGTGCAACGGGCATCGCCATCGGGGAAGGGCTCGTGCTCGTTGCGGTCGTCCTCTGCCTCGTGAGGGGGCTTCCCGTCATCGTCGAATTTTCCTATCGCGAGCGCCGTGCCATTCTCGGCAGCCTCCTTCGTCCGGAATCGTCCGGGCGCTGACTGCGCGACTTGGCTCTCGCCGTATTCGACATCGACGGCACCCTGGTGGCGGGGCCGGGCACGGAGAAGCGACTGTTCTGGCTGTTGCTCCGCCTCGGCTGGCTAAGGCCCGGGCAGCTCGGCGCCTTCCTCAGATTTGGTGCCGCGCACGCCGCCGCGTACGGCCGCCACACCTGGAAGAAGAACAAGGCGTACCTCGCCGGCCTGCCCTGCGCCGGCGTGGAGGCCCTGGTGTCCGGGTGGGTCGCGCGGTCGGTGCCGCGCTGGTGGTTCGCGCCCTGCGTCGACCGGCTCCGCCGGCACCAGGCAGCGGGTGACACGGTGGTCCTGCTGTCCGGCACCCCGCAGTTCCTGGCCGACGCCCTGGCCCGGGAACTCGGGGTTACGCGGGCCATTGGTACGCTCTGCGCGGCCCGTGCCGGCCGCTTCCTGGCCGAGCCGCCGCTGCGGCACCCCCTCGGCGCCGCGAAGCTGGAGCTGGTGAAGCAGTTGTGCGCCGACCTTGGGGTGCCCGCCACCGACCTGTTCGCCTACGCCGATTCCGTTCACGACCTCCCGCTGCTGCGCTTCGCGGGCCATCCTGTCGCTGTGCGCCCGGACCCGGGCTTGCGCGCGGCTGCCGCGGCCGCCGGTTGGGAAATGCTCGGAAGGCGCTGACGACGGGGCGCCGATCCGGCACAATCACGCGCGCCGGGGAGACGGGCTCCGCTGGCACTACCCGGGAAACCCACCCCGCCATGCCTTGCAGGGAACGGAATCACTGCATACTGGCCTGCGTCCTGTTGCTGGCGCACTGCCTGCCCGCGCTTGCAGAACCCCAGACGTCGCTGCCGGCGACCGTGAACCGGATACTGGTCCAGCGCCAGCTGCCGGAGGCGTCGGTCAGCGCCTTCGTCCAGCGCGTCGGAGCCGCCGAGCCGATCCTGGTCTTCAACCCGGACGTGCCGCGCAACCCGGCCTCGGTCATCAAGCTGGTCACCACCTTTGCGGCACTGGAAGCGCTGGGCCCCGCCTACCAGTGGCGCACCGAAGCATACGTGGACGGCAAGATGGGGGGTGGGACCCTCACCGGCGACCTCCTCCTCAAGGGCTATGGCGATCCCTACCTGGTCACCGAGCGCCTGTGGCTCCTGCAACGCGACCTGCGTAGCCGGGGCCTTCGGGACATCGACGGCGACCTGGTCATCGACAACAGCTGGTTCGCCCGGGAAGAACTGGATCCCGGTGCCTTCGACGGCCAGACCTATCGCGCGTACAACGCCCTGCCCGACGCGCTGCTGGTGAACTACCAGGCCGTGAACTTCACCTTCCGGCCGGACGCCGCCCGCGGCCGCGTCGAGATCCTCGCCGATCCGGTGCTCGCCAACCTGGAGATCCGCAACGAGATGCGGCTGTTCAATGGCGGCTGCAGTTCGGCGAAGAGCGGCATCAGCATGGTGGTGGGCAATACCCCGTCCCGGCCGCGCGTGACGTTCTCCGGTGCGCTGGCCGGCCAGTGCGCGGAATACCAGCTGCTCCGCTCCATCCTGGATGGGCCGGCCTTTGCATACGGCGCATTCAGGGGCCTCTGGGAGGAGCAGGGTGGCCGGATTACCGGCGGCGTCCGCCAGGGCCAGGTGCCCGCCGGCAAGAAGGCATTCGTCACGTTCCAGTCCCCGCCGCTGGCCGAGGTCATCCGGTCGGTCAACAAGTTCAGCAACAACGTGATGACCCGGCAGATCTTCCTGACGCTCGGGACCGAGAAACTCGGGCCGCCCGGGACCCTGGCAAAGGGCGAGCAGGCCGCGCTGGCCGCGCTGGCCGCCCGGGGTCTGCGCTTTCCCGAACTCCAGCTGGGCAATGGCGCCGGGCTGGCCCGCGACACCCGGATCTCGGCAGCCAGCCTGGGCAAGCTCCTGCTGGCCGCCCATGCCAGCCCGTTCCAGCCGGAGTTCCAGGCGTCCATGTCCATTGCCGGCCTCGACGGGACGACCCGGAAGCGCTTCCTGCGGGACCCGGTGGCCGGCGACATGCACCTGAAGACCGGCACGCTCAACGGGGTGACCTCCATTGCCGGCTTCGTGCACAGCGAGTCCGGCGCCGACTACGCGGTGGTCATGATCGTGAACGGGCCCAAGGCAACCTGGGGCGGCGGCCTCGATGCCCAGAACGCCCTCCTGCGCTGGGTCCATCAGCGCTAGAATCGCCCCCGACGCCAACCCTGCAGGGAATGTCCATGAAGCTGATTACCGCCATCATCAAACCGTTCCGGCTCGACGACGTGCGCAACGCCCTGTCCGAGGTGGGGGTCAACGGCATGACGGTCACCGAGGTGAAGGGCTTCGGGCGCCAGCGCGGCCACACGGAGCTGTACCGGGGCGCGGAGTACGTGGTGGATTTTCTCCCCAAGTCCAAGGTGGAAGTCGCCGTAGCCGACGACCTGGTGGAGCGTGTGATCGAGGCCATTACGGCCGCGGCGCGCACGGGCAAGGTGGGTGATGGCAAGATCTTCGTCACCGACCTGCACCAGTCACTGCGGATCCGCACCGGAGAGACGGGCGACAACGCCCTGTAGGAGCGGCGTCAGCCGCGACCGGGGACATGCCTCAATTCCCGCGCTAAAGTGCCCGGGCTCCTGATGGAAGGGAATTGAGGCATGTCCCCAATAGACAGTGGTGACACCGCGTGGCTGCTCGGCGCAACCGCGCTCGTCCTGTTCATGACCCTGCCGGGTCTTGCCCTGTTCTATGGCGGCCTCGTCCGCAGCCGCAACGTGCTCTCGGTGCTCATGCAGTGCTTCGCGATCGCGGCGGTGACCTCCATCGTCTGGGTGCTCGTCGGCTACAGCCTGGCCTTCGGCGACGGTGGCCCGGCCCAGGCCTGGATCGGCGGCCTGCAGAAGGCCCTGCTCCGGGGCGTCACGGTGGACAGCGTCTCGGGCACGATCCCCGAGACCGTGTTTGCGATGTTCCAGCTGACCTTCGCCATCATCACGCCCGCGCTGGTCGTGGGCGCCTTCGCGGAACGCATGCGGTTTGCCGCCATGCTGCTGTTCTCCACCCTGTGGCTGCTCCTGGTCTACCTGCCCGTCGCCCACTGGGTGTGGGGCGGCGGCTGGCTGGCCCGGATGCAGTTCCTCGACTTCGCCGGCGGCTCGGTGGTCCACATCAATGCGGGCGTCGCGGCGCTCGTGGCGGCCCTCGTGATCGGCAATCGCCGGGGCTTTCCCAGCCAGGCGATGACGCCCCACAACCTGCCGGCCACCGTGACGGGCGCCGGCATGCTCTGGGTCGGCTGGTTCGGCTTCAATGCGGGCAGCGCCCTGGCCGCGAACGGCTCCGCGGGGATGGCCATGCTCGTGACGCACACGGCTGCCGCCGCCGGCTGCGTCGCCTGGATGGCCCAGGAGTGGGTGCGATTTGGCAAGCCCAGCGTGCTGGGCATCGTCACCGGCATGGTCGCGGGGCTCGGCACCATTACGCCGGCCTCCGGCTACGTGGGGCCGGGTGGCGCCCTCGTGATCGGGCTGCTGGCGGGCACGGTGTGCTTCTGGGCCACCCAGTACCTGAAGCGCCGCCTGGCGATCGACGATTCCCTCGATGTCTTCCCGGTGCATGGCGTCGGCGGGATCATGGGCACGCTGCTCACCGGCGTCTTCGGCGCCGCGGCTCTCGGCGGCATCGGCCATCCGGACGGCCGGACGATTGCCGCCCAGCTGGGCGTGCAGCTGGTGGGCACGGTCGCCACGCTGGCGTGGTCCGCGGGCATGACCTGGCTGCTGCTCAAGGTGACGGGCCTGGTGACCGAATTGCGGGTGACCGCCGAGGAAGAGAACGAGGGCCTCGATCTCGTCCTGCACGAGGAGCGGGGCTACAACATCACGTCGTAGGAGCGCCTTCAGGCGCGACCCCACTCCCGCTCGAGACTCGGGGACTCGATTCTCGCGGGAGTGGGGTCGCGCCTGAAGGCGCTCCTACCGCGCGCGCTGGCGAGCCTTCCACAGCCGAAAACCCAGCAGCAGCGCGAGCACGGCGCAGTAGACGAGCGGCTCCCGCACGTCTTTCTTCACGAGCCAGTAGAAGTGCCAGCAACCCAGCACTGCCACGACGTATACCAGCTTGTGCAGCGTCAGCCATCGGGCGCCGAGCTGCCGCCGCCAGCCTGCCGTGGAAGTGATGGCCAGGGGAATCATCAGCAGGAACGCGGCGAAGCCAATGGTGATGTAGGGGCGCTTCGCAATGTCCTCGATGATCACCGGCAGGTCCAGCGACCGGTCGAGGAAGAAGTAGGTCACGAAGTGCAGGGCCAGGTAGGCGAAGCTCCAGAGGCCGAGGAGGCGGCGGAACTGCAGCGGCCAGGGTTTGCCGGTCAGCCAGCGCAGGGGCGTCATGGCCAGACTGCCCAGCAGCAGCCGCAGCCCCCACTCGCCGAGGACGTCCCGGATGACCAGTTGGGGGTTGGGGCCCAGCCGCAGTCCCGCCACTTCGGCGAGCTGCAGGATGAGGTAGACGAGCGGCAGTGCGCAGGCGACGTGCGCCAGGGGTCGCCAGAAGAGCCGGACCTGGCGCTGGCTCGTCATGGGCGTCAATCGCCCCCGGGCCGGCTCAGAAATTCCGGACCAGATCCAGGCCCTTGTACAGCGACGCCACCTGGTCGGCGTAGCCGTTGAAGGGCAGCGTGGGCTGGCGTGCCGCGAACAGGCTGCCCAGGCCCGACGACACGCGCCGTTCACTGGCCTGGCTCCACCGGGGATGGTCCACCTTCGGGTTCACGTTGGCGTAGAAACCGTACTCCCCGGGCGCGGCGAGATTCCAGGTGGTCGGCGGCTGCTGCTCCGTGAAGCTGATGCGGACGATGGACTTGATGCTCTTGAAGCCGTATTTCCAGGGCACCATCAGGCGCAGCGGCGCGCCATTCTGGTTGGGCAGTTCCACGCCGTACACGCCCACGACCAGCAGCGTCAGGGGATGCATGGCCTCGGCCATGGTCAACCCCTCCACGTAGGGCCAGTCGAGGACCGGGTATTTCTGGCCGGGCATCTCCTCCGGGCGGACCACGGTCTCGAACGCCACGTAGCGGGCCTTCGACGTGGGCTTGTAGCGTTTCAGCACGTCCCCGAGCGGTATGCCGACCCAGGGCACGATCATCGACCAGGCCTCGACGCACCGGAACCGGTAGATGCGTTCCTCGAGCACGTGGGGTTTGACGATGCTGTCGTAGTCGAAGGTGCCCGTGACCTCGGCCTCGCCGTCGACCTTCACCTTCCAGGGCTTGGGCCGGAACCTGCCCGATGCCGCCGCCGGGTCATCCTTGCCGGTGCCGAATTCGTAGAAGTTGTTGTAGCCGGTGATTTCCTCGAACTTGTTCGGCGCCTCCGTCGTGCTGAAGGGGCTCTTGCGGACTCCGGCCAGGCGCTGGTACTTCGCGGGGATGGCGTCGTCGGCGGCCAGGGCGTCCGACAGCAACGTGCCGGCACCGGCGAAGCCGGCGGCCTGCAGCAATGCCCGCCGGTTCAGGTACGTGCGCTCGGGCGTGATCTCCGAGGACTTGATGTCGCTGGGTTTCCTGATCAGCACGGTAGGTTCCTGTCCATCAATCTGGCTTGCCACGGTAGACGCCGTTCAGGTCCCAGTCGTAGTCAACGAAGCGGACGTCGAAGCCGTCCTGCGCCAGGAGCCGGGCGGCTGCCGGGTCGCTGACGTAGCGGGCCAGGTACTTCTGCGCCGAACCCGCGGCCCGGACGAAGTCCGCCTGGTACCAGTCGAAGATGCTCGACAGGAACGCGATCCGGCGCTTCAAGTCGTACCGGTTTCGGGTGGGATCGTTGGCGAAGGAGCGCGCCGCGGCCTCCAGCTGGGCATCGAGCGTTGCCGGGTCGTAGGCCCGGCTGGCGAGCCGCGGGCAGGAGAGGGACGCGCAGACGATGGCGAAGTGCACCCGGGGTTCACCGAGCGGCACGATGCGGCCATGCTCCAGCCTGTCCAGCGTGGTCTTGCCACCGAGCAGGTCATAGCCGCGGCCCTTGAAGTAGGTGCGGCGGCCGAACCAGGACGACGGCGAGTAGCCATCCAGGATGCCCCGGATCGCGAGTGCGTTGTAGGCATTGATCAGGAATGCGAGGCGCACGTCGGGGCTGTCCAGGTCGCCTTCGGCGGTGGTGGCGAGGCCGGTCAGGTAGCGGCCGAAGGCCGGGTCGGCCCGGATGCCGTCGTAGTCCACGAAGCCGTTCTGCACGTTGCGCATCAGCACGGCATCCAGGTCCTCGGTATCCGGCAGGGATGCCATTGCTGGCAGGCACGCGAGGCACAGCAGGAGGGCGCGGAGTAGTTTTCGCATGGGGTATTCTAAGCACACTCACTGATTACGTTCCCGAGAGAGTATTGGATGCGCATCCTGGTGGTTCTGGCGCTGGCCCTTGTCTCCTGCGCCTCGGCCCCCCGGGCCCCGGCCTCCACCTGCATGCAGCAGACGGTGGACTCCCTGGACCTCGCGGCCCTGTCCGGGGACCGCAAGCACTGCCTGGCCAGCGGTAGCATCGCGTTGCGCTGCGGTTCCGCGTCGGCCTGGATGGCGGGTTATGGCAAGGAGTTCGGCGACCTGTTCGGCCCCGGGAGCTTCCAGCGACGGGACCTGCGGGCGAACTCGGCCGGCCGCCATTGCGCGGCCCGTGTGGCTGGCGAGGCGGACCTCATAGCCTGCTGCGCCAGCGCCGGCTTCTAGCGGTCAGGTCCCGGCCCCGGAGGTTGGCTGCGCCAGCGGCTTGTCGCCCTGTTCCGGCGGGGGCTTGTCCTCCTTCTCCAGTTTCTTCGGCGCGTAGCGGAACTCGTGCCGGAACACGAGCCCCGACGTGGCCACGGCGGCGCCGTCCACGTAGCGTGGCCTGAAGAGCGTGTTTTTGGCCGTCGCCCGCACCCGCTCCTCCAGCAGGTTGGCCGGATCGGACTCAACGACAGTCGCGTCGCTGACCCGGCCGAGCTGGTCCACGTTGAAGCGGACGACGACATAGCCCGGCTCGAGGTCCTTGGGGGCAGGCGGCGGCGCCTTGCGGGGCGGCACGGGGAAGATCGCTGGCGGCAGCGGGCCCATGATCCGCACCGGCTTCGCAAAGAACTCGTCCCGGCGGGCTTCCAGCGCGGGGTCCGCCGACAGGGCCTGCCAGGCCTCCCTGTACCGGTCGGCGGCCGTATTCTGCTTGCCCCACATCAGGTACAGGTCGCCCAGTTTCACGAGGATCCGGGCGCGTGATTCGGGGTCGGGCGGACTCTGCTTCTCGACGATGCCCAGCGCCTTGCGCAGCATCATGCCGGACAGGGGCAAGAGCGTTTCCGGCGACTGGTTCGATTCCGGATCCGGCGGCAGCAGGGCCTGCTGCCGGTAGGTTTCAGCTATGGCCAGGAGCGGCTCCACCATGTCGGGGGAGTCTTCGCCACCGGTCTTCTGCACGATCCGCGCGGCGCCCTGGTAGACCAGCCTGGCAGCCTCCGTCTGGCCGGATCGGTCGTACCAGCGCCCCAGCTTGGTCAGCGGCCCGACGAGTTCCGGATTATCCCGGCCCAGCTTGCGCTGCTGGACGTAGATCTGCGCTTCCTGGTGGAAGTTGGCCTTCTCCAGATCCTGCTGGCCGAGGTAGCCCTCGGTGAGTCCGTCGCGGATCCTGATCTGCTCCAGGTTGTAGAAGCCTTCATTGACGTGATTGACGCGCAGCGCCCGTTCGTAGGCCTGGGTTGCCAGCGCGTACTGCTCGCTGCGCACATAAGCCTCGCCGAGTCCCGTCAGCGGATCGACGAGGCGCGCGGACAGGAATCCCTCACGCTTCTCCAGCAGGGCAATCGCCAGCTGGTAGTTGGCCTCCGCTTCCCGGAGGTCGCCATTGCGCAACTGGGCCGTGGCCAGGTTCGTCAGCGGGCCGGCAAGCTCGATGCTGTCGGTCCCGTGCAGTTGCGCCGTCAGGTTCACGACTTCCACCGCTGCTGCGGCCGCTTCCGCGTTGCGGTCCTCCGCGATCAGGCGCTGGTAGCGCTCCTCGGCGGCGGCCCGCTCCGCTGCCACTGGGGCGTCGACCGGGACCTCACCGCCGGCGCCTGTGATGCCGAGCAGCAGGAACAGTGTGGCAACAAGCCGGGTGACCGGGAGCATGGTGGAGAAATTACCCCAGCGGCGGTCGCAATGGCGAGGTTTCAGGGGCGCACTCTTGTCTGCCCGGCGCGGCATCCCGGGGGTGTTGCTGGCAATATCATGTTCCTGCCCCGGCTGATCCGGGCCCGCACCCGATGAGGCAAGCACCATGTGGCTCCGCAAGAAATCCCTGGAAATGCCGACGGCCGACACGGCCCTGAAGGGCCGAGCCGCGGCGATGCCCGTGCCTGAGCGGCACTTCGTGAATGGCCATCCCCTGAAGGCACCCTTTCCCGCGAACCTGCGCCAGGCCGTGTTCGGCCTTGGCTGCTTCTGGGGCGCAGAACGCAAGTTCTGGCAGGTGCCGGGCGTCTACTCCACCGCCGTGGGCTACGCCGCCGGCCTCACGCCGAATCCCACCTATGAGGAAGTGTGCACCGGCCGGACTGGCCACAATGAAGTGGTGCTGGTCGTCTACGACCCGGCGCAGGTTAGCTACGAGCAACTCCTCACCGTCTTCTGGGAGTCCCACGATCCCACCCAGGGGATGCGCCAGGGCAATGACTCTGGCACCCAGTACCGTTCGGGCATCTACTGGTTCGACGAGCAGCAGCGGGATGCCGCCCTCCGCTCGCGATCGGCCTTTGAGGCGCGGCTGAAGGCGGCCAGCTTCGGTCCGATCACCACCGAGATCCTGGAAGCGCCCGAGTTCTACTACGCCGAGGACTACCACCAGCAGTACCTGGCGAAGAACCCCGGCGGCTACTGCGGCCTGGGAGGCACCGGAGTCACCTGCGCGTAGGAGCGCCGTCAGGCGCGACCGGGAGGGAGAAAAGGGGACAGATTTATTTTCCCCGGAAAATAAATCTGTCCCCTTTTCTCCCCCTGACGGCGCTCTTGGGCTCGAAGAAGTGTGACCGCCGCCCGACCGGGGCGTAGCGCCCCGAATATAGTGGCAGGGATGTCTGCCGGCCCTGCGCCGGCCGCAAGGGTGTGCCCGTGCTCCTCAAACGCCTCAAGATCGAGACCGCCAACCTCGAGTGCGGCATGTATGTGGCGCAGCTCGATCGCCCCTGGCTGGAGACCCCATTCCTCTTCAAGGGCTTCGAGATCCGCGACGAGAAGGACCTGAAGCAGCTCCGGCACTTCTGCCGGCATGTATACGTCGACGCGACCCGGGGCACCGTCCCGCAGGACCGGGTGCTCGAGGCGCGCGGCAGGGAATCCCGGTACGCCCAGTCCCTTGCCACCCCGGCGACCCGCCTCGAGCACGCGAGTCGCCCCGGATTGCAGCGCCGGCTGTTCGACGCCATCACCAGGCTCGACCGCACGGGCACGCTTGCCGGCCTCTTCCAGACGAAGCACTACCGGAACGTGGTCCCCACCCGGATCGAGGCCCCCAGGGCCGCACTGGCCTATGACACGGCCGCCGCCGTGCTCAACGACGCCATCGAGCAGTTCCTGCAGGGCCGGCCCCTCGATGCCACGCGCCTGAAATCGGTCGTCGGCCCACTGATCGACAGCATCCTGCGGAACCAGGACGCCATGGCCTGGCTCGTCTGCCTCCGGAAGCGCGAGATCCCGGGGCCCCAGCGTTCGATCGGCAGCGCCGTCTGGGCGGTGGTCCTCGGCCGTCACCTGGGCTTCGATCGCAGGGGCCTCGAGACCCTCGCCCTGGGTGGCATGCTCCTGGACCTCGGCAACGCGAAGCTGCCGCGGGACGTGCTGCTGAAGGAGGGTCCGCTGGACGACGTGGAGCGGGCCATCGTGAAGAAGCACGTCCGGGTCGGCCTCGACCTGGTCAAGACAGTCCATGGGCTCAACGCGGACGTCATCGCGATGATCCAGCATCACCACGAACGCCACGATGGCTCAGGCTATCCGCAGGGCCTTGCCGGCGCCGACATCCCGGTGTTCGGCCGGCTTGCCGGGCTCATCGACTGCTTCGATGCCATGACGACCAAGCGTCCCTACGCCCCCGCCCGGTCGGCCTACGACGCCGTGCGGGAGCTGAACGGGCTGTCCGGCACCGCGTTCCAGCGGGAACTGGTGGAGCAGTTCGTGCAGGCCGTTGGCATGTTTCCCACCGGCTCCCTTGTTGAGCTGAACACCGGCGAAGTAGCGCTGGTGATCGAGCAGAATCGCGTCCGCCGGCTACGGCCCAAGCTCATGCTGCTCCTGAATTCCGCCAAGATGCCTGTCACCCGCCATGCGCTGATGGACCTCAAGGCAAGGCCTGCCGGTGGCGACGAGGACGAGGGGCGGTGGATCCTCCGCGGTCTCGAGCCTGGCGCGTTCGGCCTCGATCCGAAGGACTACTTCGGGTAATACTGGTGCTTGATGCGCGCCCGGCTCCTGCTCCTCTTGGCTGCGCTCGTCCTCTCGCTGGCGGGCTGTCGTGCGGTGCGCGAAACGCCGTCGGGCGCTGCCGCGCCGCCTCAAGCCGCGCAACCGGTCCCGGCGGGCTTTACCCGCTACCAGGTCGTCTCCGCCGAATCGGAGATTCGTGCCCTGGTGTACCGGGACGGGCCCATGGCCCGGCTGGGACACAACCACGTACTCAGCAGCCGCGCGCTCCACGGGGAAATACTCCTCGGGGGCCAGGACGAGCCGCCGCGATTCACGCTGACCCTGCCAGTGGCCAGTTTCAGCGTGGACGATGCGGCGCTGCGCGTGGAGGAGGGCGAGGATTTCCCCGGGGCCGTCGATCCCGATGCCATTGCCGGGACGCGCAGGAACCTGTTGAGCACGGCATTGCTCGACGGCGCGAACTTTCCCGACATCCGGCTGACGGGCCGCGAGGTGGCCGGCCAGGCGCCCGGCTACACGGTGACGGTGGCCATCGACGTGAAGGGCCGCAGCCACGAGGTGCAAGTGCCTGTCCTCGTCGAGCAGCGGGCTGATGGACTCCGGGTCACCGGCCAGTTCACCGCCACCCATGCCGATCTGGGCCTCACGCCCTTCAGCGTGATGGGCGGGCTCCTGTCCGTGCGGGACGAGATCCGGCTGCGGTTCAGGATCGTGGCGCGCCCGTAGCCGCTGGTCAGGAGCGCGATGCGGCGAACATCGCCGCGCGCATCGAACCGCGCTAGCCCCCGAGCCAGTCCAGCTGCGTCCCCGGCCCCGCCGGCACGCAAAAACATGTCGTATCCAGCGCGGACTCCGATTCCCGCGTGAACCCGTACCTGCGGCAGGCGGCCGCAAAGCGTTGCGAGAGCAGCGCCGCGATCGGTCCCGACCCCCGCATTCGACGGCCGAACCGGGCGTCGTTGAGCGCGCCGCCCCGCACCTGGCGGATGAGGCTCAGCACCTTCGCCGCCTTCAGCGGGTACTGGGCCTGCAGCCACTCCTGGAAGATCGGCTCCACCTCGTGGGGCAGCCGGAGCAGAACGTAGCCGGCATAGCGGGCGCCCGCACCGGCCGCAGCTTCCAGGATGCTCTCCAGTTCGTGGTCGTTGAGCCCCGGGATCATCGGCGCGGCCAGCACGCCGCACGGAATGCCCGCGGCACTCAGCCGGCGAAGTGTCTCGAGCCGCCGGCGCGGCCCCGGTGTACGGGGCTCCAGGCGCCGCTTCAGTTCGTCGTCGAGGGTCGTCACGCTGACCAGGACGTCCACCAGGTTGTCCCGCGCCAGGTCCTGCAGCAGGTCCAGGTCCCGCTCCACCAGCGCCGACTTGGTGATGATGTTGACGGGGTGGCGGAACTCCACCAGCACTTCGAGAACCTGCCGAGTGATCCCCAGGTTCCGTTCGACCGGCTGCCACGCGTCGGTATTGGAGCCCAGCGTGATGGGCCGGCACGCGTAACCCGGCTTCGACAGTTCCCGGCGCAGCACGCTGGCGGCCTCCGGTTTGGTGAAGATCTTCTGCTCGAAGTCCAGGCCGGGTGACAGGTCCAGGTACGCATGGGAGGGCCGCGCGTAGCAGTACACGCAGCCGTGCTCGCAGCCCCGGTAGGGGTTGAGCGATTGCTCGAACGGAATGTCGGGCGACTGGTTGCGGGAAATGATGGAGCGGATCTGCTCGGTGATCAGTTCCGTGGCCGGGGCGGGTGCCGGCTCATCGTCGCCGATTTCGGGGACCAACTCCTCCCGGGCGAAGCGCCCGGCGGGCCGCGTGGCGACTCCCCGCCCGCGAACGATGGAGCCGGGCGGCAACTTGCCCTTGTCGGGATCCGGGCGGGCCTTGGACACAGGCGGGGAACCTCGGGCGGTCTCGCTACTGTATGAATACACAGTAGCACGCCGGACCTTATACTGCGGCGGCTTTTGCCTCCTTCGGAGTACCGTTTCGTGAGCAGTCGCAATGTCCGCATCCTCGGGTTGCTCGGGCTGGTGGCCCTGGTTGCAGGGGTCGCCTGGTACTTCTCGCGGCCAAAGCCGGTGACCGTCACGGTCGCCGAGGTGCGGGCCGGTGACGTGCTGGCCACTGTCGCCAACACCCGCGCCGGCACGGTGGATGCCTGCAACCGGGCGCGGCTGGCGCCACCGATGGGTGGCCAGATCGCGCACCTGCCCTTCAAGGAGGGCAACAAGGTGCAGAAGGGTGATGTGCTCCTGGAGCTCTGGAACCAGGACCAGCGGGCCCTTGTGTCCCAGGCGGAGCGGGAGGCGGTGTCCGCGCGCAGCCGCACCCGGGAAGCCTGCGTCAATTCCGCGGTGTCTGCCAAGAACGCCGCGCGGATCCGGCAGCTGAGGAGCGAAAGCCTGGTTTCGGAAGGCGAAACGGAGCGTGCCGTGGGCGAGGCGGACGCCCAGGCGGCGGTCTGCGACGCGGCCCGGGACCAGGAGAAGGTCAGCCAGGCGCGCATCGACGTGGCAAAGGCCCAGCTCGAGCGCACCATCCTCCGCGCCCCCTTCGACGGCGTGATTGCCGAGATCAACGGCGAGGTGGGCGAGTTCGTCACGCCATCGCCCGTGGGCATCCCGACGCCGCCCACGGTGGACCTGGTGGACGGCAGCTGCCTGTACATCTCGGCCCCGATCGACGAGGTTGACGCCCCCGCCGTGCGGGCCGGCCAGCGCGCCCTGATTTCCCTGGATGCCTTTCCCGGCCAGCGCTTCCCCGGCTTCGTCCGCCGTGTGGCGCCTTACGTGCTCGACACCGAGAAGCAGGCCCGCACCGTCGGGGTGGAGGCGGAGATCGAGAACCCCGAGAAGTACAACCTGCTGCCCGGCTACAGCGCCGATGTGGAGGTGATCCTGGCGAACCGGGAGAACGTGCTGCGCATTCCCAGCCAGGCGATCCTGGATGGCAAGCGCGTGCTCGTGCTGGACACGGCCACCGGCAGGCTGGAGTCCAGGAACATCGAGAAGGGCGTCGCCAACTGGGAGTACACCGAGATCAGGTCCGGCCTCGCGGCCGGGGAGCTGGTCGTGACCTCGGTGGATCGCGAGGGCGTGGCCGATGGCGCCGCCGCGGTCCGCGAGTGATCGCGCGCCGGTGACCACCGCCCTGATCAGGCTGGAAGGCCTGACCCGGACCTTCGAGGTGGGTGACCAGCTCGTCCGGGCCCTGGATGGCGTGGATCTGGCGATTGGCGGCGGCGAGTACCTCTCGCTGATGGGCCCGTCCGGCTCCGGCAAGTCCACGCTCCTGAACGTCCTCGGGCTGCTCGACCGGCCCACCTCGGGCGAGTACTGGCTGGGCGACGTACAGACGTCCACCATGCCCGAGGATCTCCTGGCCGATACCCGGCAGAAGGAGATCGGCTTCGTCTTCCAGGTTTTTCACCTCATCGCCCGGATGAGCGCGCTGGAGAACGTCGAGCTGCCGATGATGCTCGCCGGCCTCCCGGTGGCGGAGCGTCGGGGCCGGGCGCTGACGGCCCTGGAGCGCATGGGCCTGGGCCCCCGGGCCAGCCACCGGCCCAACCAGCTCTCCGGCGGCGAGCGCCAGCGCGTCGCGATCGCCCGTGCCGTCGTGATGGAGCCCCGCATCCTCCTGGCCGACGAGCCCACCGGCAACCTGGACAGCGCGTCGGGCGGCGAGGTGGTGAAGATCATGGAGGACCTGCACGAGCAGGGCCTGACGCTGGTGGTCGTCACCCACGATCCGAGCATCGGTGGGCGCGCCCATCGCCGCTTGCGGATGCGCGACGGCCGCATCGTGCAGGACGACCAGGGATGAGGTTCGCGGACCGCAACCGGGTCGCGCTGGGCGCGCTGTTCCGCTACCCGTTGCGCACGGCAATGATGCTGCTCGCGACGGCCATCGGCGTGGCGGCCGTGGTGGTCCTCACCGGCCTTGGGGAGGCAGCGCGCCTCTACGTGACCAACGAATTCCGGTCCCTGGGCACCAATCTCATCATCGTCCTGCCGGGCCGCACGGAGACCACGGGCGCAGGCGCCGCGATGCTCGGCGGGGCGACGCCCCGCGACCTGACGCTGGGCGACGCCCGGGCGCTGGAGCGGAGCGCCGCCATCGACAAGCTGGCTCCCGTCATCGTTGGCGAGGCCACCGCGTCCTCCGGTTCCCTGGAGCGGGATGTCACCGTCATGGGCACCACCGCGGCGTTCCGCGAGATCCGCGGCTGGCGGCTGTCATCTGGCGAATTCCTGCCAGCCGGGGACATGGACCGGGAGGCCGCCGTGTGCGTCGTCGGCAGCACCATCGGCCGGGAACTGTTCCGTGGCGAGCCGCCGGTGGGGCGCTGGCTCCGGGTCGGCGACCGGCGCTGCCGCGTCATCGGCGTCCTTGCGCCCCAGGGCATATCCGTGATGGTGGACGCGGACCAGCTCGTCCTCGTGCCCGTCGCCCTGGCCCAGAGCCTGTTCAATTCCCCCGCCCTGTTCCGGATCATCGTCCAGGCCCGGGGGCGCGACGCGATGCCCGCGGCGAAGCGCTTCATTGCCGAGACCCTGAAGGCGCGCCACCGGGGCGACGAGGACGTGACGATCGTGACCCAGGACGCCGTGCTCAAGACCTTCGACGGGATACTCGGCACGCTGACCCGCGCCCTCGGCGGCATCGCCGCCGTCAGCCTGCTGGTGGCCGGGGTGCTCATCATGAACGTCATGCTGGTGGCGGTCAGCCAGCGCACCCAGGAGATCGGCCTGCTGAAGGCGCTCGGCGCGCGTCGCAGCCAGATCCTCGCCCTGTTCCTCGCGGAGGCGATCTACCTGGCGCTGCTCGGCGCCCTGGTCGGCGTCCTCGCGGGCTATGGCATTCTGCTGGTGCTTGGCGCCTTCTACCCGGAATTCACGCTGCATCCCCCTGCCTGGGCGGTGGCAGGCGCCGTCATCCTGGCCGTGGGGTGCGGCATGCTGTTTGGCATCCTGCCCGCGCGCCGCGCGAGCCGCCTCGATCCCGTCGCGGCCCTCGCCCGCCGGTGATGGCCCTTTTGCTGATGGCGCTGCGATGAACACCAGTGAGCTCATCCGCTTTACCTCGACGTCCGCCGTCTCCCACCGGCTCCGCAGCGGCCTGACCGCGCTCGGCATCGCCATAGGTGTGGCTGCCGTCGTGCTGCTAACGTCCATGGGCGAGGGGCTGCGCGTCTACATGGTCGCCCAGTTCACCCAGTTCGGCACCAACATCGTCGGTATCAATCCGGGAAAGGCCCAGACCTTCGGCATGCCTGCGGGCGTGCTGAACTCGGCGCGGCCCCTGAGCCTGGCCGACGCCCAGGCCCTTGCCCGGCTGCCCTACGTGCGGTCGATCGTGCCCCTGGTCCAGGGCACTGCCTCGGTGGAGGGCGGAGGGCGGGAGCGGCAGACCATCGTCAGCGGCACCGGCGACCAGCTGACCGAGGCGTTGTCCTTCCGCGTGGCCCTTGGCAAGTTCCTGCCCCCGGACGATCCCAACACGCCGCGGGCCTTCGCCGTGCTGGGCAGCAAGCTGTACCGCGAACTCTTCGGCGCCGCCAATCCCCTGGGGGAGCGCATCCGCGTGGGCGGGCAGCGCTACACCGTGATTGGGGTGATGGAATCCAAGGGCACCATGTTCGGCTTCGACCTGGATGACGCCGTGTACATCCCCGTGGCCAGGGGCCTGGAACTCTTCAACCGGGAGGGCCTGTTCGAGATCGACGTGATGTACGAAGAGGGCGCGCCGGTGGAGGAGGTCGTCGAGGGGATTCGCCGCGTGCTGATAGCCCGCCACGGGGGCGAGGATTTCACGATCACCACCCAGCAGCAGATGCTGGACGTGCTGGGCTCGGTGCTGAACGTGGTGACCTTCGCCGTGGCGGCCCTGGGCGGCATCTCCCTGCTGGTCGGCGGCGTGGGCATCTTCACCATCATGACCATCGCGGTCCGCGAACGGACGGCCGAGATCGGCATCCTGCAGGCCATCGGCGCCCGCCGCCGGCAGATCAGGGACATCTTCCTCGGTGAATCGCTGCTGCTTGCCGGGCTTGGTGGTCTCGGCGGGATACTCCTCGGGCTCGCCTGCGTGGCGGTGCTCCGCGTGGCGCTGCCGGCGCTGCCCGTGAGCCCGGCCTGGCCCTACATGGTGCTGGCAGTGATCGTCGCGCTGGTCATTGGCCTCGTCGCGGGCGTATTGCCGGCCGTCCGGGCCGCCCGGCTCGATCCCGTCGAATCGCTGCGGGCGGAGTGAGGGGCGAGATGATGCGCCGGACGGCCGGTCGCCGCGGGCAGCCCCTGCCGACGCTGCTGCAGGCCCGCCTCGCCAGTTATTTTCCGGACCTCGACCTCGGGGAGGTTCGCCTCCACTCGGGCGTGCCCCGGTACGTGAGGGGCCGCCCGCGGGGCTATGCGAGCCGCCAGCGCATCTACCTGGCCGCCGGCTGGCAGGACGACACCGATGCGGAGCGTCTCGCCCTGCTGGCCCACGAACTGGTGCATGTCCGGCAGTACCGGGACAACGGCGCCTGGCGGTTCCGCTGGGCGTATCTGCGCGAGTACCTGGCCGCGCGGCTCCGGGGGCAGGGCCACGACGGGGCCTACCGGAACATTTCCTTCGAGCGAGCGGCCCGCGAGCTGGAAGAGCGCGTCCGGCGGGACTTTTCCCGACGCCCGGTGCGGGCATGAACCCCGGACCCCGGGCGCAGGCGGGGGCTGGAGCTGGAGCCGGCTAGCCCCGCCGCACGTTGATCTCGATGCCGCCCTTCGGCCCGAAGAACCAGGAGCCGAGGCCGCTCACCAGGCTGACGACGATCGCGCCCCAGAAGGCGGGCCAGAAGCCCGCGATGTGGAAGCCGGCCAGCAGCCAGCTTGCCAGTGCGAGCATGCCGGCGTTCAGCACGAGCAGGAACAGGCCGAGCGTGATCACGGTGATCGGAAAGGTGAGGACCACGGCCAGCGGCCGGACGACGGCGTTGATGAGCCCGAGAACCACTGCGGCCCCGAGCAGCCAACCGGCGCTGTCGAAGCTGATGCCATCGATGAGTGAATCGGCGGCCCACAGGCCGATGGCCCCAATCAGCGCCCTGACGAGAAACCGGTCCATCGGTGGCGCCCTTTCAGTGCCGTGCCCGGCTCCAAGCCTACTGCGTCCCGCTCGCCGGGGCCATCGTGCTGGCCGGGCCGGGTTCAGGGCCGCGGGCCTTCGGCAGGTGCAGGGTAGCCCGCAGGCCGGGAGCATTGTCGGTGAGCACGAGCTGCCCGCCGTGGTGATGGGCGATGGCCTTCACCAAGGACAGGCCGAGGCCGCTGCCTGGCACGGCCGCGACGGCGGCCGAGCGGTAGAAGCGGTCCAGCACCTTCTCCCGTTCCCCCGCCGGCACGCCGGGCCCGTGGTCGGCGACCGAGATATCCACGGAATCCCCGGTTTCGTTGACCGCCAGCGTGACCTCGGAGCCAGGCGGGCTGTACTTGATGGCGTTGTCCAGGAGGTTGCATAGCGCCTGGAAAAGCAGGTCCCGGTCACCCCGCAGGTGGCCCGACGCCGGCCCCAGGTGGACGACGATGTCCTTCTCCTCACCGACGGCCTGGTAAAGCTCCCAGGCATCCTCGAGCAGGGGGGCCAGGTTCACCTCGGCCCACTCCCGGTCGTGGGTGCCGGACTCTATGCGGGCGATGCGCAACAGCGCCCGGAAGGTTGCGAGCAGGTGGTCAGCCTCGGCCATGGCCGCGCCCAGTTCGCCACGCAGCTCGTCGTTGAGGTCAGGCCGCCCCGTCAGGTTCTCGAGGCGGCCCCGCAGGCGGGTGAGGGGCGTGCGGAGGTCGTGGGCAATGTTGTCGGCGACCGACTTGACGCCCTCGATCAGCGAGTCGATCCGGTCGAGCATCGCATTGAGGTTCTCGGAGAGCTGGTCGAACTCGTCGTTGACGCCACGCACCGGCATCCGGCTCTGCAGGCGACCAGTCATGATCTGCCGGCTCGCGCGGTTGATCGCGTCTATCCGGCCCATCACGCTGGAACTCATCAGCACGCCGCCGATGAGGGCCAGCGCGAGGCCCCCCAGCAGGGCCCAGAGGGCGGCCCGGTCGATGAGGGCGCGGATCGACTCCAGGCGGCTCTGGTCCTGCGCCACGAGGAGGTACTTGCCATCCCGCAGGACCACCATGCGGCCCCGCATCCGGAGCTGGCGCTTGTCCGCGTCGACGCCGGAGAAGTTGTACCAGCCGCTTGCATCGGCGGTGAGCGGCGGGAATGAGACCAGATTGCCGGCCAGCCGCTGGCGCTGCTCGTCCGCGAAAAGGTACAGGGTCAGCACGCCGGGGCTGATCGCCGCCCTGGCGTTTACCAGTGACTGCAGGGCCTGCGGGCCGCGTTGGCGGTATTGCTCGGTGAGCCCGGCAAGCTCTGCCTCGATGGCCACGCTGGATTGCTGCTCGAGGTAGTTGACGGTGGCCCAGCGCAGTACGCCGATCAGGATCAGGGCCGAAGCCCCGAAAATCCCCATGTACCACCAGGCCAGCTGGAACGTGGACGTCCGGAGCAGCCTAAGGGGATTCACTCAGCTTGTACCCCGCCCCGCGGACGGTATGGATCAGCGGTGGTTCGAACCCCTTGTCGACCTTGCGGCGCAGGCGACTGATGTGCACGTCGATGACGTTCGTTTGCGGGTCGAAGTGGTAGTCCCAGACGTTCTCCAGCAGCATGGTGCGGGTGACCACCTGGTCGCGGTTCCGCATCAGGTACTCGAGGAGGCGGAACTCGCGGGGTTGCAGGTCTATGTTCTGGCCCGCCCGCGTCACGTCCCGGCTCAGGAGGTTGATGTGCAGGTCGCCGACCTGCATCTCGGTAATCTCGTCGCTGCCCTCCCGGACGGGACGGCGGGTGATGGCCTCCAGCCGCGCCATGAGCTCGGCGAACGCAAATGGCTTGCCAATGTAGTCGTCGGCGCCGGCCCGCAGTCCCTTGACCTTGTCGTCCACCTCGCCAAGCGCGCTGAGGATGAGTGCCGGGGTGGCGTTGTCCGACGCGCGCAGCGTGCGCACGATGGTGAGGCCGTCCACGTTCGGCAGCATGCGGTCGATGATCAGGGCGTCGTAGTCGCCGGTAGTGGCCAGGAACAGGCCTTCCTTGCCGTCGGTGGCGTGATCGACGGTGTGCCCGGCCTCCCGGAGCCCGCCGGTGATGAAGCTCGCGACGCCGGCGTCGTCTTCGATGACCAGGATGCGCATGGGGGGATAATAGGATAGGAGCGCTGTCAGGCGCGACCGGAATCCTCCTCCGTCGGGAGACTCGCGGACTCGATTCCCGACGGAGGAGGATTCCGGTCGCGCCGGTCGGCGCTCCTGACCAAAAGAAAACGGGCCGGGAAGCTTGCGCTTGCCGGCCCGGAGGACTACCCGTATGAAGCCCTATCTGGTGGATCCCTGACTCACCGCCCCCTCGACGGGGGGAACGGCGCGGGTGCGGGAGTCAGTGGGGACAGGCTAACCGCCGGCCCGTAACACGGCGATGGACGGGGGGTTAATCATTGGTAACCCGGCTTCGGGCGCCTCAGGCCCGGGCGCCCAGCGTCAGCAGGCGCAGCAGGGCCATCTGGGAGCGGACGCCCGTCTTGTCGAAGACCCTGGCCAGGTGGGTCTTGGCGGTATTCCGGCTGACGTCCAGCGAAGTGGCGACCTCCGCCAGCGACTGGCCAGCCAGCAAGGCCTCGCACAGGCGGACCTCGGCGTGGGTCAGTCCATAGGTCGCCCTGAACAATGCGGGAACTGTCGCGCCGCTCGCGCGCCGCTCGTCGTGGATCACCGCCACCACCGCCGAACCGCGCGGGAAGTCGCTCCCTTCTCCCAGCGGGCTCAGCGCGGAGAAGGACACCCGGTAGGGTTGCGGGCTTGCCCGCCGCGCCACCAGCACGGTTGGGGGCGCGGGCACGGGCCTGCCGAGGGTGACCTGGAGCATGGCCGCCAGGCCCAGGCTTAACTGCGCCTGGGCAATGGCACTTTCCGCGCGCAGCTCGCCGTTGACCAGGGCAAGCCCGTCGTCCGCCGCCAGGATTCTCGAAGCCTTCTCGTTGATGAACACCGGCTTGCCCCGCCCGTCGAAGATCACGAGGCCGGTAGGTGCCTGGTACATGACCGACGCCAGTACCGCATTGGCACCCCGGACGGCGGCGACTTCCCTGCGGGTCACCATGCTGCGGGTGAGGTGGGACAGCAGGAGCCTGCCGACCAGGGCCTTGTCGCCCGGCACGAATGGTTTCTCGCGAGCCGTCCGACCGAGTGCAAAGAATGCCGTGCCTCCGTCTCCCGCCAGTATCGTGCCCATCAGGAAATGCTCCAGGTGCCAGGGCATGGCCAGAGTCGAGTAGGGCCTGCTCCGGCGCATCTCGTCGGGCGCGACAAGTTCCGTCCCCAGCTGCACGGCACCTGCGGGCCGGTCCAGCATCCCCTTCAGGTAGTGGTCTTCCGCCTTCGCGGATCTCGCCTGGCTGAACGCTTCCCCGAAGCCATCGAGCCCGCCCGCGGCGATGAATGAACGCTCAAGCCTGTCCGGGGCGTAGTGCTCGACCATCGCGACCTGGCAGTCAAAGGTCCTGGCCGCCTCCCGGGCAAAGAGGTTCCACGCCTCCTTTTCCCGGGTGCGGTCATCCCGGCCGGGGGCGTGGCCAAAGCACACCGGCGCCTCGTAACCGAGGCTCACGAGCCTGGAAAGGCGGTGCGGATCCGGGGCAATCGATGTGGCGGGCAAGACTGAGGCCTCTGGTGAAGCAAGCTTCCGGGCGAGCGCTCTGGACGGGAAAACCGAAGCGATATGACCTTTAGGGGGCAGTAAGTGACTGAAAATATTGTTTTCGTCACGAAAACAACGCCTGCCTCTATGACTACTCCCGGGCGGCGAGCCTGTCAATACCCGAAACGGGGCGTCCGCCGCCCGTCAGCCCTGGACGGCCAGCCGCGCTACCAGCGCGGGCAGGGCGCGGGCACAGTCCTGCCGCCAGTGATGGGTCAGGAGGTCGTCGGCGCGGGTGCGCCCCAGGTTGATCGCCACCACCGGCTTGCCGGCGGCGACGGCATCCCGCACCAGCCGGAAGCCGGAGTAGACCATCAGGGAAGACCCGACCACGACGAGGGCGTCGGCCTGTTCGATCAGCCCGCGGGCGGCGCTGGCCACGCCGGCGGGCACCGCCTCCCCGTAGAAGACCACGTCCGGCTTTACGATGCCCCCGCAGTCCGGGCACCCGGGCACCCGGAACTCCGCAAAGTCGGTGGCGGCGGGGATTGCGTCGCCGTCCGGTGCCGCCTGGGCAGGCGCCCTGCTCCATGCCGGGTTCGCCCGGAGCAGCTCCACCTGCCAGTCGGTCCGGGCGAGGCGCACGTCGCAGCCGAGGCAGCGGACCTGGTCGAGCCGGCCGTGCAGGTCGACGACGGCCTGGCTGCCGGCCTGCTGGTGCAGGCGGTCGACGTTCTGGGTGACGATGCCGGTGAGCAGCCCCCGGTGCTCCAGCGTGGCCAGGCCGTGATGGGCAGGGTTGGGTTGCGCGGCTGCGAACCCGGGCCAGCCGAGCGAGCTGCGCGCCCAGTACCGGCGGCGGACCTCCGGACTGGCGACGAAGTCCGGATAGAGCACGGGACGGGAATGCTTCCAGCCGCCGTCGGCATCCCGGTAGTCCGGAATGCCGGAAGGCGTGCTGCAACCGGCGCCCGTCAGCGCGACGATCCGCCGGTGGTTGCGGAGCAGGCCGGCGAGCGTCGTGGCTCCCGTCGCGAGTTCATCGGCGCCGGCGGCAGGCGCGGCGTTCAGTGGGTTCGCGCGGCGGCCTGTGCGCCGGGACCGGCGGCTGCCGCGCGCCTCGCTTCGGCAATCCGCAGTTGCATCTGTCGCCGGGCTTCCAGGTGGTATTCCAGCGGGCGCGACGTGGCGCGGTAGCTCTCGCGGCCCTGCATGGCCTCGAACCAGGCCCTGAGCCGCGTGCAGTCGGCGGGCCAGGTGGCGCCGCCCAGCCGTTCGTAGGTGCCGAAGCGCTCGAAGAAGGGCGAGAACTGGAGGTCCACCAGCGACACAGTCTCACCAAGGAAGTACGGGCCATCGCCCAGCTTCCGCAGGCCCTCGTGCTCGATGAACCGGAGCACCTCGGTGAGCTTGCCGGCGTTGTCGGCCCGCCGGGCCGTGTCGTTGGCCTCGCTCATCAGCTTGTGGGTGGCCACCAGGAAGCGGGTCTCGCAGTAGTCCATCCAGATGCGGGCCTGGGCCCGCAGTGCCGGCGTGGCAGGCATCAGTGGCGGCGCCGGAAACCGCTCATCCAGGTACTGGTTGATGATCGCGGACTCGTAGATGGTGACGCCCTCGTGCCGGAGCACGGGTACCTTGCCGTAGGGGGACACGTCCCGGAACCAGGCCGGCCGGTTGAAGAGGTCGATTTCGTGAAGGACGAAATCCAGCTGCTTCTCCAGCAGGGCCATCCGGGTGCGCTGGGCGTAGGGGCAGCCCTCGAAGCTGTACAACTCGATGGGGGCCATGAGCAAGGAGTCCGCAACCGCTGGAGAAGCGTCGAGTCTAGCAGGGCCCCGGATTCGGCCGGGGCGCCGGTTGCCACCGCGGGCGTTCAGGCCGCCAGGTTCGTTGCGGCGCCGAGGGATTCATCGAGCTGCCGCCGTGGGATGTGCATGGAGCGGAGCGCCACGGCCGTCACGATGTCCCCCCGGCGAATCGGGCGCCACAACGTGGGCCCGGACGGCAGGCGGCGGCCGGCGCTGTCACTGAGCAGCGCCACCCAGGGTCGCGTCGGCTCGTCCTCGGCCTGGCAGCGCACGATGCCGAGCCGGCCATCGGCAATCTGCAGCCAGGAACCCGTCGGGAAAAGGCCGAGGGCCCGGACGAAGCTGCGGACGATGGCGGCGTCGAACTTGCGCCCGCACATGCCGTTCACGAGCCGCATGGCGTCATGGGCGGCGACGGCCTCGGCATAGCGCCGGTCCTGCAGCATGGCGTCGTAGGTGTCCGCGACGCCGGCGATCCGGGCCGCCAGCGGAATCTGCGTGCCGCGCAGGCGGCGCGGATAACCGCTCCCGTCGAGCCGCTCGTGATGGCCGAGGATGGCATCCTCCAGGGCCTCCGAAATGGGGGACACGGCGCGAACCATGTAGAGCCCGCGCCGGACATGCCGTTCCACGAACGCCCGCTCGTGGTCGGTCAGTGGACCGGTCTTCGCCAGGATCGTGACCGGCACCGAGACCTTGCCGATGTCCAGCAGCACCCCGGCCAGTGCCAGCTCGTCGAGCAGCAGCCGTTCGAAGCCAATCCGCTTGCCGGCCAGCGCCATCAGCACGGCAGTGCCGATGGCCCGGCGATGCAGGAAGCCCACCTTCAGCTCGGTGGCCAGCAGCCAGGGAATCGTGTCCGCGTCGGCCAGGAGGCTGGTTACCACGGGCTCCACCGCGCGCCGCAACGGCGCCAGCGCCAGCTCCCCGGAGCGGCGCACGCCCTGCAGCGCTGCAGCGAAGGCATGACCGAGGGCCCGCAACTCGAGCCGCTGCCGGGCGAGGGGTGTCGGTGGTTCCCGATCGGGCAGGGCCTCGACCCGGGCCGTCAGGCCCGTGGAGAAGAACTCGCCATCGCCGTGCTCGGACAGCACCGGATCCACGTACACGTACTCGCAGAGCCGTTGCAGTTCCTCGATCTGCTCGACATGGCTCAGCATCAACCCCTGGGAATGGAAGGACGTCTGCAGCCAGGACCTGTCGAGCTCGGCCACATACATGCCCAGCTGCAACTGGGCGCAGTTCACCGGTATCAGGCGGGCGGGAAGCAGGGTTGCCATCTTTGAATTGTTGTTGGAGTGGCCGCGTCAATGTAGCAGCGGGTGCAGTCCCGAAGCGTGACGGAGCTCACGCGCCCGGGCCGCCCGATTATGGCAAGTGCGCCGGAGGGCCGAGGGACTTGAGGTAGGTGGCGATGGCCTCGCGGTCGCCGGCGGTCAGGTGCGCCGTGTTGTCCGTGATGACGGCGCTCATGGAGGAGCCGGCAAAGTCCCCGTCCGGCAGGACACCGTACTCGAGGAAGAGCACGATCTCGTCGGTGGACCAGCGGCCAATGCCGGAGTCCCGATCCTGGGTAATGTCCGGGATCCGCTCGCCGTCCGGCCCTTGCGGGTTGCCGGCCAGTTCCCTGCGCTTGTCGACGGCGCCGAGCAGGTTGCGGGGCGTGTGGCACTCACCGCAATGGCCCAGGTGCCGGACGAGGTAGGCTCCCCGGTTCCACATGGCGCTCCGGGCCCCATCGGGCGAGAACCGGGCGGGGCTGAAATTCAGCAGGTTCCAGCCGAGCATGACGAGGCGGGACGACAGGTACCAGGGCAGCTCGTGCTCCGGGGTCCTCTGCCGCACCGGGTCGAGACTGCGCAGATAGGCGCCAATGGACGCCACGTCGGCATCGGAGATGCCCGTGTAGGCCGGGTACGGGAAAACCGGGTAGTAGTAACTGCCGTCCGGTGCGACGCCCTCCCGGAGCGCGCGTCGCAGGTCTGCGTCCGTCCAGCCGCCGAGCCCCGTTGACCGATCCGGCGTCAGGTTCGGCGCATAGAAGGTGCCGAAGGTTGTCTTGATCGCGCGCCCGCCGGCCAGGGGAATCGCATCCGGCCGGTCAGCCGTGTGACAGGTGAGGCAGCCCCCCGCGTGCACGAGGTAGCGGCCGCGCTCCACCGTCGCCGCCGGGTCGGTGGCCGCCGCTGAATCCGGCGGCAGGGCGAGGCCCAGAGTGGTTGCGCAGAACAGGAGAGCAGCGGCCCGCGAGCTCCGGCCGGGAGGCTTCCGGGAGCCCGGCCGGGCTCCCGGATTCACCGTATTCAATCAGTCGTCCGCCTTGCGATAGCGGTCGTGGCAGCCCTTGCAGGACTCACCCAGGGCCTTGAAGGCCGCCATCGTGCCGGGCTTGTCGTTCGCGGCCACGGCATCCCGGAGCTTCGCGGAGGAGGCCTCCAGGTCTGCCGCCAGTTTCCTGAACTGGTCCTGTTCCTTCCAGATCAGGGGCAGCGCATCCGTGTCCCCCTTGTCCGTGCCGGCCGGGAACAGCACCTTGGCCTGGGCGCCCAGGTCCGCGAGCGCGCTCGCATGGGCCTTCAGGTGATCCTGATGCTCCACCTTCCCGAAGTTGACCAGCATGAATGCGCTGACGTGGGCGGACATGGCGGACATCACGGCCTTCCGGTACTTGATCGCGTCTGCCGGCGCCGTGGCGCTCCAGGCCGCGGCGGGAATGGCGAGGGTGGTGCAGGCAATGAGTGCGGGCAGGGCGCGACGACGCATGGGAGACCTCCGGGTGGTGTTGGTGTTCTTGCGCAGGGACATCAGGCGCCGAGCATAGCAAGGCGGCCCGCCGGCCCGCGATGCGGGCCGCGCCCGGGAATCACTGTGCGGGTTTCGTACTGCAGTTCCAGGACTTCGCGTCGCATTGCGGCGTCGCTCCCGGCGCTGCCGGCGTGTCCTGCCGCCACTCGTCCGGGCAGCGATTGTCCAGCGGCGTCAGCTGGCCACCGATCACCAGGGCGGTGATCACCAGGTTGCCGTCGGCGCAGCGGGTCATCACGGCGCTCACGTCCGTCGCCCAGGCGGGGTCATCGCGCCGCGGACGGCCGGGCCTGTAGGGCAGCTTGTCGCGGCCGAGGTCCTCGTCGTAGATCCGCAGCGTGAGCGTGCTGTCGCTGGTGGGTGGCCGCGGTGGTGGCGGTGCCGTCCCGGCGTTCCAGGGCGTCGGCTTGCCCGCGGGTATTGCCGGCGGAGCGCCCTGCGCCGCCATCGCAAGGGTGGCCAGTGCCAGGCACAGCAGCGCGGGCGCGGTTCCCGACGGCCCGGGGAGCGCATTGGTGGCTACCGCGCGCAGGTCCACGTCGTCAGCCGCCGCTGTCGAGGTAGGTCCGGACGTCCCGGGCGATGACCGGGCCCGCCTCGTCCGCCGCCATGTGGCCCACGCCGGGATAGGTGATGACGCGGACTTCGGGTGCGTTGACCAGCATCCTGCGCAGTTCCTCCGCCTGCGCGACCGGTGCCTGCGGATTCTTCTCGCCCCAGAGGATCAGCGTCGGAACCCGCACTGCGGCCGTGACCCTCGCCAGGTCGGCGCTGGAATAGGTCCGGAGCCGGGCGAGGATGGCCGGGCGCTGGCCTTCCCGGAGCCACATCTCGTACCACTGGTCGATGAGCTTGTCGTCCACCTTGCCGGGGTCGCCGAAGCGGCTCGTCAGCATGAACCTGGCCAGCGACCGGGGCGTGATGTACTCGAGGATGTTCGCAATCCGGGGGACGCCACGGCCGGCGCGCTGCATGCTCCGGCCCTCCAGGGCGCCCGGGCTGAGCAGGATGAGCCTTTCGACCCGCTCGGGGTGCGCCGCCGCGTAGTGCATGGCCACCGTGCCGCCGAGCGACGTGCCGCCGATGACGAAGCGGGTCAGTCCGAGGGCATCAACGAAGCGTTCCGTCAGCTCGACGGTGCGTTCGAGGCTGTAGTCCCCGGACGGGTCCGGTCCCGTCAGCCCGTGGCCCGTCATGTCGAAACGCAGGATCCGGTGCTCGTCCTTGAGCGAGTCCACCCAGCCGTCCCAGCTGAGCAGGCTGCCGAAATTGGCGTGGATCAGGACCAGCGGCGGGCCGCGGCCCTCGTCCCGGTAGTGGATGCGCACGCCGTCCACGTTGAGAAAGCGTGACGCGGGCGTGGTGTACTTGGCTTCGAGAACCTCTGCCGGGATGTCCCGGTAGGCCCAGGCCGCCGCGAGGAAGGCGACAGTGCCCAGGGCCAGCAGGCCCCCCAGCCCCCAGGCCGTATAGCGCAGCCACTTCATGGCCGGGACTATAGCAGGGGCATTCCGGAGCCCGAAAACAACAGGGGCCGCAATTGCGGCCCCTGTTTTCGTTACCTGACTGAAGCGTCAATCAGGGAGTCGTCGTCGACTGCGCAGCGTCGGCGGCGGCATCGGCAGCGGCCTCGGCGGAAGCGCCAGCCTCGGCGGCGGCATCGGCAGCCGCGTCGGCGGCGCCAGCGGCAGCGTCGGCAGCGGCATCAGCGGCACCAGCGGCAGCGTCCACGGTCGCGTCGGCAGCAGCGCCAGCGGCATCCGCAGCAGCGCCAGCAGCCTCACCGGCGGCATCAGCCGCCTGGGAGGCGCTTTCCATCGCCTGCTCGGCGGAGTCCGCCGCCTTGTCGGCGGGCTTGCCGCCGCAGCCAGCGATCATTACCAGCGCCATCGGCACGGCAAGCCATGCCTGACGAATCATCGTGCTCATCGGTCGTCCTCCTGTATCGACAATTTCCTAACGGCCAGAATGTTCTGGCCTGAAGGACGGCCAGCCAGCGACCGGTAACGACCCGTCCGGACCACCCCGTCCGGATGAGTGGCATGCCGACGCCGGTTCCCATCCCTCTTAACTGCCTGCTGACAGCCGGCAGGCGCGCAGAGGATACACCAAAAGGTGCGCCAACCGGGGGTGGCCGTGGCCTGGCAACGTGGCGACACCTGCTCCCCTGGGTCATCCGCAGCACGCCAAGTTACCGACAAACATTGACGTGGCGTCGCTATCCTTTCATGCTGCGCAAGTCTGGTCGACGCAAAGGCAGCAACGTGTTCATCGCAATCCGGGATCTCGCCTACGCCAAGGGCCGTTTCGCCCTCATGGGCCTCGTGGTGGCCCTCGTCGCCTACCTGATGACGTTCCTCTCCGGCCTGTCGGGCGGGCTCATCAGCAACAACGTGTCCGGACTGATTGCCGCGCCGGCGAATCATTTTGCGTTCCAGTACGACGATCGCCCCACCTTTCGTTCGAGCCTGGTGGACCGGGCCATGTGGGAGGGCTGGCAGGGACGCCCGGGCGTCCGTCACGCCGAGCCCCTCGGGCATACCACCTTCAACGGACGCAACCAGCGCGATGAGCCCCTCGAGTTCGTCCTCTGGGGTATCCGCCCCGGCTCCTTCATGGACGTGCCCGTGGCGAGTGGCGCCGTGGTCGGCAGCACGGAGAACGGGGTGGTGATCTCGAGCCTGCTGGCGGACCGCGGGGTGAAGATCGGCGACACCATCACGCTGGACCGGGTGCTGACCGAGCTGAAGGTGGTTGGCATCACCGGGGACGAGCGCAACTACGAGCACGCGCCCATCGTCTTCGCCACGCTGCCGAAGTGGCAGGAGGCGACCTACGG
Source organism: Chromatiales bacterium (assembly GCA_016789845.1). Taxonomy (GTDB): domain Bacteria; phylum Pseudomonadota; class Gammaproteobacteria; order Steroidobacterales; genus SHZI01. Next base: position 33,450 of record JAEUQA010000033.1, read on the forward strand.
CCCGCCGGGGGGCGCGCCGCCCGGGGAGAAGCTGCCTGACGTCGTGTTCGACTTTGCCAGCGCCGTGGCGCTGGACCTGGACCCGGCCATGACGCCGGCGCAGATCGCGGCGGCGGACGAAGAGCTCGGGACCACGACGCTGGACAAGCAGGCATCGTTCCAGACGTCCCCCGCCTACCAGGTCGAGGTGTTCACCGTTGCGGCGATCCAGGCCTTCCTCGTGGTCACCTCGGCCGTGCTGCTGGGCGCCTTCTTCCTGATCTGGACCATCCAGCGGACTGCCGAGATCGGCCTCGTGAAGGCCATGGGCGCATCGAATGGCTACCTCCTGCGCGACTCGCTGGGCCAGGCCCTGGTCCTGCTGCTGGGCGGTCTCGCGGTCGGCGTCGGACTCGCGCTCATCAGCGGCGTGGCGTTCAAGGCGACGGCCGAGGCGGGCACGCCCTTCCAGTTCGAGCCAATGACCGTCGTGGTGTCGGCGCTGCTGCTGCTGGCGGCCGGCCTGGTGGGTGGCGCCGTGTCCATTCGCCGCATTACCGCCATTGAACCGCTGATTGCCCTGGGGAGAGACCGATGAGCCTGCGCGTCGAATCCGTGTCGCTGGTGCTTGGCGACGGCGACCAGCAGGTCCAGGCGCTCGACAACGTGACCTTCAGCGTCGCAGCGGGGGAACTGCTGGCGGTCGTCGGGCCCTCGGGTTCCGGAAAGTCGAGCCTGCTGGCCGTCTGCGGCGGCCTTCGCAAGCCGACCTCGGGGAAGATCCACGTGGGCGATACCGAGATCACCGCCCTGGGCCTGGAGCAGCTGACCAGCGTCCGGCGCGAGAAGATCGGCTTCGTCTTCCAGCAGTCCAACCTGCTGCCGTCGCTGACCGTGCTGGACCAGTTGCTGCTCACCGTGCACCTGCGGGGCACGCGTCCCGGAGCCGCGCATCGCGACCGGGCCATGGGCCTGCTCCGGCAGGTGGGCATGGACGCACGCAGCCACCGGCGGCCGGCCGAACTGTCCGGCGGCGAACGGCAGCGCGTGGGCATCGCCCGGGCACTGATGTCGTCGCCAAGCGTGCTGCTGGTCGATGAGCCGACGTCCATGCTCGACCAGGGCCGCGGCCGGCAGATCGTCAGCCTGCTCCGCGGGCAATGCCATGAGCATGGCGTTGCCGCCCTGATGGTGACCCACGACCCGGACATGCTCGAATTCGTCGACAGGGCCGTTCACATCCACGATGGCCGGCTCCAGCAGCTGGAGAGGGCGCATGCCGCGCATTGATGCGGCCAGCATCGAGGAACACGTCCGGGTCCAGACCGCGCGCATCCTGGATGCGGCGACCAGACTCTTCCAGGAGCATGGTTACCGCAAGACCGACATGGACGACATCGCCCATGCGGTGGGCTTGGCGCGCAATTCCCTGTACCGCTACTACAGGAACAAGGACTTCATCCTCCTGGCCTGTGTCGAGCGGGACATGGGCGCCTTCGTCGAGCGGATGCGGACCCTGGACAGCCTGCATGGCGATCCCGTCCAGCGAATCGGCGCCTGGCTGGACATGCAGATGGACATGGCCACCAGCCCGGCCCACGCCACCATGGAACTCATGGCCGAGATCCGCACCGATGCCCCCGAGCTGCGCAAGCGGCTGATGGAGCTGCACGATGCGCCGGGCAACGTCCTGGAGGGCGCCGTGACGGAGATCGTCCGCGGCAAGCGCCGGGATGCCGGCCTGATCATCGCCCTCATCAAGGGCATGGTGGAGGCTGCCGCCGGGCAGGCCATGCGGAGGGAAAACAAGGCGGCGGTCAAGCGCGAGTTGCGCCGGGCCGTCGAGCGGGTTATTGAAAGTTAGAGGAATTGCATGATGACCATCCCCACCGGATTCCGCGTCGTTTGCCTCCCGGTCCTCCTCTCGTTGTCGCTGGCCGGCCCCTGGGCCCTGGCCGCCGACGAGCATGCCCAGCACAACCATGGTGGGGGCGCCGTCATCAAGATGGACGCGGAGGGCAAGCGCCTCGAGTCCTATAACCAGCGCCACGAGATGACCCCCGAGATGCGCGAGGCATTGCGCAAGAAGGTCGCGCTGTATCGCGGGTTCACCGACCGCGAACTCGACATGAACATGAACGCGATGGGTCCCGACTACGAGTGGTATGTCAGCGACCCGAAGGTCAAGGGCAGCACCGGCATCCTCATTCTTTCCCACGGGGTGGGCGAGAACAGCGACCGGCTGGTCCGGGACGCCTACGTTCCCATGGCGAAGAAGACTCCGTTGGCGATTGGCTTCGGCATGGCGATGATGAACTCTTCCCACCTCCAGTCGGCGGTCGATGACCTGCGCGCCGCCGGTGCCCGCCGGATCATCCTCGTGGACCAGGGCACCACCACGAAGTACAACTCGCTGACCCGGCACTGGCAGTACATCTTCGGCATGTACCCCGAGTCCAGCTACATGGACGTGCCGAAGATCAATGCGCCCGGTGTGGAGTTCGTGTGGACCGGTCATTTCAACGACCACGTCCTGGTTACCGAGATGCTGTCCGATGCCGTGCGCTCGGTCAGCCGGAATCCGGCCAACGAGGTCCTGATCATCGTCGGGCACGGTCCAGAAGAGGCCGAAGACAACGCTCCGGACCTGAAGATCCTCCAGGCCCATGTCGACCGGTTCAAGGCGAAGAAGCAGTTTGCCGATGTCCGGCTGATCAACCTGCAGGACGACGCCATCGTGCCCGTGCGCGAGTCCAACGTGCGCAAGCTTCGCTCGTGGATCCAGCAGGCCACCAAGAGCGGCCGTCAGGTGATCGTGGTGCCCATCGCCGCCGCGAGCTACGGCGTCCAGCGAAACATCAAGACGGATCTGCGGGGCCTGCAGTACACTTTTGCGGAGAAGGGCCTGATCGAGAATCCCAGATTCATGGAATGGGTGGATAGCATCGTCAAGACCGCCCAGGCCGGCCCGCCCGCGAAGCCTGCCGCCAGCCGACCGATGTGAACGAGCAGAACCTCAGACCGCTCCTGCTGATCCTCTTCGTCGGCGTGCTCATGGGCGCGCTCGACCTGGCGATCATCGGCCCTGCTTTGCCGGCCATCCAGGCCGACCTGGGCCTCGACACCAGGGCGCTGGCCTGGATCTTCAACATCTACGTGCTCTTCCAGTTGATGGGCACGCCGCTGATGGCCAAGTTTTCCGACCGCTACGGGCGGCGTTCCATCTACGTGCTGAACCTGGCGCTGTTCGGCCTCGGGTCGCTGATCCTTGCCGTCGCACCCTCCTTCGAAGTGCTGCTGGTCGGCCGGGCAGTCCAGGGACTCGGGGCGGGCGGGATCTTCCCGGTGGCGAGCGCCGTCATCGGCGACACCTTCCCGCCGGAGAAGCGGGGCCCGACGCTGGGCCTTCTCGGCGCGGTCTTCGGGATCGCTTTCCTGGTCGGGCCGATCCTGGGCGGCGTGCTGCTGCGCTTCTCCTGGCACTGGCTGTTCATCATCAACCTGCCCGTCGTCGTGGTGCTCATCTGGCAGGCCCTGCGCCTCCTGCCGGCCACCCGGGCCGCCGAGCCGAAGCCTTTCGATGCCACCGGCGCGCTGCTGTTGTCCATGGCCCTCGGCAGCCTGGCGATTGTCTTCACCGAGATGGATGCCAGCCGGCTGGTGGCCAGCCTCACGTCGCTGCCGGTGGCCCCGTTCGCCGTGCTGGCCATCGTGCTGACGCCCCTTTTCTGGCGGGTGGAAAAGCGTGCCGCCGATCCGATCATCCCGCCCCGGCTGCTGGCGTCGTTGCAGATGCGCCTGACGGGCGCGATCGCCATCGGCACCGGAACGCTGGAGGCGGGCTCGGCGTTCTTTCCCGCGCTCGCCGTGGCGGCCCTCGGCGTCACCGACTACAACGCCAGCCTGCTGATGCTGCCCTCGGTGCTGGCCACGACGATCGGCGCGCCACTGGCCGGCCGGTTGCTCAACCGGATGGGCTCGCGCCTCATCGTGCAGCTGGGCCTGGCCGGCGTGGCTATCGGCACCCTGATGTATGCCCTGCTGGACCTGACCCTCGCCCTGTTCATCATCGGCGGGGTCATCGGCGGGTTCGGCTTCTCGGCGCTGCTGGGCGCGCCCCTGCGCTACATCGTGCTCCACGAAGCGCAGCCGGCCGACCGGGGCACCGCCCAGGGCCTGCTGACCGTGTTCCTGGCGATTGGCCAGCTGTCCGGCGCGGCGGTCATCGGCGGCGTGGCGGCGTCCCGGGGCGGCGGGACCGAGGGCTACCAGCTGGCCCTGCTGGTCCTCGGCATCCTGACGGCCCTGCTGGTCGTGGCCGGCTTCGCGCTCAAGTCCCGGGCCATCGAGCAGGCCGAAGCAGCGGCGACCGCAACGGCCTAGCGACGAATGCGCCTCGCCAGCCACGAGCCGGCGGCGGTGAGCAGTGCCAGCAGCATGGCGCCGTTGCTGGCCAGGCTGAAGCCCAGCTTGGCCTTCTTGGCCGCTACGAGCAGGACTGGCAGCCAGCCGACTTCGCCGGGGTACATGACGATGGCCGACAGGGCAGCCGCGTTCTCGAGCCAGTCGAAGGCCGTCGCCAGCATCAGCACGGGCAGCAGTTTGCGGGCCACCAGCGCCGCGTAGAGCCGGGGCGCGCCGTAGCGGAGGGCGAACGCCACGGTCGCGGTGATGAAGAGGCCGGCGAAGAACGGAAACGCGTAGTCGATCAGCGTGAAGGCGTAGTAGAGCTCCCGGGCCTGCTCCGTGTAGCCGGCGATCTGGGGGTAGACCTGGACGGCCTGCAGGCCATTCTGCAGGTCGAAGGGCGCCGCCCCGCCGGCGTAGTCCGGAAACCGCTCGCCAATCCGCATCAACGCCTGCAGTGAACCGATGAACAGAAACAGCACGACGAGATACTGCCACCATGTCCTCGAGATCCGGATGGCGAGATCCTGCAGGCGTCCGAGCATGGCCCTTCCCCCGTTGATGCCTGGCAGCATGATGCCTGCCCGCGCGGAGCGCCTCAATTGAACTACTGGCTGATGAAATCCGAGCCCTCGGTCTATGGCATCGATCACCTCCAGCGGGACAAGCGCACGAGCTGGGGCGGCGTGCGCAACTACCAGGTCCGGAACATGTTCCGGGACGACTTTGCGCAGGGCGACCTGGCCTTCTTCTACCATTCCAGCTGCGACGAGCCGGGCATCGTCGGGACGATGAAGATTGCGGGCAAGGCTTACCCCGATCCCACCCAGTTCGACCCGGAGTCGGAATACTTCGATCCGCGGAGCAAGCGGGACTCGCCCTCCTGGCTGGCCGTCGACGTGCGGTTCGAGCGCCGGTTTCGCCAGCCGCTGCCGCTGGACGTGCTGCGTAGCCATCCCGGACTGGAGGGCCTGCTGATCCTCCGGCGCGGAAACCGGTTGTCGGTCACGCCGGTGACCGGGGCCGAAGCAGAGCTGATTCTCTCCCTCGCTGCCGAGAAAGGTGTCCCATGAAGCATTTCCCCGTACTGGTCCTGATGCTGGCGTGCGCTTGCCTGGTGCCGGCAGCCGGCAGGGCGGCGCCAGGCGACAGGATTGCGGTGCTCGTGACCCAGTGGGGTGAGGCCGAGGGCTTCGATCACGTTTATCGGCGGGATGTCACTGCCCGCACCTACGGCGAGCGCACCGAGACCCCGGGCCAGCCCTGCACCGACATGCACGTGGGAACGTTTCCCTTCCAGTCGCAGCTCGGCATGCTGCCCTTCGCGCTGGCTTTCCCGGTGCAGGGCCTGGAGGGGGCCTACGACAGCCTCGGGTTCTACTACATGGACCACAAGAATGCGCGGTTCGTTTCGGTTATTGACCCCAACGTCACTGTCGCCTTCAAGGACCTGCCAGAAACCCCTGGCCTGGTCATCCCGGCTGTCGACTCCAAGAGCCGCACGCAGCGCTCGATCTGGGGCATCGATCCCCGCACGGGGTTCAACTACATCGGCATGGTCTGGCAGATCGGCGCGTCGGCCAGTGCGGGGCAGAAGGTCAATCCGCTTGCCTACCCCAACGGGATCCGGGATCTCGACGAGATCAGCTACGTCGCCGGCATCGCGGACATGCACATCCTCTATGACGACCTCACGCCACGCTTCTCCCCGGCGATCATCACGATGGAAAAGACGGTGAAGGGCGTGCTGAAAGAGCTGTTCGGCGCCCAGGTCGACGTGCGCGTCGGATCCTACGCGCCGACGGAGGGCATCAGCCCCGTGGAGGAGGACGTGGCCGTGGCCTTCGCGAAGGAGGGCTTCCGGAAGATGGTGATCGCGCGGGAGACCACCGACAACAACAACTACGCCAACAACTTCATGAGCCTCGGCTACGTGAGGAAGGGGCTGTGCAAGGCGGGCTTCGAGAACCAGATCGAGTTCCAGCAGGTCCGGCAGATCGGCCGCGCGCCAGAGTACAACTGGGCCCTCATGCAGACCCTGAAGCCGCACCTGGAGAACGTGCCAGCCGGGTCCGAGGTGACGATCCTCTATGCAACCTACGGTTTGCCCTGGCCCGGTGGCAATCCCACCGGCCCCTTCGCCCAGCCGCACCCCTGGGCCAAGGAGGTCTACCACGAGAATGCCTACAACAACTACGTGGCCTTCAAGCGCTACGCGGAAGACTGGTACGGCAAGCGCTGGAAGCTGAATTTCCATCACGCCGGAAAGTCGGGTGATCGCCGGCCGGACAGCTACTTTGGCTATGGAATGTACAAGCCCGACCTGCTCCAGGACTACGGGCTGTACAAGGAAGCAAAGGGCCAGGACCTCGCCCGGGAGAACCGCTTCATGACCCTCCGCGAGCAGGTGGATCTCGCCAAGACGGAGGGACGGAAGGAACTGGTGATCCTGCTCTCCCACTGGTACGAGAACGGGCGTGATCCCATGCTGGCCATCCGCAACCTCCAGGATTTCCCGCTGAACTCCCGGGCGGACATCCGCAAGGGCAAGTACTGGAACGACTGGTGCGAGGTGGCGGGCGCGCCCACGCCCGTCGAATGCCAGGACGCCGGGCAGAAGAAGAAGCCCGGCTTCATCCACATCCAGTACAGCGAAGCCTTCGACAAGGTCGCCAGGGAGGTCTCGATCGGCTACGCCCAGCGGCTTCGCGGCGGGGTCGAGAGGTTTGGCGTCCTGCCGGCGTCACTCAACGTGTCAGTTTCGGCGCGCGGGCCAGTGACGAGACTTGCCGGTGGCGAAGTCAGCGTGACCGAGGGAAAGCTGCGCGGTGCCCGTCTCCAGGTGGCGGCCGATGCCCACCCCGGCTGGCCCGAGGACTTCGACTGGAAGAAGAACGAGCTGTTCGTCGATCCCGCCGACAACTTCGTGAGTGCGTGGGACGACTTCGAGGCCTACATCGGCCAGCAGGACGTCTCACTGAAGCTGCTCGGCAGGAAGGCAAAGCTGGTCAGTGAGCCCGTCCTGGTGGGGCCGTACCGGACCATCGTCAACCGGCCCGCAACCATCACGCTGCCGTTCAAGGACGGGAAGGTGCGGCCGGACGCCCGGCCCTGGATCTACAATGACGCGACTGGCGACTGGGATCCCGTCTACCTGCCTGCCGGCAGCCAGCCGGTGCGCTATGACGCGGCGGCGGGCACGGCGTCCTTCGACGTGCAGGTCTTCGGCGTCTTCGCGCTGGCAGTGCCGCGGTAGGAGCGGCTTCAGCCGCGACCCGTCGCTCTCCGTACTCCGTAGCCGCGGAAGGCACTCCGTAGCCCGCGGCATCCCGGGCGGGGTCTTCGGCCGCTGCCCGCGGGATGCACCTCGGATCCCAAGCCGGGGTCGTGCCTGAAGGCGCTCCTACATCTCGTCGAGGATTTCCTGGCGGACGTCGGCGATTTCGGCGGCGCGGGACGCCGGGCTGGTGGTGTTGCACCGGGGCGTGCGGGGGCAGGCGCTGCTGCGCGGGCAGATCACGCTGGCCGGTGATTCCAGGGCCTCGCTGACCCACTCGATGTTCAGTACCCGGCCGACCGCGCGAATGGCGCTGGCGGCATCCCTGGGCACGGGAGCCTGGCCCGCGTGCCGCCGGCAGGCCTGGCCGATGGTGGTGACTATTTCCTCCGGATCGATCCCCTGGGATTCCAGGGCCGGGAGCAGGTCCACGCCCACCGAGAGCACGTGGGGATTGCCGGCCATGTCCTTCGTGCGCACCGAGTGACAGCAGTAGAGCAGCGACCGCTCGCCGTCGATCAGCACCGAGATCTGGGACGCCGGTTGCGACGTGCGCGCCTGCTCCAGCATCCGGAACACGGCCCAGCGCGGGCAGGGATCCGACACCATGGCGAGGTTGCCCCAGGGCAGCGGGATGCCGTTGCCCCGGTAGACGGCCCGCAGGAAACCGGGAGGGTAGGCGTCGAAGAAGTGCCAGTGGCGGTAGGGCGACACCGCCGTCATCCGCCGCATGATCACGGCGGGCGTGAGTTCGAGGCGGCTCCCGGCCTCCACCCGGTAGTTCTCCCGGGCCAGGAACCGCCGGAAGGGCCGTTTCGGGCAGAGAAGCGCGCCCGCGAAGAAGCTGCACTCGAAATCCCGCCAGGCAAACAGCACGTCCTGGGCATTCATGCCGCCGGTGTTCTGCTCGGCGCCGGTCGGGCTGCCACCCATCTCGCCCCCCGTTGCATGGGCGGATTTCAGGCCGTCCCCCCCGTGCAGCACCTTGTGCGCCAGGTGCGATGCCAGGTCGAACTTCAGCCGCGCCGGATCCTTCTGCAGCTGCCTGTTCATGTAGATGGTGGACGGTGACTCGAAGAAGGAGCGCACCATGCTGCGCACTTCGCGATCGTTGTCCCGGGCCAGCAGCGGCTTCCTGTCGAACCACTGGATCTCCACGCCGTGGCGCTTGCACAGGCGCAGCAGGTCGTCGACACCCAGCGGGAAGCGGCGGTCGCCGACTTCCTCGGCCGAGCGCTCCAGGTCGGGGAAGTCATTCCGGGACATCTCCTGGTAGGAGCGGATCAGCAGGTGGGCGAACTGGCGGCCGGTGGTCCCCGTCTGGGCCAGCAGTTCCGGTATCGCGGCCTCCAGGAGCTCCCGCGAGAACAGGAAGCCGGGCTCCAGGGGAATGCGCGCCGCCCCGCCCCGGCCGTTGCCCCGGGGCGCCGACTCCACCTCCGGGTTCTCGTCGAGGAACCACCGGGCGTCCTTCTGGAAGACGGCGGCCAGGAGGTCCAGCAACGCCGCCGAGGGTATCCGTTGGCCCGTCTCGATCATGCTGAGGTAGGACACCGACGGCGCCACGCCGGCATCCAGCTGGATGCAGCGGGCGGAAAGGTCCTGCAGGGTCAGGTCGTTGCGCTTCCGGAGGTTGCGGATCTTGGCGCCCAGGAAATGACTCTTGCGGAGTAGGCCTGACATAAGCGGGGAATACGCCGTGTGAAATTTACAATGTGAAATTTCTACTGTGAAATTTCTCGATATTTTTATCGTAGAGTCCACGGGTGAAAAGCGCAATCGACAAGCCGGCTGGCCCGGCATCCGCGGGCCAGCCAGCCACCCTCCACGGCCCCGGGCTTGGCGGGGCAGAAGCCATACTCAATGAGCGCGCCCTTTCCCTGGTCGCGCACCTCCACCGGCAGTTCAATCCCCGGCGCCTGGAGCTCCTGGCCCGGCGCCGTCAGCGCCAGGCGGAGCTCGATGCGGGCCACCTGCCCGGGTTCCTGCCGGAGACCGCGGCAGTCCGCCGGGGTGACTGGCGCGTGGCGTCCGTGCCCACGGACCTGGAGGACCGCCGCGTGGAGATCACCGGCCCCGTCGAGCGCAAGATGATGATCAACGCGCTCAACTCGAAGGCGCGGGCGTTCATGGCCGACTGCGAGGACTCCTGCGCGCCGACCTGGGAGAACATCGTCAGGGGCCAGCAGAACCTGAAGGATGCGGTGGACCGCACCATCAGCTTCACCGATCCCGCGAGCGGGAAGCACTACCGGCTGAACGACAGGATCGCGACCCTGATCGTCCGCCCCCGGGGCTGGCACCTGCCGGAGAAGCACGTGCAGGTGGATGGCGAGATTACCTCCGGTTCGCTCTTCGACTTCGCCGTCTACCTGGCCAACAACCACGAGTCCCTGGCCCGCCACGGGACCGGACCGTACTTCTACCTGCCCAAGATGGAGAGCCACCTGGAGGCCCGCCTCTGGAACGACGTGTTCAACGCGGCCCAGGACTGGCTCGGCATGCGCCGGGGCACCATCAAGGCGACCGTGCTGATCGAGACCATCCTCGCCGCCTTCGAGATGGACGAGATCCTCTACGAGCTTCGCGAGCACTCCGCCGGCCTCAACTGCGGCCGCTGGGACTACATCTTCAGTTTCATCAAGAAGTTCAGGAACCGGGCCGACTTCGTCCTCCCCGATCGCAGCACGGTGACCATGGACCGGCACTTCCTGAAGTCCTACGTGGACCTGCTCATCAAGACCTGTCACCGGCGTGGCGCGCATGCGATGGGGGGCATGGCTGCCCAGATCCCGATCAAGAACGATCCGGAGGCGAACGCGGCCGCCATGGCGCGCGTCCGGGCGGACAAGCTCCGGGAGGCCCAGGCTGGCCACGATGGCACCTGGATCGCGCACCCCGGCCTTGCAGAGATCGCCCTGGAGGCCTTCGATGCCGTGATGACCGGCCCGAACCAGCTGAAGGTGCTGCGCACCGATGCCTCCGTGACGGCAGCAGACCTGCTGCAGGTCCCGGAGGGCGCCATCACCGACGCCGGACTGCGCCACAACATCCGGGTGGGCGTCCAGTACGTGGAGGCGTGGCTGGGCGGCCTCGGCTGCGTGCCCCTCTACAACCTCATGGAGGACGCGGCCACGGCGGAGATCTCCCGGGCCCAGATCTGGCAGTGGGTGCGGCACGGGGCCCGGACGTCGGATGGCCGGCCGGTGACGGCAGAGCGGTTCGATGCCACGCTCCGCGAGGAGTTGCAGGTGATCGCGCGGGAGGTCGGCCCCCAGCGCTACGCCGCCGGGCAGTTCGCCGCCGCCGCCGCGCTCTTCGGCGACATGATCCGCAAGCCCGACTTCGACGAGTTCCTGACCCTGCCGGCCTACGAGCGGCTGGCGTGACATCCACGACGACGCAAACGGAAGCAGCCCCATGACCACGAGCAGCACCACTGCCAGCGATGCCCAGCAACTCCAGAGGGAATGGACGGACAATCCACGCTGGAAAGGCATCACCCGGCCCTATTCGGCCAGGGACGTGGTGCGCCTGCGCGGCTCCGTCCGCATCGAGTACAGCCTCGCGCGGCTGGGTGCCGAGAAGTTCTGGAGCCTGCTGCACACGGAGAAGGTCGTGTCGGCGCTGGGCGCACTCACCGGCAACCAGGCCGTGGAGGAAGTGCAGGCGGGCCTCAAGGCCATCTACTGCTCGGGCTGGCAGGTGGCCGGCGACGGCAACAGCAGCGGCGAGATGTATCCCGACCAGAGCCTTTATGCCGTGGACTCGGTGCCGAAGATGGTCGAGCGCATCAACAACGCGTTGCTGCGTACCGACCAGATCCACCACATGGAAGGCGACTCGAAGATCGACTGGCTCGCGCCGATCATCGCGGATGCGGAGGCCGGGTTTGGCGGCAACCTGAACGCCTTCGAGCTGATGAAGGCCATGATCCGCGCCGGCGCCGCCGGCGTGCACTTCGAGGACCAGCTGTCCTCGGCCAAGAAGTGTGGCCACATGGGCGGCAAGGTGCTGGTCCCCACCCAGGACGCCATCAACAAGCTCGTGGCAGCCCGCCTCGCCGCCGACGTGATGGGCGTGCCCACAGTGCTCATCGCCCGCACGGACGCGGACGCGGCCAACCTGCTGCAGGCGGACTACGACGAGCGGGACCGCAAGTTCCTGACGGGCAGCCGCACCAGCGACGGGTTCTTCGAGGTGCGTGCCGGGCTCGACCAGGCCATCGACCGCGGCCTGTCCTACGCGCCCTATGCCGACCTGCTCTGGTGCGAGACTTCCAAGCCCGACCTGGCCCAGGCGGAGCGCTTCGCCAAGGCGATCCACGCGAAGTTCCCGGGCAAGCTGCTGTCCTACAACTGCTCGCCGTCCTTCAACTGGAAGGCCAACCTGCCCGCCGAGAAGCTGAAGGAGTTCCGGGAGCAGCTGGCGGCCATGGGCTACCGCTATCAGTTCATCACGCTGGCCGGCTGGCATGCCCTGAACCTGTCCATGTTCGAGCTGGCCCGGGCCTACAAACAGACCGGCATGCACGCCTACTCGGAACTGCAGGAGCGGGAGTTTGCCAACGAGAAGCACGGCTTCCGGGCGGCGAAGCACCAGGCCTTCGTCGGCACCGGTTACTTCGACGCGGTGCAGACCGTGATCTCGGGAGACACCTCGACCACGGCCATGAAGGGCAGCACCGAGGCCGAGCAGTTCCATGGCGCCGCGGGCCACTAGGCCGCTCAACCCGGGCCTGCGCCATGGACGGCGGTAGCCCCGCCGCCATGGTGCAGGAACTCGCCCGCCGGACCGCGGCCGGCATCTTCGCCGCCTTCGAGGACTACAACCACGCCTTCCGGGCCATCACGCGCCGCGCCGAGCGGCGCTTCGTGGAGCGTGAGTGGCAGCTCGGCCAGCGGGATGCCGTGGAGCGCATCGAGCTCTACGACCGCCGCGTCGAGAAGTGCCTGGCCGACCTGGTGGGACACCTGGGCCGGCACATCGCCGAGGAGTCCATGTGGCGGGAGATCAAGGCCGAGTTCGCGAGCCTGATCGCCACCTGCCCCGACCGCAAGTTCGACGCAACCTTCTTCAACTCGCTCACCCGCAAGGTCTTCAAGACCGTCGGCGTGAACCGGGACGTGGAGTTCGCCACCGTTGCCGACGAGGAGGGCGAGAGCCAGGCCCCTCCGCGGCCGGGCGACCTGCCGGTCCGCGCGGCCACGCCGGGCCTCGACCTGCTGCCCGCGGTCGAGTACCTCCTGGCGGGAGCACCCTGGTCACGGCACTACGCGGACGCCGCGGCCTCGGCCCGCTTCGTTGCCGAGGAGATCACGGCCGTGGTCAAGGCCCGATCACTGGCGCCGGCCGGACTGCAGCTCGAGGTTCTCCAGACGGTTTTCTACCGGTCCACCCGCGCCTTCCTGGTGGGCAAGGTGACGGGCGAGGGCTGGACCCTGCCGCTGGTCATCGCCTTCGCCCACCCCGACAGCGGCATCGTGGCCGACGCCGTGATGATGTCGGAATACGAGGTGCGGCCACTGTTCGGCTTCTCGCGGTCCTATTTCCACGCGGACCTGCCTGCCGTGGAACCCGCCATCAAGTACCTGACCGCCATCATGCCGGGCAAGCCGGTGGACGAGATCTACACCGTGCTCGGCCGGGCCAAGCAGGGCAAGACCGAGCGCTACCGCAGCCTGTTCCGCCACCTCACCCGCTCCACGGATTCCTTCGTGCACGCGGAGGGGATCCGCGGCATGGTGATGATCGTCTTCACGCTCTACTCGTCGGAACTCGTCTTCAAGGTTATTCGCGACCGCTTCGCGGAGCCCAAGACCGCGTCCCGGGAAGAGGTGATGCAGAAGTACCAGTTCGTCTTCCAGCACGACCGGGTGGGCAGGCTGGTGGATGCCCAGGAATTCCGGCAGCTGCGCTTTCCGAAGGCCCGGTTCTCGCCGGAACTGCTCGAGGAACTGCTCACGTCCGCCGCTGCGACCTGCCGGCTCGAGGGCGACGACCTGATCATCGGCCACTGCTACATGGAGCGGCGCATGAAGCCGCTGGATGTCTTCCTGCGCGAGGCCAGCCCTGACGCGGCGCGCCGGGCCATCCGCGACTACGGGCAGGCGATCCGGGACCTGGCGCTCAGCAACGTCTTTCCCGGCGACCTGCTGCTGAAGAACTTCGGCGTGTCACGGCACGGCCGCGTGGTCTTCTACGACTACGACGAACTGTGCCTGGTCACGGAGTGCACCTTTCGCGACCTGCCCGCGGCCAGGGACGACGAGGACGAGATGCGCTCCGAGCCCTGGTTCTTCGTCGGCCCGACCGACGTGTTTCCCGAGCAGTTCCTGGAATTCCTGGGGCTCCGGGGCGAGCTGCGCGACGAATTCGTCCGCCATCATGCGGAACTGCTGACTGCAGACTACTGGCGGAAGCTGAAGGCCTGCCACCTGGCGGAGCGGCACCTGGAGGTGGTGCCGTACACGCGGCGGCGGGCAGCCCTGTCGCTGCCGGATTGAGCCAACCCGGATAAACGTCAGCGTAGTCGCACTCCGGGGGTCGGTCTCAGAGCCTGACATGACGATCTCCGCCGGATTCGTGACTGGCGCGGCGTCTCGGGGCCGGACCAGATCCGGGAGCAGGTCGGCGCTCTCCGCGATCATGAGGCGTGCTGTTTTACGCCTGGCCATTATGTTGAGCGGGCATCGCGCCCGGAGCTTTGCCTGGGCTACGCTTTCCCGCAGCGCAGCCAATTGTGGGCAGGCCGTAGCCAGTCAACCAGGCCTACCGTGAAAGGTCGTGAATGAAGAACAAGATGGTCCGTCGTTCGGCCGCCGTGATTCCGCTCCTCATGATGCCGGCGCTCGCCGAACCGGCCACGTTCACGCCGATCGGTGCCGAACTGCCGCCCGGCGATTTCATGCTCAACGATGTCTCTGCCGACGGCTCGGTGATCACCGGCTACCTGCCGGGTATCCCCTCAAGGGCATTTCGCTGGACGGCGGCCACGGGCTTTGTCGGCCTTGGATCCGTGCTGCCCTCCGAAACCAGCATTGGCAGGGCGATCTCGGACGACGGCAATACCATCGTCGGTCTCAGCAATGGCGAGGCATTCCGCTGGACGCCGGCCGGTGGAATGGTCGGCCTCGGGAATCTGAATGAGTTCAGTGAAGGCGCCACTGGCGTGTCGGCGGACGGCCAGGTGGTCGTCGGAATCATTGGTGGCCAGTCAAGTGCAGCGATCTGGTCGGGCGGGAGCATCACCCTCCTGGACCCGCTGCCGACAGGATCGTCCAGTGCTGCCTTCGGTGTGTCTGGCGATGGCCAGGTCGTCGTCGGCCGGAGCAGCCGTGAGCTGGAGGTGGAAGGTCCGGTCAACGAAGCCACGCGCTGGGTGAATGGGGTTCCTGCGGGCCTGGGCGACCTGCCGGGCTGGGACTACTGGAGCCGGGCTGAGGCCGCTTCGGCCGACGGCAGCGTGATCGTGGGATGGAGCAGGGCGGCTTATTCGATTGACGGTGGCGAGGGCGAAATCGAGCTCGAAGCGGCCTTCCGCTGGACGCCGGTGGGCGGCATGGTGGCGCTGGACTCCCAGTTCGCAAACAGTCGAGCCCTGGACGTCTCGGCCGACGGCAACGTCATTGTCGGCAACCGCGAGGGCACCGGCGCCACGGTATGGATCAATGGCGGTGAGGGCCAGAGCCTTTTCGACCTCCTCGTCGCGCAGGGCGCGACCGGTTTGGACGGCTGGAGCCTCGGGGCCACGGCCATCTCTGCCGACGGACGGACAATCATCGGCATGGGTTATGGGCCCGATCCGAATGTCCAGCTGGGATGGGTCGCGACCATCGATACCGCAGTGGTGCCGGCCCCGCCAGCATTCGCGCTGCTCGCGTCAGCCGTGGGGGCACTTGCCGGCTGGACGTGGCGGAAATCTTCCGGACGTCCGTAGCTTGAGCCAAGGAGAACTCGCCGGTGAATCCCGCCTAGCGGAGGACGTCAGACGCCGAACCGGTTTCAGATTCATGCTCATCGCTCCACCGGTAGTGGATCAGGTTACTGGCCTGCCTGGCCGTCGCCGGAAATACCAGATGAGGCCCATGGCGCCGGCGACGCTGAGACCCAGGTTCATCCAGGCGGGCAGTTCCAGGATCCAGCCGACGAGCCCGCCGGCCAGGGAGCCACCCAGGCCAAACAGGATGGTGCGCGGGTAGCTCATGGGGTCCGGCCCCGGCAGTATCCAGCGGGCCAGGGCGCCGATGATCAGGCCGCCGATGGCCACGTAGAGCAGGTAGAGGGCGATGCCTATGCCGGCGATGGTTCCCCAGCCAATACTCGTGTTTTCCATGGAAGATCCTCCCTACGGTCTGGGAACTGGCAGCTCAGGCCGCGCAGTCCCGGCATCAATCGGGCTCGATCGAGTATAGACCGATGAATACCGGCAATGCGGCCCGATTGGCAACCCGGGCGGGCATTACGCGCCGACCGGCGTCCGCGTCGTGAACCCGTTTACCTGAACTTGTCAGCGGGCTGCCGCTTCGAGCCGCGACCGGGCGGAGTACAGCAACACTTCCGAGTAATAGTGGTGAAAGCCGCGCAGGGCGCGGAAGCCCGCGCTCATTCCCGCTGCACCGGTCTCCGGATTGACCACGGGAAGCACCGCTGAGCCGAAATAGAGGCGCGTCCGCGGCGCAGGACCGGCCGGGTCGGGGGACACCATGAACCAGGACCGCGTGCGACCCTTCATGTCGGCCACCAGCAGCTGGTCGTCCCGGCGGTCCTCCACCCGCCAGGCCGAGAACGTGTCCATCCGGCCGTTCGCCAGTTGCACCGCCTCCGTATCCGTCGACGGCCTCGACAGGACCAGCGCCAGGATCAGGCGTTCCAGCCTGAACACCGGCGTGGTGTAGAACGCCGCCACGAAGCGGGCAATCGTCACCGGGAGCCCGACCTCCGTCACGTAGCAGTCCGCAAAGGCGCGGGGCGGCGCATACCTGCCCAGCAGTGCGCCATCGGGAAGGGGGCACGTCTCGATCGGGAACATCGTCAGCACCACGCCCGGGGGGAATTCGCCTATCCTAGCGCCCCGGCGTGGCACCCCCCTGGCCCGCCGCCCACGGTCTTCAGGAGTCATCGGTGGCCAGTGCAATGCCGCGGGATCGGCTGATCCTGCTCGTCGGTCTCATCACCTACGGCATGGGCCAGTCCCTGCTGTTCGTCATCTTCGCGCCCATCGCCAGGCAGCTGGGCATCGAGGAGTGGCAGCTCGGCTTCATCATCGCGGCGTCAAACGTGATGCTGGCCTTCTCGGCGCCCCGCTGGGGCCGGGCCAGCCAGCGGCTGGGCCGCCGGACGGTATACCTCATCGGCCTGGCCGGGTACGCGGTGGGCTACGCGCTGCTGGCCTTCGGTGTGCAGCTGGGCCTGCTCGACGTGATCACCGGGGGTGCGCTGTTTGCGCTGCTGCTGGTACTGCGGCTGGCCTACGGCCTGGTGGTCGGCGGCATCAATCCCGCGGCGACGGCCTACATCGCCGACACTACCGACGAGCAGTCCCGTGGTGCCGGCATGGCGCTGGTGGCGATGTCCGGCGGGCTGGGCACCATCATTGGGCCCGCGTTTGCCGGCGCCCTGCTCGTGATCAGTCCCTTGTTCCCCATGTATGCCGCCGCCGCGCTGGCGGCCGCGGCCGGCATCTGGGCCTGGGTCGCCCTGCCCGAGCCCGCCCGGCGCGCCAACGTCGGTGAAGACCTGAAGCTGAAGCTCACCGACCCGCGCATCGTGCCGTACCTGGTCGGCTGGGTCGTGGTGTTTGGCACCTTCACCGGCGTGCAGACGATCACGGCCGCCTGGATCGCCGATCGTTTCGGCGTCACGGACACCACGGCGGCCCAGCGCACGATGATGATCGCCATGCTCTCCATGGCCTTCGTCACGGTCTTCGTGCAGGCCGTGGTGCTGCAGCGCTGGAAGGCGTCGCCGGCGACGATGCTGAAGACCGGCTTCGGCGTGATGACCGTTGCCCTGCTGCTGCTCGCCTTCGGGCCAGGAGTGGCCTCGCTGTACGTGGGCTACGCGCTCTTCGGCCTGAGTTTCGGCTTCACGGCCCCCGGACTGAACGCTGCCGGCAGCCTGAGCGTGGACCGGGAAGAGCAGGGCGCCGTCGCCGGGCTGCTGTCCGCGGCGCCCACCGTCGGCATGATCTTCGGCCCCATCCTCTGCGGCGTCTTCTACTCCGTGGCGCCCATTGCCCCGATGCTGGGCGGCGCCGTGCTGACCCTGCTGGTCGGGATCTGGTTCCTGTTCGTCAACGTGCCGGATCCGCGGTTGATCCAAGGCTCCGGGTAACGAAATCCATCCAGGCCCGTGAACAGGCTGGCGCCTGCATCGCGCTCGGGACCCGGACAGAGTGGCGCCGGAAGCGGCGTCCAGGCTCGGACCCTGTTCGGCTGATGCTCACTACGGGCTGAAGGTGAGCTCCAGCCCGTAACTGGTGGTGCCCGGCAGTATCCCCCGACCGACGCACTCGTTGGAAGCAATGAGGAATTCCCATTCCGTCAGGGGGTCGAGCGTGAACGTCTGGTAGACCGTACTGGCGCCGTAGTCGTTGAGCAGTTCCTCGGCCAGGTAACCACCGCCCACACCCCGCCGAATCAGTATCAGGCGGCCGCTCGCATCGGGAGCATCACCACCGCCCTGGACCGTGGCATTGACCGTCAGTCTGACGGAACCGGCCACGGCGAACTTCAGTTCGTACGAGCTGCCCCCGCACCCGTAACTGGTTTCCTCTGCGCCGGCGGTGGCCGCGTTGCTCCCCGATGCGGTGACCGCGACGAGCTTCCCGTCCTCATAGGTCTCGCGGAAGAAACCGCTGGCGGATCCCGAGTCGTAGAGGCCCGGGCACGTTATGGAACCGCTCCACTCCGTCGCGCCCGGCGGAGAACCCGTCGTGCACAAGTCGTAGTTTGTCGACGCTCCCCCCGACACGTTGCCGCGGCTCGCGACCCGCGTCACGCCCGGCGGCAGGGTCGGGACCACGCTGACCAACGCGTCCGCGTAGATGCTCGAGTCCACCACGCTGCGGGCGCGGACCGTGAAATTGCCGAGATCCGGGCCCGCCGTGAACACGCCGTTCTGGTCGATCGTTCCACCGCCGCCGGGGACCGACCAGGTGACGCGCGGATCCGTGGTGCCGAGCACGTCCGCCGCGAAGCCCACGCTTCCCAGCGGCACCACATTCCGGGCGCCCGGAATGACGACCACGCTGATCAGTACACACCGGTTGGCGAGCAGGCGTTCCCGTTCGTCGTCCCGGCCCTGGTACAGCGGCGAGTAGGCGTAGTAGCACAGCACGTCCAGGTCGGTGACGGCCTGTTCATCGATCCCCAGCCGCTCACCCGCCACCTGCAGCTCGATCTGTGACAGCTGGGCAGCGCCGTAGCGCGTGGAACCGCTGCGGTCGAGGTCGAAGGACGCCCGCGTCGGCCCCCCCGTGTAGCCGTCGCCGTTGAGGTCGTACTCGCTGTAGTCGGGCTTGTCCGGCACGACCTGCTCGCTGAGGCTGGGGGGCTCGAAATAGCGCGCGATGAAGGCGGTGAGGTCAATCTCCGTGAACTGGCCGCTGCGATCGGGGTCCAGCAGCGTGCGACGGATCACCCAGGTGGCCGGATCCGGATCCCCGGCCGGGTCCAGTGACAGCACGGTGGCATAGGCGTCGATCTGTTTGGTGGCCCCGGTGGCATTGCCCTGGATGGCCGCCACGGTGTCGGCGACCGGCAGCGTGTCGCGCAGTTGCGGCGAGATCATCCACAGGTAGGCCGCAAGCCCGGCGACCTGGGGCGCCGCGAAACTCGTGCCCCCTGTTATGGCGAAATCCTGGGACGCCGTCTTCGGGATGATCGGGATTCCCTCACCCACCGCGCTGACCTGCTCGCCCGGATTCGAGAAGTCGGATCGCTCCTGCGTCCCGGGCACGGTGCTGCCCACGACCAGCAGGTTCGCGGCCGGCGTGAGGCCGGCCGGCCCCAGGTCCCCGAGGTGCGCCTGCAGTGCCTCGTACTCGTCCGGCGTGGCCGTCAGCGACGGGAAACAGGCCGGCCCCGGGCAAACCTGCGGCGGCGGCTCCCAGAGCGACTCGTCCACGACGAAGGACAGGGTCGCGTCGGCCAGGGCGGCGGCCCCGTAGGTCGACGTGTAGGCTGCCAGGCCCGCGCCGGGGTAGATCGAGATGATGTCGTCGTTGGCCTCGTTGCCGGCCGTCGCCGTCCACAGCACGCGGTCGGCGCGCGGCGCGAGGAGGGCGCGGATGCTGGCGGCCACGGTGGCGAGCTGCGCGGCCCTTGGGCCCGTGAGATTTGCTGGCAGACACGGGTTGGAACAGGTATAGCCGCCCAGGGAGGTATTGACCACGACCTTGCCGTGGAAGGGCAGGGATGACGCGATTGCAACGTGCACGCTGCCCCAGCTCATTCCCCCGACCTGGACCGTGCGTATATCCAGGCAGTCCGGAAACGGCACGGCGCCCGTCGGGATCTCGTCGTCCAGCGCGGCGGCCAGCGTGGTCAGCACGTCATAGCCGTGGTATCTGGCTTCTGCGTAGGCGCCTCCACCGCCGATCCCGTTGGCGTCCACGCCGGGCACCTCGTTGCCGAATTCGGTGTAGGGCGAGTTGCCGGGCACGGGCCGCTGGAAATAATCGGCCACGAGCACCACCGGGCGCGCGGTGCAGGTCGTGCCGGCGAGCCGGCGCAGGTTCCACGCTGCCGGATACCTCGCGTCGTTCAGGTGGCGCATGGCGTCCTCGTTGCTGGCGGGCGCCGGCGGCGCCAGCGCCTCCACCGGCTCGCGGCCGCCAAAGGCCAGGCGGATGCCCGGTTGCCTGGAAAATTCCGCGGCCAGGGCATCCAGCGCCGCGGCATCGGCCTGGCGAGGCACGGCAATGACGAGCAGGGGAGCACCGGCGTTCATTCCGGCAATGCGCGCATTGATTGCCGCCAGTGCGGCGTTGATCTCGCCCACGCGGGCAGAAGCGGCGATAGCCACATCGAGGCGCGTGAGAATCACCCCGCCCACCACATCCTCCTGCCGGGCCGGGATCGGGAATAGATCGACTAGTGCAGCGAGTGCGCTATCCCCTGCCTGACCCCCAAGGAGAACTCCCTCGGGCGAACCGCTCCCTGCTGGTGTGCCCGAAAGCGCAATGGAAAGGTTCGCCGTGGCGAGGGGCGCGGTGCGGTCCTGCCGGATCGTGAACGTGTCGCTGCTCGTTACCGAGGCACCCGGTGCCATGTCCCCGAACACGAGGTTCGCGTCCATCACCTCGGTAGTCGCCGCGCCGCTCGTCACCGTGCCGGTCACGCCCTGAACGGCAACGGCACCGCCGTTCACGACACGTACCGTGTAGGTATACGTAAACGACGCCCGGCCGACGCGACTGCTCGACACGAGGGTCACACCCTCGACAGTGAGGCCCGCGGTCCCGGCGCCGTTCAGCGCCAGGGCCATCGCGGGCGCCGCAGGTCCCGCAATCTCTGCCCCGATCCCTCCGGGCGGCTGAGTCTCCGATGCCGGGTTGCCGGGCGAAGTTCCCGTGGTCCCACCACCGTCGCAGGCTGCGAGCATCAGGGCCAGCAGCGCGGGCAGGGAGCGACGGGCCACGCCCGGGTGTCTCACTGGCAAACAACCCTGAGGCGGCGACGTACGCGCACTGCGGCAGCCACGAGCACCGCCGCGGCCAGTCCCGGGCCGCTGCCAGGGAGCGGCACCAGGGCCGTGTTACCCGCATCGAGCATGGCCAGGGAACCAGGGTTGATTACCTCGAACCGCTGGCTGCCAGGCGCACCTGCACCCAGGTAACTGAACGTGACCCCGAAGCCGGCAAGAGTCGCCCCGGGCGCAATGCCGCCCGCGAGCGCCAGAGCGTCGTAGAACCCGTCGTCGGGCAGATCGGCGTCCGGCTGGGCCACCAGGGGATCCCAGCCGGGCGGTCCCCCGGCAACCACCAGGTCGGCGTAACGGTCCAGTGGGAAATAAATCGTGAACTCGAGAATCGGCGCTTCCAGGCTGTCGTTGATGACGCTGTACTCGTAGCGCCAGCTGCTGCCGCCCTGGCTGGTGGCTGCATAAAGGATGGTTGTCGCCGGCGCCGGCGCGGTGGCGAGCAGAGCCAGGAGGAGGAAAAAGCGGCCAACCCCCGCATTGCTACTGCCCGGACGCATTGCGTTTGGGCGATTGCCGTGAACAGACAGGAGCACACTCACGCGCCTCTCCCTTATGATTCTTCTTGTTTGCCCGGCGCTTTAATTTATCTCATGGCCGGCGGCGGACTGTCCAGACGGCACCGATCGCGGTTGCGACTTATGTCAAGGCGCGCTCCCGCCGGCCGCCTCAATTTCTGGGCAGCCGCGGCCAGGTGCGGAGAGGCCTGTTACAGCAGCTATTCGGGGCCTGACCCCGATTATCGCTCGACCGCGTCGCGGCCGAAGCCGCTCCTACTTCGCCCGCAGCATCCGCATGCCGTTGAGGGTGACCACCAGCGTCGCGCCCACGTCGGCCAGCACCGCCAGCCAGAGGCTCGCGAGGCCGGGAACTGCCAACCCGAGCACGACCAGCTTAAGCCCCAGGCTCAGGGCAATATTCTGCTTCACCACCCGGCGCGTGAGCCGGCTGATGCGCAGCGCCGTCGGGATGGCGTGCAGGTTGTCCTGCATCAGGACGACGTCGGCGGTCTCCATCGCCTGCGCCGTGCCGCCGCCGCCCATGGCGATGCCCACGTCGGCCTGGGCGAGCGCCGGCGCGTCGTTGATGCCGTCGCCGATCATCGCGACGGTGCCGCGGGACTGAAGCTCCCGGACGAGGCGGAGCTTGTGCTCCGGCAGCAGGCCGGCCTGAACCTCGTCGATGCCGCCGACCTGCTTCGCGATGGCTTCCGCCACATTCCGGTTGTCACCGGTCAGCATGACGGTCTTCAGCTGCGGGTCCAGCGCGTGGAGCTCGCTCAATGCCGCCCGGCTGTCGGGCCGCGGCTCGTCTTCCACGCCGATGTAGCCGACCATCTCCGTGCCGCGGCCGACGAGCATTACCGTCTTGCCCGTGGTCTGCAGGTCGGCCGCCTCGGCACAGACCTCGTTGGCGCACTCCTGGCCGTGGGCAAACAACTCGTGGGTGCCGACGGCGATCCGCTCGCCAGCCAGCTCGCCCGACACGCCGCGGCCGAGATGAGCCGTGACGTTCACGGCCTGCGGCCAGCGGTTGGCCACGCCCCGGCTCTGGGCCGACGCCACCACGGCCAGCGCCAGGGGATGCTCGGACGCGGTTTCCACCGTGGCCGCGACGGCCACGAGGTCCTCGCAGGTATGGCAATCACCATTCGCGGCTACGGGGTGCGCGCAGTCCCTGCCGCGGATGGCGGTGACCGCCGGCCGGCCGGCCGTCAGCGTGCCGGTCTTGTCGAAGGCCACGATGTTCACGCTGGCCAGCCGGTCCAGCTGGGCGCCACCCTTCACGAGCACCCCCATCTGGGCAAGCCGCGCGAGGGCGCTGACGACGGTGACCGGGATGCTGATGATCAGCGCGCAGGGGCAGGCGATGATGAGCATGGCCAGGCCGCGGTAGAGCCAGCCGCGGGTGCCGTCCGCCAGGTCGAGGAAGGGCTGGCCGAAGGCCAGCACCGGGATGGCCACCAGCAGGGCGGCGAGGGCGACGACCAGCGGCGTGTACCAGCGGGCGAAGCGGTCGATGAAGCGCTCGGCGGGCGTCCGCTCGGCCAGGGCGCGCTCCACCATCTGCGCGATGCGCGTGACGGTGGACAGGCCGGCCGGGCGCAGCACCTCGACCGTCAGTGCGCCGGGACCGTTGACCGTGCCCGCGAGCACTTCGTCACCGACGCCCCGGTCGACGGGAATGCTCTCGCCCGTGACGGCAGCCTGGTTGATGCTGGACGCGCCCTCGAGGATGCGACCGTCCAGGGGAATGCGCTCGCCGGGCCGGACCAGGACCAGCGCGCCCACCGGCACGGCAGACGTCGGGCGCCGCAGCTGGTGGAAGTGGACGGCGGCGGCCGGCGCCGGCTCGGCGTGGCCATGGCCGCCATGCTCGTGCTCGTGCGCATGAGCGTGCCCGTGATCATGATCATGACCGTGGTCGTCATGGCTGCACGCGGCCCCGTGCTCGTGGTGGTCGTGACCCTTGTGGCCGTGGTCATCGTGCTCGTCGTGGTCGTCGTGAGCCTCCGCGTGGGCCTCGAGCACTGTCGCCTCGTCCGGCTGCAGCGAGAGCAGGCTGCGCAGCGCGTCCCGGGAGCGTTCGGCGCTGTACGCCTCCAGCGCCTCGCCCAGGGTGAACAGCAGGACCACCGCGGCGGCCTCGCCCGTCTCGCCGATGGCCACAGCGCCGACGGTGGCGATGCCCATGAGTAGGTCGATCGTGACGTGCCGGGCGACGAAGAGGGAGCGCAGGCCCTTGAGGAGGATGGGCGCGCCGACCACGACGACGGTGGCGAGGAGGGCCGCTTCGAGGACCGCGGCGCCGAAGGCGGGACCAAGCACGGCTGCTGCGATCAGCAGGGCCGAAGCGGCGAGGGCAATCTGGGTGCGCCGTTCAGCAGCCAGGAAGCGCAGGAAGCCGGCGAGCCCGCGCAGTTCCGGGCGCGGGGCCTGCTGCGGTGTCGCGCCGTCGGCGATGCGATAGCCCAGGTCCTTTACGCGCGCCTCGATCTGGTCCCGGGTCGCGGAGCCGGTGGCCTCCAGGGTCTCGGTCGTGAAGTCGACCCGGACCGTGGCGATGCCGGGCACTGCCCGCACGGCCTGCTCAATGGTGAGTGCGCAACTGCCGCAGTCCATTCCCTGGATCTTCAGGCGAACGGCAGGCGAAACGGTGGCATTCATCGGGACACGCTCCTCCGGAGCCCGGGAAATCCGGGTTCGCAGGGCAGATGGTGCACCTTGAAGATGACTTGAAGGTCAAGGGTGGCCGCCGGCGCCGCGCCGGGCCCGGTTCAGCGCTGCCCGGATACCAGGACCTCGAAGTCGGATGACCGGGGCAGGGCCTCGCAGGCCCGGACGATGGCCTCGGGCGGGACGACGACCTTGCGCTGCCGCAGGTCGAACCAGGAGCCGCGGACCACCACGGTGGCACAGTGGACTCCGTCCTGGCGGGTCAGCAGGTGCCGGATCCGGAAGTGCTTCCAGTCCGGCGATGCGCCGGCAAACTCGAATGAAATCGTGATGCGGTCGTCGCCGGACACCTCCCGCAGGTAGTCCGTCTCCTCCCGGAAGATCACCGGCCCGACGCCCAGTTCCTGGAAGCGGGTCGTGGTGACGCCCTGCGAAGCGAAGGCGCGGATCCGGCAATGGGTGGCCCAGTCCATGAAGGCCGTGTGCCGGGCGTGGCCGTTCAGGTCCAGGTCGGCCCAGCGTACTTCGCAGGTGGTGGTGAAGGCGGACATGGGCACGCTCCCGGTTGGCTGCAGGCTAGCACGCCAGCCACAGGTCCGAAAACGGCGAGTCAGGCCTGACCGCCCGCGCATAATGGCGCCATGCCAGCGACCAGCCCAGACCCGGACGCCGACCGCTACTACGCCGCGTTCGTCGCCCACGACCCGCGCTTCGACGGCCGCGTCTTCGTCGGCGTGACGTCAACGGGCATCTACTGCCGTCCGGTGTGCCGGGTCCGGACGCCGAAGCGGAGCAACTGCCGGTTCTTCAGTCACGCCGCGGCGGCGGAGCAGGCCGGGTTCCGCCCGTGCCTCCGGTGCCGCCCGGAACTGGCGCCGGGCCTCTCGCTGGTGGATTCCTCCCGGGTCCTCGCCAGCCAGGCGGCCCGGATGATCGAGCAGCGGGCGAGCGAGGGCGATGACCTGTACCTCCCCGAGGTGGCGCGCCAGCTCGGCGTCACCGACCGGCACCTGCGCCGGATCTTCCAGATCGTGCATGGCGTGTCGCCGATGGATTTCCTGACGACGCGGCGGCTGCTGCTCGCCAAGCAGCTGCTGACCGACACGCCCTTGCCCGTGACCCGGGTGGCGCTGGCCAGCGGGTTCGCGAGCCTGCGGCGTTTCAACGCCGCGTTCGTCGCCCGCTACCGGCTGAGCCCCACGGCGTTGCGGCAGCGGCGCAGGGAGAGCCCGGCGCCCGGGCTCGTCACGCTGCGCCTCGCCTACCGGCCACCCTGCGACGTGGCCGGCGTGCTCCGTTTCTTCGCGGCCCGGGCGCTGGCCGGCGTGGAAGTCGTCGACGGCCACACCGTCCGGCGCACGCTCGCGCTCACCCATCAGGGCCAGCGCCTGGCGGGATGGGTGGCGGCGCGCTTCGTGCCGGAGCGCCACGAGGTGGAACTCCAGCTCGCTCCGGCGCTGCTGCCGGCGCTGGGCACGGTCCTGCAGCGGGTGCGCCAGGCGTTCGACCTGGACGCGGATCCGGCGCTGATCGACCCGGTGCTGGCCAGCGTGCCGGCCCAGTCCCGCCCAGGGATCCGTCTGCCCGGCGGCATGGACGGGTTCGAGATCGCGGCGCGGGCCATACTCGGCCAGCAGGTCAGTGTCGCCGCCGCCCGAACCGTCACGCAGAGGATCATCGAACGCTTCGGCCGGGAGGTTGTCACCCCGTTTCCCGACCTTCACCGTCTCTTCCCGGACGCGGCGACACTCGCCGCCGCCCGCCCCGACGCCATCGGCCGGCTCGGCGTCGTGCGCCAGCGGGTGCGCGCGCTGCAGTCCCTCGCCACGGCGGTGGCGGAGGGGCGCATCGTCCTGCACCGGGGCGCGCCGCTCGCCGCCACCCTCGAGGCATTGCGGGCCCTGCCGGGCATCGGCGAGTGGACGACCGAGCTGATCGCGATGCGCGCGCTGGCCTGGCCCGACGCCTTCCCGGCCAGCGACATCGGCGTCCTGAACGCGCTCGGCACCCGGGACATCCGCCGCGTGCGGGCGCTGGCTGAAGACTGGCGACCCTGGCGGTCCTACGCCGTCATCCGCCTCTGGCAGACCCTGGAGAGATGACCATGCGAATTGCGGGACTGGTGGCGCAGGCGCGCCTCGATTCACCCCTCGGCCCGCTGACGGCCGCGGCGACGGATAAGGGCCTCGCCGGGCTGTGGTTCGACGGCCAGGCTCATCATCCCGGGCCGCTGGACGCACCGGATAACCCACGACACCCCGTGCTCGCGCAGGCGCGGCGGGAACTGGCGGCCTACTGGCAGGATGCCAGCGTGGGCTTCAGCGTCGCGCTGGACCTGCAGGGCACCGTTTTCCAGCGGCAGGTCTGGCGGGCGCTGCTGAAGATCAGGCCGGGCAGCACGAGCAGCTACGCCGTCATCGCCGGCCGGGCGGGTTCCCCGGCTGCGGGGCGCGCCGCCGGCGCAGCGATCGGCCGGAATCCGGTGTCCATCATCGTGCCCTGCCACCGGGTGCTCGGCCGCAACGGGTCCCTGACCGGCTACGCCGGCGGGCTCGAGCGCAAGCGCGCGCTGCTGCACCGGGAGGGCGCGTTGCCACCGTAGGAGCGGCTTCAGCCGCGACCCGGAGCACGGTCGCGGCTGAAGCCGCTCCTACGAAGCTGCCCGGTTCTCCAGCGCCAGGAAGAACTGCGCGAACAGGAACGCGTTGTCGCCGTGGGCCGAGAACACATGGCCTTCCGCCGTTTTTTCCACGTGGGGTTCCGTGTGGGCCTCGCAGCCGGCCTCGGAGGCGGCGATCTGCTGCAGGGCCGACCCGATGCGTGCATCGCCGCCCGGCACCAGCACGCTGTAGCCGTCCGCCTCGCGCCACACGTGGATGTGCCGGCCCCGGAGGACGTCCAGCGCCTCGCCCTGGTCCAGGGATGCCAGGTTGCAGCCCATGCGCTTCATGAGGGCGCTCAGGGAAGCGGCCTCGTCCTGGGGCGTGCTGCTGTGGCCGCAGACGTGGTCCACGAGCCGGCGGTAGAGGCGGCGGGCGCTGTCGGCGGCGGGGAGCTGGTCGGACATCTCCCGCAGGAAGACCTCCAGCTCGTGGCGCAGCACCAGGAGTTCGGTCAGCCGCCGCTCGATCTCCAGGAAGCGGTCCTCGGCGATCTGGGCCACGTCGCCTGCCTTGCCGCCAGCCCTCTTGCCGGACGTCTCGCCGGCCTCGGCCCGGCCGGCTGCCAGGAACTGGCGGATGTCGTCCAGGGAGAATCCCAGCCGCTTGGCCCGGTTGATGAAGAGCAGGGTCTTCTCGGCGTCCGGGCCGTAGACCCGGTAGCCCGAGGCGGTGCGCCGCCCCGGGACGAGTAATCCTTCCTTCTCGTAATAGCGAAGTACGGAAGGGGCAACCCGGGCCCGCTTCGCCAGGGCCCCGATCGTGTATTCCCGCTGGCTCGTGGTGGGCATGCCGACCCCTTGAGTGCGATTGACCTTGAATTTGACTTGAAGGTCTATAGTAGCCCGTTACATCCTGAGTCCAACGACAGAACCCGCGCCCGCGGCACTGCGGCGCAAGGAAGAAAAGATCATGCTGGGCATCGACAAGCGCCTGATCGTCAAGTCCACCAGCCAGTGGCTCATCGCCGGCATCGTCGCCGGCATCGCCGGTGTGCTCCTCTCCCTGGCCCTGTACACGGTCCTCGGCCTCGGGATCGACGGCCTGCTGAAAGGCGAGGCGGTGGTCGAGAAGTACCTGCCGGTCCTCGTCGGGCTGCTCGCCGCCAAGCTGGCGGCGGGCTGGTTCTTCCGCTTCGCCCAGTACCGGGCCTCGTCCCAGACCAAGCTGTCCGTGCGGGACATGGTCTACGAGCACGCGCTCCGCCTGGGCCCCGCGGTGCTCGACAAGAAACGCACCGGCGAGCTCGCGAACATCGCCGTGGACGGCATGGACTGGATCGAGCTCTTCTACGGCGTGTACTTCGTGCAGTTTGCGGTCGGCATGCTGACCCCGATCGCGCTCTGCATCTACATCGGCGTCGTGGACTGGGTCGTCGGCCTCTCCCTGATCGTCGCCATCCCGCTGACGCCCATGTTCCTCGGCGCGCTCTCCAAGCAGTTCCGCAAGGTCAGCGACAAGTACGCGGACGTGAACAACCAGCAGAGCGCCGCCTTCCTCGACGCCCTGCAGGGCATGACGACGCTCAAGATGTTCAACCTGGGCGCGAAGCGCGGCGCCGAGATGTACGCGGCCACCGAGGAGCAGCGCGTGATCACCATGCGCCTGCTGTTCGTCAACCAGGTGATGATCCTGCTGGTGGACTTCGGCTTCGCGCTGGGCACCACGCTGGTGCTCACCGTGGTCGCGCTGTTGCGGATGGACGCGGGCTTCCTGTCCGCCGGCCAGGTGGTGGCCCTCATCCTGGCCAGCGCCGAGTTCTCCAAGCCCTTGAGCCTGATCGGCCAGTTCTTCTTTGCCGGCGCCATCGGCCGGGAGTTCGCCAAGAAGATCATTGCCTTCCTCGGCGAGAAGCCGACGGTGGCCCAGGCGGCCGACGCGTTCGCGCCCGCGACGAAGGGCTCGGGCAACCTCCGCTTCCGCGACGTGGTGTTCAGCTACCCCGGCACGGAGAAGCCCGCCGTGGACCGGTTCTCCCTCGACGTGCGCGCCGGCGAGACGGTGGCGTTGATCGGCCACAGCGGCTCCGGCAAGACCACTGTCGCCAACCTGGTGCTCCGCACCCTGGCGCCCACGTCCGGCACGATCGAGATCGACGGCCAGCCCGTCGAGAAGGTGACCCTCGACTGGGTGCGGGAGCAGATTGCCCTCGTGCCCCAGGATCCCTACCTGTTCTACGGCACCATCGCCGACAACCTGCGCCTGGCCAGGCCCGACGCGACCGACCAGGAGCTGATCGACGCGGCGAAGGCCGCGAACATCTGGGACTTCATCCAGGCGAGCCCCGCCGGCCTGCAGACGCTGGTGGGCGAGCGCGGCCTGTCGCTGTCCGGCGGCCAGGTGCAGCGCGTGGCCATTGCCCGGGCGCTGCTCAAGAACGCACCGATCATCGTGCTCGACGAGCCCACCTCCCAGATCGACCTGGAGACGGAGTCCGTCATCCACGAGGCGCTGGAGCGCCTCACGGCCAACCGCACGGTGCTGCTGATCGCGCACCGCCTGAAGACGGTGCAGACCGCCGACCGGATCGTGGTCATGGCCCACGGCCGGGTCGTCGAGCAGGGCAGCCACGCCGAGTTGCTGGCGCGAAATGGCACCTACGCGAAGATGGTCGGCACGACACGCACGATGGAGGGCGGCCACGCGGTCGCCGGAGGTGTGGCATGAGCACACAGAATAAGTCCCACTGGACCACGATGTTCCGGCTTCTCGACTTCATGAAGCCCCTGAACGGCGTAATGGCCATCTCGGTGACGGCCCGCACCGCCAAGCTGTGGGGCGTGACGATCCTGGTGGCCGTCGCGGCCGGGTCCGTCGCGAAGTACGTCGCCAACCCGACCAGCGCCGAGCTGTGGTCGATCGCCGGCTGGCTGGTGCTCGGCGCCTTCGGCCTCGGGCTCGCCCACTACATCGAGCAGTTCACCGGGCACTACGTGGCCTTCCGCCTGCTCGCCATGCTCCGCAACGACTTCTACAAGCGCCTGGAGCCCCTGGCGCCCGCCGGCATGGGCTCGCTGCGCACGGGCGATGCCATTTCCCGCGTGATCAACGACTGCGAGCGCGTCGAGCCGTTCTATGCCCACACGATCGCGCCGGCGATCTGCGCGATCGTCGTCCCGGCCTCGCTGCTGGGCTGGCTCTACGCCATCAACCCGGCGTTCGCCTGGACGCTGCTGCCCTTCATGCTGTTCATGATCGTGGTGCTGCCCACGCTGATCGCCCTGATTGGTGGCTCGGGCGACGCCGACTGGCGCCGCGTCCAGGGCGAGGTGAACGCGTTCCTCACGGACAGCTTCCAGGGCCTGCGCGACACGCTGGCCTTCGGCGCCGGCCAGCGCCGGCGCGACGAGGCCCGGCGCCTGGGCGAGGAGCTCGGGCGGGGGCAGGAGAAGCTCACCCGGGCCGACGCCTTCCAGCGGGGCGTCACCGAGTTCGTGGTCGCGGCCGCGGCGGTCGCCATGCTGTGGGTGGGCCAGGGCCTGGTGCAGGCCGGCGCCGTGGACGTCCTGCGGGACCTGCCCGTCGTGTTCGCCATCGTCATCACGAGCTTCGAGGCGGTGATCGGCCTGAACAACGTGATCAACGACTACCGCGTCTCCATCGTCTGCGCCGACCGGCTCTTCGAGCTCATGGACCAGGAGCCGGCCGTGAAGGACCGGTCGAAGGGTCCCGCCGGCACGCTCACGCCCGCCCTGTCCTTCGACAACGTGCAGTTCGGCTACCAGGAAGGCAATGCCATCCTGAAGGGCATCAGCTTCGACCTGGCTCCCGGCGAGCACGTGGCCCTCGTCGGCACCAGCGGCGCCGGCAAGTCCACGATCGTCAACCTGCTGTTGCGCTTCTGGGATGCCACCGGCGGCGACATCCGCATCGGCGGCCGGCCCGTCGCCGAACTGCCGCTGGAGGAGTTGCGCAACCTGGTGGCCGTGGTGTCCCAGCGCAACTACGTGTTCAACACCACCATCGGCGACAACATCCGCATGGGCAAGCTGGACGCGACCCAGGCCGAAATCGACCAGGCCGCCCGCCGGGCGAACCTCAAGACCTGGATCGACAGCCTGCCCCTGGGCTACGACACGCCCGTGGGCGAGATGGGCTCCAAGATCTCCGGAGGCCAGCGCCAGCGGCTGGCGATCGCCCGGGCGCTGCTCAAGGACGCGCCGATCCTGATCCTGGACGAAGCCACCTCCAACCTGGACGTGGAGACCGAGCGCGAGGTGAACGCCGCCATCCGCGAGCTCCAGGCCGGCCGCACCACGCTGACCATCGCCCACCGCCTGTCCACAGTGCAGAACGCCGATCGCATCCTCGTCCTGGAGCAGGGGCGGGTGGTGGAGCAGGGGCGGCACGCGCAGCTGCTGGCGAAGGGCGGCGTGTATGCCCGCATCTTCGAGCTGCAGCAGGACGAGGTGGACGCGCTGCTGGACACGGACGGGGCCCAGCCGGCGTAGGGCCCCGTAGGAGCGGCTTCAGCCGCGACCCAAAGGGAAAATCCCCTCATGGGCAGGTGCCGGTACTTCGGTTTCGGAAACCCACGGGTTTTCCGAAAGCCAGGTGCCGTAACAAATCTGTACGCCAGTCAATCTGGGTTAGCGGAGAGCAATGGCCTTCCGAAACTGATTGAAGGTGTCCTTCATCACAACTTCCTCATTGCTGACAAGGTTGTCATGCCCCTGCCCCACGGCGAAAAGTTCTTCTTGGCTATCAAAATCGTAGGCGGTCAGCGCAAAGAAACTGAATCGGAACCAGACGTCCCAGATGCTGGTGTAGTTTAGCCGCACGACCATCTTTGTATCCCGGTCAGCATCCTCTGGCACGAGGCCAGCCAGTATCTTGGCGACACCGTGACCTGCCTTCTCCAGGCTGGCCGGCAAATTGGTACCGACCGTCGCGGCCAAATCCGGACTCGCTGATGCCAAGAAAGTGCGAATCGAGGCATTCTTCATGGAGAAATTGACATTCTGAGGAAGTGCGCCGCCGGTTTGCTGAGCAACTCGCCAAGGATTGATTGTCTTCTGGATTACGCCTATTACCTGGCCGTCCCGGTCGAGCAATGGACCGCCGCTGTTGCCTGGCTGGATTTCTGCCGATACCTGCACCTGGGTTGGATCGTCCCGAAGGCCTGTGGTGGAACTGAGCAGCCCGCGACTCATTCTGGCGCTGTTTCCAAGGATCTGGCTGAGCGGATATCCGATGGTGTAGACATCTTCGCCCATGCTGTAGCCGCGTTCTTCGCCGCGGAAGCTAAGGGCAGTGGCACTTTGCGGGAGTGGATCCCGAAGCTTCAGCAGCGCCAGATCGCGCCCACTTTCCATTGCTACAACGTCGGCATAGAGGCGTTGCCCCTCAATAATGACTGTGGCCTGCTTCTGGCTATCAAGAACATGTGCACAGGTGAGAAGGTAGCCATTCGGGCTGATGACGAACCCGGTTCCTTGGGCCGCTTCAATGGGTTTCTCCGGATCAATTAGCCTAACCTTGAATCCCATGGCCTCCAGTTCGCCGACTGTGCGGGGGACTACTTTGCGTGGATCCTCCTTGGGCGGAATCAGCAGGACCTCCTTGTAGGCCTTGAAGCTTTTACCCCGGATCTCCTCCGACGCCTCCTTGTTCTCAATGATTTGGGTGGACGCGGCGCAGGCCTGCAGTAGCACGGAGGCCACGAGCCAAAGCCAGCATGTGCGGTAAGAGGCGAGAATCGGTTGCAAGCGGGAGCCAGATTTCACTGTGAACTCCTTGTGCCGTTCGGGGGACGCTAAGTTCCGGAAACTTCTCCGTCAAGGTGGGCCCTGTGGTTGTGGCCGATCTACGGCGGGCTCGAATTATTGAAGCTCGGTTCGGTGATGACATCGTCCGCCATCGCTTGAAGGCCAGTTGTGAGCGCGTACGTAGTCGTCGGGCTGGAGCAGTGACCGGATATGTAGCAGCAAGCGAACTACCTCACGGCGTCAATACAAATGTATTGACGCCAGGAGCCCTGTACCACTAGGCTTACCCGGTGAACGCCAAGAGCGCCCAGCTGCAAATCCGGGTGAGCCCCGCGGAAAAGTCCGCCATCCAGGCGGCGGCCCGGCGCGCGGGGCTGGACATGTCCTCCTTCGTCCTGGGCCGGCTGCTGCCCGCATGTGGAGCGCGGTTTCGGGAACTTGCGGCAGCCTGCGACGAGGAGGCCGGTGGCCGGTTTGCCCTGGCGGAACTCAACACCTTCCTGTCCGGCCTGACCGCGGGTGAACTGGAGCAGGCCGTGGCGGACCCGCCGCCGACCGGGCTGCCCGCATTCCCGGCGAACTACATCGCGGCCATGGTGGAGTACGCCTGCGCGCGGCGTGGGCTCCCGCCCCCCGGCTGGACCGCCGCAATCGCGCCCCTTGCCCGCCCGGCCTTTGGTTCCGATCTCGAGAGCCTGCGCCTGTACCTGCTGACGCACTCGCCGGCGCCCTTCCGCCGCCGCAACATCTACGTTGACGCCAGCATCGGGGCGCGGGTCTGAGATGCCGCCGCTGACAGCCGCCGAACTGCGCCGGCTCTTCGGCCTTCTGGACGAAGAGCTGGGCAAGTCGGGCACTGAAGGCGAACTGTTCCTGGTCGGCGGTGCCGTGATGTGCCTCGCCTACGCGGCACGCCCCTCCACCCAGGACGTGGACGCGCTGTTTCGCCCCGCCCGCCAGGTGCGCGAGGCGGCTGCACGCGTGGCGGGTCGCGCGGGCATCCGGGCGGACTGGCTCAATGACGGGGTGAAGGGCTTCCTGAGTGAGCACGGCGCGTTCACGCCGTTCCTGGAGCTAGACCACCTGCGGGTGATGGTGGCCCAGCCGGAATACCTGCTGGCGATGAAATGCCTGGCGCTCCGCATCGGCGCGGAGTTCCACGACGAGGACGACATCCGCTACCTGCTCCGCCACCTGAACGTGGCGGGCTACGACCAGGCGGTCGAACTGATCTCCCGCTTCTATCCGCTGGAACGCTTCCCGCAGAAGACCCTGTACGCGCTTGGGGAGTTACTTCCGCGGCGGGAGTAATGTTGCCTGAAGTGCGGGGGCCGCCCGAGTGCGATCGGGGATTCGGCTGGATTCAGGATGTCCCAGAGATTCTCGCTGCGGCGGACGGTTGCCTGGTCGGAACTCCGGCGGCAAGTGACTCGCCGGCCCCACTGCCCGCCCGGGACAGTCTTCCGGCTCGGGGTTTGTATGCCCTATTCTCTATGATTACGCGTTGGTGGTTCCATTTCGGAATGAAGTGAAATCCTTGCCGCGTCCGATCCCGCGTGTGGGCTCGAGATCGGCATTTGAGCGTTGCATCACGGCATCGGCAAGACCGCCAATGATATTGACGGTGGCGGGCAGCAACGAGAGTGAGAGGATGAAAGCCGCGGAACGTCTGACGGAGTTCGAGGTATTCCTCGCGCGAAGCCACAACCCGCTCGGGACATCAGTACTCCTGATCCTGGCGTGGATTGCTGCCAGCGATGGGGATATCGATACGGCCGAACGCCAACAGCTCCAGCAGATCTCTCAGGCGTCGGGTCATGGTCCTGAGTTTGAGAGAGTCGTCCGGTGTGCCGGGAAGCGGGACTTGGGTGCTCTGCAGTTGGCCTGCGAATTGGTTAGAGACCACTTTCAAGGAGACCAAGGGCTCCTCTTTCTACAGATGGCAATTGGGGTCGCAATTGCCGATGGCGTACTGCGGCCAGGCGAGAATTTCATTCTGCGATTCCTCGGAGATTTGCTGCGCATCGATCGCGGCCGACTAGACGAGATATTTGCCGAAGCGACCGGTCGCTCGCTTCCGGAACCGAGCGATCCCAGCTCTGCGGCCTTCTGGCAGGAAAAGGATCGCGCTCGCCGGCAACGGCGCGATGATGGGGCTTCCAAAACGTCTGGACCCAACAACGATTCATCGCGCCTGGATCAAAACGCGGTACACGCATATGCAACGCTGGGACTTGAGTACGGCGCACCGATCGAAAGCGTCAAGCGCGCTTATCGGCGGCTGGCGCAGGTTCATCATCCCGACAAGTTTTCTGCGCTGGGCAGCGAGTCAGTGGCGGCGGCCACAAGCACCTTCAAAAGAATACACGGCGCATACCAATATCTTCTGGATCATGCGTAATCTTTTCTCACGACTGATGGTAAGTCCGGCTGCATCGTCGGAGGAAATCCGTGCGGCCGTTGCTAAGTGCTCGAATGCGTCCCTGCGCAATGACGCGACGGAAGTGCTGCTAGTAGCCGAGCGTCGGCGTAGTTACGAGGCCGTCCACACTGTTCTGATGGATATTGGACAGCTGCGTGCAGCACTTGATCTCGGGCATTGTAGTAATTGGCGCGGGGATGAGGCAGTCGATTACACCTTTCCTGAGGTGCCCCCACACTCGAAGTACGCCGAGTTTGTAGCAAAGAGTGAGGGTCGCATTTCCAGGCAGTCCCAACGGCGTCGCGAGTCGGAACGAAGGGGCCAGGCGCACCAGGTGTGGCAAGGTCTTGGGCGCGCAGTCGGACGTGCTGGGAATGGGGTGGCGCTTCTAATCGGTGGGGTGTGGGCGCTGATTGCTGGGCTGGTCAAGGTTGTCTGGGCGGTCGCGATCGGCGCAGTGGCGATTTACCTAGTCGTGGCAGTGTTCAACTTAGTTGATCGACCTGACCTCGGGACCCGACGAAGCGCGGAGCCGCCAGCTCCACGGTTCACGGCACCGCCAGTCGCCCAGCCGCGCAGTGGAACTGTCCGGCAGCTTGCTCCAGGGATGCCGATTGCACCATTCGAGATCTCGACGAGTCCAGGTTCGAATTACCTAGTCAAGCTGGTGGATGCACGCCGTGGCACCGAAGTGATGGATGTCTTCGTTCGTGGTGGGCAGAGGGTCGAGGTGCAAGTCCCGCTCGGGACGTATGTGCTCAAGTACGCCTCCGGGGCAACGTGGCACGGCTATGATTACTTGTTTGGACCAAGCACGGACTACAACAGGGCAGGCACGACGTTCGAGTTTCGTCAGGAGGGGTACCGGATCATGGGGCACACGGTAACGCTGTATCGGGTAACAAACGGCAACATGCAGACCCGCCGATTGACTCCGGCGGAGTTCTGACTTCAGGTAAGGCGCCGAATGTAGTCGTTTACGGGGGCAACTGCTCCGGCCGAACACCGAGACAAACGGGAGTAGCTAAGGCTTGTAGGGCGATTGGCGATACACTCGCACAGCCGGTGGCGGGCCCAGATCACGCCGGCGCGGCGGGGGAGCCATAAAGCGGCTACGGAGACCCGGACGCCGGCCGAGCGGCACCGGTCCATGAGCTGGGCGCAGCGGCTGAAGCGGGTGTTCCAGCTGGACCTCAGCAGCTGCGAGAACTGCGGCGGCCAGGTGCGGGTGATCGCCAGCATCGAGGAGCCGGCGGTCATCGGGAGGATTCTGGCGCACCAGGAGACGCGCCGGCCGGGGCTGGTGGGCGAGGGCCGGCGGCCTGCGGCGCGGGGCTCGCCCGAGTGCGATCGGGGGTTCGGCTGGATTCAGGATGTCCGGAGCGTTGCCGGCTCCGTTTCGGCTGGGCCGCGCTGTGCGTCCCGCCTCGTGCGCGGCGAGAGAGTGGGCGGGCAGGGGAGATTCGCGGTGGTGCGGACAGTTGGCTGGCCGGAACTACCGCGGTCAGTGGCTCGCCGACCCCACTGCCCGCCCGGGACAGTCTTCCGGCTCGGGGTTTGTATGCCCTATTCTCTGGTCGTGCGGGAGATTTTGTGGCGGTGGGAGCCACTAGCGGAGGTCGTAGCCGTGATCCGGAAGTGGTTGCATTAGTTGGCCGGGCGCCGCACTGACGCGAGTTGATTCCGAAGGCGCTCAGCAAGGCGAGGATGCATACGCGAGATGCTGCCAATCTGGCCTTCGATGCGGTCGCGCTTGGAGGTGTAATCCGCTGCACTCAATGAGCCTGCGTCCCGCAAGAGATTCCTGACCGTGGCGCGGAGTTCGGCCAGTCTCTGCCTGGGGACGGTGGGGCGCTTCCCAGAAACGTTTAGGTTCATAACCCGCTGATTCTGGCCCCGCGTTCTAATACGGTGCTTTGTACGCGCGGGCGAAAAGTTGGCCGACCTCAACATTCCGTAGACCGCCGTAACAATTGCCGTCTTGCAAGCCGGTGCTACGAAGGTCTTGCTGGAAATCGTGATGTCATCAATCCATCGCGTATAGGTCAAGCCCTGCCGCTCAAGGTGTGCCACCAAACCAGGCTCACAATCCCAGAGCGCGAGGTTAGCGAGGTAGGAGCTTGGCACCCATCCCTGCGGTACTACTCCGCGGTATGTCGTGAGCTTGGTCAGAAGTTCGGCAACCTCAGGGGAAAAGCGGTAGAAGCCTTGCCAAATGTCATGGATACGCGACGCCGTAATCGACGGGTAGAACGACTTGATGTCTTCGGTTACGACGATGCGTTGCCCTGAGTGACGCTTGGCGTTCTCTTCACAATGGCGGATACAGCCCGCTTCTTCATCGGAAGGCAAGCCGCCCATTAGATAGTGGGGATAACTCGTAGCGCGGAGAATCTTGTTCTTGATTGCCTTGTGAATGGACTTCAATGGCTCTAGCGCGTTGGACGTATGCCTCTTCGTCCCGTCCGACTTGGTCTTGGTCCGGCCAGGTATCCAGTAGTGGGCAGAATTCGCCGCCAAAGCTGCCAGGTCGGTCGGACTTGTGCCAAGAAGCTTGGCCAGCGACTCGACTCGCTGGATTCGTCGGCGCGCGTATCTAGGGCTGAGCTGGCTCAAGCGCATGAATCAAGTCTCGAATCGCAGAGTCCAGCAAAGCCAAGGGATTATCGCCACCAGAAGGCTCTCGCTCACGCGAAGCAAGTAGCACTATGACCGACACTGGCACCTTTAGGGTGTCGGCAATCCGGGCGAGCACGGTCAGGCTGGGATCTCTCGCTCCGCGCTCGATAAGCGACAGGTGAGAAGGTGACAATTCGGCAATTCGGGCAACATCTATAAGTTTCAAGTGTTGCGCCCGGCGGATGTCTCGGATTACTGGACCTACATTCATGGCTTTCTTCCTGGGTGGCTGGAAGATAAAGGGGCTTGGTGTGCTACTGAATGAACCGCTTCATCAATTCGACAATGTACGGGAGCTTGTCCAGGCACTTGCCTATCGTCTTAAGCACACCAACCACGTCAAGCGGCTCGCGATGCTCAAGTGCTGCCTCTACCATCAAAATTGCTTTCTGGAGTTCCTTCTTCGCACTTGCATCAGTCTCATCGAGCGACTGGTCGGCCTTCTTCAGCTGAACCAGAAGCCTCTTCAAGGCATTGTTACTAATCACTTGGACTACTCCGTTGCGGTGCGGTTTGCACCATCCCGCAGAGTGCGACTGGACCGAACGGAATGAGACGATGCCCAAGCCCCTCCTCTTCCCGGCACCCTTCTCGACGCTCATCCCGCCCTTCGCCCATCAGCTCGTCGGGAGCCAAGGAGTGAATGCGCGGTGACTACGTGACGAAGGCGCGGCGCCTCTGACCCTCAGAGGCTTAGCCGGGGGAGAAACGACGGTTGCCCGCCGTGGCCCCACCATCGCTGGCAGGGCCTCTCAGCAGTCCAGTCACCAAGTGGCCTTAAAGAGCATCCGCAAGAAACTTGCGGCCGTGGGCACTATGCTAATGTAATTTTGCTGAGAGTCAAATTTGCCTTTAGTCCTAAACGCCCGCACGTGAGCAGGTGATGGCAGCCCGCCGCCGCCAGTTTCAGCGCGCGCCGGGACCAGGATGTCCGAGGCGTTGCCGGCTCCGTTTCGGCTGGGCCGCGCTGTGCGTCCCGCCTCGTGCGCGGGGAGAAAG
The DNA here is from genome assembly GCA_016789845.1 of Chromatiales bacterium. Taxonomy (GTDB): domain Bacteria; phylum Pseudomonadota; class Gammaproteobacteria; order Steroidobacterales; genus SHZI01. Next base: position 72,461 of record JAEUQA010000033.1, read on the forward strand.
TGGGCGGGCAGGGGAGATTCTCGGTGCGGCGGACGGTTGGCTGGTCGGAACTCCCGCGCTCAGTGATTCGCCGGCCCCACCGCCCGCCCGGGACAGTCTTCCGGCTCGGGGTTTGTATGCCCTGTTCTCCCGGTTTTACCCCGGCGACTTATGTCGCACGACCCCTTGCCGCTATGCGCCAGCGGGATTAGCTTTATTGCGAGCCCGGCCACCGTGCCCTGGCAGCGCCAGGGCAAGTCGAACCACAGTAACCAGAAGATCCGGCCGGCGACTCCTGGGAGGATTCATGTACCGCTTCGTCCCGCTGGCAATCGTCCTCGGCCTCGTCGTGGCGCCGGCATCCGCCGCGACGCTTTACACGCTCAACGCCAACTTCGAGTCGCCCACCTTCATGGTCGGCAACATTTCGAACGACCCCAACGCCACCGGCCAGGGCGGCTGGGGCGGCTACAATTCCGTGCTCGAGGGCAGCCAGCTGGTGCGGGCGCGCATCGTGAATGACCGGGCATTCTCGGGCACCCAGTCGTTGCGCACCACCTCCGATACCCGCGTGATCGCCAAGGCCCTGGACGCCAATCCGGTCCCCGGCGACCCCAACTACGGCAGCAGCGGCGGGGAATACCCGTTCCACAGCGGCGGCTTCACGCTGAACTCCACCTATAACTGGTGGGTGCAGACCCGCGTGTGGATCAACCCGGGCGCCTCCGTCCGCTTCACCCTCTTCAACGGCCTCGGCGGCTGCCCGCTGCTGGATATCGGCAACCGTGGCTTCGGCAATGTGAGCGGCCAGGCCTACGCGAACTCCTGCACCTCGAACTCCGGTCTGGCCCAGCCGAACCTGGGCCCGCAGGTCTTCGGCCAGTGGCTGCTCCTCGAGATGGTCCACACCACCGCCATGGGCGGCGGCATGGAAATGCGGATCACCGGCACGGGCATCAACCAGACGATCGCGCTCGGCAGCTACTCGGGCCCCGGCTCGGGGAACCCCGCCTACCTCGGGCTCTCCGGTGACGCCTGGTGGGACGACGTGCGCGCGGGTTACGGCGATGTGCCGATCTCCGTCGTGCCGGTGCCGGGCGCCGCCTGGTTGTTCGCCTCTGCACTGGGCGTGCTCGGGCGCCTCGCGCGCCGGCGGTAGGCTCGGCATCGCGGCTGAAGCCGCTCCAGCGGGGCAGTTGTGATGGCGGCGGCTGCACGCGTGGCGGGTCGCGCCGGCATCCGGGCGGACTGGCTCAATGACGGGTTGAAGGGCTTCCTGAGTGAGCACGGCTCGTTCACTCCGTTCCTGGAGCTCGACCACCCGCGGGTGATGGTGGCCCAGCCGGAGCACCTGCTGGCGATGAAATGCCTGGCGCTCCGGCTGGAACGCTTCCCGCAGAAGACCCTGTACGCGCTTGGCGAGTTGCTCCAGCGGCGGGAGTAAAGCGACCTGAGGTGCGGGGCCCGCCCGAGGGCGATCGGGGATTCGGCTGGATTCCCGGTGGGGCGGACGGTTGGCTGGCCGGAACTCCCGCGCTCAGTGACTCGCCGGCCCCACTGCCCGCCCGGGACCGTCTTCCGGTTCGGGGTTTGTATGCCCTATTCACTTTATGTTACGCAACTCTTGATGCATGGTGATTTTTTGAGATAAAAAAGCGTTGACGCGTCGCCGTGAACGCCATGCGTCGGCACGACAACACGAAACACGCGCCCGCCGGGGGGGATCCATGGCTTGCAGACTCCGTACTCGCATCCGCGCTAACGCCCTGCACCGCGTCCCTCGCCACCGCTTGGCGCTGGCCATCGTGCCCGGCATGCTGGGTGCCGGGAACAGCCCGCCCCGGGAACCAGTAGCGCCGGACCCCCACTGCTCACGATAGTCCATCATGATTCGCCCCGCGCTCGTCCTGGCAGCCGCGAGCTGTCTCGCCCTCGCAACGGTCCCGGCGCTCGCCGCCGAGGAACGCGAGTTTCTCGACTTCAACACCCAGTTCAACGGCTCGAGCTGGCTGATCACCGGCGCCGGCGTCACGGACGCACCGGCGATCAACGTAGTGCCCTACCCCGATCACATCAGCTTCTCGAGCAACGGCACGAAGAGCGGCTATTTCATCCCCGGCGCCTCGGCCGCCGCCTTCGACGGTGCATGGATCGCTGACTTCTCCTTTCTCCTGCCGCGGCGCGCCTACGACGTCGAACTCAACTTTTCTGGCCTGAACGCCGACGACCGGGTCGTCCTGCTGCTCAACGGCGCGGCGATCGGCAACGCGACGATCTACAGCGCGACCGGCGCCGGGCAGCACAGCTTCGCGCCCGGAGCGGCCAGCCAGCCATTCACGTTCACACAGACCACCTCCGGCAGCGTCACGGGTGACGCCAGCTTCATCATCGGCGACAAGGACCCGCGCGGGCCCAACGTGCTGGAACTCTCGGTGAACAACACCGGCACGACCTTCGTCGGCGCGCCGGTCATCCCCCTCGGCACGCCGCCCGATGGCACCGTCGCCCGCGTGCTCGGCACCATCTCCTGGAAGGCCGACTACCAGATCCGGCCCTACCCCAACCCCGCCGGCAACCTCGTCGATGTCGATGACGACCCGCACGGCTGGTACAACGCGGTGGACTTCGACAACCAGGGCATCATCGGCATCGCCCGCAATGGCTGGCTCACCAACCGGACCGGCGCGACGCTCACCAGCGCCGGCACCATCGACAACCAGGGCCGGTTCGACATCGCCAACTCCGGCACCGTGCGCGTGTCGTCAGGGCGACTTGACAACGCCGGCACGGTAACCGTCAGTGGACTGCTGAGCGTCGGGGCGAGGGTCCAGGGATCCGGCTCGTCGGTGTTTACGGTCAATGCCGGTGGCACTCTCGAAGCCGGTGGCAAATCCGCCCTGGTCGATCTCCCCGCTCTCGAGAACCGCGGCACCGTCTCCGTGGCCGACAGCGCGCGCGTCAGCGTGAACGCGCTGGACAACCAGGGCCGGGTCGAAGTCGGTGGCGGGGGTATTCTCACCTACTTCGACCAGCTCAATAACCAGGCAGGCGGTTTGATCGACGTCCAGGCCGGCGGCCTGCTCGAGACCGGCATCGACCTCGGCCGGCCTGCGGACGCGGACAGCCCCGCTGCCACCAACCAGGGCACCCTCAACGTGCACGGCGGCACCCTCAACCTGGCCCGGCTCGACAACCAGGGCCAGCTGGCGGTCCTGGACGGCGGTAGCGCGCTGGTCGAGGAAGACCTCACGAACGGCGCGTCCGCCCGCCTCTACGTGGTGGGCTTGGGCAGCCGCCTGCAGGCCGCCTCGCTCAACAATCAGGGCCTGGTGGATGTCACCGGCGAGCTGGACCTCGCCCTGCCTGGTCCTGGCGTGACCATCGGCAGCAGCAATGAAGGCACGATCACCATTGGCGAGGGAACCACGCCGCCCGGCCCGGGACCAGACGACGGCGGCATCGGCTACGGTGGTGTCCTGACCATCGGCACATCGTTGGGAAATTTCGGCTCCATCGCCGTCATGGGCCTTGGCCGCATCGACGTGGCGCGCAGCGGCTCGGTGTCAGGCAACGGCATGGGCGGGAACCAGACGGGCTCCTTCTTCGCGCTCAACGGCGGCACCCTCAACATCAACGGCACGTTCGACGAGAACTCGATCAGCTGCGACGGCGGCATCGTCAAGGGCCGCGGCAGCATCGGTGCGAGCGCCGAGGTGTACGCCACCAACGGCTGTTCCCTGCGCATGGGCAACTCCCCCGGCACGCTGTCCATCCTCGGCTACCTGTCGATGGACGCGAGCTCCGAGATCGAGGTGGAGATTGCCAGCCCCGATGACTACGACCGGCTGGCCACCGACGGCACCGTGGCACTCGACGGCACGAAGGTGCGCGTGAAGTTCACCGACGGCTATCTCCCGGACGCGAACGACGACTTCGCCTGGCTGACGGGCCGCACCATCTACGGACGCGATTCGCTGGTGTACGACGTCCCCTACGACGACTGGCAGTACGGCTACTACACCGATTACGGCTCCGGTACCGCCACCACCCACCTCCAGCTCGCCGCCAACGGCGCCCTTAACCTCGGCGGCGGCCCGCAGGCCGGCGGGGTGATCGGCGCCGGGCAGGTGGCTTACGTGGCGCCTCCCGGTTACTACCCCTCCTACGACAATGGCGGGCTTCTCGACAACAGCGGGGCAGTGCATAACCGCGCGGGCGCGGAGTTCGTCAACCTCGGCTCGCTGTCCGCCGCGCCGGGCAGCCTCGCCAACCGCGCGGGCGCCTGGTTCGTCAACCGCGGCCACTTCCTGAACGAAGCCGGCGCCGCCATCGACAATGCCGGCACCTTCTATAACCACGCCACCGGCGTGCTCGACAACCAGGGCGCGCTGCACAATGCGGTGGAGGGCCGCTTCGTCAACCGCGGCCTGCTCACTACCGGCGGCGCTGCCACGCTCCTCAACGAGGGGCACTTCGAGAACCACGGCGAGGTCGTCAACACCGGCGACATCGAGAACCGCGGCCTGTTCGAGGTCACCGAGGGGGCCACGCTGCATGGCGCCAGCTTTCCGCTCTACTCGGGGATCTACACCCAGCTCGCCGGGGAGACCCGTGTCAATGGCAGGATGGACCAGGACTCACTCTTCATCGGCGCCGGCCGCCTGAGCGGCAATGGGCAGATCTACGGCCGGGTCTACGTCGGTGCCGACGGCGTCATCGACCCGGGCAACCCGGGCGAGGCCGGGTGGCTGAGCGCGTTTCGCAATGGCGTCACCCTCGACGGCGGCACCCTGCACATCGACATTGCCAGCGAAACGCTCTACGACGTGCTGGTCGCCGACCAGCAGTTTCTCGCCCACAACGCAACGCTGGAGGTGAGCCTCCTCGGCGGGTACAAGCCCGAGGCCGGCAACCTCTTCGACTTTCTGGTCACCAGCGGCGGGAACCCCGCGCTCGCCGACGCCTTCGTGGAGCGCCGGCTGCCGGCGCTGGGCCCGGATCTCGCCTGGCAGTTCGCCTACCTGCCCGACATCGGCACCCTGCGCCTGGAGGTCGTCGCCGCCGTGGTCCCCGCCCCGGCCACCCTCCCGCTGTTCGTCACCGGGCTCGCTGCGCTCGCGGCGCGCGCGCGGCGGCGGCGGCGCTAGCGCGGCCTGCTGGTGCGGGACACCGAGTCGGGCCGCCTGACCCGTGCCCCCGGTGAAGACGCCGCGCTGGAGATCCTGCAGGGACACTCGATCACCTACCGGATCGCGGTGGGCCCTCAGGAAGCCCGCAAGGCCTTCACGCTGCAGACGGTGCCACCGTCCACCGATCGGCCCGGCAAGCCCTTCCTCGCCAGCCACGCCGGCTTCTCAATGCACGCCAGCGTGGCGGTGACCGGAAGACCCTGGAACGTCGCGGCCGCTACATCACCCGCCCCGCGCTGGCTGAAGGCCGGCTGGCCCTCACGCCCCAGGGCCGGGTGCGGTACACGCTGAAGACACCCTACCGGGACGGGACCACCCACATGGTCTTCGCGCCCCACAGCCGGTGGCGGGCGCAGATCACGCCGGCGGGACGGGGGAGCGGCCAGCCGACGACGGAGACCCGGACCCCGGCCGAACGCCACCGGGCCATAACCTGGGCGCAGCGGCTGAAGCGGGTGTTCCAGCTCGACCTGGCTACCTGCGAAGGCTGCGGGGGCGAGGTGCGGGTGGTGGCCTGCATCGCGGACCCGGCAGTCATCGGGAAGATCCTGGCGCATCTCGAGACGCGTCAGCCGGCGCCGGATCCCGGTCAGGCGTCGATACAGTCCGGATCTCTGCTAGCCCGGGAACCGGTCCGGCTTGAGGCCGAGCAGAAACTCCTCGCAGGGCAGGCACAGTATTCCGTCCCGCATGAGCCGGTCGCTGCCACGGTAGAGCAGGTAGCGGTGGCTTTGCGGATAGTCCTCGCCGAAACTCCTGAGCGCCGTCAGGTCGGCGGCCTTCACCTGCTTCGCGTTCTTGACCTCGATGGCGTAGAGACCCGACGCCCCGTACACGACGAAATCGATCTCCGCACGCGAGCGTGTCTGCCAGTAGTGCAGCTCATGCTTCCCCTCCGAGTAGTCGCACCAGGCGTGCAGGTGCTGTGCGACGAGTCCTTCCAGAGCGGCGCCGTCCAGTTCGCTCGGTGAATCCAGCGGACCGGCCGGACGATTGGCCCGGAAGACGCCCGCATCAAAGAAGTAGAACTTCGGATGTGACGCCAGCTCCCGTCTGGCGCGATGGCTGAACACCGGGAGTCGAAAGCCGAGCAGCAAGTCCTCGAGGATCTCCAGGTAGCCTTCAACGGTCTTGCGGCTGACTTGGGCCTCACGCGCGACATTGGTGACGTTCAGAACCGCGCCATGCGCGAAGCTCATGGCCTGCAGAAACCGGGTGAAGCCGCCGATGTTGCGCACCAGCCCCTCCATCTGCACTTCTTCATGCAGGTAGAGCGCGCTGTAGGCCTCCAGTACGGCCAGGGGATCGTCCGCCGCCCAGACCACCGGCAGCATGCCCTGCCTGAGCGCCTTCTCGAGCTTGAACCGACTGCCCAGTTCCACCGCAAGATAAGGGTGCATGTGTTTCTGTACGGCGCGTCCGCCGAGCAGATTGACGCCCTGGCGGCGCAGCTTGCGTGCGCTGGAACCGGTGAGGATGAACTGCTGGCCCCCCTTTCGTTCGATCAGCAGATGCACCATCTCCAGCAGGACAGGCAGCTTCTGGATCTCGTCGATCACAATGTGCTGCCTGTCCGGGTTGGCCGCCAGCACCTCCTCCAGGTACTCGGGCCGCGCCGAATACCGGCGGAGCACGGACGGATCGAGCAGGTCGATGCGATAGGCAGCCGGGTACTGGTGCCGGCACCACAGGGTCTTGCCGGTGCCCCGGGGCCCGAGAAGGAAGTAGTGGTCCCGTCCCGGGGTCAACAGCCTCGTAACGTAGGCCATTTCTACCTCCCGCAAAATGGCGAAATAGTCGCCGTTCTGGGACTCAGAATGGCGATATTATCGCCGTTTTGCAAGGAACGAGTTCTCGCTCCATTGCCGGTCGCCGCTACGCCGTGGAGGCGATCGCGGCAGCGGCGCGCCGCGCCCTGGCCCGCGCCTCGTCCAGCGTCGCGGCGCGCGCCAGCGTCACCCCCATGCGCCGCTTGCCCCGCACCTCCGGCTTGCCGAACAGCCGCAGGCCCGTGTCGGGCTCCGCCAGTGCCGCCTCCACGTTGTGGAACTGCAGGTCCGCCGTGTCGCCCTCGACCAGCAGCGCGCAGGACGCGGACGGCCCGTGCTGGGCGATGTTCGGGATCGGCAGGCCGAGGATGGCCCGCACGTGCAGGGCGAACTGGGAGAGATCCTGGGAGATCAGCGTTACGAGACCCGTGTCGTGGGGGCGGGGTGACACCTCGCTGAACCAGACCTGGTTGCCCTTCACGAAAAGTTCCACGCCGAAGATGCCGCGGCCGCCGAGTTCGCCCGTGACCGCGGCGGCGATGCGCCGGCCCTCGTTCAGCGCCTTTGGGCTCATCGGGTGGGGCTGCCAGGATTCCCGGTAGTCCCCGTCGACCTGGAGGTGGCCGATCGGCTCGCAGAAGGTCGTGCCCCCGGCATGGCGGACGGTGAGCTGGGTGATCTCGTAGTCGAAGTCGATGAAGCCCTCGACGATGACGCGGCCCGCGCCGGCCCGGCCGCCGCCCTGGGCGTAGTCCCAGGCCTTCTGCACGTCGGCGGCGGTGCGCACGGTGCTCTGGCCCTTGCCCGAGCTCGACATCACCGGCTTCACCACGCACGGCATCCCGATGGCCGCGACGGCGGCGCGGTACTCCTCCAGCGTGTCGGCGAAGCGGTAAGGCGAGGTGGCGAGGCCCAGCGTCTCCGCCGCGAGCCGGCGTATACCCTCCCGCTGCAGGGTCAGGTGTGCGGCGCGGGCCGTCGGGATCACCGTGTAGCCCTCGGCCTCGAGCTTCACCAGCTCCACCGTGGCGATCGCCTCGATCTCGGGGACGATGTAGTGGGGTTTCTCCTTGTCGATGATGTCGCGGAGGGCGGCCGCATCCAGCATGCTGATCACGTGGGAACGGTGGGCCACCTGCATGGCCGGTGCATTGGGGTAGCGGTCCACGGCAATCACTTCGACGCCGAGGCGCTGGGCTTCTATTGCCGCTTCCTTGCCGAGTTCGCCGGAGCCGAGGAGGAGGAGGCGGGTGGCGCCTGACGAGAGTGGCGTGCCGATGGTGGTCATGGGTATTGCGGTCGCGCCGGTCGGCGCTCCTACACGCCGCTCCTACAGGGACTCACCGGGGATCAGGGTTGCCGAGCCCTGGGGCGCCATCACGCGATCGGCGAAGGCGTTCATGGCGGCGGCCGTCTCGGCCGGCGCTTCTTCCTGCACGTAGTGGCCCGAGGTTGGCACCAGCACCGCGGTGTTGAACGGCAGCTTCGCCTTCAGCTCCTCGAACTCGCCGGCGGGCTTGCCCCGGTCCTGCTGGCCCCAGACGATCAGGGAGGGCACCGTGAGCCGGGTCAGCATCGAGACTTCCTCCGCGTCGCTGTACTGGCCCATCAGGTTGGTCATGCCCTTGAGGTAGCCCTGGCTGCGCGACGTGAGGCTCAGGTCCCTGACCACGTCGTCCGTGACGATGGACGGGTCCACGAAGGAGCGCTTGAGGAAGCTCGTGCGGAATTCCGGGTCGCCGAACAGCTTGGCCTGGATGCGCGGGAACGGGAACACCAGGTACTTGGCGATAGCCGGGACACCGGTGGTGATGATGCCCGGGTTCATCACCACGAGGCCGATCACCGCGGGGGACTCCAGCGCGATGCGGAGCGCGATGGCGCCGCCCAGCGAGTGGCCGCCGACGACGACCCGCTGCAGGCCCAGTGCCTCGATCAGCCTGCTGCCGATCTCGGCCTGGTGCGCGTTCCGGTAGTCGAAGGGCGCCGGCTTGTCGGACAGGCCGAAGCCGGGCATGTCGTAGGCCACGACGTAGTACCGGTCCGTGAGGAGCGGCGCGAGGCGCCGGAAGCTCTGCAGGGAATTCGCGAAACCGTGGAGCAGGAGCGCGGTCGGCTTGTCCGGCCCGGGCTCGCCCCAGGTGCGATAGCGGATGTTCACCCCGTCCACGCTGACGAAGCGGTCCGCGGGACCGGCCAGGTTCACCGCGGGCACTTCCGTGATCCCGGTGGGCCAGTAAGCGTAGACCACCAGCCCGAGCCAGGCGAGGACCAGGAGCCCGAGGAAGCCGAAGGCGAGGCGTTTCAACCATTTCATGGGGCTGGCAGTGTAGTGGACCGGCACGGGGTTCGGCACTACTCTCGCGCGCCTCCCGTCACCGGGCGATCCCCAGCGCCCGCAGCACGGGCAGCCGCCGTTCCGCGAAGCGTCTGGCCCTGGCGACGAGTTCCGCCTCGTCCCAGGGCGTGGCCCGACCCAGCGCGTGCGCGGCCAACTCTTCCGGGGCAGAGCCGCCAGCCGTCATGGCGCCCAGGAACAGCTGCTCGATCCGGTCGACGGCGACGCCGCCGCCGGTCACCGGGCTCGCCAGCACGGCGACGTCGTCCGACGTGGCCGCCTGCGCCAGGAGCTGCGCGTTCAGTCGCCCGGTGTGGGGTGCGCGGCGCCCGATAGCCGCGTCATCCTGGGCAAGAGCCACCTGCCCGGCCGCCGCGAGCTCGAAAACGGCGTTCGCCAGCTCGTCGACCTGGAAGCCCATCGCCGTTGCATGGACTTCGGCGACCGTGCGCGGCCGGTGATCGCCGAGCGCGGCAAGTACCGCGCGGTGCGCGGGATCGGCCAGGCGCAGCTCGCCGAGTGGCCCCGTTACCCGCTCGGCAACATCCCCGCGTGGCGTCGTGAGCACGACGCGCGTCCCACGCCACGCCTCACGCAGCGCCTCGCCCGCCAGAGGCTCCGCATCTCGAATCCAGTAGTCGCGCCGGACCTGCGCGTTCGTCACGAAGTCCCGCACGGTCTCGCGGAACACCGCATCGCCAGTTTCCGCGAGCAGCCCTCGCTGGCCGTCGGTCAGGTTCAGCGCATCCAGGTGGTCGCGGAGCTGGGCGGGACAGGCGTAGTGCAACCCTGCCGTGGCGAAAAGCCCGGCCACGTCCGCGAAGTACAGGGGATCCCAGTCCCGGTTGAAGTACTCATGGGCCAGGTAGCGGCGGTCGGCATGGCGCAGCCGCTCGAAGCGCGCGGGCACGCCAGGCGTCGAGCGAATCGCCAGCGGGTGGGTGTCGAGCAGCCGGGCCGCAAAATCGAGGGCGGCATCGATGCGGCTGACAGTGCTGCCGGTGCCGGCCCGCGCGGCGTGCTCCGTCAGCAGCCGGCGCAGCGGCACCATGTCCGCCCAGCCGGGCAGCGCGTTGTAGCCTGTGTATACGACGCCGCCGGGCGCGAGCCGGTCGCGGATGAAATCGGCGATGCACACCCGGTTGCCGGCCGAGATCCAGCTCAGCACCCCGTGCAGGCCGATGAAGTCGAAGCGCGGGAGATCGGGGGTGCGCTTCGCGAACTCCTCGAAGGTGGCTTCGACCAGCACGCTGCCGGCGCCGGAAGCGGTGTCCAGCGACTGCGCGAAGCGCACGTGCTCCGGCAGGAGGTCGTTGCCCCACCAGTGGACGGGGGATGCCGCGGCATGCACGGCGAGGCTCACGCCCTGGCCGAAGCCGAGTTCGCAGGCGGTTGCGATGCGCGGTGGCTCGAGCCCTGCCCGCAGGAATGCCAGGCGGCTGGCCAGCGGGTTCAGCGCGGCGTGGTACCCGAAGGTGTAGCCCACGTCGGTGACGTAGCCGGCCGACCGGTCGGACATGATCTGTGCGGCATCTGGCGGTGGAAGCCGGAAGTATAGGGGCTGCCCGATCGGACAGGCATGAGCGAGCCCCTTTCCGGTTCGCCGCGCCGGGCTTATGGTTGCAGGTACAGACCCGCAAGGACACGCCATGAATGCCGCCGTCCCCCGTCCCGTGAGCCCGCCGTCCGGTTCCACCTTCGACTCCATCCGCGACTACGTCCGCGAGCTGGATGCCCGCGGCCGCGTCCTGCACGTGGACGCCATGGACCAGGACCAGTACGAGGTCACGGCCTTTGCCTACCGGCTGATCGACAAGTTCGGCATCGAGCAGGCGCCGGCGTTCATGGTGGACCGCATCCGGATCAACGGGCAGTGGATGGAAGGCCCGCTACTTGCGAACCCCTACGGCCGCTGGCCCGACGAGGCCGTGCTGTTCGGCGTGCCGGACATCACCAGCGACTACCAGCAGATGTACCGGGCCGTGATGCAGGAGATGGAGAAGCGGCTCGATCCATCCGGCGGCTGGCGGCGGATTCCGCCCGTGGAGCTCAGCGATCCCCGCGCGGCCCCGTGCAAGCAGGTGATCCTGAAGGGCGACGCGGTGGACATCGAGAAGTTCGCCTGGCTGAAGAACAACCCGGCCGACGCCGGCCGTTACGTCAATATCACCTCGGTGATCATGGACGACCCGGAGTTCGGCAAGAACACCGGCACCTACCGCTGCCAGGTCCGGGACGGCAGGCGGATCAGCATCAACCCCGAGCCCAGCCAGCATGGCTGGCGCATCCTCACGGCCATGCGCAAGCGGGGCGACAAGGTGGCCAAGGTCGCCATCGCGGTCGGCGCGGATCCGTTCACCTTCTGCGCCAGCAGCACCAAGATGGCGGGCTTCCGGGAGGACGAGCTGGAGTTCGCCGGCGGCCTGCGGGGCAGGCCCCTCGAGGTGGTGAAGTGCGAGACCAGCCACATCCGCGTGCCCGCCCACGCCGAGATGATCATCGAGGGCGAGGTGCCGCTGGACGAGGGCCTCGACGAGGGGCCCTACGGCGAGATGTACGGCTACCTGGGGCCCATGAAGCCCAACAACTTCTTCATGAACATCCAGTGCATCACGCACCGGCAGCAGCCCTGGATCGTCAACTCCTTCACCGGGCTCACCTGCGACATGCCCCGCTCGCCCCAGATCGCGGCAAACTTCTTCATGTACCGGAAGCTGATCCCGAACCTGACGGGCCTGTATTCGCCCCGGGGCGCGAACGGCGTGATCGTGATCAGCATCGACAAGAAGCTGCCCGGCGAGGGCATGGCCGCCGGCCAGTACCTGGCGGCCAACGTCGGGCTGAACAAGGTGGTGATCGTGGTGGACAAGGACATCAACATCCTCGAGCCCAGCCAGATACTCCACGCGCTGGGCGCCCGGTGGCAGCCGTCCGCCAGCCTGATGATCCCCCGGACCCAGATGATGATGCCCGACCCGAGCCGTACCCACTGGGCGCTGTCGAGCAAGATGATCATCGACGCTACCCGCCAGCTCGAGGCCGAGGGCGGCCCGAAGAGCTGGGCGCCGCTCAACCGCGACCTCCTGGTGAAGGGCGCGCCCGGGTGCTTCCCGCTCGTGGACGGGAAGTGGGACGAGTACCTCAAGGACTGGAAGTAGGCGCGCCTTTAGGCGCGACCAGCATTCCATGTCGAAGCACTCATGGCCGGCACGAGCTGCCGCCGCAGTCGTGGTCCTTGCCCTGGCAGCCGGCGTCGCGCTGTGGGCCTGGGGGCTGCGCACGCCGGCGTTCCCGCAACCCGCACTCACCGGCAAGGTCGAGCAGCGCCGCCTCGACGTCGGCGGCATCAGCCGCTCATTCCTGGCCTACATTCCACAGCGACTCGCCGATCCCGTGCCGGTCGTGCTGGTCCTGCACGGCTCGGCCAGTTCGGCGGAGCGCATGCGCAGTGCCACTGCCTGGGCCTTCGAGCAGCTCGCCGACCGGGAGGGCGCGGTGGTGGTCTACCCGGAAGGCTTCGAGGGCCACTGGAACGACTGCCGCAGGGAGGGCGACTTCGCGGCGAAGCGCCTCGGCATCGATGACGTGGGTTTCCTGCGCGCAGTGGTCGCCCGGTTGAGCGGCGACCCGGCACTCGGGGCGCGGCAAATTGACGCAGACGAAGTGTTCGCCGCCGGTCTTTCCAATGGCGGGCACATGGCACTGCGGCTTGCGCTCGAGGCGCCGGACTTCGTCGCGGGCGTGGCTGCGATCGCGGCAAGCCTGCCGGCTGATGCCAACTCCGAGTGCACGCCGAGTGGCAAGGCAGTGCCCGTCCTGCTGCTGAACGGCGACGCCGATCCGATCAGTCCCTACGGAGGCGGCGACATCTGGTCCCTGGGCTCCTTCAATCGCCGTGGCGCCGTGCAATCGGCGCTGGCCACGGCCGAGTACTTCAGCCGGCTCGCGGGCTTCCTGGAGCCGCCCTTCGAGCACCGCTACCCCGACAATGACCCGGCGGATGGCACCGTGGCGAGCCGCATGGTGTGGTCCGCCGGGGACCGGCCCGAAGTGGATCTGATCACGATCCACGGCGGCGGCCACACGATCCCGCACCCGGTGAAGGCCATGCCGCGGATACTCGGACGTACCAGTCACGACGTCCCTGCAGCAGAGGAGATCTGGCGCTTCTTCCGCCGGCAGTTGCTCAGCGGCCGGGACTCCGCAGTTTCAGAAGGCCTGCAGCCCTGAGGACCAGGCTGGCTAGCTGGCGGCGGCGACTACCAGCAACGGCCCGGCGGAGACCACCACGCCGCCTGGCTGTTCCGCCGTGATGGCGAACGCCTTCGGTAAGCGGACCGGCAGCTTGGCCTGGATGGGGATGATCACTTCGCCCGTCGAACTGACATCGAACACGCCGCCGTCCACCGGGTGCTTGCCGTCCCGCTCGGGATCCACGATCCACAGCTGGTACTGGACCCGGGCAGGATCATTCACCGGCATGTTCGCCAGGCGCAGGTAGCCCTGCTGCCTGGACTCGCTCCACACCACGTCACCCGTCACGCCCTCGTAGCCCTCCGCCGTGGGCGGCGCCCAGGGCAGCGTGATCACATCGGCCGCTTCGTCGACCAGGCTGGCCCGCGCCGAGATGCCGTCAGGTGCTACTGGCGCCACCGGCGCCTCCGTGCGGACGACGACCAGGGCGACCGCCAGCGCGGCAGCCAGGGCCCAGCCAAGGTACGCGGTCGGCGATGTGCGGCTCGTTCCAGGAGCCAGGGTGTCGGCACGGGCCGCCGGCGCTCCTGTCCCGACTGTCCGGACGGGCAATGGGGGCGGGTTCGTCTGGGCCGGGCGCCAGGCCGGGGACCGGGCCGCCGACTGGGACCGCTGGCGGATGACCAGGGCTTCACCCTGGCTGGCCAGCCGTTCCTTGAGGCCGGGGGGCATGCGGGTCCCCGAGTCCTGGCGAAGGAACGCGACCTGGGCCAGCGCGGCGGACCGCACGAAGTCGTCACGGTGCACGCCAGGATTGCGCTCCAGCAGGCCCTTGAGCTCCGGCGCGTCGCTCTCGTCCAGTGCGGCCGAGGCCTCGTCGGCGAGCAGCTCGGCAATGCGGTCAAGGTTGCGCACGGAACTGGCGTTCATCCGAGCAACTCCTCGGCGGGGTCACCCGTCGTAGAGATGTTCAGTTGCTGGCGGATGTGAATGAGGCCCCGGCGCACGCGGGTCTTCACGGTGCCCAGGGGCAGGGAGAGGCGCTCCGCGATCTCGCTGTGGCTATAGCCCTCGTACAGGGACATGGAGAGCACCTTCTGGTGCTCCGGTTCCATCTCGGCGAGAACGCGTTCGACGATGGTCACTTCCGTGTCGTCCTCCACCGTGGCGGGAATGCCCGGATCGATGGGGGCGCCCTCGTCGTCGTCGAGGGAGTCCATCAGGGGCCTGCGCTCGGCCGCGCGGATCTTGTCGATCAGGCGGCGTCGGGCAATCGTGGAGATGAAGGCGACTTCGCTCGCGATGTTGCGATCGTAGCGGCCGGCGCTGCCCCAGATGTCGATGAAGATGTCCTGGACGGCATCCTCGGCGTCGGACGCATTGCGCAGGTAGCGCCGCGCGAGGGACCAGACGAGATCGCCGTACCGGTCCAGGCATTCACTGACAGCGGCAGTATCGCCAGCTGCAACGCGCTCGAGTATGGATTGGGTGGTGGTCAATCGGGTCGCGGGCTTGAATTCAACGACCGTCATCATACAGCAGGCTCGTGGACTTGCAGTCGGACTGGGGGTGGGCCTGGCTGCACGGCGGCCGGGGCAACGGGTCCCGGCCGCCGGAACCAGTAGTCCCTACTTCGCGGGCGGCAGGACGACGGCGTCGATGACATGGATGACGCCATTGCTGGCGCCGATGTCAGCCGTGGTGACGTTGGCGCCGTTCACCGTCACTCCGGAGGCCCCGGCGACGATGGTCAGCGTTGCGCCCTGGAGCGTGGCCGGCTTCACGGTGCCCTTCAGGTCGGTGGACATCACCTTCCCGGAGACCACGTGATAGAGCAGTATGCCCTTCAGCTTTTCCTTGTTTTCCGGCTTCAGCAGGTCATCGAGCGTGCCGGCCGGGAGCTTGGCGAATGCCGCGTCGGTCGGCGCGAAGACCGTCAGCGGGCCAGGACCCTTTAGCGCATCCACCAGGCCGGCGGCCTTGACGGCGGCAACCAGCGTGTTGAAGGAACCGGCGGCGACCGCCGTGTCGACGATGTCGGCCGCCTTGGGGGCAGCCCCCGCACCGGTGTGGCCACCGGCAAGCGCTGCCGGAGTGACGGCCATGCCGACGAGGGACAGTGCGAAGAGGCCCGCAAGGGCGCGCAGGCTACGGAAACCGGAGTGACGGGCGACAGCAGTCATTGGTGAGTTCTCCCTGGGTCTGGCTGAGGATCCGGCCCGTGAACTGCACGATGCCGGCGTAGGAGCGCCTTCAGGCGCGACCCGCCAATCGGGTCCGGTAAGCACTTCGCGGTGCTTCCGGGGGTGGATTCAGTCCGCTGGACGCCGACGGCCTTTGCGTGTGTGATGCGGCCCTGGAAACGGGAGCAACATGGTGCGTTCGACAATCCTGCGCGGCACTCTTCTGCTGTTCCTGGCCTGTGCCGGCATCGTCAGCTGGTCGTACTGGCAGGATCCGCCCTTCTGGCGCCGCTGGTGGAACATCCTCACGCACCTGGAACCGGACCACATGGACTTCCGGCCCACTGTCGCCGTTGGTGGTGGCCCGGTCCTCGAACTGCCGGTGGCGAAGCCCGATGGCCTCACGGTTGCGCCTGCCGCGCTGCGAGAGGCCGAGCGCTACGCCGCCGAGTTCGATTCCTACGCGCTCGTGGTGGTGCACTGGGGCGTGGTGCAGACGGAGTGGTACGCGCCTGGCTGGGACCGCAACCGGCTGACCCAGTCCCAGTCCATGATGAAGACCCTCGCCGCGCTGGCGCTGGGCGCCGCGATTGCCGACGGGTACGTCAGGTCCGTGGACGAGCCCGTCGCCACGTACCTGCCGGAGTGGGCCGGTGATTCCCGCGGCGCCATCCGGATCCGGGACCTGTTGCAGATGACGAGCGGCCTCGCCCAGGCGCGCTTCACCCTCAATCCCTTCGCCCAGGACTCCGCGTTCCGCTTCCTGAACAGCTCGGATCGCGCGGCCGTGTATCTGCGAACGCCGGCCGTCATGCCGCCGGCCAGGGAGTTCGACTACAACGACCTGGACGCGGCGCTCGTCGGGCTCATCGTGCAGCGGGCAACCGGCCGCCCCTGGAGCGAGTGGCTCGACGGGAAGATCTGGCGCCCCATGGGCGGGCAGCGCGCGGAAGTCTGGCTCGACCGGGACGGCGAGGGCGCCACCACCATGACCGCGTGCTGCATGCTGGCGCCCACCATGGACTGGGTGCGGGTGGGCCTGCTGATGAAGGACCGGGGCATGGTGCGCGGCGTTCCCGTGCTGCCGGCCGCGTGGATCGACGCGATGCTCACGCCGTCGCCGGCCTATCCCGGGTATGGCTACTTCACCTGGCTTGGCAGCGGCATGGGCGACAAGCAGCTTCGCCCCGATGACCGTGAGCGGCCCCAGACCGAGCCCTTCCTGGCGCCGGACCTCTTCATGCTCCTCGGCCGGGGCGGCCAGCGCGTCTACGTCTCGCGGGAGCTGGATCTCGTGATCGTGCGGCTGGGCCCGCACAACGGCATGGAACCCCTAAAGGCGGGCTGGGACAATTCCCGCCTCCCCAACATCATCGTCCGCGGCCTGAAAGGTGCCGGACCTTAGTTTTGTCAGTTGTTCAGAATGAAAAGGGCCGGCTCCTCGCGGAGCCGGCCCCTGTTCATCGCGACCAGGAGTTGGGTCGGCCTTAACCGGCCTTCCACTCGCCGCCCTGGAAGCCGCAGCCGATCTCGAGGCCGCCCGGGTCGCCTTCGTAGTACACGCGCTTGCCGGCGTCGCCCATGTCGCACACGCCGACCCTGCCATCGGTGCTGCAGTCACCGGCGCCGTGGGCAGCGCCGCTGTTCTCGTCCGTCTTGCCGAGCTCCGTGCACTTCTCCGGGCTGGCGGGCTGGTCGCACACCTTGAAGGGGCCGGCAAACATGTTCTTCTGCACGTAGTTGCAATGGCCGGCGCCGTCCTGGGCGGAGGCGGTCAACGGGCCGATAGCCAGCAGCGCAACGGCTGCGATAAGACTCGACTTCATGATTAAGGCTCTCCTGCCATCAGTTCTGGCATCAGGTTGGCTTGCGAATGACGAAGCGCGCCGATCATGGCACGCGGGTTCCGGGGAATCCATAGGCTGGCGATAAGCCTGGCGTTCGCAGGCTGAACAGGCTCTTAATCCGTCCTATCTGGCTTCCTCCAGGAACTTCCTTGGCAGCGCATAGGCCACGAGCCAGTCGTCGATGGTCTGCGCGTCGACGAACATGGGACCGCCGGCCGCGATGACCACGAACTGGCGCCCGTCGCGCTCGTAGGTCATGGGACTGGCGTGGGCCGAGGCGGGCAGCGGGGTGGACCAGAGTTCGGCGCCCGTGTCCGTGTCGAAGGCGCGCAGGCGCCCGTCGGCCGTCGAGCCGATGAACACCAGCCCGCCGGCAGTCACGATCGGGCCGCCGGTAACCGGGGCCCCCCACTTCATCGGCGGGATCGGCACCGGCGCGAGCCTGTCGATGGTGCCCAGTGGCACGCTCCAGCGGATCTCTCCCGCCGCCAGGTCCACGCCGACCAGCGTCGCCCAGGGTGGCTTCGTGCAGGGCATCATCGTGGGGCCGAGGAGGAGGCGCTGCTCGATGGCCCAGGGCGTGCCTTCGATGATGGCCGGCGGTCCCATCGGTGCGCCGCGGGTCGGGTCGAGTTCCCGGGACTCTGGCACCAGTTCGCGGGGCACCAGCTTCAGGTAGAGGCCGATCTGCGCGAGATTAGTGACCAGCAGGCTCCGATCCGGATCCCAGGCACCGCTACCCCAGTTCATGCCGCCGGCCGAGCCCGGGAACATGATCCAGCCCTTGTCGCTCGGTGGCGTGAAGATGTTCCCGTGCCTCGCGCCCGCGATCAGGTCCCGGCAGCGGTTCTGGTCCCAGAAGGTCAGGCCCCAGGCATCGTCCGGCGTCAGCCGGGTATTCATCAGCGGTGGCGGCTTCACGGGGAAGGGCTGGGTCTTCGACAGCACCTCGCCGGCGACCCCGTCGGTGGGCACCGGCCGCTCCTCGACGGGGAAGAGCGGCTTGCCCGTCTCCCGGTCCAGAACGAACACCAGGGACTGCCTGGTGAGGACCACGACGGCCGGCACCCGGCGGCCATCCTTCGGCACGTCCACCAGCAGCGGCTGCGCGGGCGCATCCCAGTCCCACACGTCGTGATGCACGGTCTGGAAGCTCCAGACTACCTTGCCCGTCTTGCCGCGCAGGGCCACGACGGAGTTGGCGTACCGGTTGTCGCCCGGACGGGTGCCGCCGAACCAGTTCGGCGAGGCGCTCGACGTGGGCATGAAGATGAGGTCCCGCTTCTCGTCGACGGAGAGCAGGCTCCAGGCGTTGGCGCCGCCGGTCGTCGCCATGCTCTCCGGCGTCCAGCCGCCGGCATGGGGCTCGTCCTTGCTGCGCGGGATCGGGTCGAAGCTCCAGCGGAACTCCCCGGTGCGGGCGTCGAAGGCCCGCAGCGCACCACTCGGCGTGCTCGCGTACTGGTTCTTCATGTTGTTGACGTGGCCGATCACCAGCATGCCGTTCACCACCACCGGCGGCGCGGAGAACTGGACGCCCCACGGGTCATCGGGCGCGGGCTTCGTGGCGGCGATGAGCGGGTTCACGTCCACCTGGCCATTCGTGCCGAAGCCGGCGCAGGGTTCCCCGCTGGTGGCATCCACGGCGAGCAGCCGGCGGTCGTTGGTCCCGGTCAGGATCCGGTGCGCGCAGGCCTGGCCTGCAGGTGCTGCCGTGTCGCGCCAGTAGGTTACGCCCAGGCACTTCGGGCGGTTCGGCGACTTGGTCACCTGGATCCGTGGATCGAAGCTCCAGCGCTCCTTGCCGGTGGCCGGGTCGAGCGCCACGATGCGGTTCATGGGCGTGCACAGCACGAGGCTGCCGCCGGCGGCGTCGGGCAGCAGGATCGGCGTGGCGTGGAATCCGGAGAAGGGACGACGCTCGGGAAATTTCTCAAATTCGCCGTGACGCCAGGTCCAGGCCTGTTCCAGCCGCCAGACGTTCCTGCGGTCGACCTGGGCCAGGGGAGAGTATCGGGAGCCGCCCTGGTCGGCGCCCACCTGTGTCCAGCCGGATGTTTCGCTTGCAGCCTGCCTGGCCTGTGCACCGGCCGCCGGGGCGCCGCACGCAGCCACCAGCAGGGCCACGGTCAATGCCTGCCGCCGCCTGGTCATTCCCGACGTGCTCAGGCGGGCCGCCAGTGGTCGTGGAACGACACCCGGTGCATGAGCCGGTGGCTCTGGCCGAAGTCGAATACGCCCCGGTGGATTGTCGAGTAGTTGTCCCAGAGGGCCAGCGAGCCGGGCTCCCAGTGCCAGCGGCACTGGTACTCGGGGCGAGTCTGGTGCGCGAACAGGAAGTCCAGCACGGCGCGGCTCTCGCGCTCGCTCATGCCCGTGATCTCCCGCGTCATCAGTTCGGCGACGAACAGGAAGCGCCGGCGGCTCTCCGGGTGCGTGCAGATCACCGGGTGCTCGGTGGGTTGCAGGAACTTGCGCATCCTGGCGAGCGCCTCGCCGCCCATCGAGTCGAATATCCCGTGGAAATTCCTCGTCAGGTTGTCATGGATCGCGGCGAGCGGATCGAGGAACTGCTGCCACGCCGGCGACAGGTCCTCGTAGGCCGCGCACATGTCCGCCCACACGGTGTCGCCTGCCCCCTCGGGTACGTCGAGCGCATACAGCAGGGAACCCCGGGTGGGGTTGGTGCGAAATGAACTGTCGGAATGCCAGTTGATGTCGGTGACTGGCCCGCGGTACATGGCGGGGTACTCCTGTACCCAGACGCCGGGATGGCCTTCGAGGCTGCCAACGTAGCCCTGCTCCTGGATGTCGCCGAAGCGCCTGCCGAGCGCCAGGTGCTGGTCGGGTGTCAGGGACTGGCTCCGGAAGAACAGGACCTGGTAGCGGACCCAGGCCGCGCGCAGTTCGGCGAACAACGCGTCATCCGTGAGCGCTTCGGCAATCTGGATGCCGCTGATGAGGGCCCCGAAGGAGCCCGTCATCGGCCGGGCGGTGAACCGGCTGTAGCGCATGCCGCTGATTGGGGTCTTGTCCGGGAGTGCTGTGGCCATGCTGTCGAACCTGGGTCTGCACCGGGCCAAAGGCTAGCAAAACGCCCTGCCGATTCCATTAGTATCCATCAGGCCGCCCATTCGTCCCGGAACCTGCCCGTGACCTGTGGGATGATGCCAACCAGGCACCAACACAGCACCTGGAGAGCCCGTGGCTACTGACCTCCCAAGAAACAGCGAAGTCGCAATTGCCGTGTTCGTCGACTTCGAGAACCTCGCCCTCGGCGTCCAGGACCGGAAGGGCGAGCGGTTCGACATCGAGCTGGTGCTGAAGCGCCTGCTGGAGAAGGGTCGCATCGTCGCCAAGCGCGCCTACTGCGACTGGACCCGCTACCGGAACTTCATGCAGGAGTTCCACATGCAGGGCTTCGAGATGGTGGACATCCCCCAGACCAAGGTCAGTGGCAAGAACAGCGCCGACATCCGCATGGTCGTGGATGCCCTGGACATGTGCTATTCCAAGGCCCACATCGACACCTTCGTGCTCCTGACGGGTGACAGCGACTTCTCGCCGCTGGCGTCCAAGCTCAAGGAGAACGACAAGCGGGTTATCGGCTGCGGCGTGCGCAATTCCACGTCCGACCTGCTCGCGTCCAACTGCGACGAGTTCATCTTCTACGACGACCTCATCGCTGTCTCCAAGCGGCCCCGTACCCGGGCGAAACCGTCGAAGAACACGGAGCAGGCCGACGCGCTCGACAAGGTTGCAGCCACCGTTGAATCCCTCTCCCAGGAGTACGACCCGCTCTGGGGCTCGCTGGTGAAGCAGACCGTGCGCCGCGTCTATCCGGGCTTCAACGAGACGGTCTACGGCTACCGCAGCTTCTCCGAGCTGCTGGAGGATGCGGCGAAGCAGGGGATGCTGGAGCTGGAATTCGACCAGCAGCGGGGCAACTACAAGGTGCGGTCGAAGCCGCGTTGAGGTAGGAGCGCCTTCAGGCGCGACCCGCCTCCGGCTCGAGACTCGCGGAAAAGGGGTCAGATTTATTTTTCCTCTCCGGTTTATGGCGGGCGACCGGGGAAAATAGGAAATATAAATCTGACCCCTTTTCCCCCCGCCGGAGGCGGGTCGCGCCTGAAGGCGCTCCTACTTCAGCGCTGGCGTGCCCTTGGGCGCAGTTTGAGGTGCCGGTGCTCGTGCGAGCGTGTACATCGGCCGCGGTCCCGGGGCCTCGTAGTACTTCATCATCTGCGGCGCCAGGGCGGCCAGCGTCGCCTGGCGGTTGCCCGGGGCCGGGTGGGTGCTGAGGAACTGGGGCGGGCCGCCACCGCCGGCCTTCTCCATCTTCTGCCACAGCGTGGCGGCCGCCCGCGGGTCGTAGCCGGCCTTCGCGGCGAGTTCGATGCCGATGCGGTCGGCTTCGGTCTCCGAGGAGCGGCTGTTGGGCAGCGTGATTGCGAGGGCTGCCGCGCCCTGGGCGGCGGCCATGCCGGCGGCGGAATCCGAGGCGATCCCGACGGCCAGCGCGCCCAGCTGGCTCGCCATGGCCACCGACATGCGCTCCGCCGTGTGATTCGCGAGCGCATGGCTGATCTCGTGCCCCATCACCTGGGCGAGCTCGTCATCGGTCGGATCCACCTTCTGGATGAGCCCGGTGTAGATGGCCATGCGGCCGCCGGCCATGCACCAGGCATTCACCATCTTCGGGTCGTCGATGACCTGGACGCTCCACTCCCAGGACTTCGTGTCGGGGCGCATGAGGATCGCCTGGGAGATCAGGCGCCCCGTGATCGTGTCCACCCGCTTCAGGACCTTCGGGTCGGTGACCAGCTTGCCCTTGGAGCCAAGGTCGCTCATGGTCTGGACGTACTGCTGCTTCGATGCAGAGATCGCCGTCTGTTCGGAAACCAGCATCAGCTGCTTCCGCCCGGTCGGGCTGGTGGCACAGGCGCTCGCCAGGGTCAGCACGAGCAGGCCGAGGGAAATCCGTTTGACTGCTGCTTTCATGGCTGCTCTCCGTTCAACCGCTATCGGAACCAGGGACTGGCCGGGTACCGGGCGTGGAAGCGGCGATCCAGGCCGAACCACTGCCCGGTTGGAAAAATGATCATCAGCGCCGCGACGCCCCAGAGCGGCAGCAGGGATGCGTCGTAGTAGCCGCCAATGCCGATCATGGTCATGAGCCAGAAGGCAGCGACACCGCCGAACCGGGTCGCCAGGCCGAGCGTGAACGTCACCGTCACGGTCAGCGTGGTGGCGACGAACACCCAGGAGACGGGCAGGTGGAAGGGGATGGCAAACTTGCTGAGGAACTGCGCGCCGAAGGAGGCCGGGTCGAGTTCGGCCAGGCGCGCCTCGAAGACCTGCCTGCCGTAGTCGGACCACAGCCAGCCCTTGGTGATCTTGTTCAGGCTGGAACCGAAAAAGAACAGGGCCATGGCGTAGCGGAGCAGGAGCACCACGGAGATGCCCAGTGCCCGCAGCGGCGCCGTACGGAACTCGGAGAAGGTCAGGGGTCGGACGACGACAGCGTTCACGACGGGTCTCCCGTGGCAGGTTCGGCAAACAGCTTAAGCACCTCGCGACCCTCGGCAGGCTTCAGCAGCCGGCAGGCCCCGCGCCGGCTGTCGTCCGTGCCGTGCCAGTCGCCCGTCACCTGGTCGATCCAGCCCGATGGCAGGTGGATGCGGTGGGCCACCAGGTCCGTCCGTGCTTCGAGACCCTTGGTGATGGTGCGATTGAAGGCACTCGACTCGCCCGGCCGCTGGGCATAGACGGACAGGGGCCGGAGGTCCTCCGTGCGGGTGTGGAAGAGCTGGATGAGGAATTCCCAGACCGTGGCCAGTTGGGCGAGGATGCCCTTCGGCTCCAGCCGGTAGAGGTCGAAGGAGGGGTCATACACGGCGGCATTCTCGATGCCACCGTCGCACCGGATGAAGTCCTCGCAGGTCGTGCACTTGGCATTGACCGGGATCAGCAGATCGACCGTTGGCGGTGGCGAGCCGCAGGCCGCCAGCATTCCCAGGACGATGACCAGCAGGATTCCGCGCATGTTCACTCCACGATGACCTGCTGCAGGGTACCCGTGGCTGACTGGTACAGCAGGGGGGCCACGAGAACCTTCGGGTAACGGCTTTGCAGGCGCGCGGCTTCGGCGGCCACGAACTCCACCGGGTTGTCGACCCCGAAGAGGTCGCTCCAGTGGTCGAAATGCTGCTCTGCCGCCGGGCGTTCCCAGCCCGCGGCCTCGATCATCTGCACGACGAACTGCTCCCGGTGGTTCCGCAGCTCCGTGAGCCGGCAGTCGTCGTGGCCGACGACGGCAATCGCCGACACGCCGGCGACGCCGATCGCCCAGGACACCTTGAACGGGTCCCGCTTCAGGCTGGCCGCGGCGGTGTGCAGCGAGATGGCAAAGCCCTCCGGGACGCGGAGTGCGGCGCCCTGCTCGAGGCAGGTGGCGATCAGGATGGCCGGGTGCGCGTACTTCCCTGGAACTCCTGCCGGCGCCGTGCCGAGATTCTGGAAGCGCAGCAGGTCGGCGACCGGGGTCCCGCGGTAGGCGGGGAGGATGTCCGCCTCGCTGCGGACGGGCGCAAGTGCAGTCGTCATGGGATCGTCGGCTTCGCTGGCGTGGCTGGACGCGGCTGCCTATTTGGCCGGGATTCCCCCCCGGGCGCAAGCGCCTCGAAGGTGTCCGCCGCCAGGCCGACGCCAGCCTCCGCGAAGTAGTTGTAGGTGATGTCCGCACCTGCCGCAAGGATCGGGGCCTGCTCCTCCGGCCAGACATAGGTTGCGCTGATGAGGCCCCTGAATCCGCGGCGGCGCAGCTGCTCGCTGGCGAGGACCTTTGCCTCCGCATCCGGCAGCGCCAGCATGATGACCCGCACCTGGTCCAGGTTCAGGCGGTGCCAGAGCGAGGGATCCTCTGCGTCCGCGTAGACGACCCGCCGGCCCTCGCTCAGGTGCTTCTCGACCTTGCCCAGGTCGCTGTCCAGGCCAACCACCTTTCGCCCAAGTTCACGGGCGTGGTTGTAGGCGCCGGTGCCCACGCGACCCATCCCCGCAATGACGATTTCAGCCCGGCCCAGCGAGATCGGCTCGTCATCCGGGTGCCGGCGATCCCGCTCGAAGAACCGCAGGAAGCGCTCCAGCGCGGTGAAGATGTCGTGGGAATAGCGACTGAGCGGCGCGGCGATGGCGAACGACACGGCG
Source organism: Chromatiales bacterium (assembly GCA_016789845.1). Classification (GTDB taxonomy): domain Bacteria; phylum Pseudomonadota; class Gammaproteobacteria; order Steroidobacterales; genus SHZI01. Next base: position 97,169 of record JAEUQA010000033.1, read on the forward strand.
ACCGCGATGGCAGTGGCCACCAGCCATTCGGCCGGCACCAGCCCCCCCTCCACGCCGGCTGCCATCACGATGAGCCCGAACTCGCTGTAGGTTGCCAGGCCGAGGCCGGCCAGGAAGCCGGTGCGGGCCGACAGGCCGAAGCCCAGGAGCAGGAGGAAGTACAAGAGGACCTTGAGCGGCAGGAGCGCGATGGGCACCACCGCCAGTTCCATGGTGTGCCAGGTCGGCAGGCCCGTCAGGCCGATGCTGAGGAAGAATCCCACCAGGAAGAATTCCTTCAGGCCCCAGAGGGAATCGCTGAGTTCGACGGCCTTCGGGTGGGTGGCCAGCAGCATGCCGATGAGCAGTGCCCCCAACTCCCCCGACAGCCCGATCGCCTCGAACCCGTAGCCGCCGATGCCGAGCGCCAGTACGCTGCCCAGCAGGACCAACAGCTCGCCGTGGCCTGCCAGGTCCAGCAGCTTGCGGATCAGGGGTTGGGCGAGGGGCAGGAGAAGCACCAGTGCGGTCAGCCAGGTGACGGCGCGCCCGTCGTTGACGCCCAGGATGGCTACGGCGATCAGGTCCTGGACGATGAGGATGCCGATTGCCACGCGGCCGTGAAACGCGCGAATCTCCCGGCGTTCCTCCAGCACCTTGGCGGCCAGCACCGTGCTGGAAAAGGACAAGGCGCTCGCCACGACCAGGATCAGCGGTAGCGAGGCGCCGGCTGCCCCGCGCAACGCCAGAAAAGCCACGACGAGCGCCACGCCGAACTGCAGAAGTGCCACGCCCCAGACCTCGGGCCGGATCAGGTTCCGGAGCCGCAGCTTGAGGCCCACCGAGAAGAGCAGGAGAAGGACGCCCAGGTGGGCGACTTCCGTGAGCGCCGGAACCCGCTCGATGCCGCTGGCGTTCAGGAGGAATCCCGCGGTCAGGAAGCCGATGAGCGGCGGCAGCCCGAGCTGGCGGGCCAGCAGGCCAAGGGCGAAGGCGGCGGCTATCCAGACGGCGAGCATGAACTCCCATCTTGCTGCAATATTGCGCAATGCAGAAGCCGCCCATCCCTGCCCGTGCGCTATTGAAGTCCGGCGGCGCCATCGCAGGGCTGCTGGCCCTGTACGCGGCGCTGGGATTCCTGGGCGTGCCACGGCTCGTGACCGGCCTGGCCCGGGACACCGTCAAGGCCGATTACGGCCGGGACCTGGCGCTCGGGGCGGTGCGTTTCAATCCCTTCACCCTGACCCTGGAGCTGGACCAGCTGGCGCTGCCCGACGCGGACGGCAGCCCGATGCTGGGCTTCGACCGGCTGCTGGTGGACCTGGACCTCAACTCGATCTGGCGCCGGGCCCTGTCATTCCGCGCGATCAGGCTGGAGGGTCTGGCCGTCAATGCGGTGGTCCGGCGGGGCGGCAAGCTCAACTTCGATGACCTGGCAGCCCCGCAGGAGCCCGGCACGCCTGCCTCCACGGACGACGAGCCGCTGCCCCGCCTCATCATCGGCGAACTGAGCGTCAGCGAGGGCCGCGTGCGCTACGAGGACCGGGACCGGCCCGAGCCTTTCGTGGCGGACCTCAGGCCGCTCACCTTCCGGCTGACGGACTTCAGCACCTATATCGCGGGGGGCGAGCGGTACGAGCTGGATGCCACGGTTTTCGATACCGGCCGCTTCGCCTGGCGCGGCACGCTGACGGCCCGGCCCCTGGCGTCCGAAGGCGAGTTCACGCTGAGCGAGTTGCCGCTGGCACGGCTGGCCGGGTTCCTGGGCGATGCGCTGCGCCTCGAGATCACCAGAGGTGCCGCCAGCCTGCGCGGGCGCTACCGGTTCGCGGACCGGCCATCCGGCCCCGACGTCGTCGTGGAGGCCGGTGAACTGGTGGTGACGAAGCTGGCGATCCGTGACCGGGGCGAGGCCACGGACTACGTGGACCTGGACAAGGTCACCGCCACGGGCCTCGGGCTGTCGCTCGCCGACGAGAAGGCCGTCGTTGGCGAGATCACCTTCGATGGCGGGAGCTTCCAGGCCTGGCTCACGCCGGAGGGCGAGCTCAGGCGCTCGGGGATCTTCGATCCGCTGGTCGTCGAGTCAGCGCCCACGGAGCAATCTGCCCCGGCTCCGCCCTCCGCGCCGGCCGAAGGCGGTTGGGAGGTAAAGATACCGCGCATCAACTTCCGGAACCTGTCCCTGGGGCTCGAGGACCGCGGCCTGGTGCCAGCTCCCACGTTCATCCTGAAGCCGCTGAACGTCACGATCGAGGGCTACTCCACTGCGCCGGGCACGACCGTCAGGGCCGGCCTGGACGCCATCGTGAACGGGGAGGGCAGCGTCAAGGCGCAGGCGAGCGCCAACCTGGACACGCTGGCGACGACGGCGGAGGTCGACGTCAGTGGCCTGAACCTGGCACTGGCCCAGCCCTACATCGCCCGGGAGGCCAGCCTCACGCTCACCAAGGGCACGCTGTCGGCGAAGGGGCAGGTGACCTACGCGGACGTGGCGCCAGCCGGGGAGCTGGGCTTCACCGGCGACGTCACTGTCAGCGGGCTGCGGACCACCGACAACGTGCTCCGCGAGGACTTCATCAACTGGGACGTCCTCCGGGTGGAGGGCGTCGAGTACCGCTCCGCCCCCGGGAACCTCCGGATCCGGACGATCGACGCGCGGAGCCCCTATGCCCGGGTGATCATCGGGCCCGACGGCACGACCAATGTCGCCGCGGTCCTTGCCGGGCCAGGGGCGACAGCTACCGCGGTGCCGGGACCGACGGTCGGACCGGGCGAGAGCCGCACGGGGGAGCCGGTGGCGGTCACGAAGGCCCCGCCTGCCGGCCCGGACCGCGCCGGGGCCGCCCCGTTCCCCATCCGCATCGGCACGGTGAAGATCAGCAACGGCTCGGCCAGGTTCGCCGACCTCACCACCCGGCCCAGCTTCGCCATCGGCATCGAGAAGCTGCAGGGAACGATCGCCGGGCTGTCTTCGGCCGCGGCCTCCCGCGCGAAAGTGGAGCTGGACGGGCGGGTGGACCGTTTCTCGCCGGTCACGATCCGCGGCGAGGTGAATCCGCTGGCCGCGGAAACCTACCTCGACATGGCGATGACGTTCCGGAACGTGGAGCTCGCGTCCTTCACGCCGTACTCGGGGCGTTTCGCCGGCTATGCCATCCGCCAGGGCAAGCTGTCGGTGGACCTCAACTACAAGGTCAACGACCGCAAGCTCGATGCCGACCACAAGTTCGTCATCAACCAGCTGGAGCTGGGCGACAAGGTGGAGAGTCCCGACGCGGTGGGCCTGCCCCTGAAGCTGGCGGTGGCGCTGCTGAAGGACCGGAACGGCGTCATCGACCTGGACCTGCCCGTCACCGGGGACCTGGACGATCCCGAGTTCCGCATCGGGCCGATAGTCTGGAAGGTGCTGGTGAACCTGCTGACGAAGGCGGTGACGGCGCCCTTCGCGTTGCTCGGCAACCTCTTCGGGGGCGGCGAGGAGATCAACCTGATCACTTTCGCCGGCGGCGATCCGGCGTTGGATGCCCCGGATCAGGAGAAGGTGGCCACGCTCGTGAAGGCGCTCAATGAACGGCCCGGCCTGCAGCTCACCGTGCCGGCGGTATTCAACCGTGCCGCCGACGAGCCTGCCCTCCGGGAGGCCGGCCTGCAGGCGAAACTCGTGGCCGCCCGCAAAGCCGGGCTGGCGGCGCGGAAGCAGCCCGTCGAGGAAGTGACCTTTGCCAGCGTGAGCGCGGAGCCCGAGGCCTACCAGAAGCTGCTTGCCAGCGTTTACCGGCAGGAATACGGCAAGGACACGCCGTTGCCCGAGCCGCCGCCGGAAGCCACCGATCCAGCGGCCCGCATCCGCCTCCTGGAAGACGGCCTGCGTGAGCGCGTGGCGGTGACCGACACCGAGTACTTCGCCCTGGCGAAGGCCCGCGCCGACGCCGTGCAGGCAGCCCTGCTCACCGGCACGGGCATCGATCCCGGCCGGGTGTTCCTGACCGCGCCCGCCGAGGGCAAGGCCGACCCGGCGGGCGTGGTCATGGAACTGGCGCTGCAGTAGCGCCGGCCCAGCGTCAGGCGATCTTCTTCACGTAGCTGCCGCACCAACCGGTGGCACTGACCTTCTTGCCCGTGAACAGCGAGCACGGGCCCGCCGCCTCGCCCGCCGCGCCCGAGTACAGGTTGCAGTTGGCGCACTGGCTGCCGGCGACGAAGTTGGGGAACTTGCCCGTGTCGACCCGGGCCGAATCCGCCACGTAGCCCAGCGCGGCGGCCACCGGGTCCGCCTCGTCCAGCATGGGGAAAGTCGAGGTATCGACGGCGGGTTCCGGCGGCACGGGTGCCGGCGCGGGCGGCGTCGGCTCGGCGGCGGGTGCCGGGGCGGGGCTGCTGGCCGTGTCGGCCGGCTTGCCGCCGCAGGCGGCCAGTACGGCGGCAGCGGCGAAGGGCATCAGCTGGATGATTTCGCGTCGGCTTTTCATGGTGTCTCCGGGCCTTTGGGCCCCTGGGTGGGTTGGCGAACGGTGGATGGCAATGGTGCGGATTATAGATCTTGCCCAACACTATCCATATCAGTGGGCCGGTGGTCGCCGCGCCTTCCCCCCCGCAAGCAGCCGGGAGATCGCCCGGAATTCGGCCGAGCCGGACACGACCCGCAGCAGCTTCTCGTAGTCCTTCAGGACCCGCAGGCCCAGTGGCGTGATCTCGGCGCCGCCGCCACCCCTCCCGCCCCGCCGGGCGATGACGAGCGGCGAGGCGAAGAGCTGGTTCATTTCCTCGACCAGCAGCCAGGCCCGCCGGTAGGACATCCCGAACTGCTTGCCCGCCGCGTTGATCGAGCGGGTGGCCTGAATGGCCTTGAGCATGGCGGCCTTGCCAGGCCCCATTCCCAGCCCCTTGCCGACCATGATCCGGACCTGGCACGTCACCTGGGCAGCCATCGACGATTCCCGAGCTTGCGTTGCCCGCGATGCTGACGACGCCGGCGCGCCGGGGCAAGTGTGACCCCGTGCTTGGCCGGGAGGCGCCTTTCGTGTATGGTGCGCGGCGTTACACAAGCTTTCGTCCGGTCAGCTCGTTCATCTGAGCCTTTCGACCAAACAGTCCCAGGCCAACCAATATCCTGCCTCTACCGGACCAGAGGACTTCCCCCGCCAGGGATTTGGCTGGGGTCTCTGCAGGCTGGAGAGGAAAATCACTACATGTCTTTTCAATCTCTCGGGTTGAAACCCGAACTCGTGCGCGCCGTTACCGAGCACGGCTACACCATCCCCACGCCGGTGCAGATGCGCGCCATCCCCGAAATCCTGGCCCGCCGTGACCTGCTCGCCGGCGCCCAGACGGGCACGGGCAAGACGGCCGGGTTCACCCTGCCGATCCTGCAGCTGCTGACGGCTCCAGGCATCCCGCAGAGCCGCACGCCCCGCGTGCTGGTGCTGGTCCCGACCCGCGAGCTCGCCGCCCAGGTGGCGGAAAGCGTGAAGACCTACGGCAAGTATGTTCCCGTATCCGTCACGTGCGTGTTCGGCGGCGTCGGCTTCAATCCCCAGGCTGACAGCCTCCGCCGCGGCACCGACATCGTCGTGGCCACGCCCGGCCGGCTGCTCGACCACGTCCAGCAGCGCACCATCGACCTCGGCAAGATCGAGATCCTCGTGCTGGACGAGGCCGACCGCATGCTCGACATGGGCTTCATCCGCGACATCCGCCGGATCCTCAAGCTGCTGCCGCCGAAGCGCCAGAACCTGATGTTCTCGGCGACCTACTCGGACGACATCCGCGAGCTGTCGGGAAGCTTCCTGCACAACCCGGTGACCATCGAGGTGGCGCGCCGGAATGCCCCGATCGAGCTGGTCACCCAGCACGCCTTCGAGGTCCGCAAGGACGACAAGCGCCGGCTGCTGTCCCACCTGATCCGCAACAGCGACTGGGGCCAGGTGCTGGTCTTCACCCGCACCAAGCATGGCGCCAACCGCCTCACGAAGCAGCTCGAGGATGACGGCATCAACGCGTCCGCCATCCACGGCAACAAGAGCCAGTCGGCGCGCACCAAGGCGCTGGCCGACTTCAAGGCGGGGAAGATCACGGCGCTGGTGGCCACGGAAGTGGCGGCCCGCGGCCTCGACATCAACCAGCTGCCCTGCGTGGTGAACTACGAGCTGCCCAACGTGCCCGAGGACTACGTGCACCGCATCGGCCGCACGGGCCGCGCCGGTTCCTCCGGCGTGGCACTGTCCCTGGTGGCGGGCGAGGAGCGCGGCCTGCTGAAGGACATCGAGCGGCTGCTCGGCCGGCCGATCCTGCGGGCCCAGCTGCCGGCGATCTCCGAGCCGCCGGTTCGCCCGAACCGGCCGGCGGTGAGGGAAGAGCGCTACGTGGATCCCCGCGCCGTCGCGCAACGGAAGGGCAACGGCAATGGCGGCCAGCGCAGCGGTGGCCAGCGTGGCGAAGGCGGTCCCCGCAACGGCAATTCCAACGGCCACAACCAGCGTCGCGGCGGCGGGCGTCCGGGCGGCTATTCGTCCAGCCGGTCCTCGGGCCGGTAGCCGGGGTTCTGGCAGCCCGGCCAGCCGCAGGCGGCTTGACCCGCTGAACCCAGTCCGGCAATTTGCAGCCAGTCTCGCTGCAGGCCTGCTGTGTTCATGATGCGCCTCGTCGTCGTCCTTCTCGGCGCTCTGGCCTGGGGCCCGTCGCATGCCGAGCGGGTTGCGCCGGCAGATGCTGCCGACCGCTTCGCCTGCGAGGCGCTGAAGGCCATCGATCTCAGCGAAGCGACGGGCGCCAGCGTCCGGTTGACGGAGGTCGGCATGCTGGCTCCCGCCGGTGATCAACCCGCGCTCTGCCGCGTGAGCGGTTTCATCGACCCGCAGGTGGGCTTCGAGGTCCGCATGCCGGTCAGGGACTGGAACAGCAAGCTGCTCGTGACCGGCTGTTCGAACCTCTGCGGCATCCTGCAGATCCAGGGCATGGAAGACGCCCTGGCCCGGGGCTACGCCGCCGCGACCACCGACATGGGCCACCGCACCGGCGACACGTCGGACGCCCGGTGGGCCTGGAACAACCCGGCGCTGGAAACCGACTTTGGCCACCGGGCCACCCACGTCACCACGCTCGCCGCCAAGGAACTCGTCGCCAACTACTACGGCAACAGGCCGGATTACGCCTACTTCCGCGGTTGCTCCACCGGCGGGCGCCAGGCGCTGGTCGCCGCCGAGCGCTACCCCGAGGACTACGACGGGATCATCGCCGGGGCGCCGTTCAACCAGTCGCTCTCGGTGCCCCACATGGCCTGGCTGCTCGCGGCCAATGCCGGCCCGGACGGCGAGCCCCTCCTGGAGCGGGCCGAGTTCGAGCTGCTCGGCAAGGCCGCCCTCGCGGCCTGCGACGCCCGGGATGGCGCGGCGGACGGCGTCATCAGCGACCCCGAAGCCTGCCGCTTCAGGCCGGATGCCCTGCAATGCCCCGCCGCCGGCGAGGCGGGCGCCGCGCCGCCCGCCTGCCTCACCGCCGCCCAGGTCGAAGCCGCGAACCGCATCTACAGCGGGCCCCGCACCAGCGCCGGCAAGACCTGGTCATCCGGCGGCTCGCCGGTGGGCAGCGAGTTCACCTGGGAGAAGTCGCTGCTGGCGCCACCCGGCAAACAGCCCTTCTTCCAGTTCATCGTGGAGAACTGGTCCCGTTACCTGGCCTACGAGCCGGACCCGCCCATGTCTTCGCCGCTGCCCGTAGTGGACTTCGACGCCGGTCCCGGGCAGTTCGCCGCGACGGCCGCCGTCGCGGGCTTCCGCCCGGACCTTGAGCGCTTCCGCTCCCACGGCGGACGCCTGCTCGTCTATCACGGCTCGGTGGACGAGAGCCTCATGCCGGCCCACACGCTGGACTACTGGCGTCAGGCGCGCAAACGCCTCGGCGCCGACCAGCTCGACGAGTTCGCGAGGCTCTTCATCGTGCCCGGCATGCTCCACTGCGGTGGCGGGCCCGGCGCGGCGGACATCGATTACCTGTCGGCCCTGGAGCGCTGGGTCGAAGCGGACGAGGTGCCGGCCAGCCTGCTGGCCCACAAGGTGAGGGACGCGGTGCCCACCAGCGTGCGCCAGCCCCGGTTCCCGCTGGCGCCCGCCACGGTGGAGTACACGCGGCGCGTCTATCCCTGGCCGCAGACGGCTCCCCTTGCTGCGGAGCGTGACCTGAATTCGTCTAGACTTCCTGTCCCCGCTCCCTGATCCGGATCCTGCTGCGATGAAAACTCTCGTCTGCCGGCTTGCCGTCGCCGTCCTGTCCCTGGCTGCCGTGGTGGCGCCCGCGTCCGCGGCCAAGGTGCGGGATCCGGCGAGCCCGACCATCCTCCTGACGGGTTCCAACCGGGGCGTCGGGCTCGCGCTGGCGACGGAGTACGCGGCCCAGGGCTGGAACGTCATCGCCACCTGCCGCACCCCGAAGAAGGCCACCGAGCTCAAGGCCCTGGCGGCGGAGAATCCGAAGGTCATCATCGAGCAGCTGGACGTGACTGACGTCCGCCAGATCGAGAAGCTCGCCGCGAAGTACAAGGGCGTGCCCGTCGACGTGCTGTTCAACAACGCTGGCTGGCTGGGCACGCCCATCGGGAAGCAGCAGCTGGGCAGCTTCGACCAGGCGCTGTTCAACGAGGTGATGAACACCAACGTCTATGGCCCGCTGAAGCTGTCCGAGGCCTTCGTGGCCAATGTCGAGGCGAGCAGCCAGAAGAAGATCATCGGCATGACCAGCGGCCTCGGCTCACTGACGCTGATGGGCCGGATGTCCCGCTTCTACTATTACCAGATGAGCAAGGCGGCCATGAACATGGGCATGCGCGCGCTGCGCAACGACCTGATGGGGCGGGGGATCACCGTCGCGCTGCTGGCTCCCGGCATGGTGGAGACCGACATGCTCGAGGACTCAGGCTACTCCGGCCAGGCGCTGAAGCCGGCCGAGAGCGCGGCGAGCCTCTACAAGCTCGTGGCCGAGCTCACGCCCCAGGACAAGGGCGTGCCCGTGAACGTCGACGGCAAGCCGATCCCCTGGTAGTTTCCCGGCGCAAACTGCTGGCAGGGACCGCCGCGCTGGCCGGCGGCGGGCTCGTGCTCAGCTGGCTGCGGCCGGATCCGTCCGACTCGCCGCTGGTCGCCGGCGCCGGAGGCTTCAACCCCAATGCCTGGCTGCAGGTGCGCCCCGACGGCGCCATCATCCTGCAGGTCGACAAGATCGAGATGGGGCAGGGGGTAACCACCGGCTACGTCACGCTGCTGGCCGAGGAGCTCGACGTCGTGCCCGGCCAGATCACCACGCAGGTCGCGCCGGTGCACCCGCTGTTCCAGGATCCCGCCCAGGTGACCGGCGAAAGCCGGAGCATGGCGGGGCGCTGGGGGCCGATCCGGGAGACGGGGGCCCGCGCCCGGCAGATGCTGCTGGCCGCCGCGGCGCGCCGCTGGGACGTGGACGTTGCAACCCTCGACACGAATGGCCGCGGCGCCGTGGTCGGCCCGGGCAACCGGCTGCTGGCCTATGGCGAGCTCGCCACGGAGGCCGCGGCGGTGCCGATACCCAGGGCGGTCGTCCTGCGCAGCGACACCGGCACCCGGCGCTGGATCGGCCGCGACGTGCCGCGGCCCGACGTGCCGGCCAAGATCCTCGGCCAGGCGAAGTACGGCATCGACACGCGCCTGCCGGGCCTGCTGACGGCCATCGTGAAGCGTCCGCCCCGGCTCCGGGCCGTCCTCAGGTCCCACGATGCCGCGGCGGCCCGGCGCCTGCCCGGCGTCCGCGACGTCTTTCCCGTCCACAGCGGCATCGCCGTCGTCGCCGACGGCTTCTGGCAGGCGCGCCAGGCGGCCGCCGCGATCGACGCGGAGTGGGAGCCGGGCCCCCTCGCCGGTGTCAGCAGCGCATCGATCCGCGCCGAGCAGGGCCGGCAGCTCGACAGCCAGGAGGGGCATCGCATCCGCGACGACGGCAACCTGGATGATGCGTTCGGCAAGGCCGGGAAAGTGCTCGAAGCGGAGTACTGGCTGCCCTACCTGGCCCACGCGACCCTGGAGCCCATGAACGCCACCGTCTGGTTCCGCGACGGGGGCTGCGAGGCCTGGATCCCGACCCAGGCGCCCGACATCGCGCGCCAGGCGATCTGCGAGGTTGCCGACCTGCCGCGCTCGGCGGTCACCGTGCATGCCACCTTCGTCGGCGGCGGCTTCGGCCGGCGCTTCATCGTGGACTACGTGACCGAGGCGGCGGAGATCGCCCGGCGCGTGCCCGGCCCGGTGCAGCTGGTCTGGACGCGGGAGGACGATCTCCAGCACGGCTTCTTCCGGGAGGCGACCCTGCATCGACTGCGGGCCGGGCTGGACGGGGACGGGCAGCCCGTGGCCTGGCAGCACCGGCTGATCGCCGCCAGCATGAATGGCCTGGTGTTTCCGCTGACCACCTCGCTCTTCATGCCCGAGTGGGTGCCCAAGCCGGTGACGAAGGGCTTCACCGATGCCACCGTGGCGCTCTTCGACCGGTTCATGGGCTCCTTTGCCGCTCGCGAAGGCTCCAGGGCCATGCCTTACGCGGTGCCCAACGTCCGGGTGGACCTGGCGGAGTGGAATCCCGGCGTGCCCATCTCGATCTGGCGCTCGGTGGGCCACTCCTACACCTGCTTCGTCATCGAGAGCTTCATCGACGAGCTGGCGGCTGCGGCGGGCGAGGATCCCGCGGCGTTTCGCCAGCGCTACCTGAAGTACTCACCCCGCCATCTCGCGGTCCTGGATCTCGTGCTGGAGAAGAGTGGCTGGCCGACGAAGCCGCCTCCAGGGCGCCGTCGCGGCCTTGCCATCCAGGAGGCCTTCGGCAGCGTCGTGGCCCAGGTCGCCGAGGTGTCGGTTTCAGCGGACAAGACGATCCGCGTGCACCGCGTGACCTGCGCCGTGGACTGCGGCACCGCCATCAACCCGGACATCGTCCGCCAGCAGATGGAGGGCGGAATCCTCTTCGGCCTGTCCGCCGCGCTCTACGGCGAGATCACGCTGGAGGACGGCGCGGTCAGGGAGAGCAACTTCCACGACTACCGGCAGCTGCGCCTTGCCGATTCCCCGGCAATCGACGTGCACATCGTGCCGGGCAGCGAGCCGCCGACCGGCGTCGGCGAGCCCGGCGTCCCCCCGATCGCCCCGGCCGTCGCCAACGCCGTCTTCGCCGTCACCGGCCAGCGGCTGCGCACCTTGCCCCTTCGCCTGGCGTAGGAGCGGCTTCAGCCGCGACTCCCCTCCCGCTCGAGACTCGCGGACTCGATTCTCGCGGGAGGGGAGTCGCGGCTGAAGCCGCTCCTACGGGGACGATGCTGCCGTGCTCCAGCTGGCGATGCGCCGGAGGATCGACGCAATCCAGCGCCAGAGCTTCGGCAGCAGCCACAGCGCCGTGAGGATCGCGAACAGCAGCGCGACCAGCAGGACCACCGGCGCCACGATGGCGAGCCACACGATGCCCGGTGCCGCGACGTCCTCGAAGAGGGACGCCAGCCAGTTGGAGAAGGGCTCGGGCGAGTGGTTGATGGCCACCCGGCTGCCGGCCTTGGTGAAGTGGCTGCCCGCCGTGATGGTGCCGCCGATGAGCCCGGCGGCGATCATCAGCGGGAGGCTGTCTTCGCCCAGTCCGCCCACCGAGCCCGCCGCGAGCAGCGCGCCGGCCGGGATCCGGATGAAGGTGTGGATCGCGTCCCACAGGCTGTCGAAGACGGGAATCTTGTCGGCGAAGAACTCTGCCACCGCCAGCGTGCCGCTGGTGCCCAGCACGATCGGGTTGGCGAGCACCTCCAGGTGCGTCGGCAGAACGATCCACCCGAGGTAGCCGGCAATGCCGATCAGGAACATGACCACGTAGAGGCGGAGGCCGCTGGCCCAGGCCAGTCCCGCCGCGAGGGCGATGCTCTGGATATCCAATCGGCAATGCTCCGGCGGGTAGCCTCAGCGCAGCCAGTTCACGAAGCCGGTGATCACCAGCGCGTTGATGAAGTCGATGAAGAAGGCGCCCACCAGCGGCACGATGAGGAAGGCCCGCGGCGCGGGCCCGAACCGGCCGGCCAGCGTGCGCATGTTCGCCACCGCGTTGGCCGTCGTGCCCATGGCAAAGCCGACGAAGCCGCCGGCCATGACGGCCGAATCGTAGTCGCGGCCCATCAGCCGGTACGAGACGAAGATCGCCAGGGCGAGCAGAAACGCCAGCTGCACGGCGAGGATCACGAACAAGGGCAGCGCCTGGCCGGCAAGCTCCCAGATCCGGAGGTCCATCAGGGCCACGACCAGGAAGATGTTCAGGGCGATGCCGCCGATGAACTCCATGGCGTGCTCGTCGATGCGCAGCCAGCCCGTCGAGTCGTCCAGGTTGCGCAGCCCGCAGGCGATGATCATGGCGCCGATGTAGGCCGGTAGCGTGAACCCGGTGGCCTGGATGTAGCGGCTGACGATGCTGCCGATGCCCATCGCCAGGGCGAGGACTGCCAGGTTCCGGATGATGGCGGTGTCCTCCTGCTCGATGTGCACGACCAGTTCGCGGACCGTCCCGGTGGCGGCGCCCGCATCCGCCGGGGCGCCGGGTCCCGGCGCCGCCTTCAGCCTGTGCCGGTGGATCAGCCAGGTGCCGACCGGGCCGCCGGCGAGGCCGCCACACACGATGCCGAATACCGCCGCCGTGATGGCGAGGACATCCGCACCCTGCAGGCCCGCCTTCGTGAACTCGGGCGCGAAGGCGAGGCCGGTGGCCGGCCCACCCATGAGCGTCACCGAGCCGGCCATCACGCCCATCAGCGGGTTCTCCCCGAGGGCGCTCGCAACGCCCATGCCGAGCAGGTTCTGGGCAACGCAGACGATGGTGGCGAAGACGACGAAGACGGCAACCCCCAGGCCGCCCGAGCGCAGCAGTGCGGCGCTGGCCCCCATGCCGATGGTGGTGAAGAACGCCACCATCAGCAGGGGTTGGCCCATGGTTGCCAGCTGCAGGTTCAGGAAGCGGTCCCGGCAGACGAAGACCACCGCCGCGAAGAGCAGGCCGCCCACGACGGCGGACGGGATGTTGAGGCGCGTGAGCACGGGGATCCGCCGCCGGAGCAGCACGCCCGCGTAGTAGACGACGGCGGCCAGGGTGAGGGTCTGGAGCAGGTCGAGGGTCAGGACGGGGACTGGCATTGGCGCCATGCTAGCCGCTGCGCACGATGAGGAGCTGCAGCGCCGCCGAGGCGCTGGCGTTTTCCGCCAGGAAGGGCGTACCCGCCGGCACGAGGACGGTGTCCCCGGAACCCGCCGGCGTCTCGGCGACAAGGCCGGGGCCCCACCTCACGCGGACGTGGCCCTCCACCACGTGGAGGAGGGTCTCGTCACCGGGCGCGAGGCACTCCGCCGTGCTGCGACCCGCCGGCACGCTCACCGTTTCGATCTGCCCGCTGGTGATCCCCGTGGGCAGGTGGGTGATTTCCGCCAGGCGCTGCAGGCCGAGGCCGCCGGCGATGTCGTCATCCAGCTGGCCGGGTCGGAGAAGACGAACGCCTGCTGACTGGATGCCCGGGTAGCCGTTCATCGCGCCAGTATCGCACGGTGAATCGGCCCACCAAATTCCGCGTCTCCTGCCGTGTCAGGGTTTCCGCTCGTCGTGAATGCCGTAGACGCCGACGCCCACTCTCAGGTTACGGGTTCTTGCCGCACCTTCCGCCGGCGGCGCCTCATGGCGGGACAGCCACTCGTCGACGCGCTCGAGGAAGGCCTGGCCTTCCTGTTCCAGGTAGGCCCGGAAGCGGCGGGCATCGGCTGGGCGAATCCGCGTGTTGGTCGCGCGGCCCGCGAAGCGGGAGGGTTCGCCGTCAGGCTTGCCGAGATTGAAGCTCACGGTGGTTCCCAGGTCCTCGAGCATCGACCCGGCCCTGACCATGGCATCGGGGTCCATCTGGAGCGGCATGTAGTAGCGCTTTACCACGCGCAGCTCGCCGCCGGGGAGTTCCTCGAGGGCGCCGACCCGGACGAGCTCCCGGCGCATGGTTACCGGGGCCAGGTCGCCGCCGTAGCGCCGGCAAAGTTCCGTGAAAGACGGTCCGCCGGCCTCTGCCCGCCCGCTCTCGAAGGGCAGGTCCAGCGGCAGCCCCGCCTCGTCGGTGAAATCCGCGTCCAGGTACCAGCCCGTCAGCACCCGGGTGGCGCCATGCAGCCGGCCGGGCTCGATGGGCGGTGCTGCGGCCAGCAGGTCCCGCAGGCGCTTGACCTCACGGCGGCCGAGGCCGGTCATGATGGCGACGCGGGACATGTTGGTTGGCCGGCCGTGGAGACCGAATTCGCTCGTGGCGACCTCCACGAGCGTCGCCTTGCAGGTGTCGCTGGCGTCCTGCCAGGTCACTCCGCTGCGCAGCAGGAGCCTGAACACGGGCCGCAGGGCCAGCCGGAGGGCGGCGAGGGCGGCGCGCTTGGGATCGTTGTTCACGATGATTGGCTGTCGTCACTGTCCCCGGATGAGGAGGCTAGCATCTCATGACGATGAGCGTGTCACGGCCCTCCCCACTCGCCACCGGAGAATGTCTTTGCCGTCGTGTTCCAGGTCGGGTAGGACTTCGGCCTGTGGCACCCGGACACATTGCAGTCCTTGGTGTTGCTGGTGCTCTCGTGATCCCTCGTCTCGACGGCGGCCGACGTGACCGTCTGGTTCTTGTAGTGACAGTAGACGCACTTGACGCCAGTGACGGGCTTCGCGTGATCGTAGTCGATGATCCTGGCGCCAGTGTTCGTGCCGTGGCACGTCGCGCAGGTGAGGCCTGCCTTGGCCGCATCGATGACCGGGTGAGGTGCCGTGATGTTGGGCCAGTTCTTGCCGGTCGGTGGCGTCAGGACCACGACCGACGGCACCGCGGAGGCGCCGGTCCATTTCTTGCCGGGGAAGGCGTGGCAACTGCTGCATTCGCCCAGGCCCGGCAGGGAGTGGTCGAAGGACGTGACGCCGGCGCCGGGTTTGGTGACCGTGTGGCAGGTCGAGCACTTGGCAGGCACCGGGCTGTGGCTGTAGGTGCCTCCCCTCCAGTCCGCCTGGGTCGCGCTCTTCTCCCGGTGGCACGCGACGCAGTCGCCGGCAACCAGGCTGTGCAGGTAGTCGTTCTGGTAGGTCTTGCCGTCCGTGGACACACCCGTGCCGCGGACGGCCGCCGCCGGCTTGTCGGCCGTGTGGCAGCCCGCGCAGGTCGTTGGTTTTGGCACGTGGCTGAAGGTGCCGCCCGTCCAGTCGGTCTTCGTCGCGCTCTTCATCGCGTGGCAGCTGGCGCAGTCGCCGGCACCCTGCGTCCTGTGGAGGGTGTCGGCCGGTCGGCGGTATTCGTGGCAGGTGGCGCAGACCTTGATGGCGCTGGTGTGCGTGAAGGTGCCGCCCGTCCAGTCCGTCTTGGTCGGGCTCTTGTTGGCGTGGCACGCCGCGCAATCCCCCGAGCCACCCAATGCGTGGTCAAAGACCGGCGAGCCGGACGGTCCCACGGGGCGCTGGTTCAGGTGGCAGACGGAACACTGGCCGGGGTTCGGGCTGTGGGAGTAGATGCCCGGAGACCAGGCGCCGCCCGGGTCCAGGTGGCAGCTCTTGCAGTCGGTGGTGGCCAGCAGGGAATGCAGGAACTGGTTCGGATTGGCCGGGTGCCCCGGCCAGGCCACGTTGATGGCAGCAGCCGGGCGCTTGGCCTCGTGACAGCTGTCGCAGCGGGTGCCAACGGGCATCGTGCTGTGATCGTAGCCGGCAATGGCGCCCGTCCAGCTAACGCCGGGATTCTGGTGGCAGGCGGCGCACTCGCCGGTTCCGCCCTTCAGGTGATCGAAGCCGCTGCTCGTCACGGTCGCCGGACGTTGGGGAAGGTGGCAGTCGATGCAGGTTGCGGGTGCGGGAGTATGGGAGAAGGTGCCGCCCCTCCAGTCCGTCTTGCTGGCGCTGAAGGGGACGTGACAGCTCTTGCAGTCGCCCATCCCGGCAATCGAGTGATCGAAGGCGGGCGAGCCCACCGGTTCCGCCGGCCGGTCCCCGGCGTGACAGTTGATGCAGGTGGCCGGAGCCGGGCTGTGCGAGAACGCCCCCCCGGACCAGTCTGTCTGCGTGACACTCTTCGGCACGTGACAGCTGACGCAATCCCCAAGGCCGCCATTGGCGTGATCGAAGGGCGGCGACCCGGCCGGTCCAACCGGGCGGATGCCCAGGTGGCAGTCGATGCAGGTGGTGGGTGCGGGGCTGTGGCTGAAGCTGCCGCCGGTCCAGTCCGTCTTCGTGGCGCTGAGCGGCGCGTGACAGCTCTTGCAGTCGCCCGTTCCCGAGATGGAGTGGTCGAAGGGCGGCGTGCCGACCGGGCCCACGGGGCGGGTACCCGCGTGGCAATCCGCGCATTTCGCCGGCGCCGGGGAGTGGGAGAAGAACCCGTCGCTCCACTTTATCCCCGGGCTGTGGTGACAGCTCGAGCAATCGCCAGTGCCGCCGGCGTCGTGGGAGAACCCGTTTACGACAGTGGTCGGCCGCTGCCCCGAGTGGCATTCGGCACAGCTGGCCGGGGCAGGCTCGTGGACGTAAGTTGCCGTGTTCCAGGAGACTCCCGCGCCTGCCGAGTGACAGGCAACGCAATCGCCCACGCCCGGGTAGGTGTGCAGCATCGTGTTGTTCACGATGGCGGTGGGGCGCGCGGTGGAATGGCAGTCGAGACACGACCCGGGAGTCGGGGTGTGGCTGAAGGCGGTGAAGACCCGCCAGGTCGCGCCACCGGCCGCATGGCACTGGCCGCAGTCCTGTCCACCGCCGTGTACCAGGGTGGCGCCCGTCGTCGTGTCGATGACCGGGGCAGGCCTGTCGCGGTCGTGGCACTTCAGGCAACTGATGTCGGCGAAGGGCGTGTGGTCGGGAATGCCGCGCTCGCCCAGTGGCTGAACCGGTTCTGGCGATGGCGGGCTCGAGCAGGCGCCGAGGCCCAGCAGCACCAGGGCGAGCAGGCCGGTCCAGCCCCCGGAACGCGGTAACAGATGCGTTTTCATGGGGTCAACCTTTCTCGGGTTCATCGCGGCAGCAACTCCACGATTCGCGAATTGTTTGCCAGCACGGCAAGGTCCCGTGCCGTGCGGTGATCCACGTTGACCACTTTCGGGTCGGCGCCGCCGCCCAGCAACAGCCGGACGGTGTCGTCCTGCCCCTGGGCGGCTGCGATCATCAGGGCGGTATTGCCGGCGTTGTTGCGCAGGTTGAGGTTCGCCTTGACGGCGATCAGCTGCCTGATCACATCGGCACTGCCCGCCGTCGCGGCGGCAATGACAGCGGTGTTGCCGTCGCGGCTGCGGGCGTCCACGGCCACGCCAAGGCGCAGCAGTTCCGCCACCGTGCCCGGGTCGCCGCGGCGGGCCGCGGCGATCAACGGCGTCTCATTGTCGCCGGCGCCGGCACCGAGGTCGGCGCCATGCAGGGCCAGCAGGTTGAGGGCGCGCGCCTGGCCCGCCTGGGCAGCCATCCAGGCGGCCGATCGCCCCTTGTCGTCCCGGGCGTTGGGATTGGCGCCGTTATCGAGGAGGAGGCGCACGATCCCGGTGTTCCCGAGGCCGGCCGCGCTGATCAGCGGCGTCACGCCACCCGGCCCGGCGTCATCGACCGGCGCGCCGGCATCGATCAGCAGGCCGACGACGGGCTCGTGGCCGCCTGCCACGGCCAGCGACAATGCGGTCTGGCCGTTGCTGCCGCGCTCGCCGGGACGGGCGCCGCGCCTTGCGAGCAGGTCCACGACGTTGCCATGCCCCCGGTTGGCGGCGTCCATGAGGGGCGTTGCTCCAGCGGCTGACTTGACGTTCGGGTCCGCCGCACGGTCCAGGAGGAGCGCGACGATCCCCCGGTGACCGCGCTCCGCCGCGCGGTGGAGCGCCGTCTTGCCTTCCTGGTCCCGCGCTGCGATGTCGGCACCATCCGCGATGATCCGGCTGACGAGATCGGCATTGCCGCGCCAGGCGGCATAGATCAGGGGAGTCGCACCGGGGAGTACGCCCGCGGTATCCGTTGCGCTCGCCACCGTGGGCGCCGTGGAAACGCGTGGCGGGAGCGTGTCCTTCGCACCCCGGCTCGTCAGCAGGCGGGCCACCTCCGCGTGATTCCGCTCGCGGGCCGCGGTCAGTGCCGTCCACTGCCGGTCGTCGGTCTGGTTCACGGGCGCCCCGCCGTCCAGCAACGCCGTGACCGCCGCGGCGTGACCGCCCAGGGCGGCGACCACGAGCGGTGGATTCCCGTGGCCGTCGGTCTTGTCGAGCTCTGCGCCGGCCTTGATCAGCCGCGCCAGGATGTCCGCGTCCCCGGCCTGTGCGGCCATGTGCACTGCCCGGCTGCCCGTGTCGTCCGCCGCATCCGGCGCGGCGCCCGCCGAGAGCAGCACCGTCACGGCATCCGCCCGCCGCCCCTCCACCGCTTCCATGAGGGCGGTGCGCCCGTGGCTGTCGGTGGAATTCGGATCGGTGCCGGCAGCGAGCAGCGTGCGCAACGTGGCGACGTCGCCGCGCTGGGCCGCCCGCCGCAGGGCTTCCGGGTCCCGGGCCGGCGCAGCCGCTGCCTGGGCCTGGAGATCCTTCAGTCTCAGTGCCGCGCGGTCATTCCCCGCCGTCGCGGCGCGCCCGTACCACTCGCGCGCACCAGCCGGGTCCTGCGGCACGCCCGAACCGTTCTCCAGCATCTGCGCGTAGTTGTACTGGGCCCAGGCGTCGCCGCTCGCCGCCACGTCCTTCATCAGCGCGGCCGCCCTGGCCGCGTCGCGGGGCACGCCGTTGCCGGACCCGTAGAGCATGGCCAGCTGGTACCGCGCCTGCATGTCGCCACGATCGGAAAGCGTCGTGTAGATGCGCGCTGCCGCGGCGAAGTCCCTGACCCGCACTGCGCTCCGCGCTTCTTCCAGCGTCTGCGCATTACCAGGGCCAGCCAGCGACAGCAGAACAAGACTGGCAAGGACAGCTGACGTGCTGCGTTTCATCAGGCGGTCCCGTACTTCGTTTCGACCTTGACGCCGATCGAGTTGAGGAAAGCCGTTGGCAGGACACCACCGGCGCTGATGATTACGGCGTCGTTGTCGAGCGCCACCTCGTCTTCCGCGAGCCGCAGCAGCACCTTGTCCCGCTCGATGCCGAGCACCTCGGATTTCAGGAGTACCTGGACCTTTCCTGCGTCTGACGCGGCCTTCAGGCGTTCGCGGTTTGCCGGCTTGACGCGGCTGAAAGCCTCGGCACGGTACGAAAGTGCCACCCTCGAGCCCGGGACCTGGCTGATGGTGGTGGCAGCCTCGACGGCGCTGTCTCCGCCGCCCACGACCAGCACCTGGCGGTTGCTGTACTGCTCGGGTTCGATGAGCTTGTAGGTAACCTTGGTAAGGTCCTCCCCGGGAACGCCGAGCTGCCGCGGCGTGCCCCGCCGCCCGATGGCGAGCAGCACGTGCCGCGCCAGGATCTCGCGGGTGCTGGTTTGGACCCGGAAGGCATCGCCTTCCCGGGCGACGGTCATCACGCGCTCCTTGAAGCTGATGGGCACGCCGGTTTCCCGCTGCACGTTCTGCCAGTAGGCAAGCAGTTCCTCCTTGGTGGTGTTGCCGAAATTGACCTTGCCGACCAGCGGCAGGTGCGCGATGCCGGCCATGACCAGCTTGCCGCGCGGATAGTGGGACACCATGCCGCCGAAGGAATCCTGCTCGACCGTGACGAACCGGAGCTTGTGCTCCATCGCGGCCAGCGAGGCAGAGAAGCCCGCGGGCCCGGCGCCGACGATGACAACGTCCACGGCGGCGCTATTCTTCGGCGCGGGGCTCCTGGCGACGTAGCCGATGGCCTGGCGGCCCTGCTCGATGGCGTTGCGGATCAGTCCCATGCCGCCCAGTTCACCGGCAATGTAGATTCCGGGCACGTTGGTCTGGAAGTCCGGCCCCACATCGGGGATGTCCATCCCGCGACGTTCGGTGCCGAAGACCAGCGTGATCGCCCCGACCGGGCAGGCGGTGCGGCAGGCACCGTGCCCGATGCAGTCACTCGGCGAGACCAGTTCGGCTTTGCCCCGGATCATCCCGAGCACCTGGTGCCCGGGCATTTCCGGGCAGGCGTTGATGCAGGCCTTGCAGCCGATGCAGATGTTCGGATCGATGACCGGGTGAATGGCTGGTGGCTCGAGCATGCCCGCGGCGTGGGAGGCCTCGAGCACGGCCACGCTCCGCCGGTGCAGGCGGTTCTGGACATAGCCGTAGATGCCGACCATCGCCAGCGCGGGCAACAGGTACGTCACTACCGCCATTGCGGAGTTCATGGCTTCAGGCACCCACACATGGACAGGCCGACCCCATGACGGCCCCCATTCATTTTCATGGCCTCGCCGGACACCGGATGTGCGGGGCGTCACAGTGCCGGTTCGACGCCACCGTTAACGTAAGAAACGGGCGAGGGCGCGCTTGGCCTATTTGACATAAAACTACCCTCGGGGATGAATTTGCTCGCGATTGTGCCTAAGATGCACAACTGCGTACGAAAGTGCAATTCGCAGATCCGGCCTTGGGCCGCCGGAGCTCTGCCACCCGGCGGGACAGCTGCAGGGACAGTCGTAGATGGGGCGAGGAGGCAGGCTTTGAGTGGAGCAACCGCAGCCGTACGCGGAGCGACGGCTTTGAGTACCAGCGAACGATCGTGGTGGCGGACCTTGCGGTCCCTCTATTCCCGCTACGGGGCGCTGGCTGGCTACGGGATTGCGGCGCTGGCTGTCTATCTGGGCTGGATCGGCCGCGACCAGCGCAACATCAACGGCGAATACGGGCTGGGATACGCGCTGGGTATCGTCGGCGGTTCGCTGATGCTGATCCTGCTGCTCTACTCGGTGCGCAAGCGCGTGCGCTGGCTCTCCCGCTTTGGCGAGACCCGCCACTGGTTTCGCATCCACATGATTCTGGGCATCGTCGGCCCCGTCCTCATCCTTTACCACTGCAATTTCGAGCTGGGTGACCTCAACTCCCAGGTGGCGCTGTACTGCACGCTGCTGGTGGCCGGCAGCGGCGTGCTTGGCCGCTACTTCTATGCCGGTATCCATCACGGGTTGTATGGCAGCAAGGCGACACTCCAGGACATGGTGGGAGCGCTCGAGAAGTCAGTACCCGGTGGGCACGCGAGCGGTCTCATCCAGCCCATCCGCGAAGAACTCGTGGCGCTGGACAAGCGGGTGCTGGCTCCCTCGGCCACCCTGACCGACAGCGTCATCCGCCATATCATGCTCAGCTGGCAGACGCGGCTCATCTACAGTCGCCTGATGTCCCGCACCCGTCGGTCACTCATGACCAGGGCAATGACGTCCCCGGTCGTCGACCAGCATGCCGACCGGCTCGAGGCGACCATACGGAAGTACCTCCGTGAACACCTGAGCCAGGTGCGGCAGGTGGCCCGCTTCAATGCCTTCGAGCGCCTGTTCGCGCTCTGGCACGTGGTTCACGTGCCATTCTTCCTGATGATGATCTTCTCGGGACTGTTCCACGTCTTCGCGGTCCACCTGTACTAGGCCGGATCCGGACGTGGCGCCTGGATTGAAGCGCGGCCTGGCGACCCTGGTTACCGTTCTGCTGTGGGTCCTCGGTCCCCAGTCTGCCCGGGCCGTGGACTGGGAAAGCCTCGTGATGCCCGGACCGGTGATCACCGGTCACGCGGACATCGAGAAGCAATGCAAGAAGTGTCACGCGCCATTCGCCCGGGATGACCAGCGCAAGCTCTGCCTTGACTGCCACGACAAGGTGGCCGCCGACATCAATAACAAGGCGGGCTTCCACTGGCGCTCCGAGGCGGCCCGGACGGGGCAGTGCCGGAACTGCCACACGGAACACGAGGGCCGGGCTGCGGACGTGGTCCGCCTCACGCCGCAGACCTTCAATCACGCCCTGACAGACTACCCGCTCGAGGGTGGCCACCGGAAAGTTGCGTGCGCAGACTGCCACGAGCCGAAGGTGAAGCATCGGGAGGCGCCGTCCACCTGCATTGGCTGCCATGCTGGCGACGACGCGCACAAGAAGGCCCTGGGCGAGGACTGCGCCTCATGCCACGGCGTGGAGTCCTGGAGTCAGACCAGGTTCGACCATGCCAGGGCCAGCGTCCCGAGTTACCCCCTGACCGGTGCCCACGAGAAGGTCGACTGCGGCCTGTGCCACGCCGGGCAGCGCTACAAGGAGACGCCCAGGACCTGCGTCGCGTGCCACCGGATCGACGACGCGCACCAGGGCCAGCGGGGTACCGACTGTGAGTCATGCCATACGACCGCCAAGTGGAAGGAGCAGACGTTCGACCACCTGAAGAAGACCGGCTTTGCCCTCACCGCCGGCCACTCGGGCCTGGCCTGCGTGGCCTGCCACGCGGGCAACGATTTCAGGAAGACTGCCGGGAAGGCTTGCGTCGACTGCCATCGAAGCGACGACACGCACAAGGGCCGCAATGGCGTCGAGTGCAAGACCTGCCACACCACCAAGGCCTGGGATGAGGTGAAGTTCGATCATGGGACCGCAACGAAGTTTGCCCTGAACGGGGCCCACGCCGAGCTTCCCTGCGTGGCCTGTCACAAGGGCGCGGCGAAGACCGAGAAGCTGGAGACGACTTGCGTGTCCTGCCACCGGGGCAATGACCCGCACCAGGAATCCCTCGGTACCGACTGTGGCGCCTGCCACGGCGAGAAAACCTGGCAGTCCGACGTGCGCTTCGACCATGACCTTACCGGCTTTCCCCTCGCGGGCCTGCACGCCACTACCTCCTGCGAGTCCTGCCACGTGGACAAGAAGTTCGCGGGGACGAAGTCGGCATGCGTCGACTGCCATCGACCGGATGACGTGCACAAGGGCAACCTGGGAGAGAAATGCGCCGAGTGCCATACGCCGAACGACTGGCGCATCTGGACGTTCGACCACAACAGGCAGACGGCCTTCCCGCTCGATGGCGCCCACTCGGATCTCCGCTGCGTCGCCTGTCATGGCCGGCCGCCGGGGCAGGGACGCGGGATGGCCCGGGACTGCGGCAGCTGCCACCGCAGGGACGACCGGCATAACGGCCAGTTCGGCGCGGATTGCGCCCGCTGCCACAATACCCGCACGTTTTCCGGTGCAAGGAGAAGGACGCCATGAGTGGAACAGCGCCTGCCCGCCGGGCCCTGCTGGCCATCGCCGCCCTGCTGGCCTTTGGCGCCGGGTCAGTCGCCGTGGTGACCGCCCAGACGCCCTTCGACTCGTCCTTCGACCACATGTCGACGGGTTGGCCGCTGGAAGGCTCGCACCGCAACGCCGACTGCGCATCCTGCCACGTGGGCGGCATCTTCGAGGGCACGCCACGGCAGTGCGTGGCCTGTCACTCCCGCGCCGGGCTGGTCAAGGCGACGGCCCCGTCGGTCCGGCACATCCGGACCACCGACGAGTGCGACGCCTGCCACCGCGAGACGACCTGGAGCTACGTGCGGCCCGTGGATCACAACGCGGTCATCGGCACCTGCTTCAGCTGCCACAACGGCCTGACGGCAACCGGAAAGCCGCCCACGCACATCCCGACCAGCAGCGACTGCGAGGCCTGCCACTCCACCCGCGCCTGGACGCCCGCAGGCTGAGGCCCCGTGGGCATCATCCACAGGCTTTCTGTCGTCGTCCTGGTGCTGGCCAGTGGCATGGCCGCCGCAGCGCCGGGCGAGGTCGTATCCGTCCTGATCTCGCGAACGGGGGGCACGGCCGACATGGAGATCCGGTTTGCATGCCCGAACCGGTTGCTGGGCCACTCCCCGGGAGGCGCCACGACGCTCAGCGAGATCACCCTGGTGCGAACGGACCGCTGCGCCGGCGCCGATGACTCCATGAGGGACGCCACGCGGCCCGCGGGCCGCGAACTCGCCGCGCTGGATGAGGTCGAGTACACGGCCCAGCCCGGGACCGATGCCACGCTGCGCCTGCGCTTCGCTCGCCCGGTGCTGGTCTCGGTCGAGCAGACCGGCGACCTGCGCGGGCTGAGCGTTCAGGTCCAGGTCGTCGCCGGAGCCGGGGCTGACGTGCCGGCGACGGCGGCCGTCCCTGCCACGCCGCCGGCAACTGCCCGGCCGGGACTGACGCCGGAACAGGTTGCCCGGGCGGAGGAGCGCGCGCGGCTGGCGATGCAGCCACGGCAGGCCCCGGCGCCAGCCGCGCCCGATTTCGTCGTGAACCTGCGCTCCGGGACCACGCCGATCGACGTCCCGACGGAGACCGCCGGCCTTGCGCAGCCGGACCGCGTGTTCTACGTATCGGACCTGCAGGTTGACGACCAGCTGTGGCATCGCCTGCGACTCGGCTTCTTCGCCACCGAGGCGGAGGCCAACGGGATCCTCGCGGGATTGCGCGCCCGCTATCCGGATGCCTGGGTAACCCGGGCCTCGGCGGCCGAACGCCTGGCCACTGGCCAGGGCACGACCGCTGCTCCGCAAGGCACGGCCGCGGCAACCGCAGCGTCTGGACCCGGAGCCGGTCCGCTGACCGACGCGCAGGCGACCGAACTCCTCGCCCAGGCGCGCAGTGCGGTCATCGACCAGGCCTATCCGCGGGCCATTGACCTGGCGACCCGCATCGTCACGGCCCCACCGGGGCCGGCAACGGCGGAGGCCCGGGAGCTGCTCGGGCTTGCTCGGGAACGCAGCGGCCAGGTGGCGCAGGCGGTCGCGGAGTACCAGCGGTATCTCGCCGACTACCCCGAAGGCGATGGCGCACTCCGGGTCCGGCAGCGGCTCGACGCACTGACGACGGCTCGCGAGCAGCCCAAGGAGTCGATCCGCGGCCAGGCGTCTGCGCGCGAGAGCGCCTGGGATGTCTACGGCGGGATCTCCCAGTTCTACCGCCGCGATTCCATCGATTTTGGCGGCGAGTCCGGCTCCGTGGATCAGTCAGCCGTGTTCTCCGATGCGGAAGTCGTCGCCCGCCACACCGGCGAGCGCTTCGATTTCGAGTCGCGCGCGACCCTTGGCTACACCTGGGACATGTCGGGTGGCGATGCCAGTACCGACGACGAGACGCGGATCTACGACCTCTACGTGGACCTGAACGATCAGTCCCTCGGCGTCTCCACACGCCTTGGCCGGCAGACCCTGCGCAACCAGGGCGTCCTCGGCCGCTTCGACGGCGGCATCGTGTCCTGGCAGGTGGCTCCGTCCTACCGGCTGAACCTGCTCGCGGGCCTCCCGGTCTACAACCCCAGTGATAACGTCGAAACCAGCCGCACCTTCTACGGCTTCAGCGTCGACGCGCTGAACATCCTGGACCTGTTTGACGTGAACGTGTTCATGAATATCCAGGACGTCGACGACGTCAATGACCGCCAGGCCGCGGGGGCCGAGGTGCGGTACTTCGGCGGCAACAAGTCGCTGATCGCATCCGTGGACTACGATTTTGGCTACAGCGAGCTGAACAGCGTGGCGGCACTGGGCAACTGGACCTTCGCCAACAGCCTGACGGTCAACGGCAGGTTCGACTGGCGGAACTCCCCGTACCTCACCACGGAGAACGCCCTCATCGGTCAGCCCGCGTCGAGCATCCAGGATCTCCTGCTGACCTACACCGAGGGCCAGATCCGCCAGCTGGCGCTGGACCGCTCGGGAGCGATGCAGAGCTTTGCCCTGGGCGTGTCCCGGCCGATCTCCGAGCGGTTCCAGATCAGCGCGGACGTCACGGCCTCGCAGTACGACGCGACACCCGATTCGGGCGGCGTGAGCGAGACCCCGGATTCCGGCACGCTCATCTATTCCTACATCAGCCTCATCGGGACGAGCCTGCTCCGCGAGGGCGACGTTTCCGTCCTCAGCTTCCGCTACTCCGACAGCGGTTCGTCCCGGTCGACGGCAGTCTTCCTGGATACGCGCTACCCGCTGAACCAGGCGCTGCGGCTGAACCCCCGGTTGCTGGTGTCGTACCGGGACATCATTGCGGGCGACGCGACGGAACTGCTGTTCCGGCCAGGCCTGCGGGTGCTGTACCGGATGACGCGCCAGTTGCGCCTCGAGTTCGAGGGCGGGGGCGAGTTCGGCAGCCGCGACAGCGGCGACGAGTCCAACAACTCGACGGGCTACTACCTCTACATGGGCTACAGCGCGGACTTCTGAGATGGGCATGGCGTCAGTCACGAGGAACCTGGCGACCGTTGCGGTCGCCGTGCTCGTCGCAGCCTGTGGCACCGGTGCGCCCAACCAGCGCGGCACGGAGTATCTCGATGACGCGACGGGCGCGACGATCACGCGGGTCGACCAGCCCTTCGTCCTCTTCAGTGATGACCCGGCCCGGGCAGCCAACGCCCGCGACTACATTTCCGTGGCGCCGCTGGCGGTGAACCAGTCCGGCAAGCGCTCCTGGTGGCTGTGGCTCGGCCTGTGGAGCACCATCGACCGCGGAGTCTCCGTCGGCGACGCCCGGCTGGCGGACGTGGCGGCGATCCAGCTCATCGTTGACGGGGAGCCCATGGAACTGGACCTGGCTGCGGCGACAGGCAGGATTCCGGGAGTCACGGGCCTGCCCTATGCGGCGCCCGTCGGCACGGCGCGGACGCTGGTCCTGCCCCTCACCGGCAGCCAGGTGACCCGGCTGGGCCGCGGCAACGGCATCGTGATTCGAACGCAACTGACCAGCGGAGCAGCCCTCGTCTGGCAGCCGTGGATCGGGAGCGGCGCCTGGACGCATTTTGCCGAACTGGCCGCTGCGGATTCCCGCGCCACCCCGTAACGACTCCCCCGGCCTTCGACTACACTCTCCGGAAGTTTGAATCCGGAGCAGTTCCCCATGCAGTCCCGCGCCGCCATTGCCCTTGCCGCCGGCCAGCCGCTCGTGGTCGATACCGTCGACGTTGACGGGCCGCGCGCCGGCGAGGTCCTGGTCGAGATCCGCGCCACGGGCGTCTGCCACACGGACGAGTTCACGCTGTCGGGGAAGGACCCGGAGGGCCTGTTTCCCTGCATCCTCGGCCACGAGGGAGCCGGGGTGGTCGTGGACGTGGGCCCCGGGGTGGCCTCGCTGAAGAAGGGCGACCACGTCATTCCGCTGTACACGCCGGAATGCCGCCAGTGCAAGTTCTGCCTGTCGGGCAAGACCAACCTGTGCCAGGCGATCCGCGAAACCCAGGGACGGGGCGTCATGCCGGACGGCACGAGCCGCTTCAGGGCGCGCGGCAAGAGCGTGCTCCATTACATGGGCACGTCCACCTTCTCCAATTACACCGTCCTGCCGGAGATCGCGCTGGCGAAGATCCGGGAGGACGCGCCCTTCGACAAGGTCTGCTACATCGGCTGCGGCGTCACCACCGGCATCGGCGCCGTCATCAATACGGCCCGGGTGGAGCCGGGGGCCAACGTGGCCGTGTTCGGCCTGGGCGGCATCGGGCTCAACGTGCTC
The DNA here is from genome assembly GCA_016789845.1 of Chromatiales bacterium. GTDB lineage: Bacteria > Pseudomonadota > Gammaproteobacteria > Steroidobacterales > SHZI01. The sequence goes on from JAEUQA010000033.1 coordinate 124,518, forward strand.
CAGGGCGCGCGGCTGGTTGGCGCCGACATGATCATCGGCGTGGACACCAACCCGGCCAAGCGGGCCATGGCCGAGTCCTTCGGCATGACCCACTTCATCAACCCCCACGACTGCGACAACGTGGTGCAGGAGATCATCCGGCTCACGGGGGGCGGCGTGGACTACAGCTTCGAGTGCATCGGCAACGTGCAGGTCATGCGCCAGGCGCTGGAGTGCTGCCACAAGGGCTGGGGCGAGAGCATCATCATCGGCGTGGCGCCCGCCGGCGCGGAGATCAGCACGCGCCCGTTCCAGCTGGTCACGGGCCGGGTCTGGCGCGGCTCGGCTTTTGGCGGCGCCAAGGGCCGGCGCGACGTGCCGAAGATCGTCGACTGGTACATGGACGGCAAGATCCGCATCGACGAGATGATCACCCACACGATGCCACTGAAGGACATCAACAGGGCCTTCGACCTGATGCACTCGGGGGAGTCCATCCGGAGCGTCGTCACCTTCTAAAGGAACCCGACGCGCTTCCGCCGCCGGCGCTGCCGCAGTTCCCGGTAGAGGGCCGCGGGGTCCAGCAGGATGCCGCTCGGCCAGACGAGCAGGTTCTGGCTGCGGTCCAGCCTGAGACGACGGAACTCCCCGAGGTCGCGGAGGGGCTCAAGGCACCAGGGCGCCAGCTGGTCCTCCAGGTCGACGGCGCCTTCGGTGCCGTCGGCGTAGGCCAGCCAGAGCTGGTAACGCTCGAGGGGCCAGGCAGCAATCAGTCGCGCGGTCATTGCCGGGCATCCTGCGCCGCGCGGGCGCGCGGCAACAAGTCGCTAATCTCGCGCAAGTCGCGTGTTTCGCAGGAGCGGGTGCAGGAGCGGCGTCAGGCGCGGGGGGGGGCCCCGGGCCCGGCAAAGGGGCGCGCGGGTCGGGCGCCGGGGGGCCCCGC
>JAEUQA010000040.1 GCA_016789845.1 Chromatiales bacterium
TCTCCCGGCGGCGGGGGCCTGCGGTCGCGGCTGAAGCCGCTCCTACAACGGTATAGTCGGGTCCATGCCCCTGACTGATTTCCACCCCGCCGTCGCCGGCTGGTTCAGCGACTGTTTCGGCGCCCCCACGCCCGTCCAGGCCCGTGCCTGGCCCGCCATCCAGGCGGGCCGGCACGCCCTGCTGGCCGCACCCACGGGCTCCGGCAAGACGCTGGCGGCCTTCCTGGCCGCCATCGACGCCCTGGTGAAGGAGGGCGCCGACCGGGGCGGACTGCCGGACGAGACCCGCGTGCTCTACGTGTCGCCGCTGAAGGCACTGTCGAACGACATCCGCAAGAACCTGGATGAGCCGCTGGCAGGGATCCGGGAGCGGTTCTCCGTGTTCGAGGACGTGGAGATCAGGACGGCGGTGCGCACCGGGGACACGCCCCAGGTGGAGCGGGCACGCATGCGGCGGACGCCGCCCCACATCCTGGTGACCACGCCCGAGTCCCTGTTCATCCTCCTCACCTCCGTTTCCGGGCGCGACATGCTGTCGACCGTGCGCACCGTGATCGTGGACGAGCTGCACGCGGTGGCCGACACGAAGCGCGGCGCGCACCTGGCGTTGTCCCTGGAACGCCTCGGGGCGCTGTGTCCGCAGGAGCCCGTGCGCATCGGCATCTCGGCCACCCAGAAGCCCATGCAGCGCATGGCCGAGTTCCTGGTGGGCAGCCGGGACGAACGCTGCGAGATCGTGGATGCGGGCTTTACCCGGCAGAGGGACCTCGCCATCGAGCTGCCGGCATCGCCACTCACGCCCGTCATGGCCAACGAGGTGTGGGCCGAGATCTACGACCGCCTTGCCGATCTGGTGCGTGAGCACCGCACGACGTTGATCTTCGTCAATACCCGCCGGCTCGCGGAGCGGGCGGCCAGGCACCTGGCCGAGCGGCTGGGCGAGGAGGCGGTCACGGCCCACCACGGCAGCCTGGCGCGCGACCATCGCCTCGACGCCGAGGAGCGCCTCAAGGCCGGCCGTCTCAGGGTGCTGGTGGCCACGGCGTCGCTCGAACTCGGCATCGACATTGGCGACGTGGACCTGGTGTGCCAGATCGCGTCGCCAAAGAGCATTGCCACGCTGCTCCAGCGGGTCGGACGGTCCGGTCACGGCGTGGATCGCGTGCCCAAGGGCCGGCTGTTTCCCGTGTCCCGTGACGATCTGGTGGAATGCGTGGCGCTGCTGGATGCCGTGCGCCGGGAGGAACTGGACGCGATCCGCCTGCAGGGCGCGTCCCTGGACGCCCTTGCCCAGCAGGTCGTTGCCGAGGTCGGGATGGCCGAGTGGCGCACCGACGATCTGTACGAGCTCGCCCGCCGCGCCTGGCCTTACCGCGATCTCACGCGGGCCGCCTTCGATTCCGTCGTGCACACCCTCGCGGACGGCTACAACACCGCCCGCGGCCGGCGTGCGGCCCACCTCCACTACGATGCCGTGAACCAGCGCCTGCGGGCGCGGCCCGGCGCCCGGCTCACCGCCATCACCAACGGCGGCACCATCCCCGACCAGTTCGACTACGACGTGGTGCTGCTGCCGGAGAGCCTGCCCATCGGCACCCTCAACGAGGACTTCGCCTTCGAGAGCGTGCCGGGGGACATCTTCCAGCTGGGCAATACGTCGTACCGGATCCGCAAGGTCGAGACGGGCCGCGTCTACGTGGAGGACGCCCACGGCCAGCCCCCGAACATCCCGTTCTGGTTCGGCGAGGCGCCCGGCCGCACCGACGAGCTCTCGGCGGCCGTCTCCCGCCTGCGGGAGCAGGTCGACCTGCTGCTGGCGGATGGCGAAACGGCCGTGCGCGCGTGGCTCGAGGGAGCGTTGGGCCTGCCGCCCGCCGCCAGCGAGCAGCTCACCGCCTACCTGGCGTCGGCCCGGGCCGCGCTCGGCGTGCTGCCCACGCGCCACACGCTCATCTTCGAGCGTTTCTTCGACGAGGTGGGGGACACGCACCTGGTCATCCACTCGCCGCTGGGCTCGCGCCTGAACCGGGCCTGGGGCCTCGCGCTACGGAAGCGCTTCTGCCGCCAGTTCAACTTCGAGCTCCAGGCTGCGGCCCTCGAGGACAGCATCGTGCTGTCGCTGGGGCCGACCCACAGCTTCCCCCTGGAGGAGATCCGGAGCTACCTGCGGGCGGAGACCGTGCGGGACGTGCTGACCCAGGCGACGCTGCAGGCGCCCATGTTCCCCACGCGCTGGCGCTGGGTTGCTTCCACGGCACTCGCGATCCGGCGTTACCGCAACGGCCGGAAGGTGCCGCCCCAGTTCCAGCGCAGCGATTCCGACGACCTGCTGGCGCTGGTGTTCCCCGACCAGGTGGCCTGTGCCGAGAACATCGCCGGGGATCGCCAGGTGCCGGATCACCCGCTGGTCCACCAGACGCTGGACGACTGCCTGAACGAGCTGATGGACGTGAGCGGGCTGGAGGCGCTGCTCCGGGACCTGGCCACGGGCCAGGTGGAGATCCTCACCCGGGAACTCGCGACGCCGTCGCCCCTGGCCCAGGAGATCATCAGCGCGCGACCCTACGCCTTCCTGGACGACGCCCCGGCCGAGGAGCGCCGCACGCTGGCGATCCGCACCCGGAACCTGCTCGACCCGGAGGAGGCGGCCACCATCGGCCGGCTCGACCCCGAGGCCATCCGTCAGGTCTGCCTGGAAGCCTGGCCCGAGGCGCGCACGCCGGACGAGTTGCACGACGCGCTGACGCTGGCCGGTTTCCTCGCGGTACCCGAGCTCCGGCCCGCGGACCGGATCGCCTGGCCGGCGCTGCTGGCGCCGTTGCTGGCGGCGAACCGGGCGACGGTGGTGGCGGCGCCGGGCGGCCAGCCGCTTTGGGTGAGCGCCGAGCGGCTGGCCCAGCTGCAGCTCGTGCGTCCCGACCTGCAGGCCGACCCGCCCATCGGCGCGGCCCACGCCGGCCGCCGCAGCGACGCCGAGAGCCGGGAGCAGTCCCTGCGGGAACTGCTGCGCAGCCGGCTCGAGACGCTGGGCCCGGTCACCGCCGCCGCGCTGGCCGCCCCGCTGGGCGTGCCCGTCGCCGACGCGGAGATCGCGCTGCTCGCGCTCGAGGTGCAGGGCCAGGCCATGCGCGGCCGCTTCAGCGGCCCGGCGCCCGGGGAGGAGTGGTGCGACCGGCGGCTGCTCGCCCGCATCCATCGCTATACGCTGAAGACCCTGAGGGGAGCGGTGGAGCCGGTCAGCCCGGCCGCCTACATGCGCTTCCTCCTGCGCTGGCACCAGCTGGGCGATGACCGGCCCTCGGGACCCGACGCGTTGCGGGGAGCGATCGGCCGCCTGGCAGCTTTCCCCGTACCGGCGGCTGCCTGGGAGGGGAGCCTGCTGCCATCCCGCGTGCGGGATTTCCAGCCCGCTGCCCTGGACCAGCTCCTGGCGGGCGGGGAATTCCTCTGGCTGCGGCCGCCCCCGGACGCAGGACTCCGGCGTCAGGGCCCCATACGCACCACGCCGATCCTGTTCCTGGAGCGGCAGCACCTCGAGCTCTGGCAGGGCCTCCTGCCGGCAGGCGATCCTGCAGCAACCCTCTCGCCCGGCGCGCAGGGGCTCCGCCTCGTGCTGCAAAGGCACGGCGCCATGTTCTTCACCGACCTGGTGCGGGCGGCCGGAATCGGCGCCAACGCGGTGGAGGCGGCCCTCCGTGAGCTCATCGCCGCGGGCCTGGTCACGGGCGATGGCTTTGCGGGGCTGCGCGCGCTGCTCATGCCCGTCGCGCTCCGTCGGGAAGCGACCCGCCGGCCCTGGTCCCGCCCGGTTCCGCCGCCCGCGGGCCGCTGGTCGCTGGTGACTTCGCCGCTGGAAGCGGCTGACGCCGGCGGCGATGCCGCGAAGCTGCGGCGTGCCGCCGTGGAGCAGGTCGCCCGGCTGCTCCTCGAACGCTACGGCGTCGTCTTCCGCACCGTCCTCCAGCGGGAAGGCCGCTTCCTGCCACCCTGGCGGGAGCTGGCCCATGCCTTCAGGCGCCTCGAGGCCCGCGGCGAGATCCGTGGGGGGCGCTTCGTGGCGGGCTTCGGGGGCGAGCAGTTCGCGCTGCCGGATGCCGTCGAGCGGCTGCGGGAGGTGCGCCACGCCGGCAACCAGGACAGCCAGGTGATCCTCTCCGCCGCCGACCCGCTGAATCTCACCGGTATCGTCACGCCCGGGGACAAGGTGCCGGCCCAGCTCCGCAACCGGGTGCTGTACCGGAACGGCGTGCCCGTGGCCGCCTGGCTGCGCGGCGAATTCCTGTGGCTCGGTCCGCCCGACGCGCAGGGGGAGTGGGCGGCGCGGAACTCGCTGGCGCGGGCGAGCGCTCCGTCCAGCTATGTCGAGGGGCCGGGCCTCGCGGGTTAGACTCCCGGTGGCGCTTGCGGAGGACGTGATGCAGGAACTTAGTGACTGGCTTGCGCTCTGGCTGTCCTTCCTCGGGCCGGCTCCCATACTGCAGATCCTCGCGGCGGTCGCCGGCTTCCTGCTGCTGGCCGTGGTGGTGGATGTGGTTGCGGGACTGCTGCTCCGGCACGCCTTCCGACAGTGGCCGGCCCAGTCCGGGGAGGCCCTGGTGCGGGCCGCCCGCCAGCCGGTATTCTTCTCCATTCTCCTGCTCGGGCTGCTCATCGCACTGTCGGCCTTCGAGCTGGGCGACGGCATCGAGCACCGGCTGGATGCCATCGTTGATACGCTGCTCATCCTCATCTGGATCGTGTTCGGCGTCCGCGCCACCGGGGTGATCCTTGCCGCGCTGGGCCGCCGCCAGCCGCCGCCAGCACTTGCCCAGCCCACCACGGCCACCCTGATGCGCAATACCGTGGTGGTGCTCCTCGGCCTGGCGGGCATCTACGGCATCCTGCTGGCCTGGGACGTCAACGTCACGGGCCTCGTGGCGTCCGCCGGCATCCTCGGCCTGGCCCTGTCCTTCGCGGCCCAGGACACGCTGGGCAACCTCATTGCCGGGATATCCATCCTCACCGACAAGCCCTACGGGATCGGCGACTACATCGTCCTCGATTCGGGCGAGCGGGGCGCCGTCACGCACATCGGACTGCGCAGCACGCGCCTGCTCACCCGGGACGACGTGGAGGTGAGCATTCCCAATGGCGTGATGGGGAAGGCAAAGATCGTCAACGAGTCGGGCAGCCCGCAGCGCAAGTACCGGCTCCGCGTGCCCATCTCGGTGGCCTACGGCTCCGACATCGACAAGGTGATGGCCCTGATGCTCGCTGCCGCCAACGCGCACCGGCAGGTGTGCGCCGAGCCGGAGCCCCGCATGCGGCTCCGCCAGTTCGGCAGCTCCGGCCTCGAGTTCGAGATGCTGTGCTGGATCGAGGACCCCGCCAACCGGGGCCTCGTGCTGCACGAACTGAACTGCAGCCTCTACCGGGTCTTCGGGCAGGAGGGCGTCGTGCTGGCGATCCCGCAGCAGGAGATCCACCTGCGGGACGCGGCGGTGCGCTCGATCGTGGAGGGTCCGCGCGGCTAGGACGCCGCTACCAGGGCAGCTTTGCGCCCTTGTTGTAGTCGAGGAACGTCCCCGACTTGTCGGGCGTGTAGCTCTCGATCACGGCGATGCATTTTTCGGCGGACTCCCGCGCCGTTATCATCGGCACCGGCACGTTCTTCGCGAAGCCCGTGTCCACGATGCCGGGGTTGATCATGCCGAAGATGAGTGCCTTGCGGTTCGGGTCCGGGTCCCGCTTCACTTCCTTCGACAGGGTCCGCATCGCCATGTTCAGCGCCGCCTTGCTGCTGCGGTAGAAGACCTGGCCGCCGAAGGTCATCTCGATGGAGCCGACCGCGCTCGACATGTTCATGATCTTCTTCTGGCGGCTCGTCGCCACGTTGTCCATGAAGGCCTCGACCATGCGCAGCGGGCCCTTGAAGTTCACGTCCGCTACCTCGTCGTAGACGTCGAAGTCGTAGGTGCCGTACTTCTGTGCCGTGATGTCGCCGAGGATGCCGGCGTTGTTGATCAGGACGTCGATCGGCACCCCCTTGTACCGGGCCGCCAGCGAGCGGACGCTGCGGTCGCTGGTGACGTCGAGTTTCTCGACGCGCACGTTGTCCCACGTCTTGGCGAGCTTCTGCAGGTCCGCGGATTCCCGCGGCTTGCGGGCCGTGGCGATGACCGTCCAGCCCAGCTCCGCGTACTGCCGGGCCAGTTCGTAGCCGATCCCCCGGTTGGCCCCGGTGATCAGGACGGTGTAGGGCGCGGCGGTGTCCGCGGCAAGTGTGGGGCACGCCGCCATAGTTGCCAGGACCATGGTGGCCAACAGGGTGCCGAACCGCATAAAAATGTTCCCAAAATGCCCGCGCGAGCTTTAGGCTAGCAGCCTTTCAGGAGCCAATGCCATGTCCGCCAGTCCCATGCCTTCCAGCAACCTGCTGGCTGAGCTCGCTGCCATCGTGGGCCAGGCCCACGTGCTCACCGGTGAGACGGATCGCGATTTCTACGCGATGGACGTCTACAACCAGCTCAAGGTACCCCTCGCCGTGGTGCAGCCCGGCACCATCGAGGAGCTCCAGAAGGTGGTGCGCACGGCCACGGGCAGCGGCGTGGCGGTGGTGCCCCGGGGCGGCGGCGCGTCCTACACCGATGGCTACCTGCCCGCGGTGACCAATTCGGTCCTGCTGGACACCGGGCGGCTGAACCGCATCGTGGAGCTCAACGAGGGCGACATGTACGTCACCGTCGAGCCCGGTATCACCTGGAACGACCTGTGGCAGGCGCTGAAGGCCAAGGGCCTGCGGACGACCTTCTGGGGCCCCTTCTCGGGCATCAAGGCCACGGTGGGCGGCTCCATGTCCCAGAACAGCGCCAGCCTGGGCTCCGGCAACTACGGGGTGTCCGCCGACGCGGTGCTGGCCTTCGAGGTCGTGCTGGCCAGCGGGGAAATCCTGAAGACCGGTTCCCGGGCGGCGGCCAACGGCGCGCCGTTCTTCCGCTGGTACGGCCCCGACCTCACGGGCCTCTTCACCGGTGATGCGGGCGCCCTGGGCGTTAAGGCGCGCATCACGCTCAAGCTCATCAAGAGCCCGCCGTTCTTCGGCGCGGCGTCCTTCGGCTTCGAGGACTTCGGGAGCATGGCGCGGGGCATGGCGGCCGCGGCCCGGGAGGGCGTGACCGCCGACAACTTCGGCCTGGACCCGAAGCTGCAGCAGGGGCAGCTGTCCAGCACCGACGCCAGCGACGCCATCGGCGCCGCCTGGGCCGTGGCGAAGACATCGCGCAACCCCCTTGAGGCCGGTTTCAAGCTGCTCAGGATGGCCGCCGCCGGCAAGCGCTTCCTGGCAGGCCACAACTATTCGGCCCACTACACCGTCGAGGGCGTGTGCCAGGCGGAGGTCAACGCCAAGCTCGCGCTCATCCGCCAGGCGATGGACGGTGTCGGCACGGAGACCGCCAACACCATCCCGACGGTGATCCGGGCGATGCCGTTCATCCCGCTCTACCCGATCCTGGGGCCCAAGGGCGAGCGCTGGGTGCCCCAGCACGGGATCATGCCGTTCTCGAAGCTGAACGAGTTCCACCAGAAGCTGCAGAAGCTCTACGCGGATAACGCGGAGCGCATGCGGCAGACGAAGGTGGACAAGGGCACCATGTACATGACCATCAACACCCACGCCTTCCTCTATGAGCCCGTGTTCTACTGGGAGGACGACCGCACCAGCTTCCACAAGCGCTTCCTGCCCCAGGAGTACCTCAAGATGCTCCCCGAGTACCCGGCAAATCCGGAAGGCCGGGCCCTGGTACGCGAGCTGCGGCAGAAGATCGCCGAGCTGTTCGCCTCGGTGGGTGCCGTGCACATGCAGGTGGGCAAGAGCTACCCCTACATGGTGGGCCGGGATCCGGAGGCGGCCCGTGTGCTGCGCGAGCTGAAGACGAGCGTGGATCCCCGGAACCTGATGAACCCCGGGGCCCTCCAGTTGTAGGAGCGGTTGTAGGAGCGGCTGTAGGAGCGCCTTCAGGCGCGACCCCGGACTGATCCTGGCCCCCAAAAAGAAAAACCCCGCACAAGGCGGGGTTTTCCCAGGCTAGCCTGGAGTCAGGGCCGGAAGGCCCGTCAGGCAGCAACTCCCGCACGGCGGCGCGCCACGCCCAGCAGGCCCAGCGCCGAACCGAACAGCCAGACCGCGGCCGGCACCGGCACCACTGCCGCTGCTACCGAGAAGGTCAGGTAGTTGGTCCCCGCATCGCCGAGCGGAACGCCGTTGGAGAGGATCAGCTGACCGCCAGGACCGGTGTAGGAGACGATCGTCCACAGGTCAAAGGCGCCGTCCGTGGCATCGCAGCCGCCGCCGCCAGCCTGGGTCATCAGGCCGCGGGGGTTGCCACTGGAGATGTCATCACCGCCAATCGTCCGGTTGACGCAAGCGGCGTTACCGCCCACGTTGTAGGCCGTCGAGCCGTTGTAGAGGAAGTCATCGCCGAGGACGAGGTTGTCGCAGCCGTGGGCGCCGACAGTGCCGAGGAAGTTGCCCTCCGCGCACATGTAGCTGGCCGCCGTGGTGGTCTGGGTCACGGTGTTGATCACCATGTCCACGACCTTGTCGCCAATGACGACCGAGGCCGCGGGCGCACCGCTGCTGCCGAGCGTCGACGCAGTGTTGAAGGTGCCCGTCATGGACAGGATTCCGTTGACCGGGTCCCAGTCCCACACCGCCGTGGAGCCGGTGATGCCCATGCCGGCCAAGGTTGTGTTCGCCGGATTGATGCAGCCACTGGCGGCAGGAAATGTCGCGCACCCGCCCTGCCACTTCAGCGTGCTCAACGAACCGCTGCTGCTGCGCTGGTTATGGGCCGTGAGCGTGACCGAAATGGCGCTGGCGACGCCGGACACGCCCAGCAGGCCGAGTGTGGCAGCTGCCAAAATTGCTTTCTTCAAAGGATCATCCTCCAGGTTAGCGAGATACTTCTAATAGTTATTAATAGATGTCTTGTCGTTATCAGCCTTAGTCGGACTCTATGCCTTTCCAATTGTTCATGAAAGGGGTCGCTTGACATAAGCTGGTCATTCGAAAGCGGCCCGGAACAGGAGGATGTCCTGACCCAGGTTGGGCTGCTCCAGGCCCGCATTGCTGAAGTGGCGCCATTCGAGGGTCCAGCGCTCGCCGAGGCGCAGGCCGGCAGACAGGGAGAAGGTCAGTCCTGACGACACGTAGGGATTGGTGTCGCTGTTGGCCACCATGCCAACGCCCAGCACGGGCTGCAGGCTGCCGCCCTCCCGGAAGACGAACTTCCGCTGGACGCTCAGGTAGCCGTAGCCGGCCACCGGGCGGTCCGCCGTCGAGACCAGCGTGACGCACTCGGGGCCCGCGGTACCGGCCGTGCAGGTGTCCTGCAGGGTGCGGACATTGACCTCCTGCTCGGACACGTAGCCCAGCGCCGTTTCCCAGCGGGCCGTGGACCGGGCGATCTCCAGGGCGCTGCCCTCCGCGCGGGTCGGCCCGGCGGCGAGCTGCCAGCTCGCGGCGACGCCGGGGCTGGTACCGAGGAGCAGCACGAGCAGGAGCGAGGCGGGGCGCATGCAGGGTCGAGTCCCTGTTCTGGTTTGCCCCGAGTATCCGCCGCCCCCGGCTCCCGGGGGCGGCGATGGCACATAAGCCGCGCCGGCGGCGCGCTCAGCGGCGGGCGGTGGCCCGGGTGGCCGCGGCCAGCCTGGTGACGTAGACCAGCTCGCCCTCCTGCTCCCAGGTCACGTACACCGTGCCGTCCGGGGCCACGGCGCTGGCCGGGTAGGCCGAGTTGCCGGGAGGCGTCGGGATCTCGACGGGCGCCGACAGGGCCGCGCCCTGGTCGCCCGACTGGGCCGTGTAGAGGCGGCGGGGGCCGCCGGTCTTCACGTCGGCCTTGGCCTGCCAGACGATGCGCAGCAGGCCGTCGGGACCCACGGTCATTTCCGGCGCGTCGGAGTAGGGCGCGCCGGGATGGACCAGCTGGCTGCCCGTGAAGGTCCGGCCGCCGTCCGTCGACCTGGAGAAGTACACTCCCGCGGGCTCGGAACCACCGGTGTAGGAGGCCGCATACACGCGGGGACCGTCCACCGCCAGTTCAGTCGGCTTGAGCGGGCAGCCGTCGATCTTCCACTTGCCGAACGGCACGCGGCCCTCGCTGGAGAAGGTCCGCCCGCTGTCCGTCGACCGCGCCACGGTGCTGTCGCGGCCGTCGTCGTACAGCTTGCGGTAGCCCAGGAACAGGGCGTCGCTGCCGAACGCGACCGTGAGCTGGCAGCACGGGCAGACCGCATCGTTGCTGATCGCGGCGTGTTCGGCACTGAAGGTCCTGCCGTCATCGGTGGAGAGCGCCATGTGCGCGTTGGCGCCGTCGGCGGTCTTCTGCATCTCGCCGATGTCCTGCCAGAGCGCGACCACGGTGCCATCCGGCGCCACGCCCAGGGTGCCGAAGGAGAAGGTGGCCGACAGTCCTTCGCCCAGGATCCCGGTGCGATCGAAATCCGGTGGCCGGTTGATCGTCCGGGCCTCCTCGAAGGTGCGGCCGTTGTCCGTGGAGCGGGTGTACCGGGCGGTGACCACGTCCAGCTTGGTGACGGGCGAGCGCTCATTGCCCGGGAAGAACACGTGGATCGTGCCGGACTTGCCAACCGCGATCCGCGGCTTGCTCACGGCGAAGCCCCAGACCGAGCCGGGCTCGTTGTTCACTCGGACGGGCTGCGACCAGGTGCGGCCGCCGTCGGTGGACCGGGAGAAGTGCAGGTCGGTGGCGGACCGGTGGCTGTGCTCGCCGGGCTGGCGGGGCTTGTCGGCTGGCCGCTCGGCCGCCAGGCCCCGATCGAGCCAGACCACGTTGATGGCGCCGTCCGGCCCCACCGCGATTTCCGGGCTGGTGGCGCGGCGGCCCGCCTCGCTGACCTGCTGCCAGGCGGGCGCCGCCCCGTCGGCCGACGCGGCCAGGACGGGCCAGGCCAGCGCAACCATCACCAGAAATACCGCTGCGTTCTTCATGCTGCTACTCCCCTTGCGGCTACTCGAGCCGCTCGCCGTCCCACTGGATCGTCTGGCCGCTCTGCTCGATGGTGAGCTTGTCGATGACGCCGATCATGCCCCGGATGCTGTCCCCGACGGCCACCGTGGACTGGCCGGGGCTGGCGGGCTCGCCGTGGGTCAGCACCCGGCCGGGATTCAGGGTGACGACCTTGATGCCCTGGTTCTTCCAGCGCAGGGCGATCTCCTGCTGGATCGAGTCGAGGGCCGCCTTGCTGGTCTTGTAGAGCGTGAAGCCGGGGACCGGAATGCCCCGCTTGCCCTTGCCGGTGGTCAGCGCCGCCATCACCTTGAGCTTCCCGGCCTTCACGTTGGGATAGAAGGCCTCCGAGACCTTGAGCGGGCCCATGGCGTTGGTCCGGTAGAAGCGGTCGAACTCGGCATAGTCGATGCTGCCGACCATCTGGCCCTTGTCCGGCCCCTGCATCAGGCCGGCGTTGTTGACCAGCACGTCGATGGGCTGGCCGGCGTATTTCTGCGCCAGCGCGTCGATCCCGGCGTGATCGAGCAGGTCCAGCTTCTCGACGACCACGTTGGCATGGCTGCCGGCGAATGTATTCAGCTCCTTCGCCGAGGCCGGGTCCCGGGTGGTGGCAATGACGCGCCAGCCGAGCGCCTCGTACTGCTTCACGAACTCGAGGCCGATGCCCCGGTTGGCGCCGGTGACCAGCACCGTGCGCTCCGGGACGGCGGCCCGGACCCCGGCCAGTGGCAGTGCGAGGAGCGCGGCGGCCGCCAGCAGCCAGCGGCGTGTTGCGTTGATAGTCATGTTGCCTTCTCCAGCCAGGGTTGCGTGAGATCCTCGGATACCGTCCACAGCCTTGCCGCCAGTTCGTCGTTCTCCATGTTCCCACCCGGCAGGAAGGCGTTGCAGTCCCTGAAGAAGTAGCCGCTGATGCCGGCGAGCTTCGGCCAGGTGGCGACATACACCTGGGTGGCGGCGCCGGCCTCGACGCTCTTCATGAAGGTCCAGCCGATGAGCTTCGCCGTGACGACCTGGTACCAGGGCAGGTAGCGGCCCAGGTTGGTCATGATCACACCCGGCTGCAGGGCATTCGCGGTGACCCGCGTGCCCTCCATGCGGCGGGCCAGTTCCCGGACGAACAGGTAGTTGGCGAGCTTGGACTGTCCGTAGGCCTTGCGGGGCTCGTAGTCCCGCTCGCCGGACAGGTTGTCGAACTCGATGCCGGCGGCCGGCGCCTGCTTGTAGGCGCCGCTGGAGACGACGACGACCCGGCCCTGGGGAGCCGCCATCAGCTGCGGCACGAGGCGTCGCGTCAGCAGGAAATGACCCAGGTGGTTGGTGACGAAGTGCCGCTCGATGCCGTTGATCTGCTCGGCGGTCGGCACCTCCATCACGCCGGCGTTGCACATCAGGATGTCCAGCGGGACGCCGAGGGTGGCAACCTGCGCCGCGCAGGCCACCACGGAATCGAAGTCGGTGAGCTCCAGCGCCACGGGCGTCGTGCGGCCCGGCACGGAGGTGCAGGCTTCCGTCGCCTTTTCCAGGGTCCGCGCGGTGCCGATCACGTGGGCGCCACGCAGCGCGAGCACGCGCATGCTCTCGTAGCCGAGGCCCGAGTTGGCGCCGGTGACGAGCGCCGTGAGGCCGGACAGGTCCATGCCGGCGGTGACGTCCTCGGCGGTCGAGTCCGCGTCGAATGGGCCGATGGGAACGCCTTCCGGCCTTGCGACTTCGGCGCGGCCGCAGCCGGCGAGGCCGCCCGTGGCGATGGCGGCGGAGCCTCCCAGCAGCAGTTCCCGGCGGTTCATGAGAGGAGGTAGGGCCGGGTGAGATCTTCCGACACCTGCCACAGCTTCGCCGCCAGCTCGTCGTTCTGCATCTGGCCCCCCGGCACCTCGGGATTGCAGTCGGCGAAGTAGTGCCCGCTGACCGTGGCGAGTGCCGGTGCCGTGGCCACGTAGCAGGTGGTGGCGGTGCCGGCCTCGACGCTCTTCATGAAGGTCCAGCCGATCAGCTTCGCGGCGACCTGCTGCCACTTCGGAAAGCTGCGGCCCAGGTTGGTCATGATCACGCCGGGGTGCACCGAGTTTGCCGTGGTCGTGGTGCCCGCCAGGTTCTTCGCGAGCTGCCGGACGTAGAGGTGGTTCGCGAGCTTGGACTGGCCGTACATCTTGTTCGGGTTGTAGTCCCGCTCCCCGGACAGGTTGTCGAACTCGATGCCGGTCTCGGGGGCCCACTGGTAGCCGCTGCTGGTGAGGACGACGACCCGTCCCTGCGGGGCGGCCTGCACCTGGGGCAGCAGCCGGTTGCCGACGATGAAGTGGCCCAGGTGGTTGGTGACGAACTGCTTCTCCAGGCCGTAGACCTGCTCCAGTTCGGGCAGCGCCATGATCCCGGCGTTCAGGATCAGCATGTCGATGGGCATGCCGAGCGCCTGCACGGCGTCCGTGCCAGTGACGATGGACGGGAAGTCGGTGAGCTCGATGGCCACCGGCGTGGTGCGGCCCTGGATCCCGGCGCAGGCCTGCTCGGCCTTTTCCATGGTGCGCGCCGCGCAGATGACGTGGGCGCCGCGCAGGGCTAGGACGCGCATGGTCTCGTAGCCGAGCCCCGAGTTGGCACCCGTGACGAGCGCGGTCTTGCCCGTGAGGTTGATGCCTTCCACGACCTGCTCGGCCGTGGAGTCGGCGCCGTAGGGTCCCAGCGGGACCCCCTCCGGCCGCACGACGGGCTGGTCCTCTCCGCCGCTGCAGGCCGCGAGGGTGGTGCCTGCGGCCAGTACGGTGCCGCCGGCGAGGACCTGCCGCCGGGTAACTGGAATATCGAGTCGCTTCATGTGCTTGTTCATCCCGGGTACTGGGCGATGCCGGACAGGGATTCCCTCTGGCCGACGTTGTTCCGCGCCACGATAACAGCGTCGGCGAGGCGAACCTTGACGATCTCGCCGGTGAAGAAGTTGCCGACGATGGCGTACTGGCCGTCGGTGGAGGAACTGACGGCCGCCCAGCCCATGCCCTCCAGGGGGTAGTTGCGGATCACGGCCCCGGTCTTCGGATCCATAACCAGGAAGCCCTTGCCCGTGCTGATCAGCAGGCGGCCGTCCGGCGCGGGATTCATGACGAGGACCATGGGCACGTCCGGGTTGGTGGTGAAGTCCGCCAGGTCCGGCAGCTGCCTGCGGTTCTTCAGGTCGTACTGCATCACCCGCCTGCCCGTCTCGGAAACGAAGATCATGCGGGTGTCGTCGTCTGCCAGCACCGTGCTGGTGACGGCAAGGAAGCCGAACATGCCGCCGTTGGCCTGGGTCGGGTACTCGTCGAGAAGCCTGCCGTCCGGGCTGTGCCTGAACACGTGGCCGTCGCCGATCACGTCCCGGCCGGGCAGCAGGCGGAACTTCGTGGTTACTGAGGGGTGGCCCGTCTGGGTGCCCATCATGTGCTCGCCGAAATACAGGCTGCCGTCCCTGCCGAAGGTCACGCTGGAGTACATGCGGTCGGAGAAGGTGCGGACCGGCTTCTGCACGCCGCTCGGCGCGATCTCGACGACGGCGGGTGTGAGCTGGGAGAAGGCCCACAGGGTCTTGTCCGGGGCGAACGTGAGGCCGCCGACCTTGTGCCGGGTGCCCGTCAGGTACAGCTCGCCCTTCGGCTGCAGGTTCCCGTCGTACTGGATGAGCCGGCCCGTGCCGCCGTGGTCGTCATCGGGATTGTCCATGATGGTGGCAGCCACCAGGATATCGCCCTTTGCGAAGGGCTTGACGGTGCTGACGTACTTCGCCGTGTCGGCGTGGCCACCGGCGGCGGCGAGGAGCAGGCCGGCGACGAGAGTTATGCAGGTGCGGATCATCATGGCTCCTGAATCAGGGGGTCGCGTCGATGCTGCCGCCGGCATTGTCGCCAATCAGGCTGGCGGCAGCGGTGGAATAGACATTGCGCACCGCGCCATTGTTGCGGCCGATGAGTCCGCCGACGGCGTCCTTGCCGGCCACGACGCCGGTGGCGAAGCTCGACAGGACGCGGCTCTGGGAATTGAAGCCCACCAGCCCGCCCACGTTGGTGCCGGAGCCCTGCACGGCGCCGGTGGCGAAGCTGTTCTCCACCATTGCATCCGTGTTCACGCCGACGAGGCCGCCCACGTTGTCGGCCCCGGACACCACGCCGGTGGCCCGGCTGTTCAGCACCTTGCCGGTCGTGCTGAGGCCGACGAGCCCGCCCACGCCCTTGCCCGCGCTCACGACCACGTCCGCCGAGCTGTCCCGGACCACGCCGTTCATGTCGCCAGCCAGGCCGCCGACCGCAGCCTGTCCCGAGACTTCGCCGCTGACGTGGCAATTGACCACCTGGCCCGCGTGGCCGCCGACGAGCCCCCCCGTGGCCAGCCGGCCGACGACGTGCACGCTGGCCTGGCAGTCCGCGACATAGCCGAAGTTGGCGCCCACCAGCGCGCCCACGCCGCCGCGGCCGGTGACCCGGGCGTTCTCCAGGTTCAGGTTGCGGACGACGCCTGATCTCGCCAGGGTGCCGAACATGCCGACACCACCACCCTCCGGCTGATTGACCGTGAGGTTGCGCAGCGTGTGGCCGTTGCCATCCAGCGCGCCCGCAAAGCCGTACCTGTCGCGGGCGACCATGCAGTTCTTCTCCGGGCCGCAGTTCCCGACGGGCACCCAGCTGGCGATGGCGCCCAGGTCCAGGTCCTGCACGAGCTCGTAGCGCCGCGCGTTGCGGGTTGCCAGATCCAGCGAGGTGCGCTGGCCCTCGCCGGTGCCCAGGGTCTGGATGGCCTGCAGCTGCTGCACGTTGCAGATGGCGAACCAGCCATCGCCATCCGCGTCCCGCACGAACTCACCGGCGTCCCCCGGCGCGGCGTCATGGGCGTCGGCAAGGCCGTCGCCGTCCCGATCCCGGGTCAGGGAGCCCTTGCCCGGGCACGCCGCGAGTTCAACCGGCGAAGGCGCGGGTGCACGCAGGTCGGCGAGCGAGCCGGCCGCGTCGATGGTGCTGAGGCTGGCCGTCATGCCGCCGCCGGCTGCCGGCGCCGCGCCGGCCGGGCGGGTGCCCGCCAGCCCTCCGGTCAGCCCCTTCTGTGCGGCGAAATAGGCCGCCACGTCCTCCAGTTGCTGCCGGCTGAGGGTCTGCACCGCACCGCCCATGATCGAGTCGGCCCGGGTGCCGGCCTGGTAGGCGAGCAGCGCCTGGACCAGGTACTCCTGGTGCTGGCCGCCGAGCACGGGAAAGGTGGGCGAGGGGCTGCTGCCGTCCGGCCCGTGACAGGCCGAGCAGGCCGCGGCGATCTCGCGGCCGCGCTCCACGTCGCCGGCAGCCAGTGCGGGGTCGGAGCCCGGCGCGAGTGAGGCAAGCACAAGCATGGCGAGGGGGTGACTTCTCATTCTCATGGCTGCTTCGCGTTGGCCCTGTCGAACTTCTCCTTGGCTTCCCTTGCCAGCTTGTCCAGGTCGGCGTTCTCGCCGAACTTGAGCGGGCGGTCGGTGTACATGCCCACCGAGGACCCCAGGTACTGGTTGCCCGAGACCTGCTCGAGAACGAAGGCGCCGAAGTCGGCGTACGTCATCATCGTGCCCTTGGGCGAGTCGGTGTTGATGGACAGCTTGTAGTCCCGGCGGGCCGGCTCCTCCACGAGGAACGGCGGCCGGAAGATGACGTACTCGAGGCCGCTCGCCCTTACCACGCCCTCCATGTCCTTCATGTTCTTGTACAGGTAACGGGACTTCCACAGCCAGCCGAGCCGGAAGTCGCCGGGGGCGGGCTTCACGGTGGGGAACTCGTCCTCCACGCCGAGGGAACTCGCCACGAGCAGCCGCCGGTTACCCTTCTTCTTCATGGCGGCGATGATGTTGGCGGTGCCGGTGGTGAAGAGGTCGAAGGTGGGAGGCGTCTCGGCGGTGTCGGTGGGGTCCACCCGCGGGCCGACCATCGAGATCACGACCTCCCTGCCGGTCATGGCCGCTTCCAGGGATGCCTGGTCGTAGACATCGCCCTTCAGGATCCTGAGCCGATGGTCCCTGATGGTCACGTCCCCGGGGCGCCGGGCGATGCCGATGACCTCGTGGCCGGCGGCGAGGGCCTGCTGGATGATCTCCGTGGAGCTCTTGGCCGTGGCGCCGATGACGACGATGGGCGGGGTTGCCTGGGCGGCGGAGACTACGCTGCCCGCCAGGGTCACGGCCAGGGTCGCGGCCAGGGTCGCGGCCAGGGTCGCGGCGAGGGCCACGAGGGCTGCGACGAAGGCACTGCGATGACTGGCAGTCCTGGACATCAGGCGACTCCGGTTTGTCGTGCGACCACTGGTGCTACTGTAGTCCGCAGTACATTCCTTTGCACCCTTGAGGAGAGCGGCGCCCATGTCGAATTCCACACCGCGGACGTCCCCTTGGTCACTACGCTCGGCGCTGGCCGGCTTCGCCAGCGGCGCTCTGGCCGTCGCCGCCCTGACAGTCGTTGCCGAACAGACCTACACCTGGGGCGAGCAGTACCGGACCATCCCCGCCCACTACCAGAAGATGATCGATGACTCGGAAGTCGCGTTCATGAAGCGCGATGTGGAGGCTTCCGGCGCGGCCCTCACCGAGGACTTCAGCTGGTACACCGTGAAGGAGGACGGCCCGAAGGAAATGGTGCGGGGCCGGGAGGCCACCATGGCCCGCCTGAAGATGTTCTTCGAGTCACCCATGTGGACCACCAGCGACTCCGAGGTGCACCGCCTGGGCATGGTGGGGAATACGCTGGTCCAGGTGGAGATCGACACGCTCAACATGGATGGCAAGCCGGTACGCCAGACCTCCCTGCACATCTACGAGTTCAAGGAGGGCAAGCGCTGGCGGGAGTTCGCGTTCTACCCCTCGGACCTGTAGACGATTCCCCGGAGTCGACGCCATGCGCCTGGTAGCAACGACCGCGTTTTATACGGCAGCCGCATTTGCCGAAATCGCCGGATGCTTCGCAATCTGGGCTTGCCTGCGGCTCGGCAAGTCGGCCTGGTGGCTGGTGCCCGGCCTGGCGGCCCTGGCCCTGTTCGCCTGGCTCCTGACGCTGGTGGACGTCGAGTTTGCCGGGCGTACCTATGCCGCCTACGGCGGCGTGTACGTCGTAGCGTCCCTCCTCTGGCTGTGGGTGATCGAGGGGGTTCGACCCGATACGTGGGATGTCTCGGGGGCGGTGATCTGCCTGATCGGCACGGCCGTGATCATCCTCGGTCCGCGCGGAGCCTGATGACCGGTCCGTGCGGAAGTGTCACGGTGCGCCTTGCCTTAGATTTCATATTTCCAGTAATATGAAAATGTGAAAAATTCAGATGCTGCCATTGCCCTGTCCGCCCTGGCCCACGACAAGCGCCTCGAAATATTCCGGCTGCTGGTCAAGCGCGGCCCGGAGGGCTATGCCGCTGGCGTGATCGCCGGAAAGCTCGGCATCCCGGCGCCCACGCTGTCTTTCCACATCAAGGAGCTGGACCGGGCGGGACTCGTGGGTGCACGCCAGGACGGCCGATTCATCCACTACTCGGCGAATTTTGTCGCCATGCGGAAGCTGGTGGACTTTCTCACCGATCACTGCTGCAGCCTGGCCGACGAGTCCTGCACGACGGACTGCCTGCCGGCGGCGCAACCCGCGCGGCGGAAGAGGGCCTGACCCATGACGGACCGGAAGTACCACGTCCTGTTCCTCTGTACCGGGAATTCCGCCCGCAGCATCCTCGCGGAGGCGCTGATCAACCACTGGGGAAGGGGCCGCTTCGTTGGCTACAGCGCCGGCAGCCGGCCTGTCGGACGGGTCAATCCGGTGGCGCTCGAGCTGCTGAAGCACATGCAGCTGCCCACGGAGGGCCTGCGCAGCAAGAGCTGGGACGAGTTTGCCGCACCCGGGGCGCCGCAGCTGGATTTCGTCTTCACGGTCTGTGACAACGCCGCCGGCGAGCAGTGTCCCTTCTGGCCCGGCCAGCCGATGACGGCGCACTGGGGCGTGGAGGATCCGGCGGCCGTGGAGGGCAACGACACCGAGAAGTGGCTGGCCTTTCGCAAGGTGTTCCGGGAGCTGGAGAACCGCATCAAGATCTTCGTGAACCTGAAGATCAGCTCGCTCGACCGCCTCTCACTGCAGAATCGCTTGCAGGAGATCGGCAGGACGCGGGTCGACGGTGGCGACGCGTCGTGACTGTCGCTCCAACCCGGCCCCGGCTGTCCTTCCTCGACCGGTACCTGACGCTGTGGATCTTCGCAGCCATGCTGCTGGGCGTCGCCCTGGGTTCCACCTTCGACGGACTGCCCGCCGCCCTGGACCAGCTGACGGTCGGGACGACCAACGTGCCGATTGCCATCGGCCTGATCGTGATGATGTACCCCCCGCTGGCGAAAGTACGCTACGAGGAGTTGCCGGCGGTTTTCAGGGACACCCGGGTCCTGGCGCTGTCGCTCGTGCAGAATTGGGTCATCGGCCCGGTGCTGATGTTCGCGCTCGCGGTGCTGTTCCTGCGCGACTATCCCGAATACATGACCGGCCTGATACTGATCGGCCTCGCCAGGTGCATCGCCATGGTGCTGGTCTGGAACCAGCTCGCCGGCGGCAGCAGCCAGTACGTGGCGGGCCTGGTGGCGTTCAACTCGGTATTCCAGATCGTGTTCTTCTCGATGTATGCCTGGTTCTTCCTCACCGTGCTGCCGCCCCTGGTGGGACTGGAGGGCAGCGTCATCGACGTGGGCCTGTGGACGGTGGCGCAATCCGTGCTGATCTACCTGGGCATACCGTTCGCGGCGGGTTTCCTGACCCGGGTGGTGTTGCTGCGGCGGAAGGGCAGTGCCTGGTACGAGGGCGTCTTCCTGCCCCGCATCGGGCCCCTGACGCTCGTCGCCCTGCTGTTCACCATCGTCGCCATGTTCAGCCTCAAGGGCGGCATGGTGCTGCAGCTGCCCCTCGACGTGGTGCGCATCGCCCTCCCGCTGACGGTCTACTTCCTCGTCATGTTCGCCGTCAGTTTCTGGATGGGTCGGTTGATCGAGGCGGACTACCCCCGCACGACGGCCATCGCCTTCACGGCGGCGAGCAACAACTTCGAATTGTCGATTGCGGTGGCCATCGCGACCTTCGGCCTGGCCTCGCCGATCGCCTTTGCCACCGTCATTGGCCCGCTGGTGGAGGTGCCCGTGCTGATCTCGCTGGTGAGCGTCGCCTTGTGGCTCCGGGCGCGCTGGTTCCCGCTTGACTCTGCTGCCCGGCCGCCGGCGTAGCCGTCAGGCCGGTACCACGAACACGGGCGCAAAGCCGCCACCGGCGGTCCTGAAGTTGGTGGTCTGCCCCGCGTAGAGGCGGGCGGCCAGCAGCTGGATGTGGCCAGCATAGGCGTAGGCCCGAATATCCAGCTTCAGGCCGGCGAGGGCGCCGTCGATCCGGACCAGCCGCTCACCGGCCGGTGCGATCAGTTGCGCCACGTAGTCGCCGGCCAGGATCTCGTTCCATACCCGTCGGGTGAGCTTGTCGCCCCGGTAGGCCGCCTTGCTGCCATAACCGCGCGCTGGCTTGAAGAACAGCTGGCGGCGCCGGGACCAGAGCTCGTCCGCAGCCTCTGCCGTCACCGGGACGGTGGTTGGAACTCCCTTCCGGAGCACCGCCCGGTCAGCATCGGGCACGCCCAGTGCCGCAAGGTCCGCGTCGTTGCTCAGCGTCACGAGATTTCGCTTGTCAGCATACAGTGCGTGGGCATGGGGATTGGGTGTCATGACGACTCCCCCGGCCAGGTATGCGTCCCGGAGAGCCGCATGAGCCGGCGACTCGAGATGGAAGTCCGTGAGCCGGTTGTAGACGAAGGGCACGGTTCGTCCCTCGAGCTGGAGCGAGTGGTCGCGCCACTCCAGGGCCGCGGCATCCGCGATCACGGCCTCGATGCCGTGCCGCTCGAATAGTTGCCTGAACAGCTGGAACTCGGGATACAGGTACTGGTCCGGGGGCGTGTCATCGACGATGGCAATGCGGTCCGGTGTTTCGTCGCCCCGTTGGCGGCGCCAGTCGGCGCGGAACATCTCGACAAAGGTCTCGTCAATCCTGTCGAGGTTCGCGGTCGGTTGCCGCAGTTCCGCCATTTCCTGGCAGCAGGCCTGCTGGGCGCGGGCCAGGACTGAGTTCAGCAATGCGCCGCCCGCGTTCGTGTTGATCTCGATCAGTCGGGGGCCATCGGGCCCCGGGTGGAAATCGAACCCCATGAAGGCGCCGCGTGGCCCGGGGTCGAGGCGGGCAATGTCCGGCGCCCGGGCCAGGGCTGCCTGCTGATAGCCGGGCAGGGCGACGACCTGCTCCACGGCGGACACGATCGCCTGCATCCCCGCCAGCTGCCTGGGCGAAACGAACACGGCGGTCGACGAGAACAGGTGCGGGCGGCTCCCGGCAATTTCGGCCGCCAGGCCGGCGAGGGACGGGTCACCCTCGAGCTGTCGACGTAAACGCTCCGGGTCGAGCGTCCGGCAGGCGCAGCCGCTGTTGAGGCTTGCCGCGAGTGCCTGGTCCCTGGTGCGCCAGGTACTCACCCGGAAGCCGGCGCATCGCGCTCGGATACACGCCGGCGAAACGCCGGGCTCTGGGCCTGCGGATCCCGCGCGGCGCGACCGTCCCGGGCAGCGGCCGCCCACCACTCGAGCTGGCCCAGGGTCCGGCCGAAGTATCCTGTCCACGCTTCCGCGTCCTGGCCGGCCCGGCAGGAGCCATCCTCTTCGAGCACTTCCTGGGCCTTCGGGATGTGAATCATCGCCGATACGGGCAGGCAGCCGAGTTCCGATAGGAAGGTTCGCATGCCCACGGCGGCCCGCGCGCCGCCCCACTGGCCCGCCGAGTACGTCACGATCGCGCTCGGCTTGAACGCGAACAGCGAGCTGCCGAAGTGATTCAGCAGGTGGGCCAGTGTCGGACTCATGGAGTGGTTGTACTCGGGGCTGACCATCACGTACCCGTCGGCGCTAGCGATACGCCCGGCGAGGTGGTCCAGCGCCGCCGGAGCTTCGCCGCGGGCGTAGGCGAAGTGAGGCTTGAAGACCGGCGTGAACTCGTACTCCAGCGGGTCGACGAGTTCCACGCCGGCGCCGCTGGCCTCGAGCCGCGCCGCGCAGGCCTTCGCCACCCGCAGTCCGAGGCGCGCCGGGTAGGGCGGGCTGCTGTTGCGCGCCGAGCCCAGGAATACCAGGAAGGTCAGGTTCATTGGTGTGTCTGTAGCCGGCATTTTGGAAGTATAGCCACCTGGACCGCCGTGGTAGCCTCGTCCCATGAGCGCGCGGCTTCAGGACCACAACCATGGCCATGGGCACGGCCATGACCATGTTCATGGCGATGCGAAGGGCCGGGCATTCGCGGTAGGCGTGACCCTCAACCTGGCCTTCGTGGCGGTCGAGGCCGGGTTTGGCCTGTGGGCGGACTCGCTGTCCCTGCTCGCCGACGCCGGGCATAACTTCAGCGATGTGCTGGGCCTGCTCGCGGCCTGGTGGGCCGTCAACCTTGCCCGCCGCTTGCCGTCCATGCGCTTTACCTACGGCTTGCGGGCATCGACGATCGTCGCTGCCTTCGCCAACGCCGTTCTTTTGATCGTTGCCGTTGGTGGCATCAGCTGGGAGGCGCTTCGGCGCCTTGCCGAGCCCGTGCCGGTCGGGGAACTGACCATGATCAGCGTGGCGCTGGTCGGCGTCGTGATCAACCTCGCAACGGCGTTCATGCTGAGCAAGGGACGGCATGACGACATGAACATGCGCGGTGCGTATCTCCACATGGTAGCTGACGCCGCGGTTTCCGTCGGCGTGGCGGTCGCCGGAGTTGGCATCATCCTGACGGGCTGGCTGTGGCTTGATCCCGTGTTGAGCCTCGCCATTGGCGCGGTGATTCTGGTGGGCACGTGGAGCCTTTTCAGGGAATCGTTGCGCCTGTCGCTGCACGCGGTTCCCGCGGGGATCGATGCCGCCATGGTGATGGCCTACCTGCAACAGCTCCCTGGTGTGCGTGAGGTGCATGATCTGCATGTCTGGGGCATGAGCACCACCGAGACGGCGTTGACCGCCCATCTCGTCATGACCAGCGGGCATCCCGGCGATGAGTTTCTCCGGCGCGTTGCCGGCGAGCTCGAGGCGAAGTTCCGCATCGGCCATCCCACGCTGCAGATCGAGCTGGCCGACGGGTCCGGTGCGTGTCGTTTCGCGCCGGGCGAAGTGGTCTGAGGCGGGTCGCGGCTGAATCCGCTCCTACGGGTCGGTGCGCTTCGAAGAGAAATCGATGCCTTGCGCCAGCGGCAGGGTCGAGCCGTAGTTGATCGTGACGGTCTGCCGGCGCATGTAGGCCTTCCAGGAGTCGGAGCCGGCCTCCCGGCCGCCACCGGTTTCCTTCTCGCCGCCGAAGGCTCCGCCGATCTCCGCGCCGGACGTGCCAATGTTCACGTTGGCGATCCCGCAGTCACTGCCGGCGTGACTCAGGAAGCGCTCCGCGTTCTGCAGGCGGTCGGTGAAGATCGCGGACGAAAGGCCCTGGGGCACCGCGTTTTGCTTCGCGATGGCCTCGTCCAGGCTCGCGCAGGGAATGACGTAGAGGATCGGCGCGAAGGTCTCGTGCTGGACCACGGGCCACGCGTTCTCGGCCATCACGATGGTGGGCTCCACGAAATTCCCGGGGCCCTTGCGCACCTTGCCGCCGCAGAGCACCCGGGCGCCATGCCCCTCCAGTTCCTTCAGTACCTGCTGGTAACGCTCCACGGCGTGGGCGTCGATGAGGGGGCCCATGAGGGTGCCCGCCTTCAGCGGGTCGCCGATCGGGACCTGCCGGTAGGCGGCGACCAGGCGGGTGGTGAGTTCATCGAGGCGGCTCTGGTGCACCAGCAGCCGCCGGGTGGACGTGCAGCGCTGGCCGGCGGTGCCGACGGCGCCGAACAGGATCGCGGGGATCGCCAGGTCCAGGTTTGCGTGTTCGTCGACGATGATGGCGTTGTTGCCGCCGAGCTCCAGCAGGCTGCGGCCGAAGCGCCGGGCGACGCGGGCCGCCACGCCGGCCCCCACCGCTGAGGAGCCCGTGAAGGACATGAGGTCCACCCGGGCGTCGTCCACGAAGCGCGTGGCAAGGGCCACGTCATCGGTGTTGAACAGGAAGAAGGCCGGCGGGAAGCCTTGTGCCTCCAGCGCGGCGTTGCACAGCCGCTGCACGGCCACGCTCGCGAGCGGCGCCTTGGGCGACGGCTTCCACACCGTCACGTTGCCGCACACGGCGGCAATGAAGGCATTCCAGGACCAGACCGCCACGGGAAAATTGAACGCGCTGATGACGCCCACGACGCCCAGCGGATGCCACTGCTCATAGAGCCGGTGGTGGGGCCGCTCGGAGGAAAGGGTCCTCCCGCCGAGCATGCGCGAGAGGCCGACCGCGTAGTCGGCGATGTCGATCATCTCCTGGACTTCGCCGTCACCCTCGGCCTTGATCTTGCCGACTTCCAGGCTGACGAGGCTGCCCAGCGCGTGCTTGTGCTTGCGGAGCGCATCGCCCACCAGCCGCACGGCCTCGCCCCGCCGGGGGGCAGGCAGGTCGCGCCACGCGGCGCCGGCGATGACGGCGCTGCTGATGACCTGCTCGTAGTCGGGCTCGGTTGCGGTTGCCACGCTGGCCAGGGTGGCCCCGGTGGCGGGGTTCAGCGAGTCGATGCGCTCGCGCCCCTTGGTCGGGTGCCAGCCGGACGCCGACCAGCTGCCGGGATTCAGTTCCGCGAGGCCGAGGGAGTCGAGGATGTCACGCATCGTCGCGCACCCTCTGCTTGCCGCGGCTGCCCGCGGCGATGATCCGGGACGACACTTCCTTGCCGGCCCCGTCGCTGTAATGGCGCCCGAAGCGGTTCGCCAGCACCTGGTTCAGCGGGAACTGTTCCTGGCGGACGAAGCCCCGGTACTGCTCCGGGTGGCGGAGCACGAGATCCAGCACCGCGCAGATGCCACCCGCGGTCGTGATCTGGATGGCGGACCAGAGGCGGCCGCCGATCACCTGCGGATACACCTTGTTCACGTAGTTTTCCTCCCGGAGTTCGCCTTCCTGCAGGCCGGTCACCGCCGCGTACACGATCACCACGTCCTGTAGCGTCTGGGGCACGGAGTTCTCGAGGATCCGCTTCAACGTGCCCCGGTCCTGGTTCAGCTTGAGGCCGTTCATCAGCAGGCGCATCTGCTCGCAGTGGCCGGGGTAGCGGATCGTCTTGTAGTCCATGGACTCCACGCCGGAGCCGAAGCTGTCCGCCAGCGAGCCGAGGCCACCGGACGTATTGAACGCCTCGTAGAGCGTGCCGTCGATCTCGATCTCCTCCAGGCCTTCCAGCGGCTGCACGTGCTGGGGCTCGCCGTTGACGACGGACAGGCACAGGTTGCCGTACTCGTTGATGAGGCCCTCGGTCGACCAGGTGAGCGAGTACTTGAGGACGTTGTTGGGGTGCTGGGGCAGGGCGCCCACGCGCAGCTTCACCGTGCGGACGCTCTGGAAGTGCCGGATCAGTTCCGCGGCGGCGATGCTGATGAAGCCGGGCGCGAGCCCGCACTGCGGGGCGAAGGCGGTGGCGGCGCCACTGGCGATGCCGAGCACCGCGGTGGCCGAGCGCACGTCCTCCGTCAGGTCGAAGTAGTGGCAGCCGGCGTCCCGGGCGGCACGGGCCACCAGCTCGTTGCAGTAGTAGGGCAGGCTCGACACCACCGCGTGGGTGCGCTGGTCGCGCAGCGCGGCTTCCAGGTCCCCGAGGTGGGTGGCATCGAGATCGAGGGCCCGGATGCCGCCACCACCCCCCGACTGTTGGTGGGCGGCGGCCACCTCGGCCGCCGCGCCCGGCCGGGAATCGGCCAGCGTGACGGCGTAGTCGCCGGATTCTTCGAGCAGGCCCGCAATCAGGGAGCCGATCTTGCCGGCGCCGAGGACCAGTACGCGATGCATGGCGACTCCTTTTCCCGGATATGGCAGAGTGCCTGAAAAATCCGCCTGCGGGCGCAAAAAATTGGAGCATGCAACGTTGACTGCCCCACTTTCCCGACGTTCCTTCACGCTTGGCGCCCTGAACATCGGCACCGGTCTCCTGGCCCTCGGGGCCGCCAGCGATGCACTGCCCCGGGTAGCCGGTTCGCTGCCGCCGAAGGCGCCCGACCTCACCCTCCCGGCGACGAACCTGCGCGCGCTCGTCCGGATGACGGCGAGCCTGGAGGAGGGCGACGTGCCCTGGTGGTACGACGGCACCATCTTCGGCGTCGTGCCCGGCGAGAATCCCCGCCCGCTCGTGAAGTTCGAGGGGATGGAGCTCTACTGGATGCAGCACCTGCCGGGCGGGGCCTACGAGCTGACGGGCAACACCGTCACGTTCTTTCGTGACGTGAACACCGGCGCCATGCTCTCCGAGTTCCGCAATCCCTACACCAAGGTGACCAACGTGGTGCCGCCCGCCGTCCAGGGGGGCGGGCCGGGACGCGGGTTCAACTACTCGGTCAAGGGGATTCGTTTCACGCGGCTGCTGGACCAGCTGCCCGAGGATCCGCTGGTGCTCGACTGGAGCTTCGTGCGGGACGTGGTCTGGCTGCACAACTGGACGCGTTACCCGCCAGGGCTGCCGCCGCCACGCTGGCAACAGCAGACCATGTTCGCCAGCCAGAAGGATTTTCTCGACGACAAGTTGGCCAGCGTGCCGGTCGTCTTCGGCTCCACCGTCCACATGCCCTGGCTTAAGTGGCTCGACATGGGCGACCGTCCCGGCCACGTGGTGTGGCACGCCGGTGGCGCCAAGCTGAAGTCCATCGATGAACTGCCCCGCGAGTACCGGCGCCGGGCGGAGAAGGAGTTCCCGGCACTGCTGTCCGCGGATCCGGCCAAGGCCGCCGGCCGTGTCGTCAGTCCCGGGCACTGACCAGCCATTCCGCGACCAGCACAGGAACTTCCCCATGTGGCATACCAGCCTGACTGAGACGCTGGCCGATCGCCGCCAGGCCCTCCAGACCTTCTTTTCCTGGGGCGCCCTGGCGGCCGGGGCGGGACTGGGGCTCGCCGCCTGCGGGCGGGAGCCTCCATCCCCCGGTGAAGTCGATTCCAAACAGTCAGTTAAGATCGACTTCTCAAATCCATCTGACAATCTGAAGGCATTCGTCAAGCTCACTGGGGACCTGGATCCCACCGTGGAAACGGTTGGCTGGTTCGGCGGCGACATCTTCGCCGTACTCGGTCCCGACAGGCCGCTGCAGAAGATCCTGGGCATCGAGGGCTTCGGCGTGCTGCGCGTGGCGACCCAGCCGGATGGCAAGTACCGGCTCTTCAACCGGGAACTGGCCTATTACAAGGATCCGAAGACCGGCGAGTTCCTGGATGCCTGGACCAACCCGTTCACCAATGAGCAGGTCGAGGTCCGGCCTATCCACAACAAAGTCGTGAATGCGGAGATCGCACCCGTCATGAAGATGGACTTTGACGGCACCGCCGTCGAAGTGCCCTTCAGCCCACCCTGGAACTTCTTCGGCGACAAGGCCTTTTCCCTGTTTGAGGTGCACACGGCGTTCCCCAACCCCATGAACCCGGCGGTGTGGCCGCGGGAGTCGGCCGGCCCCGTCACGCGGATCAGCGAGATGTTCCAGCGCTTCACCAGCCTGTCCCAGCTGGAGGATCCTGCCCGCACGAGCGCCGACTACACGGGAGCCTGGACCCGCATTGGGCCCTGGCTGCCCTGGATGTTGCAGGGCCAGGCGCCGGGGCATTTGCTGTTCCGCACGAACATGGACCGCACCGGTACCGCTGACCGCCTGCCTGAAGGCCTGCGTGCCCGGGCGGAGAAACTCCACCCGGAGTACTTCAGGGCGCCCGGCGACGAGACCTGGGGCGGCCCCAACGATTCCAGCTTTACCGTGTACATGGCGGAGAACACGCCGAAGACGGGGTAGGAGCGGCTTGCAGGAGCCTTGCAGGAGCGCCTTCAGGCGCGATTCAATTTTCCTGGGCGAGGATTTGTGTCGCGGCTGAAGCCGCTCCTACAATACATAAACATGATCAGCTTCACCCTCAACGGCGAACCCATCCAGGTGGACGCCCCCGACGACATGCCCCTCCTGTGGGTCCTGCGGGACAAGATCGGCCTGACCGGCACCAAGTACGGCTGCGGCATGGCGCTCTGCGGGGCCTGCACCGTGCACATCGACGGCTCGGCCACGCGCTGCTGCGTGCTGCCGATCGTCGCCGTGGCGGGCAAGGCGGTGACGACCATCGAGGGACTCGGCACCGAGGCCAACCTCCACGCGGTCCAGCAGGCCTGGATCGACGAGCAGGTGCCCCAGTGCGGCTACTGCCAGCCGGGGATGATCATGGCGGTTGCCTCGTTCCTGAAGACGACCCCCGATCCCGACGACGCGGCCATTAACGAGGCCATCACCAACATCTGCCGGTGCGGCACCTATCCCCGGATCCGCAAGGCGATCCACCGGGCGGCTGCCGCGCTCCGGGCCAGTCCCGCCGCCGCCGCGTCCGGGACCTGACTGTCCTTCACCAAAATTCCAGCGAGTGGCAACCATGCTGAAAAGACTTCGTTTCATCGCGCCTGCGCTGACCCTGGGCCTGCTGATCACGGCCTGCGCCGAGGGGGGCGATGGCGCGCCCGCCGGGCCGGCGGCCACGGGTGCTGCGCCGGCGGCTGACTTGCAGACGCTGCTGGCTACTGCCGACCCGGAGAAGGGCAAGGTGCTGTTCCTCCAGTGCCGGGCCTGCCACAGCCTCGAATCCGGCGGTGCCAACAAGGTTGGTCCCAACCTGCACGGGTTCCTCGGGCGGAAGGCTGGCCTCGCTCCCGGTTTCAGTTACTCGGAGGCCGTGACGCAGTCGGGCATCGTGTGGTCCGCCGAGGCGCTCGACCACTGGCTGGAGCGTCCCAGTGACTTCCTGCCGGGCAACCGCATGGTGTTCGTCGGCATCCGCAAGCCCGAGGACCGGGCCAACCTGATCGCGTACCTGAAGCGCGAGACCGGGGCGCAGTAGGAGCGCCCTGCAGGAGCGCCAACAGGCGCGACCCCCCACCGGCGAGAATCGAGTCCGCGAGTCTCGAGCCGGAGGGGGGTCGCGCCTGATGGCGCTCCAAAGAACCGCTCGCCGCTAG
>JAEUQA010000051.1 GCA_016789845.1 Chromatiales bacterium
AATGGAGTAGGAGCGGAAAAAAGGGGACGGATTTATTTTCCCGGCGCGCCGGGAAAATAAATCCGTCCCCTTTTTTCCGCTCCTACTCCATTCAGAGCCAGTAGACGAAGATGAACAGCCCCAGCCACACCACGTCGACGAAGTGCCAGTACCAGGCCACGCCCTCGAAGGCGAAGTGCCGGTCGGGGGTGAAGTGGCCCTTCAGGCAGCGAAACAGGATCACCGTGAGCATGATGGCGCCGATGGTCACGTGCAGTCCGTGGAAGCCCGTCAGCATGAAGAACGTGCTGCCGTAGATGCCGGCGGTGTTCAGCTTCAGGTTCAGCTCGGAGTAGGCGTGGGAGTACTCATAGGCCTGGAAGCCCAGGAAGATGAAGCCGAGGATCACCGTCAGCGCCAGGAACAGGTTCAGCATTCCGCGCTGGTTCGCCTTCAGGGCGTGGTGGGCGATGGTGATCGTGACGCCGCTGGTCAGCAGGATGGCCGTGTTGAGCGCCGGGATGCCCCAGGCCCCCATGATCTGGTAGTCACCCCCCAGTTTTGCCGGCCCGCTGGACGGCCAGGTGTTCTCGAACCCCGGCCACAGGTACAGGTTCGTCACGGGGTCGCTGCCTTCGCCGCCCAGCCAGGGCAGGGACAGCTGGCGGGCATAGAACAGGGCGCCGAAGAAGCAGGCGAAGAACATCACCTCGGACAGGATGAACCACATCATGCCCATGCGGAATGACTGGTCCACCTGGGAGTTATAGGTGCCGGCCTCGCTCTCGGCGATGACCTCGCCGAACCACAGGAACATCATCAGGATCAGGATGCCGGCGCCCAGCAGCGCCACCGGAGCGGTAGAGCCACCATTCAGCAGGGTCGAGACCCCGACGAAGAGGGTGAACAGTCCTACGGAGCCGATGAGCGGCCAGCGCGTGCCGTGGGGGACGTAGTACTTGTCCTGTGCGTGAGCCATGACGGTGTCTTCCTGGGTCGAAGCGGATCAGGTGGTGGAGCCGGCGGCGGCCTCGCTTTTGGCGAGCTTGGCCGTCTCCGGGCGATTGACGAAGAACGTGTAGGAAAGGGTAACGCGGTCGACGAACTCGGGCAGGGCGGGGTCGATCATGAACTGCACGCCCATGTCCCGGCCTTCGCCCGCCGTGAAGTTCTGCTGGGTGAAGCAGAAGCACTCGGTCTTGATGAAGTGCTTGGCCGCCTGGCCTGGTGCCACGCTGGGCACGGCGGACCCGACCAGCGCGCCGTCGGTCAGGTTCCGCGCGAAGAACGCCGTGTCGTAGAGCTGCCCGGGATGCACCTGCATGGAAGCGACCGTCGGCCGGAACTCCCAGGGCGCCTGCTCGTTGAGGACGGCGACGAACTCGACGGTGATCAGCCGCTCGGAGACTTCCTGGGTGGCCGAGACCGTCGCGGCCTCGGCATTGGTGCGGCCACCGATCCCGGTGATCTTGCACATCACCTCGTAGAGCGGCACCAGCAGGAAGCCAAAGGCGAACATGCTCAGCGCCATCACGGCGAGGCGGAAGATCAGGCGGCCGTTACCAGTGGGTGCCACGGGTCAGTGCCGCAGGCCGGTGGCCAGGATGAAGCCCAGGTACACGCAGAGGGCGACGATACCGAGCACCAGCGCCGTACGCCGGGCCTGGCGCCGCTGCCCGGCGATGATGACCGGATCGACGTCGTTGTGGGCGGGGCGGGTCACTTGACGACCGGCGCCTCGTCGAAGGTGTGGTACGGGGCCGGCGACGGCACCGTCCACTCCAGGCCCTCGGGCTGATCCCAGACTTCGGCGGTGGCCTTCCTGCCGCCCCGGATCGTCTTGATCACGATGTACGCGAACAGCAGCTGGGACAGGCCGAACCCGAACGACCCGATGCTGGAGATCATGTTCCAGTCGGCGAACTGGGTGGCGTAGTCCGGGATGCGGCGGGGCATGCCGGCCAGGCCCAGGAAGTGCTGCGGGAAGAACGTGATGTTCACCGAGATGGCCGAGAGCCAGAAGTGGATCTTGCCCAGGCGCTCGTCGTACATGTGGCCCGTCCACTTGGGCAGCCAGAAGTAGGCCCCCGCGATGGCGGCGAACAGCGCACCCGGCACCAGCACGTAGTGGAAGTGCGCCACCACGAAGTAGGTGTCGTGGTACTGGAAGTCCGCCGGGGCGATGGCGAGCATCAGGCCCGAGAAGCCGCCGATGGTGAACAGGAAGAGGAAGGCCAGCGAGAACAGCATGGGCGTCTCGAAGGTCAGCGAGCCCCGCCACATGGTCGCCGTCCAGTTGAAGACCTTCACGGCCGTCGGAATGGCGATCAGCATGGTGGAGAGCATGAAGAACATCTCGCCTGCCAGGGGCATGCCCACCGTGAACATGTGGTGGGCCCAGACGATGAAGGACAGGAAGCCGATGCTGGCCGTCGCATAGACCATTGCGGCGTAGCCGAAGAGCGGCTTGCGCGAGAAGGTCGGGATGATCTGCGAGACGATGCCGAAGGCCGGCAGGATGATGATGTAGACCTCCGGGTGGCCAAAGAACCAGAAGATGTGCTGGAACAGCACGGGGTCGCCACCGCCCGCCGCCTGGAAGAAACTGGTGCCGAAGAACTGGTCGGTGAGCAGCATCGTCACGCCGCCGGCCAGGACGGGCATGGCTGCGATCAGCAGGTAGGCGGTGATCAGCCAGGTCCAGACGAACAGCGGCATCTTGAGCAGGGTCATGCCCGGCGCGCGCATGTTCATGATCGTCACGATGATGTTGATCGATCCCAGGATCGACGACATGCCCAGCAGGTGGATCGCGAAGATCGTGAACGGGAAGGAGTTACCGGCCTGCAGCGACAGCGGCGGGTAGAGCGTCCAGCCGCCGGCGGGGCCACCGCCCGGCATGAACAGCGTCGACACCAGGATGCCGCTGGCGAACGGCAGGATCCAGAAGGACCAGTTATTGAGCCGGGGCAGCGCCATGTCGGGCGCACCGATCATCAGCGGGATCATCCAGTTCGCGAAGCCCACGAACGCCGGCATGATCATGCCGAAGATCATGATCAGCGCGTGCATGGTGGTCATCTGGTTGAAGAAGTCGGGGTTCACGAACTGCAGGCCGGGCTGGAACAGTTCCAGCCGGATGACCATGGCCATCGCCCCGCCGACGAAGAGCATCACCAGCGCGAACAGCAGGTAGAGCGTGCCGATGTCCTTGTGGTTGGTGGTGAAGAGCCAGCGCGACAGGCCCTTGCCGGGGCCGTGATCATCGTGGGCGTGGCCGGCATGGTCATGGTTGTGGCCGGCGTGATCGTGGGTCGTGGTGCTCATCTCTCGTGCTCCGAGTTCGGCATTCAACTGGTTTATCTATTGGCCGCTTAATTGGCCGCGACGGCGGCCGGGGCCTTCTTCGCGGCGAGCCAGGCGTCGAATTCCGCCTTCGGCAGTGCCTCGACGACGATCGGCATGAAACCGTGGTCCTTGCCGCACAACTCCGCGCACTGCCCGCGATACACACCGGGCTTGTCCACGTTGAACCAGCCCTCGTTGACGTAGCCGGGGATGGCGTCCCGCTTCACGGAGAAGGCGGGCACCCACCAGGAGTGGAGGACGTCGTTGGCGGTGACCAGGTAGCGGATCTTCACGCCGACCGGCACGACCAGGGGGTTGTCGACCTCGAGCAGGTAGTTGTCGACGCTCTTGGGGTTCACGCCGGAACCCAGCTGGCGGGCGGCATTGCTGGTGTCGGCCAGGGTGCTGAAGAAGGAGTAGCCCTCACCCACGTACTCGTACTGCCACTTCCACTGGTAGCCGGTGATCTTGATCGTCATCTCGGAGTTTCGGGTGTCGTCGATGCGGACCAGGGCGGGAGCCGTCTCGTAGCCCAGGAAGACCAGGATGAGAGTCGGGATGACGGTCCAGATCACTTCGGCCTTCGTGCTGTGGGTGAACGTGGCGGGCACCGCACCCTTGGCCTTCTGGAAGGTCACGATCGCGTAGATCATCACGGCGAATACGCCGATGCCGACGATGGTGCAGATCCACAGGACGAGCATGTGCAGGTCGTAGGCCTCCTGGGCCGTGGACGTGACGCCCTGGGTCATGTTGAGTTTCCAGGCGGCCTGGGCGGGAAGCGCCGTTGCGGCCAGGAAAAGGCCCGAAATCATCCGGCGGGCGTTGGTGGCAACTCGATGCATGTCAGTTTCTTCCCGTTGATAGGTCATCGTTAGCCAGCAGCTCCGCCAGCCGGTCCTTGAGTCCCTGGCGCTCGCCATCCGTCAGGAAAGCGCCGATCTCCACGCTCCGGCCCCGCGAGCTGAGCAGCAGCCGGCTGGGCCAGTGGGCCGGGCGTCCCCGGCGCAACTCGATCCGCGTCCAGGGCCGCTGAAAGGCGTAGGCCATCCTGCCATCGTCTCCGCGCCGCCCGGGCCGGCACTTCTCAATCACCACGGAGGCATCATCCACCCGGATGTACTCCCGGGCCGTGGCCCTGCGTTGCACCCAGCGGACCGCCCCAAGCAGCACGGCGGCCTCGAGTCCCGCGAAGGGCAGCACGGGCCAGAAGCCCAGCGCCGTGCAGCCGATCGCCACGCACAGCAAGACCGCCACCAGAGAGCCGTAGAACCAGGCAGCAGCGCGCGGCGTCAGGGAGGAATTCGGCCGAAGCTCGAACGAATGCACGGGAGAACACCTTCGCGGGCGCGGAAATTTTACTTGAACAGCTGGTGCGGGCGCAATTTGCGCCGGTGTGCCGCGGGATGGCGTTAGGTTCGGGGAAACAGCGCTTTAGCGCTTCATCTGAGAACGGTTCCCGGTTGGGAACCTGCCACTTCAGGGCGGCCGGCGGCCAAGGCTGTCGAGCGGCACCGTGATCTCGTCCCCGGGCGAGGGCCGCTGGCGCCGGTCGCCTGCCGCCCAGGCCTGCCCGAACACCACCTCGATGGTGGCTGGCAGCAGGCCGTCCGCGCCCCGTTCCCGCTCGTAGGCACCGGTGAGCCGGGACCAGGCCTGCCGGCCTGTCAGGCCCGGGCGCCGGCCCGCGCTGGCGTTGGTCGTCCCCGTTGCCCGGAGGTCGGCAATCAGCTGACTGAATTCACGGTACTGGAGTGTCAGGGTATCGGTGTCCAGCACCGGCTCCGCGAGGCCGGCCCGCACCAGGCCATCGCCCAGCGCCCGCATTTCCGGAAACGGCAGGACGTGGGGCGCCTCGTCCACGGCCCGCCAGGCCCTGCGGAGCTCACGATAGGAATCGGGGCCGGGCGTCGAGAACGTGAACAGGCCGGGGTGCCGCAGCACCCGGCGGACCTCGGCGAGGACCTGGTCCAGGACCGGGCTCCAGTGGATAACCAGGCTGGAGAACACCAGGTCCACGCTCCGGTCGGGGAAGGGGAGCCGGGCCGCGTCGGCGCAGACGAGGACGGGGCGGGCCCTGCCCGGGCCGCCCTGTCGCGCGTCCGCCACGCGGAGCATGGCGGGGGTGAGATCCAGCCCCACGATTTCCGCGTCGGGATAGCGGGCCGCGAGCGCGGGAAGAGCCTTGCCCGTGCCCGTGCCCAGGTCGAGCACACGGCGGGGCTCGAGCCGGATCAGGTCCAGGCGCTCCAGCAGCCGGTCCCGGACCTCGGTTTGCAGGACGTCGGCGTCGTCGTAGCTGGCCGCTGCCCGGGCAAAGGAGCGGCGCACCTGCCGCCGGTCGATGACCGGTCTGTCGCCGGCGGTCATGCCGGCAGCGGGGGTGCCGCCGGCCGGAGGCCCAGCCGGGCCAGCAGTTCCAGGTCCCGGTCCGTGGCCGGATTCGGGGTGGTCAGCAGCTGCTCGCCGTAGAAGATCGAGTTGGCGCCGGCGAAGAAGCACAGGGCCTGCAGCTCGTCGCTCATGTCGGTGCGGCCTGCGGAGAGGCGCACGCGGGAGCGGGGCATCAGGATGCGGGCCACCGCGATGACCCGGACGAAGGTGAGCGGGTCCACGGACTTCTCTCTTTCCAGCGGCGTTCCCTCGACCTGCACCAGCTGGTTCACGGGCACGCTCTCCGGATGCTCCGGCAGCGTGGCCAGGGTGTGCAGCAGCTCGATGCGGTCCTGGTCCCCCTCGCCGAGGCCGATGATGCCGCCGCAGCACACCTTGAGTCCCGCGTCGCGGACCGTCTTCAGGGTGTCCAGCCGGTCGGCGTAGGTCCGGGTGGTGATGACCTGGGGATAGAAGGCCTCCGACGTGTCCAGGTTGTGGTTGTAGTAGTCGAGGCCCGCGTCCCGCAGGCTCTCGGCCTGCTCCCGGGTCAGCATGCCCAGCGTGGCGCAGGTCTCCAGGCCCAGGTCGTGGACGGCCCGGACCATGTCCGTGATCTTCGCAAGCTGGCCGGGCTTGGGGTTGCGGTAGGCGGCGCCCATGCAGAACCGGGTGGCGCCCCGGTCCCGGGCGGCCCGGGCCGCGTCCACCACGGCGGCCAGCGGCACCAGCGCTTCCGGCGTCAGGCCGGTGTTGAAGTGCACGCTCTGGGGGCAGTAGCCGCAGTCCTCCGGACAGCCGCCGGTCTTGATGCTCATGAGCGTGCTGATCTGCACCTCCGCGGGGTCGAAGTGCGCGCGATGCACCGAGTGGGCCCGGAACAGCAGTTCGTGCAGGGGCAGGCGGAACAGTTCGGCCACCTGGGCCACGGTCCAGTCGGTGCGGATCATATCCATGGGAAAACCCTTGTTTTGCAACGGGACCGGGCCGGTCCTGACGTGCTAAATCGAGCGGCAGTATCGGAACGCCCCCGGAGGCTGTCAACTCATGACCTGGAAGCGGGTTGACCAGGTTCTCGCCGCCCTGTTCCCCGTGCGCTGCCTGCTCTGCGGCCAGGCCACGGGTGACCTGGCCCCGGTCTGCCCGGGTTGCCGGGGCGACCTGCCCTGGATCGATCCCCGCAATCCGGGCCCCGGGGTCATTCCCGGTGTCCATGTCCGGTGCGCCCTTAGATATGAGTACCCCGTGGACCGGCTGGTGGCGGCGGCCAAGTTCGGGCGCCAGCTGCCCGTGGCAAGGGGCCTTGGCCAGCTCCTGGCCGCGGGGATGCCGCCGCTGGCCGAGCCGCCCGACGCCGTGGTGCCGGTTCCCCTGCACTGGCGCCGGGAAGCCGACCGGGGCTTCAACCAGGCGGAGGAAATTGCCCGCGGGCTGTGTGACGACCGGGGCTGGCCGCTGCGCGCTGACCTGTGCCGGCGGGTGCGGCCGACACCGGAGCAGTCGGGCCTCGGTGCTGCCCACCGGCGGCAGAATCTCGAGGGCGCATTCGCCCTGGTGAATCCCCGGGCTCTGGCCCGCTGCGGCCACATCCTGCTGGTGGATGACGTGCTGACCACGGGTGCCACCGTGGCGGCCCTTTCAGGCCTGTTCCTGGCGGCGGGCGTTCAGCAGCTCTCCGTCTGGACTGCGGCCTACACGCCGCCCCCCGCCGATCAGGTCGCGGCGCGGAAGGTGTAGTCGAGCAGGATCCCGGCGAAGATCGCGGCGCCGAAGTGCTGGTTGCCGCGGAAGGCGTCCAGGCAGGCCGCCGGCTCCCGGTGACGGATCGTCCACAGGTGGCTCGCCAGCAGCATGGCGCCCACGGCCACGCCCGCCTGGTACCAGATGCCGAGGCCACCTTCCCGCCCGGCCAGCAGCAGCCCGATGACCAGCACGACCTGCAGCAGGAAGATGATGAAGAGATCCGCGGTGCCGAACAGGATCGCGGTGGAGCGGACGCCGATCCTGAGATCGTCCTCCCGGTCGGCCATGGCGTACATGGTGTCGTAGATGACCGCCCACACCACGACCACCAGCCACAGCAGCCAGGCGAGCCGGGGCACGGCCTCGGTTTCCGCCGCAAAGGCCATCGGGATGCCCCAGCCGAACGCGGCGCCGAGCAGCAGCTGGGGCGCCGACAGCCAGCGCTTGCTGAAGGGGTAGATGATGGTGAGCGCCGCCGCGCCGACGGCCAGCAGGCGCGCGAGGGGATTCAGCAGCACCAGCAGGGCGAGGGCCATGAGCCCGAGCACGGCGAACAGGGCCAGCGCCTCGGCGGGGGCTACCTCTCCGGCTGCCAGCGGGCGGGAACGGGTGCGGGCCACGGCCCCGTCGATGCGCCGGTCCGCGAAGTCGTTGATCACGCAGCCTGCGGAGCGCATGACGATGACGCCCGCCACGAAGACCAGGAAGTTCAACGGCCGGGGCGTGCCACCACCGGCGATCCACAGGCCCCAGAGCGTTGGCCACATGAGCAGCCAGATGCCCACCGGCTTGTCGAGGCGCATGAGCCGCGCGTACTGGCGGGCCTGCTCGGCGAGTTCACTGCCGAGTCGGGAGAGGCTGTGGGCGGGTCCATCGGCCATCCACTGAGTCTACCGGTGCGCTGCCCGGGTGGATAAAGGCAGTAAATACAATGTCATTCCAGCGTCCAGCGCAGGGAGAGCTGCAGCTGGTTCTGGCGCGACGTCCGCGGCAGGCCGTTGAACACCCAGGCGCACTGCGTCGTCTCGCAGTGCTCCGTGGCAATGGCCACGTATTCCGCCCCCAGGCGCATGTGTGCCGACCACTCGTAGAGCCAGCTCGCCGTCCAGGCATGACCGTCGTCCCGGTTCGTGTACTTGGCGGGATCGTTGTAGGGCTGCACGTCGAAATCGTCGTAGCGGGCGCTCACCCGGTGCCGGCCGAAGGCACGGGTGAGCAGCAGAAAGCGGGCGTCGAATCCGGAATCCCACACGTGCCACGGGCCCAGGTCCGGCCCCATCCGGGTGATGCCGTCCAGCCACTGGCTGATGACGCCGATATCGCCGGGCAGGGTGAACTGCAGGCCCAGGTGATCGAACCGGGTCTGCCAGGCGTAGTCCATGCCGTTCAGTGCCTCGGGATCGCCGTGATTGTCGTAGTGGAAGTACTTGAGGCGGAAGGACTCGCCCATCCGCCACTCGACGCCGGCGTAGAACCCGGGGTCGTGGTCGATCTCCTCGAAGGGCTCGAGGCCCCGGTCGTTGTCGGGCACCGGCTCCCAGGGCTCGATCGCGGGGATCTCCGGCAGGGGCAGTGAGCTGGTGAGACCGGTCTGCCTGTCGTGCAGCGACCAGCCCCGCCAGTTCAGCAGGGCGCCCGTCGGATCGTTGCCGTAGAACATCGCCCCCTCGAAGGCCAGCTCCGGCGCGAGCGGCAGCTGCGACAGCACGCGGCTCACCCGGACCTCCGCGCCAACGGTGCGCAGCTCCTCGCCGATCCAGGTGTTGATGGCCGACGCCGACAGCCCGTAGGGACTGCTCCAGCCGGGGTCCACGTTCTCCAGCGAGAGCTTCGGGTAGAAGGCCCCGATGCGGCTCCGGACCCGCCAGGGCGTGCGGGGCACGGGCCGCCATTCCAGGTACGCTTCGGTGAGGTCCAGAGGGCGGTCCTTGGTGTCCTGGATGTTCAGTACGCCATGGGCGACCACGGTAGGGGTCAGCCGGCCGCGGTATTCGAGGAAGGCCCGCGAGAACTCCAGCGGGCCGTCGTCCTCGTCGAAGCGCAACTTGCCCTCGCCCTCGTCGAGCCAGGTCGTGAAGGGGGACGACACCTTGATCGCGCTGACCTCCACCGCGCCCTCGAAAACGTGGCGGTCGCCGGCATCCGCGGCTATCACCAGCCCCGCATGGAGCGCGAGCGCGACCAGCAGCGGGCCGCGCATCAGTAGTCTCCGCCGGCCAGGGCGCCGCGCTTCTTCGGTCCCGGCGCATAACCCGCCACGTCGAGCCGGAATGACAGGCTCGCCGGCGCCGAGGAGCTGACCTCCACCGCACCCACCTCCGGCGGGCTGCCACGATCCAGGCCTGGCGCCCAGGCCCGCACAACGTGCCTGCCGGCCGGCACGTCGGCCAGGGTTACGCGCCCATCCGGACCCGTGACCCCGAAGCGCGTCGACTCGACGACCACGACATAGCCCAGCATGGAATCGTGGATGTTGCACCCGAGGACGACGACCCCGGGGCGGGCGAAGCGCTGCACGAGGCGGTCGCTGCCCTTGTACAGGGGCAGCGCGAAGGCGTTCGGCCTGGAGAAGGAATAGACGTGGTGGCTGGTGGGGTCGCTGTTGGTGAACTGGACGTCGCTGCCGGCCTGGACGACCGAGATCGCGGGGACGAAGGCCTCGTCACGCTGGTCGACGACCACCGGCGGCGGGCCGCCCGGCGCGCGAACGTCGGGGAGGTAGACGACGACGCCGGCAGCTGGCCGGCCGTCGGGTCCCGTCGCTGCCAGGGACACCTGCTGTCCGCCCCAGGCAATGCCGGGTGCTGTCGCGCCGGCTAGCGCGGCGACCAGCATCCGGAAGACAACCCAGCGCCCCGCGCCCATCCCGAACTCACCCCGATCCCGTCCAGGCCAGGCAACATAATGGCCGCCGCGCGGCGGTGCTGTGACCAGGTCCCCGATTCCAGTGGCGTACGCGGACTGGTCGGGACGTGACATAACTCACGGACCCCCGCCGACCCCAACGGCTACCTTGCCCGGTGCATCCCGGCTGTCCTTGGTGACCGGCCGGCACGACTGGTCGTGGGCAGGGGCGAATGAACCGCAGTTTTGGCACCCGGATCTTCCTGGTCATCCTTGGCCTCGTCGCTGTCATCCAGTCAGTGACGGTGATTGCGGCGCTGGATGCCCTGCGCAACGACGCCATCCAGAAGGCCAATCACGAGCTCGAGGTGGGCCAGCGCGTGTTCGAGCGCCTGCTGGCCGAGCGGGCCGCGCAGCTGTCGACGGCGGTGCGGATCCTGGCCAGTGACTACGGCTTCAAGGAGGCCATCGCCACCAGCGACACCGCGACGATCCGGTCGGTGCTCGCCAACCACGGCGGGCGCGTGCGGGCCGACCTGTCGGCCTTCATCGGCGCCGACGCAGCGATCGTCACCAGCACCCATGACTTCGTCCCGGGCGACGAGCGGGGGAGCCCCGGCGCGTTCCCGTTCGCTGGGATGCTGACCGACGCCGCGCAGGGCCAGTCGGCGACTGGCGTGGTGCTGATCCCGGGTGCAGGGGCCTACCAGATCGTCGTGACGCCAGTCCGGGCGCCGGAACTGATCGGCTGGATCTGCATCGGCTTCGTCATCGACGACAGCCTGGCAGGCGCCTTCAAGGACCTGACGAACCTCGACGTCTCCTTCAGCCCCGCGAACAACTCGGCACTGCTGGCCTCGACCCTCGGTCCGGACGTGCGCCGTGCCATGCCAGCCGCCCTGGCCGGGATCGATGATCCTGGCGCGCGACCGGTCGAGGTCCAGGTGGGGGATGCCGCGTACCTCACGCTCCGGTCCCCACTCCCCGGCGCCGGCCAGGCCCTCGTGGCCGTCCTCCAGACCTCCATGAGCGAGGCGCTGGAAGCCTTCCGGGGCCTGGTCGCGAAAGTCCTCGTCATCGTGGCCATCGCCCTCGCGCTGGCCATCGGCGCGGCGCGGCTCGTCGCCAGCAGCGTTACCCGGCCACTGCGCCAGCTCGCCGATGCGGCACGGCGCATCGCCGGCGGCTTCTATGGCGAGCCGGTGGCCATGACCCGGCAGGACGAATTCGGGCTGGTGTCCCACGCCTTCAACGAGATGCAGGACGGCATCGCGCAACGCGAGGCGCGCATCGTCCACCAGGCCCGGCACGATGGCCTCACGGGGCTGCCAAACCGGCTCGCGCTCCGCGACCGCATCGGGGTTGCGCTCGCGAGGTCGGCCCGCAGCACGGAAGCCGGGGCGCTGCTGCTGGTGGACATCGTCGCCTTCAAGGCCATCAACGACTCCCTGGGCCACGACACCGGGGACCAGGTGCTGCAGGAGATCAGCTGCCGGCTCAGCGCCCACGCCAGGTCCGCCGACACGGTGGCGCGCTACGGCGGCAACGGCTTCGTGCTGCTGCTGGAGGACGTTGGCGAAGCCGCCGTGCGCCAGGCCGCCCGGCGGATCCTGGACACGACCGCCGAGCCGTTGCGCCTCGCGAAGGGCCAGGTCCGCATCGACCTCACCGTGGGCATCTGCCTCTTCCCGGAACACGGCGATGATGCAGAGACACTCCTGCGCCGCGCCGAGATCGCGATGTACGCCGCCCGCTCGGCCGGGCGCTCCGTCGATGTGTATTCCATGGGCCAGGACGAGACTCACCTGCGGCGGCTGGGCCTGCTCGGTGAACTCGCGGCCGCTCTCGAGCAGGACCAGCTGGAGATCTTCTACCAGCCCAAGATGGATCTCCGGACCGGGCGCGTGCGGCAGGCGGAGGCCCTGGTGCGCTGGGTGCACCCGGCGCGCGGGATGATCGGTCCCGACGAGTTCATCACCCTGGCCGAGCAGTCCGGCCTGATCGGCCAGCTGACCCACCTGGTGCTGCGGAAGGTGATCCGGCAGGTGCGGCAGTGGAGTTCTGCGGGCATCGACCTGGCGGTGTCGGTGAACGTCTCCGCCCTGGATCTCCCGGCGGAGGGCTTCCCGGAGCGGGTCATGGAGCTGCTCCGCGAGAATGGCGTCCATCCGTCCCGGCTGACCCTGGAGATGACCGAGAGCACCGTCATCCGCGACGTGAACCTCACCCGTGAGGTGATGCGCCAGCTGCGGGACGCCGGCGTGCAGTTCTCCATCGACGACTTCGGCACCGGCTACTCGTCGCTGGCGCAGCTCCGCAGCCTGCCGCTGCACGAACTCAAGATCGACAAGTCCTTCGTCCTGCACCTGACGGAGAGCCAGGAGGACGTGCTCATCGTCCGCTCCACGATCGAGCTGGCCCACAACATGGGCCTGGTCGTCTGCGCCGAGGGGGTGGAGTCGACGGCCGCCGTCGAGCTGCTCCGGAGCCTGAACTGCGACATTGGCCAGGGATACTGCATCAGCCGGCCGGTTCCGGCGGGCGCCCTTGCAGAGTGGCTGGCGAGCCACGAACAGGCCGTTGCGTCGGCGGCCAGGACGCCGGTCAGTGCAGCACCACAGTCTTCATTCCGTTTACAAACACCCGATGCTCCGGCCGGAGCCTGACCGCCCGGCCGGGGCGCGCTGGCGGGACGGGCATCATTCAGCCTATCCTCCAGGGATGAAGAAATTCCTGAAGTTCCTGGGCGCCGTGGCGGGACTGGTCGTGCTGCTGGTGGCGGCGCTCGCGGTCTTCGTCATGCTGACGCTGAAGCCCAACCTGCCGGGCAGCGAGTTCGCCCTGCAGCCCTTGCCGGCCGAGGCCGGACGCAACGTGATCGTCTTCGGTGCCACGGGCAAGCTCGGCACCGAGATCGTGCGGGACCTCCGGGAGCATGGCGACCAGGTCACGGCCTTCGTCCGGGCCAGCTCGGACCGCAGCCAGCTCGACCCCCTCGGGGTGAACTTTGCGGTGGGCGACGTGCTGGATCCCGCGTCCGTGCAGGCGGCCTTCCAGGCCGGCAACTTCGACGCCGCCATCGCGACCATCGCGGGGCTGTCCGAGGCGGACCTGGACCGGCAGGGCAACATCAACGTGGCGGACGCCGCCGTGGCTACCGGCGTGCAGAGGGTCATCTTCATCAGCACCGTGGGCGCCGGCGACAGCCGGGAGGCCGCCCCGCTGATCTCGCGCCTGGCGCTGTCGAAGATCCTGCCCCAGAAGACGGCGGCGGAGGAGCATTTCCGGGCCAGCGGCCTCAGCTACACCATCATCCGGCCCGGCGGCCTGCCGCCCGGCGTGGTGCCCACGGGGCGGGGGATCCTGAGCGAGGATCCCGCCACCATGGGCTTCATCAAGCGTCCGGACCTGGCCCGGCTGGTGGTGGGCGTGCTCTACGACGACCGCACCATCGGCAAGACCCTCGCCGCGGTGGATCCGGATTTGCAGCGGCCCTGGGAGGGCGGGGACCCGGAGTAGCCGAACCCGGGTGTAACCCTCACACCTCGCCGTAGCGGCTGCCGGTGCCAATCCAGCGCTGCATCAGTTCCTCGGCGAGGGCCGGTCGGTCGGCGAGCTTCTGCGCCAGTTCCTGCACGACCGGCATGAGGTCGGCGTCCCGCACCAGGTCCGCGACGCGCAGCTGCATCTGCCCCGTCTGCCGGGTGCCCAGCACCTCCCCGGGTCCGCGCAGCTCCAGGTCCCGCTGGGCCACCTCGAAGCCGTCATTCGTCCCGCGCAGCACGTCGAGCCGGGCACGCGCCATCGCCGCCAGCGGGCTCCGGTAGAGCAGCACGCAGGTGCTCGAGTCCCGGCCGCGGCCGACGCGCCCGCGCAACTGGTGGAGCTGGGAAAGGCCGAGGCGTTCCGCGTTCTCGATGATCATGAGCGTCGCGGCCGGCACGTCGACGCCCACCTCGATGACGGTGGTGGCGACCAGCAGCTGGACCTTGCCCTGGGCGAAGGCCTTCATCACCTTCTCCTTGTCGGCGGGGGCCATCCGGCCGTGGATGAGGCCCACGCGGACGTCGGGCAGGGCTTCCGCGAGGGCGGCCGCGGTGGGCTCCGCCGCCTCCGACTCCAGGTGCTCCGACTCCTCGATCAGCGGGCACACCCAGTAGACCCGCGCGCCGGAACGGATGGCGGCCTGCACCCGCTCCACGACCTCGGGCCGCCGCCTGTCCGACAGCGCTACCGTGTTCACCGGCTGCCGGCCCGGCGGCAGCTCCCGGATCACGGAACTGTCCAGGTCTGCGTAGAGCGTCATCGCCAGCGTGCGGGGGATGGGCGTGGCCGTCATCACCAGCTGGTGCGGCTTCAGTTCGCGCCCGTTGCCATTCGCCCCCTTGTCCATCAGCTTCAGCCGCTGGTGCACGCC
The DNA here is from genome assembly GCA_016789845.1 of Chromatiales bacterium. GTDB lineage: Bacteria > Pseudomonadota > Gammaproteobacteria > Steroidobacterales > SHZI01. Next base: position 14,705 of record JAEUQA010000051.1, read on the forward strand.
AAAGCGGTGCTGCTCGTCGACGATCACCAGCGCCAGGCTCCTGTACCGGAGGTTCTCCTGGAACAGGGCGTGGGTGCCGACGATCACCTCCGCGGTGCCGTCCTCGATGGCGGCGTAGGTCTGGGTGCGGGCCTTCTGGCCGAGGCTGCCGGAGAGCCACGCGACCGTGATGCCCAGGGGCCGGAACCAGCGGAAGAAACTGTCCCGGTGCTGCTCGGCCAGCAGTTCCGTCGGCGCCATGATCGCCACCTGGTGCCCGTGGGCCACGGCGAGCAGCGCCGCCGCGGCGGCCACCACGGTCTTGCCGCAGCCCACGTCGCCCTGGACCAGCCGCATCATCGGGCAGCCGCTCGCGACGTCCGCGTCGATGTCGGCCAGGGCGGCGCGCTGGCCGGCGGTGAGCTCGAAGCCCAGGCTGGCGAGGAACTCCTGGCGCAACTGCCGCGCACGGTCGGCGCCGGCGGCGAGGCTCACGGCCGTGTCCTGCCGCGCGCGCTCCCTGATCTGGCGCAGGCTCAGGTGCTGGGCGAGGAGTTCCTCCAGCGCCAGCCGCCGCTGGCAGGGGTGCATGCCGGAGCTGAGCAGTTGCAGGTCGGCTCCGGCGGGCGGGCGGTGCACGTAGCGCAGCGCCTCGGCCAGGCCGGGCAGCGCCGGGCCGCGAATACCGGCGTCGGGCAGTTCGTCGGTCAACCGTGGCAGCAGCCGGTCCAGCACCTGGCCGGTGAGATCCCGCAGCCGGAACTGGGCGAGTCCCTCCACGGCGGGGTAGACCGGCGTCAGGCGCTCATCGAGCGGCAACGTCTGGCCGGCGGCCAGCACGCGGTATTCCGGGTGGACCATCTCGTTGCCGAGTGGACCGGGCCGGACCTCGCCGTAGCAGCGCAGCCGCGCGCCGGCCACCAGGTTGTCCTGCTGGGCCCGGGAGAAGTGGAAGAAGCGCAGCGTAAGCTGCCCCGTCCGGTCCGTGAGGCGCACCAGCAGGCTGCGCCGGCGCCGGAAGGCCACGTCCGCCAGCGCGATCTCGCCCTCGACCACCGCCCGTTGTCCGGGCCGCAACGACCCGAGTGCCACCACGCGGGTCCGGTCCTCGTAGCGCTGCGGGAGAAGGAACAGCAGGTCGAGGGGTCGCTCGATCCCCAGCCGCGACAGCCGCTCGGCGACGGCAGGGCCGACGCCCCGCAGGCTCAGCAGGCTGCCGGCTTCAGGCAACCAGGACCGCGTCCGCCTCGACGGCTGCGCCCCGTGGCAGAGAAGCGACCCCGATGGCGGCCCGCGCGGGATAAGGCTGGGCGAAGAACTCGGCCATCACTTCGTTGACGACGGAGAAGTGACCGAGGTCCACGAGGAACACCGTGACCTTCACGGCCCGGTCCAGTGACGAGCCCGCCGCCTCCGCCACGGCGGCGAGATTGCGGAACACCTGCCGCACCTGGTCGCGCATGTCACCGGTGAGCAGCTGGCCCGTGGCCGGGTCCAGTGGTAGCTGGCCGGACAACCAGATGACCCCGCCGGCGCGAATGCCCTGGGAATAGGTGCCGATGGCAGCCGGCGCCTTGTTCGACTCGATGGCTTGCTTACTCATACAAAGGGTTTGCTCATGTGCAGGTCCGCGTCAGTTTCTTCACCACGCTCATCCGCCGCAGGCTCCGGATCACGTTCGCCAGGTGCCGGCGATCGCGCACCAGGATGGAGAACAGCATGGTGGCTGCGTCGTCCTGGCCTTCATCGATGGATACCTGCTCGATATTGGAGCCCGCATCCGCAATGTGCGCCGCCACTTCCGCTAGGACGCCGGGCCTGTTGTCCACGTCCACCCGGATCTCGGCGGAGAATTCCCGGTCGATCCCGGCCTGCCAGGTGACGGCGATCCACTTGTTGGGCTGCTTCCGGTACTCGCCGAGGTTACCGCACACGTTGCGGTGGACCACGACGCCCCGGCCGGCGCTCAGGTAACCCATGATCGCATCCCCGGGAATCGGATGACAGCAGCGCGCGTAGGACACCACGAGCCCCTCGGTGCCGGCAATGGCGATCGGCGTGGGCTTGCCGGGCTCGGTGCCGGCCGCGACCGGCGACTGCAGCAGGGCCTTGGCCACGAGTGGTGCCAGCCGCTCGCCCAGCCCGAGCTGCTCGAACAGTTCATTGGTGTTGTTGAGGCCGAACTCGTCCAGCAGCGCCTTCATCTGCTGGTCGCTGATCTTCCGGAGCGGCGTGCCGGCGTCCCGGAGGGCCTGGTCGAGCAGGCGCCGCCCGAGGTCGAGCGCCTCGTTGAAGCGCAGGTTCTTCAGGTACTGGCGGATGGAAGCGCGGGCCTTCGCCGTCGCCACGAAGTTGACCCAGCTGGGGTTCGGGTGGGCGCCCTTGGCCGTGATGACCTCCACCGTCTGGCCATTCTCGATCTGGGTGCGCAGGGGCACCAGGCGGCGGTCGATCTTGGCGGCGACGCACCGGTTGCCCACGTCGGTGTGGACCGCATAGGCAAAGTCCACGCAGGTGGAGCCCCGCGGCAGCCGGAGGATGTCACCCCTGGGCGTGAAGACGTACACGGCGTCGGGGAAGAGGTCGACCTTGACGTGCTCCATGAACTCTTCCGAGTTCGCTGACAGCTGCATCTCGTTGATGCTGGCCAGCCACTCCCGGGCGCGGGCCTCCGGCGCCGCGACTTCCCGGTCGGTGTCCTTGTACTGCCAGTGGGCCGCGATGCCCCGCTCGGCGATGCGGTCCATCTCCGTGGTGCGGATCTGCACCTCGATTGGCATGCCGTTGGGCCCGAAGAGGCTGGTGTGCAGCGACTGGTAGCCGTTGATGCGCGGGATGGCGATGTAGTCCTTGAAGCGGCCCGGCATCGGCTTGTACAGCTGATGCACGATGCCCAGGGTCCGGTAGCACTCATCCACCGAGTCCACCACCACCCGGAAGCCGAAGACGTCGGCGATGTCGCCGAGGGAGCGCTTCTTGGCCTCCATCTTGCGGTAGATGCTGTACAGGTGCTTCTTGCGGCCGGTCACGCTGGCCTTGATGCCGGCGTTGTCCATGGCGTTGTTGAGGCGTTCGGAGATGCGCTTGACGAACTGCTTCTGGTTGCCCTCGGCGCGCCGCACGGTCTTGTCGAGGACCCGGTAGCGGAACGGGTGGGCGTGGCGGAAGCCCAGGTCTTCAAGCTGGGTCTTGACCGCGTTGATCCCCAGGCGGTTGGCGATGGGCGCGTAGATCTCCAGGGTTTCCCTGGCGATGCGCTGCTGCTTGTCGCCCGGCATGGAGTCCAGCGTCTGCATGTTGTGCAGCCGGTCCGCGAGCTTGATCAGGATGACGCGGATGTCCTGCACCATCGCCAGCATCATCTTGCGGAAACTCTCCACCTGCAGCTCGGTCCTGCTGCTGAAGTTGAGCTTGTCCAGCTTGCTGACGCCGTCCACCAGGGCGGCAATCTCGGCGCCGAACTTCGCGGCGATCTCGTGCTTGGCGGTCGGCGTGTCCTCGATCACGTCGTGCATCAGCGCCGCCGCGAGGCTCTGGTAGTCCATGCGCAGGTCGGCGAGGATCGCGGCTACCGCAACCGGGTGGGTGATGTAGGGATCGCCGGAGCGGCGCTTCTGGCCCTGGTGGGCATCCGCGCTGAAGGCGTAGGCATCGGCAATGATGCCGAGCTGCTGCTTGGGCAGGTAGTTCGCCTTCTGCAGCAGGCTGCCGAGCCCGCTGTTGCGGCGGGACAGGGGCAGGCGGTTCAGGATGATCGCGGCGTAATCCATGGGCCGATTCTAGCCCTGCCGTGGTGGCCGGGACTGGCGGAAAGTCAGGATTACGTCCCCGGCTTGCGCCGGTGCGGCGGAGGTCAGTCGGTCAGGTCGTCGTCCAGGCGATCCAGATGGATCGGCGGGTTCAGCAGGGCCTCGGCCTGCTCCCGGGCCATGAGGTCTTCCGGCGTCTGGTCGGCTTCCTTGAGCAGCTCGGAGGTCACGAGGCCGGCGGCGATCTCGCGCAGCGCAACCACCGTGGGCTTGTCGTTTTCCCGTTCCAAGAGCGGCTCGGCGCCGTTGGCGATGCGGCGGGAGCGCTTGGCGGCCACCATCACCAGCTCGAACAGGTTGGGAATCTGCTTCAGGCAGTCTTCGACGGTGATGCGGGCCATGTGCTCTGCTCAGGGTGGTTGCCGGGGGCGGGACTCTAGGGCGCCGGCTGGTCCCAGCGCAATGGCATATGAACAATTGCCATATGCCGCCGCAGTGACGGGCCGTCAGCCCTGCAGGATTTGCCGCGCCCGGGCGGCCGTGGCCGGCGCCGTCGCTGCCAGGTGCGCGCTCCGTCCCTGGAGGACTCCAACGAGTCCATCCACGGCGTCGTCCAGCACCTCGTTCACCACGACGAAGTCGAATTCGGCCCAGTGGGACATGTCGTCCAGCGCCTGCCCGAGCCGCCGGCGGATGACCTCGTCGCTGTCCGTCGCCCGCGTACGCAGGCGCCGGTCGAGCTCCGTGACAGACGGCGGCATGATGAAGACCGTGCGGCAGGCCGGCGCGTTGGCGCGAATCTGCCGGGCGCCCTGCCAGTCGATCTCGAGCAGCACGTCGTGGCCGGCGGCGATCAGCGCCTCCACCTGTGCCTTGCTCGTGCCGTAGAAGTTGCCGAACACCTCCGCGTGCTCGAGGAATTCGCCCGCGGCCACCATCTGCCGGAAGCGCTCCCGGTCGACGAAGCAGTAGTCCTTGCCGTCGGTTTCGCCGGGCCGCGGCGGCCGGGTGGTGTAGGAAATGGAGAAGCGCAGGCTCGGGTCCCGGGCCAGGAGCGCCTTCACCAGGGTGGTCTTGCCGGCGCCGGAGGGCGCGGAGAGGACCAGCAGGGTGCCCCGGCGGGTTTCCTTCGTGGCTGGGCTTTTCTCGGGTCGCAGACTCACCGGTCAGAACTCCGCAAGGGGGGTGGCTTTCTCGTAGCGACGCAATATGCCGCCGAATGCTGAAATCCGCCATGGTCGGTTGACGAACTATCCCAGAACGAGGATATTCCGTGGCGAGAGAACGGTCGGACCCACCTGGAAACCGCGTGAGTGCAGCTATGGGAAACGTCAGATCCAGACGGCCACGCGTCGAGGCTGGGTCGGGCAATGTTTTTGCCGATCTTGGCCTGCCCCGACCGGACGAAACGCAGGCCAAGGTTCGGCTGGCGGTGGCCATTCAGCGCTCGATCGCCGATCTGGGACTTACCCAAATCGAGGCGGCTCAGCGGCTAGGGACCAGTCAACCGAAAGTCTCCGCGCTGCTGCGTGCCCGGCTCGAGGGATTCTCGGTCGAGCGGCTGATGAAATTCCTGGCAGCCCTTGGGAATGACGTCGAAATACTGGTCCGCAAGCGCAGGCCCAGTCGCGGGCCTGGCAGGATTCACATCGCTGGGATCTGACCGGGGTTTTAACCATGATGCGCCAGCGATTCCGGGATCCGAACGAAAGTGACACTCGGACTCATCGCAAGCACCTATCGAACGGATGGGAAGAGCACCGCGATATTGTCCAGTACTAGAGCTCGTAGCTCTGGAGGCAGATGACGATTTCTGAGTACGCTGCGTCGCAGCCGTTGAGCGCCCCCGTCTGTTCGCACGCGATCGAGCCACTCAATTACTTCAACGCTTCGCTTGTAGTACGGAACCAACTTCACAATGACCTTTTCAATCTCCTTCCGAGACCCTGCCTTAGACAAGCCCAGCAATAGCGCTTGATCGGCAGTCGTCCGGCTTGGAATCAACTTTCGGGCGCGCATCTCGGCCAAGCCCCTCGTTCCGGTGAGCTTCTTCCAGCGTCCCAGTGCCTTGAGAGCGGCACCCGCCCAATAGCTCCTCTTGCGAGTTCGTTCGCGTTCGACATCAAAAACTATCTGTTCGACGGCGATCATCACGTGTGACAACGCGCGATTGAAGTACCAATCAGATTCTTTGAAGGGTCGGCGGAGAGCGGCAGCTATTGTTTCTGGAACCCGGCCAATCAGCGCGAAGTACGCCTCTGTTGGCCGACCTTCACGAAAGAAGTAGACCTGGTCGCGGGAGTTAGCACCCTTCTTGGCATTCATCGTGTAGGACGAGCAGATTCCATTATCGGCGTCGGAACTCCCGCCCCGGCTGACTGGCCGGATGTGGTCGGCCCAGTCCATCGCCCATAGGTAACTGGCGCCATGATCGAGAACCCAAAGGCTCTTGCCCGAAAAGCAGCAAGTCGCGTGGTCTCGGGCGAATATGCGGGCCTTAGTTGTGTCATCAAAATTGCTACGCCTGGCCATACTTCCCAACTCCCCCTGTTGCTCAGTCCATCGCCGACATTTCCCCCTGGCGCGGGGCACTGAGTGAAGCTATTCCACGTTCTGGACCTGCTCACGAATCTGCTCGATCAGCACCTTGATGTCGACGGCGTGCCGGGTGGTTTCCGCGTCGGCGGACTTGGACGCCAGCGTATTCGCTTCCCGATTCAGCTCCTGCACCAGGAAGTCCAGGCGGCGGCCGACCGGCGCGTCGGATTTCAGGTTGTCGCGGAACTCGGCGAGGTGGGCGGTGAGGCGGTCGAGCTCCTCGCTCACGTCGAGCTTCTGGGCGAGCAGCACGATCTCCTGCTCGAGCCGGTCCGGGTCCACCGGCGTGCTGAGGGCCGCGACGCGCTCCGCCAGGCGCTCGCGGATGCGGGTGAGCACCACTGGCAGCCGCGCGACCACTTCCGCCACGTGGCCCTCGATCTCGACGAGACGGCGCTCCAGCATTTCCCCGATGCGGGCGCCTTCCCGGGCCCGCGCGGCATTCAGGTCGGCGATGACGGCCTCGAAGGTGTCCGCCACGACCGGCAGCAGCGCCGCCGGGTCCAGCTCTTCCTGCTCCAGCACGCCGGGCCAGCGCAGCACGTCGAGCGGGCTCACGGCGGCCGAATTTCTCAGCTCGTCCGCGATGGTGCTGAAGTGTCCGACCAGCTGGCGGACCAGAGGCAGGTTGATTCTGCCTGCCGCCGCCCGGTTCTCGCCGGCGCGCAGCGACAGGGAGGCCTCGACGCGGCCCCGCCCCAGCTGGCCCGTGGCGAGCTGCCGGAGGTCGGTTTCGATGGCGCGGCAGAAGTCCGGCAGTTTCAGCTGGACCTCCAGGTAGCGGTGGTTGATCGAGCGCACCTCCCAGAGGAGCTGCCCCTGGGGCGTCGCGGTCTCCCCGCGCGCAAAGCCGGTCATGCTCCGGATCACGCGACGGCGCTCACGTTTATGGCAAAAATGCTGTGCATCGGGTTTGGGTGGCGCTTAGACTGATTGCTGACGGGCACTGGGACAGCGGGCATTGTAGTCCGCCTTCTCCGATTGCCGCACACCCTCTTCCCCGCTACACGGAATCACCTGGAGTTCCCTTGCGCGTCGAGTACGCAGACTTGAGCCTGATTGGCGACCGGGAGGAGAACCAGGATCGGGTCCAGGTGATCGCCGCCGATAACGCCGTGCTCCTCATCGCCGTGGACGGCATGGGCGGTCACGCCGACGGGGCCCAGGCGGCCCAGCTGGCGACGGAAACCGTCCGCGATGCCTTCAACCGGACCACCCATCCGGTTTTCGATCCCATCGGTTTCCTGCATCTGGCCATTGGCCGTGCCCACGTGAACCTGGTCACGCTGGGCGCGCGCCTGTCGCTGGAAGCCAGGCCCCGCGCGACCTGCGCCCTGTGCCTCGTGCAGGACGACGCCGCGTACTTCGCCCACGTGGGCGACAGCCGCATCTATCACCTGCGCAATGGCGTGGTCCGGGAGCGCACCCGGGACCACAGTCATGTGGAGCTGCTGCTGCAGGAGGGCGTGATCACGGAGGCCGAGATCGCGGCGCACCCCATGCGGAATTTCGTCGAATGCTGCCTGGGCGGCGATGCCTGGCTGCCGGGCATGTCGATTACCCGGCAGAAGCGCCTGGAGCCGGGTGATGTCCTGATGGTCTGCACCGATGGCCTGTGGTCGGGCCTCGGTGACGAGCGGATTGGCGCGCTCGCCGGTGACAGCCAGCCCCTGGCCGCCGGCCTGCGCCGCCTTGGCGAGCAGTCCGTGCGGGCCTGCGGGCCCTACAGCGACAACACCTCCGGGGCCGCGCTGCGTTACCTGGGCAGGAGCGACAGCCCGGAAAAGGCCCGGGGGCGGGGCAAGGCCCCCGCCAGGGCTGCCGGCAAGGGCCAGTCGAAGGCAGCGGCTGGATGAGCGTCCCGACGGTCATCGCACGGCCCAGCGGAAGGTCTCCAGCCGAGCTTCGCAAGGTCTCCTTCGAAACCGCGTTTACCCGCCACGCCGAGGGCTCGGTGCTGGCGTGCTTCGGCGAGACCCGCGTGCTGTGCACGGCCAGCGTGGAAACCGGCGTACCGTCCTTCCTGCGCAACACGGGCAAGGGCTGGATCACGGCCGAGTACGGCATGCTGCCCCGCGCGACCCACACGCGCACCCGGCGCGAGTCGGCCCAGGGCAAGCAGACCGGGCGCACGCTGGAGATCCAGCGGTTGATCGGCCGGTCATTGCGCGCAGCCGCGAATCTGGAGGCGCTGGGCGAGCGCACGATCACCCTGGACTGTGACGTGCTGCAGGCGGACGGTGGCACGCGCACGGCCGCGATCTCCGGCAGCTACGTGGCGCTGGTGCTGGCGGTGCAGTCCCTGGTGGCCACCCGCGCCATCGCGTCGAGTCCCCTGCATGGCCAGGTGGCGGCGGTGTCCGTCGGCATCTACCGGGGCCAGCCGGTCCTGGATCTCGACTACGCGGAGGATTCCGGCGCCGAGACCGACATGAACGTGGTCATGAACGAGGCGGGCCAGTTCATCGAGGTGCAGGGCACCGCGGAAGGCCATGCATTCCGTCGCGAAGAGCTGGACAGGCTGCTCGACCTCGCCGTCGCGGGGGTCCGCGGCATCATGGACGCCCAGAACGCTGCCGTGGCCGCCGCACTCGCCGCCGGTGCCCAGCGTCGCCGCTGAGGTTGTCCTGGCCAGCGGCAACGCGGGCAAGGTCAGGGAGATTCAGGCGCTGCTTGGCACGGATTGGCGGGTCCGCCCGCAATCCGAGTTCGGCGTGGAGCCGGTGGAGGAGACCGGCGATACCTTCCTGGCCAATGCACTACTGAAGGCGCGCCACGCCGCGCGGTTCACGGGCCTGCCGGCGCTCGCCGACGATTCAGGACTGGAAGTCGATGTGCTGGCAGGTGAGCCGGGCGTGCATTCGGCCCGCTACGCAGGTCCGGGTGCCGATGACGGTGCCAACAACCTGAGGCTGCTCGCCGCCCTGCGTGGCGTGCCCGAGGCGAAGCGCACGGCGCGTTTCCGCTGCGTGCTGGTCTGGGTGGACGGCCCGGACGACGAAGCGCCGCTGGTCGCGGAGGGCGTGTGGGAAGGACGGATCCTGACGGCGCCCCGGGGCAATGGCGGTTTTGGCTACGATCCCCTCTTCCTGGACCCGGAAACAGGCCTCGCTGCCGCGGAACTGGGTCTGGAGACCAAGAACACCCGCAGTCACCGGGGCCAGGCACTGGCCCGCATGAGGTCGCTTCTCGCGGCCCGGGGCCCTGCCGGGCCCTGAAGTTTATGCACAAGGTCCGGCGGACCACGGAATATCAGCCAGATATGCCGCGCTACCTAAGCTAAATACACGCGTAACAGCCATAAGCTATTGTATTTATAAGCTAAACATATTTGGCTAAAACTTCGCCAGCGTTACAGATTCTCGTTGGATGAAGGAATTAAGACGGCCCGGATCCCCGTCGTCCACAGACTTATCCACAGGTTCTGTGGATAAGTGCCGGCCGGCGACGCCGCTTGCGGCCCCGCCGCCATATGGCTATCCTTCCGCGCCCCGAGACCGGCACGCCGCGACCGGCGGGCGATCCATCCCCAACCACTGCTTCCTGACGGTGACTGTGCATGAAAGCCGACATCCATCCCGCCTACGCCGAAGTCAAAGTCACCTGCAGCTGTGGCAACGAATTCGTGACGCGCTCCACGCTGGGCCGCGATCTGCACGTCGAGGTCTGTTCGTCCTGCCACCCGTTCTATACCGGCAAGCAGAAGATGCTCGACACCGCCGGCCGGGTCGACAAGTTCCGCCGCAAGTACAGCCGTCCCGAATAAGGGCCGGCCGGTCCGCGGCGGCCGCCGCGTTCCAGGCACTCCCGCTGAGCCGACGACTGCCCGAAGCGTGACCCGGGCGGGTGCGCTGCGTCGGCACCTTCCCTATAATGCCGAATTCATTTGGGCCGTACGCAGCCGGGCACGATCATGAGCGACGCGAAGAAGGACGGACGCACCTACACCGTCAGCGACAAGGCTTCCGGGAAGGAGTTCGAGCTCAAGTCCCGGGCCGGTACCACAGGCCCCGATGTAGTGGACATTCGCAACCTGTTCACGGGCCAGGGACTCTTCACCTACGACCCTGGCTATGGCTCCACCGCCAGCTGCGAGAGCAAGATCACGTTCATCGACGGCGACGCGGGCATCCTCATGTACCGGGGCTACCCCGTCGAACAGCTCGCCGCCAAGAGCTCGTTCATCGAGGTGGCCTGGCTGCTCCTCTACGGGGAACTGCCGACGCAGTCCCAGCTCGTGGAGTTTGACCGCACGATCCGCACCCACACGATGCTGAACGAGACGATCCTCCGTCTCTTCAATGGCTTTCACCACGACGCCCACCCGATGGCCATGGTTGCCGGCGTGGTGGCGTCCATGTCGGCCTTCTACCACGACACCACCGACATCCTGAATCCGCGTCACCGGGACATCTTCGCCCACCGCATCATCGCCAAGCTGCCCACGATCGCGGCGGCGGCCTACAAGCACTCGCTGGGCCAGCCCTTCACCTACCCGCGCAACGACCTGGGTTACTGTTCCAACCTGCTGCACATGTTCTTCGCGGTCCCCGCCGAGCCCTACCATGTCGACCCCGTGGCCGCGGAAGCGCTCGACCTGCTCTTCATCCTGCACGCGGACCACGAGCAGAACTGCAGCACGTCGACCGTCCGCATGGCGGGCAGCTCGGGCACCAATCCCTACTCCGCCATCTCCGCCGGCATCTCCGCGCTCTGGGGCCCTGCCCACGGCGGTGCCAACGAAGCCGTGCTGAACATGCTCGAGGAAATCGGCACGTCGGCCAACATTCCGAAGTTCATTGCCAAGGCAAAGGACAAGGACGATCCGTTCCGGCTGATGGGCTTCGGTCATCGCGTCTACAAGAACTACGACCCGCGGGCGACGATCATCCGCGAGACCTGCCACAAGGTGCTGGCGCGGCTTGGCCGCAACCAGCCGCTGTTCGACCTGGCCCTCCGGCTGGAAGAAATCGCCCTCAAGGACCCCTACTTCGTGGAGAAGAAGCTCTACCCCAACGTGGACTTCTACTCGGGGATCATCTACCGGGCCCTCGGCATCCCCAAGTCGATGTACACGGTGATGTTCGCCATTGGGCGCACTGTCGGCTGGGTGGCCCACTGGACGGAAATGATCACCGATCCCGACGGCCGCATCGGCCGTCCCCGTCAGCTCTACACCGGTCCGACCACCCGCGACTACGTCGACGTCGCCAAGCGCTAAACGGCGCCGCCCTGCAGGAGCGCCGACCGGCGCGACCCCGGTCCCGCTCGAGACTCGCGGACTCGATTCTCGCGGGACCGGGGTCGCGCCGGTCGGCGCTCCTAGAGGGACGGTGCCTTCAGAAGCTCGCCGAGTTCCTTCTGGCTGGCCCGCCGCATCGGGCGCCCGTCCACCGGGGAGAGCGGCGCATGACCGCGGAGGCGCAGGGGAAACACCGTGGTCGAGAACTCGAAGTCCCCCACGGAGAAGCGAAATCCCGGGAACTGTTCAACCTCGTCACGGCGCAGGCGGTGACGGCGCGCCGCGTCCCGGTGACCAATGCCCAGCGCTTCCAGGGCAGCCCCGACCGACTCCGCGGTGTCGCTGAACAGGTGGAGGTCCACGGCTGAGTGCGGGGTGGCCGTGCCGCTCAGGACGTCACCAACCAGCCGCGGGTGGAATTCAGCCAGTTCACCCATCACTCCGAACGCCGCCTGCCGCAGGCTCTCCAGCAGTGCCGGCTGGGTGGCGCCGTGAAAGATCCGGGTACGTTCTGCCAGCGCTGCCTCGATCTCCGCGTTGTCGGGCAGGGGCGCATTCCTGCCCAGGCCCAGTCGCTCGGCAGCTTTGCCTTTGGCGGCCCGGAAGTCGGTCAGGCCTTCTTCCTGGATGATGCGCGCGGTCTCCACCGCCAGGGCCATTCGGCGATGATCGGGCGCCTCCGGGTGCCGCTGTCCGGGGCGGTGCCTGTTGCGGCCCCGGGTGCCGTCAGAAGATCTCATTGCTGTCGGCCGCGTGCATCCCGGGAATGTCCGCGCTCCCGCCGTCATCCCCGTCCGTCCCGAGGGTCGCCAGGTCCGACTCGCGGAACAGCTCGAACGTGGCGTCCGGCGTGCCCGCGAGGGCGAGCAGGCCGGTGGACGCCGAAATGCGCGCCGTCACGATGCCGGCTGGCCGGGCCAGCGGTGCCTCCGGCACGCCCTTGAGCGCCTCTGCCATGAAGTAGATCCACATGGGCAGTGCCGTCCGGCTGCCCTCCTCGCGGTCGCCCAGGCTGCGTTCCTGGTCGAAGCCCACCCAGGTGGTGGCCACCAGTTCCCTGTTGAAGCCGCTGAACCAGGCATCACGCCGGTCATTGGACGTGCCCGTCTTCCCGGCCAGGTCCGAGCGGCCAAGGGCCAGCGCGCGGCGGCCAGTACCCCTCCGGATCACGTCCCGCATCATGTCGTACATGAGGTAGCCATTCTCCGGCGTGATGATCCGTGGCGCCCGGGAGTCACCTGCCAGGAATTCCGGCGTCTCGTCGCTCCCGGGCCGCCAGGCCGTCGCGTGCGCGATCATCTCCGCCGCGTCCCGATATGCCGGTATTTCCTGCCCGGGCCGTGCCCTCGGCAGGTCGGGCGAGCGCCCTTCGTCGTCGCCTTCCTCGCCCATAACCCCGGGCGCACCAACCCGGGTGACCGCGGGCCGGGCATCGCCAAGCCACACTTCCGCGCAGTTCGTGCAGACCATCTTGCCGGGCGCGTCGAAAATCACCGCGCCGCGAGCGTCCTCGATACGCTCGATCAGGTAGGGATCCACCCGATAGCCACCGTTGGCAAAGCCCGCGTAACCTGCCGCCATGTCCCGGGGCGCGACGGCGCCGCTACCGAGGACCATGGTCGGGTTGCGGGGCATGGCGCTGTCTGGCAGCCCGAAAGGCTTGATGTGGCGGATCGCGGCGCCGATCCCGGTTCGCAGCAGGATGCGGATCGACACCAGGTTAAGTGACTGGACGAGCCCCTCCCGGAAGCGGGTGGGGCCGTAAAACCTACCCGTGTTGTTCTCCGGCCGCCACGTTGCCTGGGCCGGATCCGCGCCCTCGAATACGATCGGGGCATCATTGATGACGGTGGCGGGCGAGAAGCCATTCTCGAGCGCCGCGGAATACACGAAGGGCTTGAAGGACGAGCCGGGCTGGCGCTTGGCCTGCACCGCCCGGTTGAACTTGCTCGCAAAGAAGTCGTAGCCGCCCGAGAGGGCTACCGTGGCGCCGTCCATCGGGTCGAGGGCCACGAGCGCGCCTTGCACGGCCGGCAGCTGGGCGAGCAGCCAGCCGCGGTTCACCGTGCGGAGCAGGTAGACCACGTCGCCCACGGCCACCACGTTCGCCACGGTTGCGGGCGTCGGGCCCAACGTGTCGTCGCTCACGTAGGACCGCCAGCGCAGGCCGGCCCAGGGCACGGTCGCGACGCCGATGTCGTGAATGAAGAGCGTCGCCGAATTGTCGCCATTCAGGGCCGTGACCACCGCCGGGAAGAGGTCCGGGTGCACGGGGTACGCATCCAGCAGCCGCTGCAGCCCTGCGTCCCGGTCCTGCATCTGCTCCATCCGGCCCAGTACGTCCCGGTCCAGGGGGCCGCGATAGCCGTGCCGTCGGTCGTATTCCAGCAGAGCGGTGCGCAGCGCCCGGTCGGCGGCCCCCTGCAGCCGGCTGTCGATGGTGGTCGTCACCCGGTAGCCCTCGCTGGTCACATCGGGGCCAAAGCGGGCGACCATCTCGGCGCGCACCATCTCGGCAATGTAGGGCGCATCCAGCTCGACGGTTGGACCGTGCAGCTTTGACTCGATGGGCGAGGCCAGGGCAGCTTCGTAGGCCGTGGTGTCGATGTAGTCGAGCTCGAGCATGCGGCGGAGGACGTACGCCCGCCGGTCCCGGGCCCGGGCCGGATCGGAAACGGGATTGAGCTGGGACGGCGCCTTGGGAATGCCGGCCAGCAGGGCGGCCTCGGCTGTCGTCAGCTGGTCCAGGTCCTTGCCAAAGTAGACCTGGGCAGCAGCCGCGATTCCGTAGGCCCGCTGGCCGAGGAAGATCTTGTTCAGATAGAGGGTGAGGATGTCCTCCTTGCTGAAGGCCTGCTCGATCTGGAGCGCGAGCAGGATCTCCTTGGCCTTGCGGACGAAGGTCCGCTCCGGTGTGAGGAAGTAGGCACGGGCCAGCTGCTGGGTGATGGTGCTGCCGCCCTGGGAGCGCTGGCCGGTGAGTACGAAGTTGAGGCCCGCGCGGACCAGCCCCTGGTAGTCGAAACCCGGGTGCTCGAAGAAGCGGTCGTCTTCCGCCGCGAGCACCGCGTCGATCATCACCTCCGGTATGTCCGCATAGCCCACGGGAATCCGGCGGAACTCCCCCAGCTGCGCAATGAGACGCCCGTCACGGGAATAGATGCGGAGCGGGACCTGGAGGGGCACGTCCTGCATGGCGGCCACCGAGGGCAAGCCCGGTGACAGGAAATACCAGGCCCCGGCGCCCGCGGCCCCCAGAGCGATCAGGAGGGTCAGCGCCACGCCGAGCAGGCCCAAAAACGCCCGGATCACTAATTTCATGAAGAAGCGGGAAAGGTACCTTGCGCGCCCCGAGGCGATTATGCATATTGGCTGCGGTTTTTGGGCAAACCTACTGAAAGGTGGGGACGCAAAGCCACCGGTCTAAGGGACTGCGCGAGGTGTGAAGCCTGTTTTTCAGGTTCCACGGGGATGCAGGATTCTATGATAGCGGGGCTGCCAGACGGCTGAACGCCTGTAGCGTTCACGGTCTGCACCCGTTCGCATTCGATCCGGCCGGGGCGTGAGAATTCACGCCCTTCCCCCGCCGCAGTCCTGCGGAACGCCGGATTTTGTGTCTCCCTGGCCGGTATGCCGCCGCCTCGTGAAGCGCATCACATCGCGTTTCTATCGGCAGTGATATATGGTTAAATCGGGTTTGTAACGCGCCGAAGACGTTGTTTGCGCAACCTCTGGAGTTAGAAGGGAAAAGCAGTGCTTTTCGGCCCACGTTCCAGGCCTCTGATAGGCCTTGACATAACGACCTCGTCGATCAAGCTCGTCGAGCTGACGCAAAGTGGCAAGAGCTATCGCGCCGAAAGCTATGCCGCGGAGCCGACGCCGCCGAATGCCATCAACGAGAAAACCATCGTGGATGCGCCCGCTGTCGGTGAGGCCATTCGCCGCGCAGTGAAGCGCGCGGGCACCAGCTCCAGGGATGTGGCCATCGCGATCAGCGGCGATGCCGCCATCACCAAGATCATCCAGATGCCGCGGCGGCTATCCGCCCGCGAGCTCGAAGGCCAGGTGGAGATCCAGGCCGACCAGTACATCCCGTTCCCCATGGAGGAAGTCAGCTTCGACTTCGAGCTCATGGGACCCTCCGCAAGCGATCCGGAGATGCTCGACGTGCTGCTCGTGGCGACGCGCACCGAGAACGTCGACCAGCGCAAGGCGGCCGTCGAGGCTGCCGGGCTCGTCGCCACCGTAGTTGACGTCGAGCCGTTTGCGCTGGAGAACGCCTGCCACCTCCTCGCGCACCAGATGCCTGACGGCGGAATGCAGCACCTGGTTGCCATCGTCGACTTCGGCGCCAGCAACACGACGTTCAGCGTGCTCAAGGACATGCGGGTGATCTACACCCGTGACTTCTCCTTCGGCGGCCAGCAGCTGACGGAAGAGATCATGCGCACCTACGGCCTCAGTCTCGAGGACGCGGGCCGTGCGAAGAAGGAGGGTGGGCTGCCGGGCAACTACGAGCCCGAGGTCCTCGTGCCCTTCATTGATGACATGACCCAGCAGGTCAGCCGTTCGCTGCAGTTCTTCCTGGCATCCGCTGGCGGCCGCGAGCAACCGGACCAGATCCTGGTTTGTGGCGGCTGCGCCAACATCCCGGGCGTTGCCGACATGATCTCCAGCAAGGTAGGGATTCCGACTGAAATCGGTGATCCGCTGGGGCAGATGAAGATAGCCAGCAAGGCAAAGTCCCAGGGCATCCGGAGGGACGCGACCGCCTTGCTGACGGCTTGCGGGCTGGCGCTGCGGAGCTTCGACAAAAATGCCTAATATCAATCTGTTGCCCTGGCGGGCAGAACTTCGGGCAAAGCGGCGCAACCAGTTCTTCATCGGGCTGGGCGCCTCGCTGGGCGCTGCCGCCCTTGCCGTGCTGGCTTCCAACTTCGTGATGGAAGGCATCATCAATAACCAGAACGGCCGGAACGACCTCCTGAAGACCGAGATCGCCGCGCTCGACAAGCGCATCGCGGAAATCCTGGATCTCGAGGCGAAGAAGGAACGCCTGCTGGCCCGCATGGAGATCATCGAGCAGCTCCAGCGCAGCCGGCCGGAGATCGTGCACGTCTTTGACGAGTTCGTCCGCGCGCTTCCGGAAGGCGTTCGACTCGTGTCCATCAAGCAAACGGGCCGCCGCCTCGAGATCAAGGGTGATGCGGAGTCCAACACGCGCGTGTCCGCGTTCATGCGCAATATCGACAAGTCCAAGTGGCTGACCCAGCCCGACCTGCGGGTGGTCGAGGTGCGCGAGGCCGGGACCAAGGCGAAGAAGGGCACGGGCCCCGTCGAGACCGGCGAGTTCGCGGGCCGTTCCTCCCAGTTCACCGTGTACGCCAACCAGGTGTCCACGCTGGCCGACGGGGAGGTCGCCAAATGAGTTTCATAGAAGACCTGAAGAACCTCGATATCAACGACATCGGTCGCTGGCCGTTGGCGATCCAGGCGTTCTTCATGGTGCTGTTCTTCTTCATCACGACCGCGGGTGCCTTCTGGTTCTTCGTCTGGGAGAACCAGATGCCGCGGCTCGAGAAGGCCCAGGCCGAGGAGCGGGAGCTGCGCTCCACCTTCGAATCCAAGCAAAAGAAGGCCGCCAACTTCAGCGCCTACAAGGCCCAGCTCGCCGAGATCGAGCGCTCCTTCGGCACGATGCTCCGCCAGCTGCCTGGCAAGACCGAGATTCCGAACCTGCTGGTGGACATCTCCCAGACGGGCCTCGGGGCCGGCCTCCAGGAGGAGTTGTTCCAGCCCATGGACGAGGTCCGCAAGGACTTCTACGCCGAGAAGCCGATCAAGATCCGCCTGTCCGGTTCCTATCACGAGTTCGGCCGCTTCGTGAGCGAGATAGCGGCACTGCCCCGGATCGTGACCCTCCATGACATCGAGATCACGCCCAAGAGCAAGGACGCGACGTTCGACGAGCTGCTGCTGAATGTCACGGCCAAGACCTACCGCTATCTCGACGAGGAAGAGTTAAGCGCCGCCGCGGCTGCCGCCGAGGCGGGCAAGTCTGCCAAGGGCAAGGGCAAGACGCGCACCACCCGCGAGACGAGCAAGGGCAAGCCGAAGCCCAAGGCAGAGAAGAAGGGTTGATGGTGATGGGCTCCTCCGCAAGAACTCTCTCGGGCCTGCTGCTGGCGGCGGTCGTGGTGACCGGTTGCGGCGGCGGCCAATCCGACCTGGAAGAGTACATAGACAAGGTCAAGGCCCGGCCGGGGGGCCGCATCGATCCGCTCCCCCAGGTGAAGCCCTACGAGACCTTTGCCTACGAGGCGGACAATCTCCGCTCGCCCTTCGTGCCGGACCGGCCCACGAGCCGCGCCGGCGCTTCCGGGCCGCGGCCGGAGGCTTCCCGGCCCAAGGAATACCTGGAGCAGTTCCCTATCGACTCGCTGGCGATGGCGGGCACCATCAGCCAGGGCAACAGCACGTACGGGCTCGTCCAGACCCGCGACGGGCTGCTTCACAAGGTGAAGCCCGGCAACTACATCGGCCAGTATGACGGCCGAGTGGTCGCCGTGACGCCCGCGGAGATCAGGATCGAGGAGCTGGTGCCGGATGGCATCGGTGGCTTCTACAAGCGATCGGCGGCGATCGCCCTTAATAACTGATATCAGAGCTGATTTGACCGGGCCGGCGCTGGCGCCGGCCGCCGACACAGGACAGTTTGGGAGTACGGGATGATGAGCACGACCAGGGGCAATGAGGGACGCGGAACGCCGGGTGGGTGGGTGCCTGCCGCGGGCCGTGGCCTCGCAGCAGTGATCACCGGGATGACGCTCGCGCTCGCCGGGGCGACGCTCGCGAGCGCCCAGAGTGCACCGCAGGCCGCAGCCACCGGCTCCAACCAGCTCCAGGACATCCAGGTGCAGCCGCTCCCTGGCGACCGCATCGAACTCCGGCTGCTTACGTCCGGGCCGGCTCCGGCCCCGCTGGCATTCACCATCGACAACCCCGCCCGCATTTCCCTGGACCTCCAGGGCACGACCCTCGCGCTGCCGTCCCGGCGCAAGGACGTGAAGATGGGTGTCCTCGACACCGTCCTGGCCGCCGAAGCCGAGGGCCGCACCCGCGTCGTGCTCAACCTCGACCGCATGGTGCCCTACCAGACCCGGGCGGACGGCAACGCCGTCGTGGTGACCCTGGGCGCCGCGACCGCGGCTGACGCGTCCGTCACCAGTTTCCCTGCAGCATCCCCGGCAGCCGCTGCTGCCCCGGCAGCCACGGCTGGCGGCCGGCGCATCGACAACCTCGATTTCCGCCGCGGTGAGAATGGCGGCGGCCGCGTGGTCATCACCCTGTCCGATCCCGGCACGCCCGTGGACGTGCGGAAGGAGGGCGACCGCATCCTGCTGACATTCAACGGCACCACGCTGCCCGATAACCTGCTGAAGCGCATGGACGTTTCCGACTTTGCGACGCCCGTGAGCCAGATCGAGTCGGGCCGCACGGCTTCCGGCGCCCGGGTCAGCATCCTGGCGAAGCTGCCCTTCGACGAGCTTGCCTACCAGTCCGACAACCGGTTCACCGTCGAGGTGGCGCCGGTGGTCAAGAAGCAACTCGAGACCAAGCCGACCCTGTTCAGCAAGGATCGGGAGTACACCGGCGAGCGCCTGACGCTCTCGTTCCAGGACATCGAGACCCGCGCCGTTCTCCAGCTGCTGGCCGACGTCAGTGGCCGCAACATCGTCGTGTCGGACACCGTGCAGGGCAACGTCACGCTCCGCCTGCAGAACGTCCCCTGGGACCAGGCGCTGGACATCGTGCTCGCCACCAAGGGCCTGGACATGCGCGAGAACGGCGGCGTGATCATCGTGGCGCCGGCCGACGAGATCGCCGCCCGCGAGAAGGCGGACCTCGAGGCCCGCAAGGAGATCCGCGAGCTCGAGCCGCTGCTCTCCGAGTACGTCCAGGTGAACTACGCCAAGGCCTCCGACCTGGCGGAGCTCATGAGGGGCTCCAAGGGCAACTCGCTGTTGTCCGAGCGGGGGTCCGTGGGCATCGACGCACGGACCAACACCCTGCTGGTGCAGGATGTTGCCGAGCGGATCACGGAGATCCGGCGCCTCGTCGGCACCCTCGACATCCCGGTGCGCCAGGTCCTCATCGAGTCCCGCATCGTCATCGTTCGCGACGACTTCAGCCGGGACCTGGGCATTCGCTGGGGCGTCACGGCGGTGAAGGACACCTCCGACGGCCTGATCGCGGTCACGGGCTCGGGCTCGGGCACCAACACGATCGTGAATTCCGGCGTCAGCAACATCAACACATCGGGGCAGCCATTCCCGGTGCAGATACCGGCGCAGGCTGATCGCTACAACGTGAACCTGCCCGTGGCCAACCCGGCCGGCCGGCTCGCCATGGCCCTGCTGGACGATGACTTCCTCGTGGATCTCGAGCTGTCGGCCCTCCAGGCCGAGGGGCGGGGCGAGGTCGTGTCCTCGCCGCGGGTGATCACCGCGAACCAGAAGCAAGCGTCCATCCGCCAGGGCGTCGAGATTCCCTACCAGGAAGCGGCCTCCAGCGGCGCCACCACCACCCAGTTCAAGGAAGCGGTGCTGAGCCTCACGGTGACGCCCCAGATCACCCCGGATGACCGGATCATCCTGGACCTGGAAGTGACCAAGGACAGCGTCGGCGCCGTGGTGACGAACGAGCGGGGCGGCTCGGTGCCCAGCATCGACACCCGCGCCATCCAGACCCAGGTGCTGGTGAACAACGGCCAGACGGTCGTCCTCGGCGGCATCTACGAGACGGAGGAGTCGGAGGACTACACGAAGGTCCCGTTCCTCGGCGACATCCCGGGCGTGGGCGCGTTCTTCCGCTCCACCCGCAAGGTGTCCAACAAGTCGGAACTGCTGATCTTCGTGACGCCGAAGATCCTGCGGGAAGGCTCGAACATCTACTAGTGCCAGGATTGCCAGGGCCGGGATTGACCAGGGAATGAGCCGGGTCGGCCGAAGGGCCGGCCCGAGTGTGGTGAGGGAGCTATCGTGTTCAAGAAACTGATTTCACTGTGCGTGGTCGTGGCATCTGCCGCGCTGATGTCCTGCGGCGGCAGCAGCAACACCATCACGGGGCCGGGCGGCGGCGGCGGGGGCAATGCCCAGGTGGCGTCCGTCCAGGTGCTGGCGGCAGCGACCACCCTCGATTCCGACCAGTCCGGGCTGACCACGGTCGACATCACCGCGATCGTCCGCGACGCGAACAACGTGGTGCTCAGTGACGTGCCCGTCCTGTTTGGCGCGAACGCCAACGGGTCCATCTCGGTGGTGCAGCTGAACACCGACGCCAACGGCCAGGCCCTTGCCCGGCTGTCGAACGGCACGGACGCGTCCAACCGGACCATCACCGTTACGGCCTCGGCTGGCAGCGCCAGCGGGTCCGTTTCGATCAACGTCGTCAAGACGGAAGTGACGGTGGACTGCCCGGATACGGCGGTTCTCGGCGGCACCGTGACCTGCACGGTCCGGCTGCAGGACTCCAAGGCGGCCGGCATCGCCGGCCAGACCGTCGCCGTCAGCTCCAGCCTCAGCAACGGCCTGTCGGCCCCCGCGGTGGTGACCAATGGCTCCGGTCAGGCGACCTTTGTCCTGACTGCCACCAATTCAGGCACCGACACCCTCACCGTGAGCGCGCTGGGTGATACGGGCATCGACACCGTCGTCATTCCGGGCGTCAGCGGCGACAGCTTCACGGTCACGACTCCGGCTGCCAATGGCCTGGAGATTCCCCTGAACACGAACCAGACCGTCACGGTTTCCTGGACCGTCTCGGGCGTTCCCCAGGACGGCCAGACCATGCAGTTTGCCGCCAGCCGCGGCAGCTTCTTCCTGCCCGCCACCGTCACCCCGGCCACGTCCGCCGTCACCGCGGGGGGCACGGCGACCCTCGACATCCGGTCCAGCACCGCCGGGACGTCCACGATCGCGGTCAGCCGGCCTGGCGGTGGCATTGCCAGCCGCACGGTGGAGTTCGTGGCGACCGTCGCCGCGACGCTCGATGTCCAGGCGGAGCCGTCCAGCGTCCGCACGGGCAACCAGTCCCAGATCACCGCCATCGTGCGGGACGCGGCCGGCAACCTGGTCAAGAACAAGACGGTCAGCTTCTCGCTAAGCGATAACACCGGCGGCTCGCTGTCTACGCCCGTAGCGACGACCGGCAGCGACGGCCGCGCGAGCATCGTCTACACCGCCGGCAGCTCGCAGAGCCCGCTAAATGGCGTGGTCATAACCGGCACCGTGCAGCAGGGCATCACCACGATTACCGACACGGTAAACCTCACGGTGACGGGCCAGGCGCTGGCCATCTCCCTGGGCACGGGCAACGAGCTCTTCGAGCTCGGCACCGCCACCTTCGCCAAGGAATGGGTGATCTTCGTAACCGATGCCGATGGCAACGCGGTAGCGAGCAAGCCCGTCACCGTCAGCATCCGTTCGGTGAACTTCAAGAAGGGCAACCTCTTCGTCCCCGTGGACGGAGACGCCTGGGTCAAGGAGCCGGAGCCTGGCAGCTATGGTCCATTGAGCTGTCCCGACGAGGACGTCAATTTCAACGGCATCCTGGATGCCGGTGAAGACACGAACAACAGCGGCCTGCTGGAGGCCGGCAACATCGCCCTTGTTGCGCCGGTGGCGGCCAACGCGCCCGCTGGCTCGCCCTGCTCGAACCTCGCGAGCGCCGGCACCACGCAGGCCCAGATAACCACGGGCAATGATGGCCGGGCCCGGGTTTGTGTCCTTTACCCCCAGAACTACAACCTCTGGCTGGATGCGCGCATCCAGGCCCGGGCATCCGTCCAGGGCACCGAGTTCGGCAAGTCCGCGACCTTCGAGCTGGAGGCCCTCGCCTCCGACATTCGCAATGTCAACGCGTCCCCGCCAGGCGTCGTGAGCCCCTTCGGTGACGTGGATACGAGCGGTGCCCCGGGTGTCGCGGCGACTGCCTGCGCCCAGCCACCGCCTCCGTGACAGCCTTCGGGGTGAAGTAACGGGCAAACAGGCCGGCGCAAGCCGGCCTGTTCTCTTTCGGGCCTGCTCAATGCCGGGCGTTGACGCTCCCGCCCCGATCCCCAACACTCCGCGCCATGTCGACGGGCAGCATCTTCCTCATCGGTCCCATGGGCTCCGGCAAGTCGGCCGTGGGCCGGCGCCTGGCCGGCGAGCTGGGCCGGGAGTTCATCGACAGCGATGACGCCATCGAGGAGCGCAGTGGCGTGGACATTCCCTTCATCTTCGAGCGCGAGGGCGAAGCGGGGTTTCGCCAGCGGGAGACCAAGGTCATCGACGAGCTCACGCAGATGCCGGGCATCGTCCTGGCCACCGGGGGCGGCTCCGCGCAGGACCCCGTCAGCCGGCGGCACCTGCGGGAGCGCGGTTTCGTCGTCTACCTGCACGCCAGCGTCGAGCAGCAGCTCAGGCGCACGAAGCGGGGCCGCGAACGGCCCATGCTGAAAACAGGCGACCCGCGGGCAATCCTGACCAGGCTCATGGCCAGCCGCGATCCCCAGTACCGCGAGATCGCGCACCTGGTCGTCGAGACGGACGGCCGGAAGGTCCCCTCGGTGGTCCGGGAAATCCGACGTAACATGCCCTGATGTTCGTGACGCTCAACGTGGACCTGGGGGTCCGGAGCTACCCCATCCTGATCGGTGGCGGCCTGCTGTCCCGGCGGGACCTGCTCGAGCCCCACCTGCGGCACCGGGACGTGCTGGTGGTGACCAACGATGTCGTGGGTCCCATCTACCTGGAGCCCGTCAGGGCGCTGCTCGCGGGCTCCCGTGTTGCCACGGCGGTGCTCCCCGACGGCGAGCAGCACAAGACCATGGCCACCGTGAATCGTGTGCTGGATGCCCTCGTCGAGGCCCGCTTCGGGCGGGACTGCGTGGTATTGGCGCTCGGCGGCGGCGTGGTGGGCGATATCGCAGGCTTCGCCGCCTCCATCTACCAGCGTGGCGTCGATTTCATCCAGGTGCCGACCACGCTGCTGGCCCAGGTGGACTCCGCCGTGGGCGGCAAGACCGGGGTCAATCACCCGGGCGGCAAGAACCTGCTGGGCGCCTTTCACCAGCCCATCTGCGTCCTGTCCGACACCGACACCCTGCATACCCTGCCGGACCGGGAGCTCGCCGCCGGCTGCGCCGAGGTGGTGAAGTACGGGCTGATTGCCGATGGGGAACTGTTCGCCTGGCTGGAGGCGCAGGCCGAAGCCCTGCTGCGCCGGGACCCGGCCGCGCTGGGCCATGTCATCCGCCGCTCCTGTGAACTGAAGGCCGAGATCGTGGGCCAGGACGAGCGCGAACACGGGCGCCGCGCCCTGCTGAACCTCGGGCACACCTTCGGCCACGCCATCGAGCTGCAGGCGGGCTACGGGGAGTGGCTGCACGGCGAGGCCGTGGCGGCCGGCACCTGCATGGCCGCCGAATTCTCGGCGCGCCTGGGTGCGGTGGACCCCCTGGAAGTGGACCGGATCCGGCGGCTCTTCAGGCGGCTCCACCTGCCGGTGAGCCCGCCGGCCGCGGACCCCGGGAAGTTCCTGTCCGCCATGGGCATGGACAAGAAGGTCGTTGCCGGCCAGATCCGCCTCGTGCTCCTCGACAGTATCGGTTCGGCGCGGATCACTGGCGACTACCCGTCCCACGAGCTCGTGGACTACCTCCGGGAGCAGTTCGTCCGGTGAAGAATGGCGCGGCCGGTCTCCGGCCTGCCCGCTGGGCCGCCCGGGAAAGCCAGAGCCGGGGCCGGCTGCACCCGGAGCCTGCCCATCCCTACCGGGGCGAGTATCAGCGGGACCGGGACCGCATCGTCCACTCGAGCGGCTTTCGCAGGCTGGTCTACAAGACCCAGGTCTTCGTCAACCACGAGGGCGACCTGTACCGCACCCGCCTGACCCATTCCCTGGAGGTCGCCCAGATCGGCCGGACCGTGGCCCGCTGCCTGGACCTCAATGGCGAGCTGGTCGAGGCCATCGCGCTGGCCCACGACCTGGGCCACACCCCGTTCGGTCACGCGGGCGAGGATGCGCTGCACGAGTGCATGAAGCCCTGGGGTGGCTTCGAGCACAACCTGCAGTCCCTGCGGGTGGTGGACGAGCTGGAGCAGCGCTACATGGGTTTTCCCGGCCTGAACCTCACCTTCGAGACCCGGGAGGGCATCCTCAAGCACTGCTCGAAGCGGAACGCGCGCCGGCTCGGCGAGCTGGGCCAGCGCTTCCTGACCCGTGGCCAGCCCGGGCTGGAGGCCCAGGTGGCGAACCTGGCGGACGAGATCGCCTACAACAATCACGACGTGGACGACGGCCTGCGTTCCGGCCTGCTGTCCGAGGCCGCCCTCTGCAGCGTGCCGCTCTTCCGGCGCCACTACGAACGGGTCGTCCGGGAGGCGGGCAGTGTGCCGCGACGGGTGCTCATCCACGAAACCATCCGCGCCATGATCAACGAGGTGGTCACGGACCTGGTGGAGACCAGTCGCCGGAACATAAGGGTACGCCGCCTCCACTCCAGCGACGACGTGCGGGCGCTCACGAAGCCGCTGATCGCGCTGAGCCCGGCCACCCTCGCGGAACACCTGGCGCTCAAGCGCTACCTGCGCCGCCACCTCTACCGTCACGAGCAGGTGATCGACGTCACCAGTCGCGCCCAGGAGATGCTGAAGGCGGTGTTCCAGCGCTTCCTGGCCGATGTCAGGACCATGCCCCGGGAGCACGCGAACCGGGCCCGGGCCTGGGAGGCAGAGAAGGGCGAGGCGGGCCGGGCGCGGGCGGTGGCCGACTACGTGGCCGGCATGACCGACCGCTACGCCTTCTCTGCCTACAAGCGACTGGTCGATCCGAGGGCACGGCTTCCGTAAACTACGCGCCATGCCAATGACAACCAACGCCGCCGATCCCCGCGATCGCCTCATCTTCGCCCTCGACGTGCCCGACGCCACCGACGCGCGGCGGGTGGTCGAGCAGCTGGGCGATTCGGTCACCTTCTACAAGCTGGGCCTCGAGCTGATGGCTGCCGGCGGGTACTTCGAGCTGGTGGACTGGCTGCTAGGCAAGAACAAGCGGGTCTTCGCGGACCTGAAGCTCTTCGACGTCCCCGCCACCGTCAGCCGCGCCATTGCCCTCCTGGCGACGCGGGGCGTGACCTTCGCCACCGTCCACGGCAACCAGGGGATCATGGAGGCCGCGGCGGCCGCGAAGGGCGACCTCAAGATCCTGGCCGTCACCGTGCTCACCAGCCTCGACCGGGGCGACCTCGACGACCTGGGCTTCAAGTGCGACGTGGAGGCCCTCGTGCTGTCCCGGGCGCGCCGGGCACTGGAGGCCGGCTGCGACGGCGTCGTCGCGTCGGGGCTCGAACTGCCGGCCATGCGCCGGGCCATCGACGGCCGGCTGCTGGTGGTCACGCCCGGCATCCGGCCGGTGGAGAACCGGCCCGCCGACGACCAGAAGCGGGTGGTCACGGTGGAGCAGGCCTTCGGCGATGGCGCGGACTACATCGTGGTGGGCCGTCCCATCCGGGACGCGAAGGATCCGCGGGCCGCGGCTGCGGCAATCCAGCAGACTATTGGCGGACTGTTTTCCCGCTGATCGCCTTCAGTTCCTTCTCCAGCGCGGGCCAGACATTGTCCAGGAGGATCTTCTGGGCCTCGACCGTGGGGTGAATGCCGTCCGCCTGGAACAGGTTTATGTCCAGTGCGACGCCATCCAGGATGAAGTCCACGAGCCCCGTGCGGTACTGCCTGGCGAGCTCCGGGTACACGCCCGCGAAAGCCCGGGTGTAGGGGCCGCCGTAGTTGGTCGGGATCTGGATGCCGGCCAGGACCACGCGGGCGCCCGCCGCCTGGGACAGTTCGATCATCCGGGCGAGATTGCTGCGCATCACCTCGATCGGCGTGCCGCGCAGGCCATCGTTGCCGCCGAGCTCGATGATCACGACGGCGGGCCGGTGCAGGTCCAGGGCCCGGGGCAGGCGCTTCAGTCCGCCCGTGGTGGTATCGCCCGTGATGCTGGCATTCACCACGCCATAGCCGTAACCTTTGGCCCGCAGCCGCTCGCCGAGCAGCGCCACCCAGGACTCCTCCTGGGCCATGCCGAACGCGGCACTGAGGCTGTCACCCACCACGAGCACGGTCTGGCCCCGCTCGGCCGCTGCCAGCTGTGGCGAACCAACGAGCAACGCGAGCAGCAATGCCGCGGCGGCGGACAATTCCGACAGTCGAAAGTTGAAGTGCATGGATTCTGTGCTGCGTGCCGCAGGCCTCACCAAGCAGGTTAGCAGTCCCGAAGGGATACTGACCATCCTGGATGACGTCAGCCTGAACATCGGCCGGGCCGAGTCCGTCGCGCTCGTGGGCCCGTCCGGTGCCGGCAAGACGACGCTGCTTGCGATCCTCGCGGGCCTCGACCAACCCACCCGGGGGCGCGTGTGGCTGTGCGGCGAGGACATCACGGCCATGGACGAGGATGGCCGGGCCTTGCTGCGGGCGCGCCGGGTGGGCTTCGTCTTCCAGTCCTTCCACCTGGTGCAGTCCCTGACCGCGCTGGAGAACGTGATGCTGCCGCTCGAGCTGGCGGGCGAGGCCCGGGCCGCCGCGGTGGCCCGGGAGACGCTGGCCAACGTGGGGCTGTCCGCCAGGGTTGGCCACTACCCCAGGCAATTGTCCGGCGGCGAGCAGCAGCGCGTCGCGATCGCCCGCGCCTTCGTGATGCGCCCGGAGGTGCTCTTCGCCGACGAGCCCACCGGCAACCTGGACAGCGCCACGGGGGACCGCATCGGGCGCCTGCTGTTCGACCTCAACGCCGAGGCGAAGACCACGCTGGTCCTCGTGACCCACGAGCGGGACCTGGCCGCCCGCTGCGACCGCACGATCCGCATCGAGGCCGGCAGGGTCGAGGCCGGCGAGGTCGAGGCGGGCCGGGTCGTCGCATGATGGCCAGCGGGTGAAAGTCCTCCCATGAAAGTCCTGGGCTTCGCGCTCCGTGCCTTCCGCCGGGACCTGCGGGCCGGGGAACTGTCCATCCTGCTCGCGGCGATCATCGTGGCCGTCACGGCCATGACGGCGGTGGGCTTCTTCACCGACCGGGTGGGCGGCGCGATGAAGGACCAGGCCAGCCAGGTGCTCGCGGCCGACCTCGTCCTGCGCTCAGCCGGCCCCATCAGCCCCGGCTACCTGTCCGACGCCCGGGCCCTGGGCCTCGAGTTCGCCGAGACGCTGGCCTTTCCCACGGTCGTGGTCGCGGGCGAGCAGACCACCCTCGCGGCCATCGACGCCGTGAGCGATACCTATCCCCTGAGGGGCCAGCTCACGGTGGCCGACACGCTGTTTGGCAACGGCCGCCCCGCCACCGGCGTGCCTCTCCGCGGTGAAGCCTGGGCGGAGCCCGGCCTGCTCGGCCGCCTGGGCCTGGAAGTGGGCGCCAGCGTCAGCGTGGGCGAACGTTCGCTGCGCATCACCCGGGTCCTGCAGTACAAGCCGGACCAGAACATCGGCTTCATCAACCTGGCGCCCGGCCTGATGGTGAACCTGGCCGACGTGCCGAGCTTCGGCGTGGTGAAGCCGGGCAGCCGCGTGACCTACAACCAGATGTACGCCGGCAGCGACGCGCAGATCGCGACATTCCGCAAGCAGCTGACGCCACGGCTGCGGCCCGACGAGTCACTCCGGGGCCGGGAAGACGCCGGCGACCAGATCAACGCCGCCATCGACCGGGCCCAGCGCTTCCTCACGCTGGCGTCCCTGGTGACCGTCATCCTGGCCGCCGTGGCGGCCGCCATGGCCGCCCGGCGCTACGCGCTCCGGCACCTGGACAACATCGCGCTGCTGAAGACCCTGGGTGCCACGCAGTCGTTCGTCATCGCGGTGACGGTGACGGAGCTGGCCTTCGTCATCGCGCTGACCTCCGTCGTCGGCGTCCTGCTGGGTTATGGCGCCCAGTACGGACTGGCCGTGATCGCCGCCGAGTTCGTCGGTTTCGTCCTGCCGCCGGCCACGGGCCAGCCCTTCCTGCTCGGGGTGCTGACGGCGGCGACCGTGGTGGTCGGTTTCGCCCTGCCCCACCTGCTCAGCGTCGGTACCACGCCGCCGCTCCGCGTGCTGCGCAAGGACCTGCCGCCGCCCCGGCTCAGCGCGGCCGTGACCTACGGCGTGGCGCTGGCCGCCATCGGTGCACTCGTGCTGGTGATCGTGCGGGATCCGCTGCTGCTGGGCCTGATCGCGGGCGGTGTCGTGGGCACGGCGGTCGTGGCCTTCGGCCTGGGCTG
Source organism: Chromatiales bacterium (assembly GCA_016789845.1). GTDB lineage: Bacteria > Pseudomonadota > Gammaproteobacteria > Steroidobacterales > SHZI01. The sequence goes on from JAEUQA010000051.1 coordinate 43,572, forward strand.
GCTGCTGGTGCGGGCCCTCAGCCGCTTCCGCGGCGCCGCGGGCATCGCCTGGCGCTATGGCCTGGCCAACATCGCCCGCCGCGGCGGCGAGAGCGTGGTGCAGATCGTGGCCTTCGGCTTGAGCCTGATGGTGCTGCTCCTGCTGGGCGTCGTGCGGAACGACATCCTGAAGACCTGGGAGCAGACGGTGCCCGCCAATGCACCCAACCAGTTCATGATCAACATCGAGCCGGACCAGCTCCCGGGCCTGAAGGCATTCTTCCAGGCAGAGGTGGGGCAGGAGCCCGTCTCGCTGCCCCTCATCCGGGGCCGCCTGACCGCGGTGAATGGCACGCCAGTAAAGGAAGTGAAAGTCGCCAACGCCCAGGGCGCCGCCTTCCTGCAGAGGGAGGCCAACCTCACCTGGACCGGCACGCTCCCGGCCAGCAACGTGGTGACCGATGGCACCTGGTGGGGGGCGGGCTATGCCGGGCCGCTGCAGCTCTCGCTGGACGCGGAACTCGCCACCAACCTGGGCGTCAAGGTGGGTGACAGCCTCACCTTCAACGTGGCCGGCGAGGACATCAACGCACCCATTACCAGCCTGCGGACCATCGAGTGGGATTCCTTCCAGCCCAACTTCTACGTGGTGCTGTCGCCGGGAGTGTCGGCCGACCTGCCCCAGACCTACCTGGCCAGCGTGTTCGTGCCCCGGGACCGGGTGGAGATGCTGAGCCGGCTGGTACGGCAGTTCCCCGGCGTCACCGTCCTCGACCTGGAGGTGATCCTGTCCCAGGTCCGTGCCGTCATCGACAAGGCGTCAATGGCCGTGCAGTACGTGTTCCTGTTCACGCTGCTGGCCGGCGTCGTGGTGCTGCTTGCGGCGATCCAGCTCACCCGGGACGAGCGCCGCTTCGAGAGCGCCATCCTGCACACGCTCGGCGCCGCGCGCCGGAAGATCCTGCAGGGCGTGGCCGTTGAATTCGTGACCCTCGGCAGCCTGGCCGGCGTGCTGGCCGCCGTCGGCGCCACGCTGCTCGGCTGGGGACTGGCAACCTATGCGTTCAAGCTGGAGTACACGGTGAGCGCCTTGCTGTGGCCCCTGGGGCTCGCCACGGGCGCCCTGATCGTGGGCATCACCGGCACCCTGGCCACGCGCAAGGCCGTCAACGAGCCGCCCATCGCGGTGCTCCGGGATCGGTGAGCAAGAGGCCGAAGCTGATGTCCTGCGGCGCCGTGATCCTGCGGGACACGCCGGACGGCCTCCGGGTACTCATGCTCCGGGTGTTCCGGCACTGGGACTTTCCCAAGGGGTTGATGGAGGCGGGGGAAACCCCGAAGCAGACGGCGCTCCGGGAGGTGCAGGAAGAGTCCAGCATCACTGGCCTGGAGTTCCCCTGGGGCAATGTGCACATCGACACCGGCCCCTACAGCCGCGGCAAGGTGGCGCGCTACTACCTCGCGCGGACAACACAGGAAACGGTCGAACTGCTGCCGAGCCCCGACACCGGCCGCCCGGAGCACAGCGAGTACCGCTGGCTCAGCTTTGCCCAGGCCCGCCGGCTGGCGGCGCCGCGGGTGGCGTCGGTGCTCGACTGGGCGGAATCCCACGTGGGAGCGCCTTCAGGCGCGACCCGGCTGGTCTGACTGGAGAGCGGTCGCGCCGGTCGGCGCTCCTACGCGGGCCGTCCCCCGCTGCTTCAGCCGGGCGAAGTGCGCGCAGGTCACGATGAGGCCCAGCGTGATGCAGATTTCGCCGAAGTTGGCGATGGGCAGGGCGTAGGCGCTGCGCCCCAGCGCCCCCGCGGCGATGAACATCAGGCCGGAGCCGACCGCCATCCAGGCCCAGCGGCGCTGGATCCACAGCGCTAGGCCGACGCCCAGCACGAAGACGTTGGTGATGATCGCCACGGTCCCGGCGTCGGCACCGCTCGGTACCAGGGGGTCCGTCGGCCTGCAGAGCTGGTCTTCCTTGACCGTCGTGGTGTAACGCATGGTGTCGTCCAGGCAGGCGATGTGCAGGTCCATCGCGAAGATCTTGGGAATGTCGTGGATGCTGAGCGCCACCGCGACCACGCAGAAGGCGCCCATGACGATCTTGTTCTGGGCCCATGGCAGCCCGGCCAGCCTCGCGATGGAACCGGCGGCGATCACCAGCAGTGGCAGGAGCGACCAGTGCCAGGCAAAGGCGGGCACTGACAACGCATAGAGCAGGTCGCCCTCGCCGATGAAGCGGCCCAGGCCGATCCGGAGGTTGTCGTAGAAAAGCAGGGTGCCGCCAACCAGGACGATGGCGAGCGACGCTGGCCGGCCGGTCTCCGCCCAGAGCTTCCAGCCCCAGAGCCAGATGCCGATGTGGATGACGGCGTAGGCCAGGAAGACGAACGACAGCATGCGAAACTCCTGCAGGACCGGCGGGTAGGAGCGCCTTCAGGCGCGACCCAATCTTGGGATCGTACCCCCGGTCGCGGCTGAAGCCGCTCCTACGGTCAGGCGACGCGGTTTCTCTGTCCGCCTGACAGAAAGTCCCGGACGTTGCTGACGACTTCGTCCAGGGCCCGCTGCCTGGATTCCCGCGCCGCCCAGGCAATGTGTGGCGTGACGATCAGGTTCGGCAGGCGGGCGGCGAGCAGCGGGTGGCCGCTCACCGGTGGCTCCTCTGCCAGGACGTCGATGCCGGCGCCACCGAGCCGGCCGGCCTGGAGCGCTTCGAGCAGGGCCCCGGTGTCCACCAGGTCGCCCCGCGCCGTGTTGATCAGCACGGCGTCCCGGCGCATGCGCGCCAGCGATTCCCGGTTGATGAGCTGCCGGGTGGCGGGCGTCAGGGGGCAATGCAGCGAGACCACGTCGGCCACGGGGAGCAGTTCCTTGAGCTCCAGCCGGTCCACCTGGACGGCATCCGGAGGGTGGCCGCCGGCCGGTCCCTGCCGGAGGCTGCGGGCGGCGATCACCCGCATCCCGAAGGCCCGGCCCACCGCGCCGACCGCCTGGCCGAGCTGGCCGTGGCCCACGATGCCGAGGGTCCTGCCGGCGAGCTCCCGGCTGGGGTAATCGAGCAGGCAGAAGTGCGGGCTCCGCTCCCAGGCGCCCCGCTGCAGCAGTTGCCGGTATTCGTCCAGCCGCAGGGTGAGGGCGAGCACCAGGCCAAAGACGTGCTGGACCACGGACGGGGTCGCGTAATTGCGGATGTTGGCCACCGCGATGCCCAGGTCCCGGGCCGCGGCCAGGTCCACGTTGTCGGTGCCCGTCGCGGCGAGCACGACCAGCTTCAGGGTTGGTGCCGCGGCGGCGAGCCTCGCCCGGTCCAGGTCGACCTTGTTGACGAGCAGGATCTCGCAGCCGGCGATGCGCGCGTCGATCTCCTCCACGGTGCTCGAGGCATACAGCTGGATGTCCGGGAGGGTGGCCTTGAGGGACGACGTGTCGATATCGCCCGGCCCGAGGGAATCGAAGTCGAGGAACGCCGCCTTCACGGCGCTCTCAGCCCGAGTCCTGCAGGCCGCGGGCGATGCCGTTGACGCTGGCGATGAGGGCGTTGAACAGCGCCTGGTCCCCCGTTTCCCTCCAGCGGCGCAGCAGCTCCACCTGCAGGACGCTCATCGGGTCCACGTAGGGATTGCGCAGGCGGATGGACCGGCGGAGCGTGTTGTCGCGCTCGAGCAGGACTTTCTGCTGCTTGACCCGCAGGACGGCGGCGGTGGTGCGCTCGAACTCGTCCCGGATCCGGTGGAAGAAGCGTTCGTGCAGCTCGCCGCCGAGCGCCGAGTACCGCGCGGCGACGGCCAGGTCGCTCTTCGCCAGGGCCGTTTCCACGTCCGCTACCAGCGTGCGGAAGAAATACCAGCCGTCGTGCATCGCCTGCAGCGTCGGCTCCCCGAACTGGTCGAGGGCGGCGATCAGGCCCGTGCCGAAGCCGTACCAGCCAGGGAGGATGTTCCGGCTCTGGGTCCAGGCGAAAACCCAGGGCGCAGTGCCCGCGGCGGCAAGCTGTCCCCCCGCCAGGCCCGCTTCGGCGCCGGTGCCACGGCGCATCTGCTCGATCACGTCGGCGGGGGTCGCCAGGCGGTAGTACTCCGCGAAGCCGGGTGACTCCAGGACCAGGCCCTGGTAGTGGGCCCGGGACGCGTCCGCCAGCACCTGCATCGCGTCCTCCCAGTCCCGGTGCCCTCCGGCGGCAGGCGGCCTTCCCGGTCGCACCAGGCTTTGCACGCCGGCGGCAAGGGCCTGGTCGAAGGTGCGCAGGGCAATCGCGCGCACGCCATACTTGTTCGCCACCAGCTCACCCTGTTCGATGACGCGCACGCCGCCCACCACGGCCCCCGCCGGCGCGCAGCGGATGTCCACGTGGGCCTTGCCGCCGCCCGCGCCGATGGCGCCGCCCCGGCCGTGGAACAGCGAGAGCTCCACCCCGTCAGTCCGGGCTGTGTCGAGCAGCTCCCGCTGGGCCTTCAGCAGCACCCAGCGGGCCGACGTGAGGTCGCTCTCCACGTTGCTCTCCGCGATGCCGGGCATCGCCGTCTGCTTCTGGCGGCGGGCGGTGAGGTGTTCCCGGTACACGGGCTCCGCGTACAGCTGGCGCATCAGGGAGGCTGCGCCCCTGAGGCCATGGATGGTTTCGAAGGCGGGCGCGATGTCGAGGGGGACGGTGCCGCTCCGCTTGCGCAGCTCACCCCACTGGGCGAGGAGCAGCACGGAGAGCACGTCGTCCACGCCCTCGGCCATGCTGATGATGTAGGGCCCGATCGAGCGCTTGCCGTAGCGCCGCCGGCAGAAGGCTATTGCCTCGAAAATGCCGATGGCCCGGCGGGCCTCGTTGTCGAGCTCGCCCACGGGGGACTCGTTGGCAGCGAGCGCACGCCGCAGCCGCTCCAGCCGGTACTCCGGCGACTGCTCGAGCCACCCGGGCTCGTTCAGGCCACGGCCGATGACCCGGCGGTTCACCAGCGCCTCCTGCCGGACGTCGAGCGCCATGAAGTGAAAACCGAAGGTTTCCACCCGCCGCAGCAGGCGCCGCACGGCAAAGAGCCCCGCGTGCTGGCCCCGGTTGGCTTCCAGGCTTGCGACGATCAGCCGGAGGTCTGCCGCGAGCTCCTCCGCCGACTCGAAGGGGTAGAGGCCGGCGGTGTAGGTGGACTCCAGCCGCGCCATCATCAGCCGCATGAAGACCCGGTAGCGCATCTCCCGGTGCCGCAGCGGGGTGATGCCGAGGGCGTTGGGGAAATGCCCCGAATACAGGCGGATGCGCTCCTCAAGCGCGGGGGTAACGCCCACGCGGGAGGTGCTCTGGCTCAGCTTTTCCGAAAGCTCCCGGCATTCCCGGTGGTAGAGGTCCAGGAGCAGGGAGCGCTGGCGGGCCAGGGCGTCGCGGATCGTCCGGGCCGTGATCTCCGGCCGGCCCACCATGTCGCCGCCGATCCAGGACGCCATGCGGACCATCACCGGCAGCTCCACCTCCCGGCCCGCCTCGCCCCAGACCTCCTGCAGCGCGGTCTCGAAGGTCTCGTAGACCACGGGCAGGATCCGGTAGATGCAGTCGGTGAGGAAGAAGAGCATGTGCTCGTGCTCGGCCGCGACGGTGCGGGCCTCCGTGGGGTGTTCCTCCGTCTGCCAGATCGCGGTGATGTCGTCCCGGATGTTCTCCAGGTCGGCCGACAGCTCCCGGGGCGAGAGCGCGTCGTTCTGCATGTCGATGAGCCGGCGCACGATGTCCTTCTGCCGGCGGAGGATCGTGCGGCGCGTGGGCTCCGTCGGGTGGGCGGTCAGTACCGGCTCCACGTGCAGGATGGTGAGGGCCTGGCGGACTTCATCCAGGGACACGCCGGCGTCCTTCAGGTCGAAGAGCGTGTCCTCCAGGCCCCCCGGCTGCCGGTGCCTGCCCTCCCGCAGGTAGGCGCGCCGCCGCCGGATGCGGTGCACGGTTTCGGCCAGGTTGACGGCCAGGAAGTAAGTCGAGAAGGCGCGGATCAGGTCCTGGGATTCGGCGGGCGACAGGGAAGCAACCAGTGCTTCCAGCCGCTGGATGCCCGCCGGATCGCCCTCCCGGGCATCGATGGCGGCGCGGCGGGCCTGCTCGACCCGGCCGAAGAGCTGGCTACCGCCCTGCTCCTCGAGGAGCTGGCCAACGATGACACCCAGGTCGTGGACGTCCTTGCGGAGGCCCGCGTCCTTGGCGGCGAACTGGATGTCGCCGCGTTTTTCGGCGGGGGTTGGCGTGGACGACGCTGGCGTGGCGGGTGGGGTCATGCTCCTATCTTAGTGCGTAGGAGCGCCGACCGGCGCGTCCGGAAGGGAACCCGGCTGAAGCCGGGAGCTTTGAAAGTTTCTTTCAAAGCTGTGGGAGGCTTTGAAAAAAACGGCCTGTTTTTTTCAAAGCCCGCTGCTATGCTTCCCTGGCATGGATCCCAGGGCATTCAAGCCGAACCCTGCCGGCAAGCTGGTCCGCACGGCCCAGGGCTACCAGGCCTTTGTGCCCAGTGCGCTGCCGCCGAAGATCCAGTACACCCCGGAGCTGGTCCTGCTGCTCTCCCGTGCCGACGCGGCTCTCAGCGAGCTTTCGGGCCTGGTCGGCCACCTGCCCAATCCGGATCTGATTATCACCCCGTATGTGCGCCGGGAGGCACTGCTGTCCAGCCGGATCGAGGGCACCCAGGCGAGCCTGGCGGACGTGCTGCTGGAGGAAGCGCAGGGCAGTCGCCCCGACCCGGGCCGGCGGGACGTCCGGGAGGTCCTGAACTACGGTGCCGCCCTCTATCGGGGCATTGAAGAGCTGAAGACCCTGCCCCTGTCGCTGCGCCTGGTAAAGAACCTGCATCGCGCCCTGTTCCAAAGCCTCAATGTGCCCCAGGTGACGGCGGGCGAGTTCCGGCGGACCCAGAACTGGATCGGTCCCACCGGCAGCACCCTGGCGACGGCCGCGTACGTGCCGCCGCCCGCCCCCCAGATGCACGAGGCGCTGGACCGTTGGGAACGGTCCCTGCACGAGCGTGACACCTTCCCGGACCTGGTGCAGTGCGCCCTGATGCACGAGCAGTTCGAGACGATCCATCCGTTCATCGACGGCAACGGGCGGATCGGCCGCCTGCTGATCACCCTGTTCCTCATCGAACGAGGGCGCCTGCGGGCGCCTGTGCTTTACCTCTCGGACTACATCGAGAGCCACCGGGACGAGTACTACGCCCGCCTGCAGCGGGTTCGGACCCATGGCGACCGGGACGCCTGGCTGCGGTTCTTCCTGCAGGGCATGGCAGAGACGGCCGGTCACGCGGTGCGACAGGCGAAGGCCCTGACGGACCTGAGGGAGCAGTGGCGGGAGAAGCTGGCGAAAACGCCGCGGGCGGCTGCCCTCCTGGACCGACTGTTTGCGAATCCCTATATCTCGGCCGCCGCCGCTGCCACCGTCCTGGATGTTAGTGTGCCAACCGCGCGCTCGACGATCGCGAGGCTGGAGAAGGCCGGCCTGCTGCGCGAGACGACACGCCGGAACTGGGGCCGTATGTGGCTTGCCTCTCCGATCCTGGAAGCCCTGGAAACCAAAGTAGGAGCGCCGACCGGCGCGACCCGCAAGAGAAGCCGGAAAACGCGAACCTGACTCATGCAGACGCGCGCCAGTTTCGACGCCCTGATCATCGGCGCCGGCCACAACGGCCTCACCTGCGCCTGCTACCTGGCGAAGGCCGGGCTTAAGGTGGCCGTGTTCGAGCGGCGGCACGTGGTGGGCGGCGCCGCGGTCACCGAGGAGTTCCACCCGGGCTTCCGCAACTCCACGGCCAGCTACACCGTGAGCCTGCTGAATCCCAAGGTGATCAGGGACCTGCGGCTCGCGGAACACGGCCTGAAGATCCTGGAGCGGCCCTTCCAGAACTTCCTGGTGCTGCCGGACGGGGACGGCATGCTCGCGGGACCCGGGCTGGAGAAGACCGCGCCCGCGGTCGCGCGCTTCTCCCGCAAGGACGCGGCACGCCTGCCGGACTACTTCGCCATGCTGGACCGGGCCGTGCACCTCTTGCGCGATACCCTGCTCAGGACACCCCCAACCAACCTGCACCGGCTCCGGGACCTCTTCAGCGCCATCTCCTTCGGCCGGGATTTCCGCGCGCTGCCCCTCACGACCCAGCGGGAGATCCACGCGATCTTCACCCGCAGCGCCGGCGAGATGCTGGACAACTGGTTCGAGAGCGACCCCGTGAAGGCGCTGTACGGCTTCGACGCGGTGGTGGGCAACTACGCCAGCCCCTACACGCCCGGCAGCGCCTACGTGCTCCTGCACCACGCCTTCGGCGAGGTGAACGGCAAGACCGGCGTGTGGGGCCACGCGGTGGGTGGCATGGGTGCCATCACGGAGGCCATGGCCCGGGAAGCGGCACGCCTGGGCGTGCACATCGAGCTGGAGGCGCCCGTGCAGCGGGTGCTCACCGAGGCGGGCCACGTCACTGGCGTCGAGCTCGCCGACGGCCGGGTGTTCGATGCACTGCGGGTCGCGGCCAATGTCGGCCCGAAGCTGCTGTTCCTGAAGATGCTCGACCGGGAGGCGCTGCCGCCGGACTTCGTCGCCCACATGGAAGGCTGGCGCTGCGGCTCGGCCGTGTTCCGCATGAACGTCGCCTTGTCGGAACTGCCCCGCTTCGGCGACCGGCCCCCCGGCGATCACCTGGCCTCCGGCATCATCATCGGGCCATCACTGGCCTACATGGACCGGGCCTTCGCCGACGCGCGTCTCACCGGCATGTCCCGGGAGCCGGTGATCGAGATGCTGATTCCCTCGGTCCTGGACGACAGCCTGGCCCCGAAGGGCGCCCACGTGGCGAGCCTGTTTTGCCAGCACTTCGATTACCACCTGCCGGACGGCCGCAGCTGGCACGTCGCCCGGGACGAGGCCGCGGACCTGATCATCGACACGGTGACGAAGCACGCCCCCAACTTCCGGGCCAGCGTGCTGGGCCGGCTCGCCCTGTCGCCCCTGGACCTGGAGGAGCGCTTCGGCCTCACGGGCGGCGACATCTTCCACGGTGCCCTGGGGCTGGACCAGCTGTGGGCGGCACGGCCGGCGCTGGGCTACGGGGACTACCGGACGCCGATCCGGGGGCTGTACCTGTGCGGGTCCGGGGCACACCCGGGCGGCGGAGTGACCGGCGTGCCGGGGCACAACGCGGCGCGGGAGATCCTCCGGGACTGAACAACTGCCCTTGGAGAAGACCATGATTAGGATTCGAATGAATCGGCGCCTGACTCCGGTGCGCCGCTGCCTGCCCTTTGTAGGGATTCTCCTGGCCACGATGATCGTGCCGCTTCGCAGTCTCGCGGAGCCGCCCGAATTCAAGACTGCCGACCAGCGGATGCTCTATCACTGGGGCACGTCGATTGCCGATGAGCTTGCCAATGTGGGAGCCTCGGATCCCAGGGAGCTTGAGTGGATCTTTCGCGGGATGAGTGACCGCGTCGCCGGCAAGTCCCCACCCTTTACGGCGGCCGAACTCTCGAACCTCACCAACTACCTGCTGGACCGGATCCAGAAGAACGGCGTCGCCGAGCAGGCACGGTCGGTGGCGTACGTGACAGGAAAAGCGAAAGAGCCGAACGCTGTCGTGACCAGGAGCGGCCTCGTTTACCGCGAGATCGCCAAGGGCAAGGGCGCCCAGGCCTCGAAGACCTCGACGGTCAAGGTGGCCTACGTGGGCAGGCTGCGCAATGGCTGGGTGTTCGATAGCTCGCGACAGCGGGGCGCTCCGCTGGATACAGCACTTTCCGCTGTGATTCCCTGCTGGCAGGAAGCCATTCCCATGATGAAGGTGGGTGGCAAGGCCTCGATCACCTGCCCGCCCGCGCTGGCCTACGGTGATGGCGGTACGCACAACATTCCACCCGGCTCGGCCCTGACCTTCGAGGTGGACCTCCTGGGGGTCGGAAAGTGAGGCCCGGCTAGTCGTCCTGGCCCTTGCGGGGCTTGACCTCGATGCGGGCGCTGCGGGCCAGTTCCCGGTGGATGCGGCCGACCCGCTCGATCTGCCCCTTGGCCGGGAAGCGCTCGTAGAAGCCCTCGGCGCGAAAGTCCCGCACCCGCTCGGCCCAGGGGGCCAGCCGCTTCTGCCAGCGCTGCTGGCGGCCCTCGGCCGGCTCCGCGTCCTCCCGGCAGAGGTCGAAGCAGACGCGCAGCATGGCCTTGATGGTGACGGGTCGCGTGACCATGGAGTTCGGGTTGCCCCAGGCCTCGCCCCAGACCTTCTCCGCGGCCTTCAGGAAATCCCGCACCCGCTCGTAGTAACGCTCGGTGTCCCGGGCCAGGTTGCCGCGACGGGCCAGGCTGCGCCAGTCGGCCTGGGCCCACTTGTGCAGCTCGCTGAAGAGCTCGGCCTGCAGGATCCACTTCTCCTGCTTGCTGCGGTTGCCGAGGCGGTTGATCTTGTAGCGCAGGGGGCTGTCGCCCGCGTGGTACAGCCGCTCCACGATCCTGGCGGCGAACTTCTTGTCGGGCGCCGCCCAGGAGACGCGCTCGTACAGGTCGACCAGGTGGCTCTTGTTGATGCGCGTCGGCGTCGAGTTGATGATGACGAACATCTCCGTGGCAAAGTCCTCGCTCTTGCCATCGAAGATCACGCAGGGCACGTGCAGGGTTTTCGCGTCCTGCGGGCGTTCCTTGCCGTAGAAATGGAGCGCCGCGAGCCGGTGCTGCCCGTCGATGATGAGATAACGTCCCTGGGGCACTTCCAGATTCCCCACGCTCTCGTACCGGTCCAGGGGGTCGAAGCGGAGGGTCTCGGCGGTGAACAGCAGGACCGTGCCGGGAATTGGCGGCTGGCTCACCGCCGTGTCGTAGAAGTTCTTGATGGCCGCGACCTTGCTCTTCGAGAGCTGCCGCTGGAATGCCTTGTCGGTGGCCTCGATGCGGGCGATGAACTGGCCGACTTCGTCGCCGCTGCCAACCTCCTCCGCGGCGATCCTGTCGCCCTCGGCATAGAAGCGGCTGATGAACCTGACCTTCTCGAGCAGGTCGGCGGCCGGGTAGGCGACGAAGTAGAAGACGCTGTCTTTCTGCCTTACGCGGGTTGCCAGCATGCCCGGATAGTACACGAGGCCGGACCGGTCCCGCCCGCCTGCCGGATGCGGCCATCCGCCGCCTTGACGGCCCCCGAAGCCCCCGTGGATACTTGCAGTATGGACAAGCTTCCGGTAACCCGCGGCTGGTGGTGGCGCCCCATGGCACTCTCCGCAAGGAGCGGCTTGGCGTAGCCCGTCCCCCAACACGTTAGAAGGCGAGCAACCCCAATGACCCATCCTCGCGGCAGCGACGATGGGTTTTTTAGTTTTTGACGCCCGCAAAGACCGCCGACACCATGCAGCCACCTTTCGACATCGCCGCCGACCTGGACACCCCGGTGTCCACCTGGCTCAAGCTGGCGCCGTTGCAGCCCCGGTACCTGCTGGAGAGCGTCGAGGGTGGCGCGCACCTGGCCCGGTATTCCTTCCTCGGCTTCGGCAAGGCCGTGGAATTCCGGCTGGACGCCACGGGCATGCTCTCCGGCGGCCAGCGGCATCCCCGGCCTGCCGGGCGGGACGAGCTGCTCGCGGCCTTGCGCGCCACGCTCGCCATGGCGCCGCGGCTTGCCCCGGCGATCCCCGACCTGCCCTTCGCCGGCGGCCTCGTGGGCGTCGCGGGCTACGACCTGGTGCGCTACTTCGAGCGGCTGCCCAACGCGCCGCAGAGCCCCGACAACCCCGTGGCGCCCGAGGCCGCCTACCTTGCCGCCGAATCGCTGCTCGTGTTCGATCACCTGACCCGCCGGATCGCGCTGCTCCACGCGGGTCCCGAGGACGAGCGGAAGAAGCTGCGGGGCCAGGTGATCCAGCTCCTGCGCGGGGCACTGCCGCCCGCGCCGCCGAAGGGCAGCCACACGCCCGCGGCCCAGAGCCTGAGCAGTGACCAGTTCATGCGTGCCGTGGCCGCCAGCAAGGGCTCCATCGCCAGGGGCGACGTCTACCAGCTGGTGCTGTCGGTGCAGTTCACGGGCAGGCACACGCTGTCGCCCTTCGAGACCTACCGGGCGCTCCGGCTGCTGAACCCGTCGCCCTACATGTTCTTCGTGGACCTGGGCGACATCCAGGTCGCGGGCTCGTCGCCCGAGGCGCTGGTGAAGCTGCGGCGCGGGCACGCCTCGCTGCGGCCGATCGCCGGCACGCGGCCCCGCGGGGCGACCCCGGAGCAGGATTCCAGCCACGAGCAGTCGCTGCTGGCCGACGAGAAGGAGAACGCCGAGCACGTGATGCTGGTGGATCTCGCCCGCAACGACCTGGGGCGCGTGGCTTCTGCGGGATCGGTGTACGTGGACCCCTACCGCTGCATCGAGCGCTACAGCCACGTCATGCACATCGTCAGCGGTGTGCAGGGCGAGCTCGCCGCGGGGAAGGATGCCTTCGATCTCTTCGCCGCCGCCTTTCCCGCAGGGACCCTCGTCGGCGCGCCGAAGGTGCGGGCCATGGAGCTCATCGACGAGCTCGAGCCCGTGCGCCGCGGCCTGTACGCCGGCACGGTGGGCTACTTCGGCAGCAATGGCGACATGGACCAGGCCATCGCCATCCGCACGCTGATCTTCCGGGGCGACACCTACCAGTACCAGGCCGGCGCCGGCATCGTGGCCGACAGCGTGCCCGAGAGCGAATACAACGAGGTGCTGGCCAAGAGCGAGATCCTGCGCCGGTCCCTCTCCATCGCGGAGGAAGGGCTGTGAATGCCACTCACGTCTCCACGGCGCGTCCCCGGCTGCTGCTCATCGACAACTACGACTCCTTCACCTACAACCTGGTGCAGGCCTTCCTGGTGCTGGGCGCCGAGGTGCTGGTGTACCGGAACGACGAACTGACCGTCGAGCAGGCGCTCGCCCTCAAGCCGACCCACCTGTGCATCTCGCCCGGCCCGGGCCGTCCGGATGACGCGGGCGTGTCGCTGCAGATGCTGGCGGCCTTCGAGGGCCGTGTGCCGGTGCTCGGTGTGTGCCTCGGCCACCAGTCCCTGGTGCAGCACTTCGGCGGGCGCATCGTGTCGGCGGACCGGCTGATGCACGGCAAGACCTCCATGATCGACCACGACGGCCGCACCATCTACGAGGGGCTGACCAATCCCTTCCAGGCGGGCCGCTACCATTCCCTGGCCGCGGAGGCCGCCAGCCTGCCCGCCGTGCTGGAGATCACGGCACGCAGCGAGCGGGGCGAGATCATGGGCGTCCGCCACCGGCAGCTGCCGATGGAGGGCGTACAGTTCCATCCCGAGAGCGTGCTCACCCCCGAGGGCAATCGCTTGCTGGGCAACTTCCTCGCGATGACGGCCCGGCCGTCATGACCACCCTCACCGCGAGGCTCGAGCATCTCCTGGCGGGCAGGGAACTGTCCGAAGCCGACGCCGGCGAGCTGCTGCGCGCCCTCACCGACGAGAACCTGCCGCCCCCCATGGCCGCCGCGTTGCTCGTTGCGCTCCGGGCCAAGGGCGAGACGGCGGCGGAAGTGCGCGGATTCGCCACGGCCATGCGGGGCCTCGCCCGCCGCTTCGACCTGCCGCCGGGCCTGCCGGCCGCTGACATTGTGGGCACCGGTGGCGACGGGTCCGGCAGCCTGAACCTCTCCACCGGCGCGGCCCTGCTCGCGGCGGCCTGCGGCCTGCCGGTGATCAAGCACGGCAACCGATCCGTCTCGTCGAAGTCCGGCAGCGCGGACGTGCTGGAAGCGCTCGGCATCACCCTCCCGGTTGACCCGGCCGCGGCCCGGGCGCTGCTCGACGCCACGAACTTCACGTTCCTCTTCGCGCCCAACTTCCATCCCGCGATGAAGGCCATCGCGCCGGTGCGCCGGGCGCTTGGGGTGCGCACCGTATTCAACATCCTGGGGCCGCTCACCAACCCCGCGGCGCCGCCCTTCTCCATGATCGGCGCCTTCGACCTGCCCACGGCGCGGCTGCTGGCTGATACGCTGGCGGGCATGCCCATCCAGCGCTGCTTCGTCGTGCACGGCGAGCCCGGCTGGGACGAGGCGACGCCCGTGGGCCCGTTCACCGTGTTCGACGTGCGGCCCGGGTTGGTGCGGCGGCAGAAGCGCGATCCGGCCCACTACGGCACGCCCCGGTGCCTGCCCTCGGATCTGGAGGGCGGCGACGCGGCCACCAACGCGCGGGCCATCGAGGACGTGCTGACGGGCCGGGATACCGGCCCGCACCGGGACGCGCTGGTGCTTGGCGCAGGCCTCGCCCTGGACCTCACCGGTCGCGCCCGCGGCTTGCGCCGTGGTGTCGAGCTGGCCCGCCGGACGCTGGCCTCGGGCGGTGGCGGCGCGCTGCTGGACCGCCTGCGGGCGCACAAGCCATGAGCGCCGCGGCCGGCAATTTCCTCGCCAGGATGGCGGCGAGCAGCCGCGTCCGCTCCGACGCGGCCGAGACGCGCCGCCCGGCCGAACCCCTTGCCCGGCGGGCGAGCCGGTTGCCGCCCCCGCCGGCGCTTCGCCTGTCACCCCAGGGCTTCGACCTCATTGCCGAGGTGAAGCGCCGCTCCCCCTCCGCAGGCAACCTGGCCGCCAGCGCGCTGCGGATCGCCGCCCAGGCCCGCAACTACGTGCAGGGTGGTGCCGTTGCGCTGTCGGTGCTGACCGAGCCCGAGGAGTTCGCCGGCGACCTGGCCCACCTGAAGGAAGTCGCCGCCGCGGCCACCGTGCCCGCCATGCGCAAGGACTTCCTGGTGTCTCCCTACCAGCTGCTGGAGGCGCGCGTGGCCGGCGCCGGCGGCGTGCTGCTCATCGCGGCGATGCTGGGGGACCGGGAGCTCCGGGAGATGCTGCGCGCCACGCACCAGCTCGGGCTGTTCGCGCTCGTCGAGGTCTTCGACAGGCCGGACCTGGACCGGGCCGTGGCCGTCATAAGGGCCGCCGGCCCCGCCGTTGTCGATGGCCGCTGCCGCACGTTGCTCGGCGTGAACTGCCGGGACCTGCGCACCCTGCAGGTGGACTTCGGACGCTTCGCCGGGCTCGCGCCGCACCTGCCCCGGGGCGTGCCCACGGTCGCCGAGAGCGGCGTCGAGTCCCCCGGCCAGGCCGCCCGGGTGGCTGGCCTGGGCTACGACGTGGCGCTGGTCGGTACCGCGCTGATGCGGGCCAGCGACCCTGGCCGGCTCGCCGGCGAGCTGCTGGCGGCGGGCCGGGCCTCCGCCTTCGAGTCGGCGGGACAGCTGGCACGTCGGTCGTGAGGTTGTTCGTGAAGATCTGCGGGCTCTCGACCCCGCGCGCCGTGGCCGCCGCGGTCGAGGCCGGCGCGGACGCGGTTGGCTTCGTGTTTGCGGAATCGCCGCGGCGGGTCACGCCGAAGCGGGCCCGGCAGCTGTGCGAAGCGCTGTCCCCCGTCGTGATCCGCGTGGCCGTCATGCGCCACCCCGCGGCGGCGGAGTGGCAGGCGGTGGCCGACGGGTTCGAGCCGGACTGGCTGCAGACGGACGCCGGGGATTTCGCCGGGCTCGACGTGGCGGAGCGTTTCGGCCGCCTGCCCGTCTACCGGGACGCGCAGCCGCTGGCCCCGGCCACCGACGAGCCGGTGCTGTTCGAGGCCGCGGTGAGCGGCCAGGGCGCGCGCGCCGACTGGCAGCGCGCGGCGGAACTCGCGCGGGCGCACAAGCTCGTGCTGGCCGGCGGCCTGACGCCCGATAACGTGGGCGAGGCGATCGCCACGGTGCGGCCGTGGGGCGTGGACGTGAGCAGTGGCGTGGAATCGAAGCGCGGCGTGAAGGATGTCGGCCGCATCGCCGCCTTTCTCCAGGCGGTGCGGGAAGCGGAGCAGGCACATGCAGGCTGAACTGATCGCCCCGGCGGAGCGCGCCGGTCTCCTGAAGCGCCTCGTGGCGGGGGAACTGCCCGACGCCCGCGGCCGCTTCGGGCCCTTCGGCGGGCGCTACGCGCCGGAAACGCTCATCCCCGCGCTGGAGCGCCTCGAGGCCGGCCTGCGCCGTTTCCTCGGCGATCCGGATTTCCAGGCCGAACTGGGCCGTGAGCTGCGGGAGTGGGTGGGCCGGCCGACCGCGCTCAGCCACGCGCCAACGCTTAGCCGCCGCTGGGGTGCGAACGTTTATCTCAAGCGCGAGGACCTGGCCCACACGGGCGCGCACAAGATCAACAACGCGCTCGGCCAGGCTTTGCTGGCGAAGCGCCTCGGCGCGCAGCGCGTCATCGCGGAGACGGGCGCCGGCCAGCATGGCGTGGCCACGGCCGCCGCCTGCGCGCGGGTTGGCATCCCCTGCATCGTCTACATGGGTGCCGTGGACGTGCAGCGCCAGGCGCCCAACGTGGAGCGCATGGTGCAGCTCGGCGCCGAGGTGGTGCCCGTGAAGGGCGGCGACCGGACGCTGCGCGCCGCCATCGACGAGGCCTTCCGCGACTGGGTCTCCGACCCCAATGGCAGCTACTACCTGCTGGGCTCCGCCGTGGGCCCGCATCCCTATCCGCTCCTCGTGCGGGAGCTGCAGTCCGTGATCGGCCGGGAGGCCCGCGCCCAGTTCATCGAGCGGACCGGCGGCCTGCCGGATGCCGTCTTCGCCTGCGTGGGCGGCGGCTCCAACGCCATCGGGCTCTTCCACCCTCTGGTGGGCGATGCCTCGATTGAACTCATCGGCGTGGAGGCGGGCGGGCGCAGCGCGAAGCTGGGTGACAACGCGGCGACCCTCGCCACCGGCCGGCCCGGCGTCCTCCACGGCACCTACTCCATGCTGCTGCAGGACGAGGAAGGCCAGGTGCAGGAGACCCACTCCATTTCCGCCGGCCTCGACTATCCCGGCGTCGGTCCCGAGCACGCGCTGCTCCGGGCGATCGGCCGGGTGACCTACGTAAGCGCCACCGACGACGAGGCGCTGGACGCGCTCCGGGAGTGCTGTTCGTCCGAAGGCATCCTGCCCGCCATCGAGTCGTCCCACGCCTTCGCGGGCGCGCGGCAGTGGGCGGTGAGGAATCCCGGCAAGACAATCCTCATCGGCCTCTCGGGCCGGGGCGACAAGGACATGCCGACCCTGTCGCAGGTGTTCGGCGGTGCGAGGAAGATCCTCGCGGAGGCCGGCCAGTGAGCCCGGCGAAGCCCAGGATGAATCAGCTGCAGCCCCACGAGCGCATCACCGCCGCGATCCGCGCCACCACCTCCGCCGGCCGCACGGCGCTGGTGCCTTACATCACCGCCGGCTATCCGCAGAAGGACCAGTTCATCGCCACGCTGAAGGCGATTGCGGGAGAGGCCGACGTGGTGGAGGTCGGCGTGCCCTTCAGCGATCCCATGGCCGACGGGGTCACCATCCAGCGCGCCAGCCATGCGGCGATCGCCTCGGGCGTGAGCCTGCGCTGGATCCTGAAGGAGCTCACGGCCGCAGCGCCCTTCGACGCGCCCATCGTGCTGATGAGTTACCTGAACCCGCTGCTGAACCTGGGCTACGAGCAGCTGGCCGCCGCCTGCGTGCCTGCCGGCGTGTGCGGCTTCATCGTGCCGGACCTGCCCCTGGAGGAAAGTGCCGATTTCGTGGCGGCCCTCGACGCCCGGGGCCTCGCGCTCATCCAGCTGGTCACACCCGCCACGCCGCCGGAGCGCCTGAAGACGCTGTGCACCGCCAGCCGCGGCTTCGTCTACGCTGTGACGGTGGCCGGCATCACCGGCGGCGCGAAGGAGCTGCCACCGGAAGTGCCCGCCTACCTGGAGCGCGTCCGCGCCCTGACGAAGCTGCCTGTGTGCGCCGGCTTCGGCGTGCGTCGCGCGGAGCAGGTGCGGAACCTGGCGCCCCACACGGACGGCGTCATCGTGGGCTCGGCCCTGGTCGAGCACCTGGAAGCCGGCAAGGACCCCGTCGAATTCCTCAGGGAATTACGCGCGGCCCCGTAGGAGCGCCTTCAGGCGCGACCAGCGCCCGCCACACCACTGCCAGCCACAACGCCCACACCAGCACTGTGAAGAGATATATCGGGATGTAGGCCACGGCCATCAGCAGCCCCGCGGCCCCCGACAGGAAGCCGAACAGCACGAACGACCGGGGCAGCGTGCCGGTCTTCCACCCCAGCCAGGACAGCTGCACGGCGAACCACCCGAGGCCGATCTGGGCGAGGCCGTTCACCCAGATGCGCACCACGGTGGCGGTCATGTAGGCCGATTCCTGCAGGTCGGGATTGGCATCGCTCAGCAGGAACAGCGTCTGCCGGCCGATGACGTGGGAGATGCCCGTCAGCAGGAAGCCCGTCGCGGCGAGCATGGCGGCGGCGAGGGCGACCTGCGCCGCGGCGGGCCGCTGGTCACGGTAGCGGGCGTGTACGCCCAGCCCGAGGATCACCATGGCGAAGCCCGTGGCCACGTGGCCGAGGCCGGACAGCAGCCAGGGCACGGCCCGGCTGGCGTTCATCAGCTTCCCGAGGTCCGCGTAGTCGGCGTAGGAGCCGAAGCCGAGATAGCGCGGCTCGATGAAGGCGCCATTGAGGTTATGCATCGCGAACGCGGTGAAGATCACGAGGGCGGCGTAGCCGGCACTGCGGGTGAGGGCTTGCATGGGGCACCTTCCAGGCGGTAAGACTACGCGTCATGCTCCCGCCAGTCAGCCGCTATGCCACCTGGCCGCCTGATCGGTTTTCCCGAAGATTGAGCCCGGTATATTTAATTGGCCGGGCCCGCCCGACGGGAGCGATGCTAGAGCTCGTGCCGTAAGCTTGAAATCCTGGCGACGGAGAGACCGACAATGAAATCCGGCAAGAACAAGGCCCCGTCCATCGACATCGGCATCAGTGCCCGTGACCGCGAGAAGATCGCGAAGGGGTTGTCCGCCCTGCTGGCCGACAGCTACACGCTGTACCTGATGACCCACAACTTCCACTGGAACGTCACCGGGCCGGACTTCAACAGCCTGCACCTGATGTTCATGGGCCAGTACACCGAGCAGTGGACGGCGCTGGACCTGATCGCCGAGCGCATCCGCGCGCTCGGGCACCCGGCGCCGGGTACCTACCGGGAGTTCGTCAAGCTGGCGTCGATCAAGGAGGTCGAGGGCGTGCCGAAGGCCACCGACATGGTTCGCCACCTGGTAGCCGCCCAGGAAGCCACGGCGCGCACGGCGCGGGAACTCTTCCCCCTCGTGAGTGCCGCCAATGACCAGCCCACTGCCGATTTGCTCACCCAGCGCCTGGAAGTGCACGAGAAGACGGCCTGGATGCTCCGCAGCCTGCTTGAGAGGTGAAACCATGAAGATCTCCGCACTTGCCGCGGCCCTGGCGGCATCCCTCGCCCTGGCCGGGTGCACCCAGGAGCAGCAGAACAAGTTCGGCCGTGGCGTCCAGAACTGGACCGGCACAGACGGGGTGCTGGACGTCTACACGGGCGAGAAGCTGGCCATGCGCTTCATCCAGATTGACAAGATGAGCACCGGCATCGGCACCTCGGATGACGAGCCCCGGTCGTTCCGCTATGGCTATGGCGTGGTGGACGAGAACTTCAACTGGCTGAAGGACCCGGGCGAGAAGAAGGTGTACTTCGAGGTCAGCGACTACTCGACCAGCTACGTCTTCTACGAGAACTACAAGGACTGACTAGCCGGACGCCGGGGCTGGCGCCAGCTGGAACTCCCGGGCCATGGGTGGCCCGGGCGCGTAGATCCGCACGAGCACCGCGGCCGCCAGCACCGCCAGGTTCATCACGCCCAGCAGCATGAAGGGCGCCCTGGGGTCGATGCTGTCGAAGATCGTCCCGCCGATGCCGCTCGTGATCAGGATGCCGAGCGCGCCTGCCACGCTGAAGGCACCGATGACCGAGCCGCGCTGCGCCGCCGGCGCCTCCTTGCCGATCAGGGTGGTGGAGCCCAGGAACGCGCTGATCTGGCCGATCCCGAGGAGCAGGAAGAACGGGATGTTCGCCTTGTCCAGGGGGTCCTCGACGAAGATCAGCAAGAGGTAGCCCACGGCCGCCAGGCCCATGCAGACCGCAAGCCCGGTCATGCGGTGGAAGCGGTCCAGCAGGAACACCGCGACGATCGCCCACATCAGGGCCGCCGACTGGGCAATGACGAAGGGCAGCCGGCCGGCCTCGATGGCCGCCGCCGGCTCCATGCCGGCATTCACCGCCGCCACCTTGCCCCAGAGCACGAGGAAGGTGCCGACCACCACCAGGTCGCCCCGCGCCACGAACGCCGACGCGTAAGCCACGGCAATCCGGGGATTCTTCCGCGCCAGGTCGAAGCCCGAGCGGAACAGCTCCCGGACCGGCGGCCGGTCTTCCTTTGCGACGGGTGTTCCCTTGCGCAGGCCCGCGGCCACGACCAGCGCCGACAGCAGGCAGAGGCCCGCCACGATCCAGAGCGTGAACTGCCCGGCCTGGAACTGGTTGTAGCCCATCTCGGCGAAGACCTGGGGCAGGCGGGCCAGGAAGATGGCGCCGGTCACGACGCCCAGCCCGTTCAGGATGCCGGTCATGGCGGTCAGCTTGCCCCGGTCGCCGGGCACGGCGTAGTCACCCAGCAGCGTCGCGATCATGCCGGTGACGCCGCCCAGGCCCACCGAGTAGATCACCCGGATCAGGGCCAGCTCGGTTTCCGAGCCCGCGTAGGGGAACAGGGCGTAGGCGGCCGCCAGGCAGATGAAGCCGAAGGCATACACGGCGCGCCGGCCGATCCGGTCGGAGAGGACGCCCAGGGGCGTGAAGACGACGAGCAGGACGATCTCGGTGTAGACGTTCAGCCGGCCGACCACCGCCCCCTGCTCGGTGATGGGGATGCCGAGGGCCGTGCTGAGCACGTAGGGGGTGGCGAACGCGTCGAAGGTCGCGAGGCCGATGGTGACGTAAGCGGCGTAGAGGAGGATCCAGACGTGGCGGGAGGCTACCCCGGGTTCCAGGCCGATGAGACCGAAGCGCTGGCCTGAATGCACGTGCTTTCCTTTCTACACTGTATAGACAGTATCTACATCTTGGGCCTTCCCCACCAAAGGGTTAGAGCACCCGATGCGCCCAGTAGCCAGCCCACCCACCCGGGCGGGGTATCCAGTCCCAGCCAGACCGCCGCGGCGATGACCAGGGCGCCTCCGGCCGTCGCCCCGTAGCTCCTGACGCCAGGCGCGAACTGGCCGGGCGTCTCGCCCGGGTCGCCCGCGACCCCCCTGCCGGTAGCGCCGGCCCGCATCGTCGGCGGGCCTTCCAGGGCGTCGTCCACCAGCTTCCTGGCCACCAGCGGCAGCTTCTCCAGCGCGTACCGCAGGTCCGGCCACTCCCGCCGCAGGCGCCGGAGCGTGGCCCGGGGCCCGGTCTGCTCGATCATCCAGGCCTTGAGGACCGGCTTGCCGGTCTGCCAGATGTCCAGGTCCGGGTAGAGCACCCGGCCCAGGCCTTCGATCTGCACCAGGGTCTTCTGCAGCAGGATCAGCTGGGGCTGCACTTCCATGTCGAAGCGCCGGGCCACCGAGATCAGCTGCAGCAAAACCTGGCCGAACGAAATCTCTTTGAGCGGCTTGCTGAAGATAGGTTCGCAGACGGTGCGTACGGCGGATTCAAGTTCGTCCACCCGCGTGCCGGCCGGGACCCAGCCCGAGTCCACGTGCAGCTTGGCGACCCGGTAGTAGTCCCGGTCGAAGAAGGCGAGGAAGTTTTCCGCCAGGTAGCGGCTGTCCCGCTCCTCGAGGGAGCCCACGATGCCGAAGTCCACGGCGCAGTAGCGGGGGTTATCCGGCGTGCTGGCGTCCACGAAGATGTTGCCGGGATGCATGTCCGCGTGGAAGAAATTGTCCCGGAAGACCTGGGTGAAGAAGATCTCCACGCCGTTCGCCGCCAGCTTCGGGATGTTCACGTTCGCGGCGTTGAGGGCGGCCAGGTCGTCGATGGGGATGCCGCGGATCCGCTCCATCACCATCACGCTCTCGCGGCAGTAATCGAAGTACACCTTCGGCACGTAGATCAGCGGCGAGCCCCGCCAGTTGCGGCGGAGCTGGGTCGCGTTGGCCGCTTCCCGCAGCAGGTCGAGTTCGTTCAGGATCGTCTTCTCGTACTCGCGGACGACCTCCACCGGCCGCAGCCGGCGCGCATCGGGCCACCAGCGCCAGGCCAGCCGCGCGACGGTATACATGACTTCCAGGTCCTGCTGGATCAGCTGGCGGACCCGGGGCCTCAGCACCTTCACCACCACGTCCTCGCCGGAGTGCAGGCGGGCGGCGTGCACCTGGGCGATGGACGCGGCCGCGAGCGCCTCCTTGTCGAAGCTCGCGAATACCGTTTCGGCGGGCGAGCCGAAGCCGCGCTCCACCTCCGCCAGGGCCTGCTCGGCGGGGAAGGGCGGCACCTCGTCCTGCAGTTTCGCCAGCTCCTGGCCGATGTCCGGCGCCAGCAGGTCCTGCCGCGTGGACAGGGACTGGCCGAACTTCACGAAGATCGGGCCCAGGTCCTCCAGCGCCTGGCGGATCCGGACGCCCCGGGGCGCGGCGAAACGGCGCGGGCCCCAGGTGGCGGGATTCAGGTGGAACAGCAGCCGCGCGGGCCCGAGGACCCCGGACTCGGCGAGCAGCTCGTCGATGCCGTGCCGGACCAGGACTCGCTGGATCGCAACCAGGCGGACGAGGAGCTGCACGCGGTTCATGGGGAAATGGGGACATGCCTGATTTTGGCGTCGCCAAAATCAGGCATGTCCCCATTTTCCTTTCAGGCGTGCGAGCCGCGCCTCGGCCCGCTCCACGTCGTTGGCCACCCGGTCCACGTCCCGGTAGAACTCGTCCACCTCCACGCGGGTGGGCAGGGTGCGCCGTTCCTCGGTGAGGTACTCGCCGACGCTGCGGGACAGGGATTCGGCGGCGCGCAGGCCCCAGTCGGCGAAGCCCCGGGCCAGGTTACCGACCTGGTGGGCGACGGGATCGCCCACCAGCTTCGAGAGCTCTTCCTCCAGGTCCGGGCGCGCCATGTGCAGCAGGTCCCGGAACTGGTTGGCGATGTCGGTATCGCCGGTGATGCGCACCTCGCCTTCGCGGATCAGGGCCTGGGGATCGCCGCCTAGCAGGCGGATCATCGCGAGCGGCGGGCCGGCCAGCGTGGCCGCCGCGGCCCCGTCGCCCGGCGCGGTGACGCGCACCTGTCCGTCCCGGGCCGAGAGCCTCAGGGCCAGGGGCGTACCGTCGAGCCGCACGTCCAGCGACCGGGCCTCCAGCGCGACCGCCATGGCCCGGGCCGTGGAGGAGAGGCCGACGCCCCTGTTGATCAGCAGTTCGACGGGCCGGAATGCCACGGAGGAGAAGGGCAGATCCACGGTGATTTCAGTACCGGAAGCCGACATGCAGCGCCACGATGCCGCCGCTCAGGTTGTGGTACCGCACGTCCTCGAGGCCGGCACCTTCCATGAGGCCGCGCAGCGTGTCCTGGTCCGGGTGCATGCGGATGGACTCGGCCAGGTAGCGATAGCTGGCCGCGTCGTGGGCCACGACCTCGCCGAGCCAGGGGAGGATGCGGAATGAATAAAGGTCGTAGAACGGCTCGATCAGCTTCACCGCCGGCTTCGAGAACTCGAGCACCAGCAGGCGGCCGCCGGGCTTCAGCACCCGGGCCATCTCCCGGAGCGCTGCCGGCTTGTCGGTGACGTTGCGCAGCCCGAAACCGATGGTCACGCAGTGGAAGCTTGAGTTGGCGAAGGGCAGGTGTTCCGCGTTCGCCTGCAGCGTGCGCACGTTGGCAAACAGGCCCGCATCCACGAGGCGGCGGCGGCCGATGTCCAGCATCTCCCGGTTGACGTCGGTGTGGCACACGAGCCCGGCGGCGCCCACCTGGCGCGCCATGCCGGCCGACAGGTCGCCGGTGCCGCCGGCCACGTCCAGGGCCAGGTCGCCCGGCCGGAGCGCCGTCCGGCCCAGGGCAAAGCGCTTCCACAGCCGGTGTAGCCCGCCCGACATGAGGTCGTTCATCAGGTCGTAGTTGGCCGCGACCGAATCGAACACGGCGCGCACCCGTCCCGCTTTTTCGGCGGCGGGCACGGTCTCGAAGCCAAAGTGGGTCTGTTCCATGGTGCGAATGTTCTTCTGCCCGTTATCCTAACTGACGCACGCGCTCGAACAGGCAGACCGCCGCGGCGGCCGCGATGTTGAGGGACTCCGTCCGGCCTGGCATCGGGATCGCGACTACCGTGTCCACCGCATCCAGCACCCCCCGGGACAGTCCCGCGCCCTCGTTGCCGAAGATGAGCCCGATGTGGCCCGTGAGGTCCGTGGCGAAGACCGACTGGCGGGCGGCCAGGTGGGTGGCTATCAGCCGGCCGGGGAATGCTGCAGCGAATCCAGCCAGGTCCACTCCGGCGAAGCACTCCAGGTGGAAGTGCGCGCCCATGCCGGCGCGGAGCACCCTGGGTGACCACAGGTCGGCGCACTGGGCCGACAGGTACACCTGGCGGATGCCCGCGGCGGCCGTGGAGCGCAGGATGGAGCCCAGGTTGCCGGGGTCCTGGACGTCCTCCAGGAGTACGCAGGGTTCCGGATTGGCAGGTGGCGGCCGGCGGTCCGGAATGGGAATGACGCCGAGAATGCCGGTGGGCGTCTGCACCGGCGCCAGGCGGCGGAACAACGCATCGCTGAGTTCGACGCAGGGCACCAGTGGCAGCATGGCGAGCAATGCCGCGACTTCCGGGCGGCTCTTGCCGGCGGTGCTGACGAGCAGCTGGCGCGGCGGCCCGATGCGCTGGCGGTAGCTCTCGATGAGGTGCAGGCCGTCGATCAGGGCCAGGCCGGCCTGGCGCCGGTCCCGGCCCGACTCGGCGAGGGCAAGGTACTCCCGGAAGCGGGGGTTGTCGCTGGACGTAATGACGGTCATGGAAGGCCGGGAACTGGTTCGCGCGGTCAGGGTGGGGCACTGTACCGCGCCGGGTGGGGCAAGCGACCCACCGGCAATGACGTTGCGTTACAATTAATCGCACTTTGTCGATAAGAATGACCTGAATGATGCGTCCCACGCTGCCTTCCCGCTCCCGGGCCACGCTGCTGCTGGCCGGCCTGCTCGCCGGCTGCGGAGGCGCCCCTGAACCCCCTGCAGTGACGCCGAGCCTGGTCGTGACCACCATCAGCCCGGCGAGCCAGCCCATGGAGCGCACCATCGCCGTTTCCGGCTCCGTGGCCGCCTGGCAGGAAATGTTCCTGGGCGTCGAGCTCACCGGCATCCGCGTGGCCGAGGTGCTGGTGGAGGTGGGCGACGCCGTCCGGGCCGGCCAGCCGCTGCTGCGCCTCGACACGCGGACGCTGGAAGTCCAGGCCCGCCAGGCCGACGCGAGCGTCGTTGAGGCGAAGGCCAGCCTCGAACTGGCGCGAGCCAACGCCGAGCGGGGTGCCACCCTGGTGAAGCAGGGCCTGATTTCCTCGAGCAATGCTGACGAGTTGCGTGCCACCCTGGCCAGCGCCGAAGCCCGGCTGGCCACCGCGGAGGCGGACCGGGACGCCGCCCGCCTGCGGCTCGGCTTCGCGACGCTCCGGGCGCCCGACGACGGCATCATCTCCGCCCGCTCCGTCCAGCCGGGCCAGATAGTCTCCTCCGGCACGGACCTGCTGCGCCTGATCCGCGAGGGTCGCCTGGAGTGGCGGGCCGAGCTGACCGAGGCCGACCTGACCCGGGTGAAAGCCGGCGCGCCGGTGGAGCTGACGAGCCCGGGCGGCGAGCGCATCAAAGGCCAGGTCCGGGCCGTCTCGCCGTCGGTGGACCCCGAGACCCGCACGGGCATGCTCTACGCGGACCTGCCCGCGCCCGGCGACCTGCGCGCTGGCATGTTTGCCCAGGGCCAGATCCTGCTTGGCACCACGACGGCCACGGTCCTGCCCCGGGAAGCGGTGATCTTCCGGGACGGCTATCCCTACGTGTTCGTGGCCCGGGCCGGCGCCGGGCCGGGCGACGGGGCCGCGACGTTCAACGTGGAGCAGCGGCGCATCACGGTCGGTGGCCAGCGCGGCGACTTCACCGAGGTCCGGAGCGGCCTGAAGGCCGACGAGCGCGTCGTGGTGCGGGGCGCGGGCTTCCTGAGTGACGGTGACCTGGTGCGCGAGGTGCCGGACAAGCCCGCCCTGGCGCAGGAGAAGGCCCCGTGAACGTTTCCCTCTGGGGCATCCGCAACCCGATCGCGGCCGCCCTGATCTTCGGCATTCTCTGCGTGGCGGGCCTCGTCGGCCTGCGCAAGCTGCCGATCTCCCAGTTGCCCGACTTCGTCACCCCCGAAGTCACGATCACGGTCAACCTGCCGGGCGCCAACCCCAGCCAGATCGAGACCGACGTGACGCGTCGGGTCGAGGATGCCGTAGCCTCGCTGCCCAACATCGACAAGCTCACGTCCATAGTCAGCGAGGGCACGACCAAGACGCGCGTGATCTTCGACCTCGGCCAGGACATGGACCGGGCACTCCAGGACGTGAAGGATGCCGTAGAGCGGATCCGGCCAGAGCTGCCCCAGGACATCGAGGAACCCGTCATCGCCCGGGTATCGATGTTCGGTCCGACACTCCTGGGCTATGCGGTGGTGGCAGACCGCATGGCGCCGGACGAGCTCAGCTGGTTCGTGGACGATACGGTGCGCAAGGCCCTCTTCAGCGTCACCGGCGTCGGCGTGGTGCAGCGCGCCGGCGGGGTGGACCGGGAAGTGCGGGTGGACCTCCGCCCGGATTCCCTGCAGGCCTTTGGCCTCACGGCGGGCACCGTTTCCGCCCAGCTGGCCCGGCTCCAGGTGGAACTGTCCGGCGGGCGGACCACGGTGGGCGGCGCCGAGCAGTCGGTGCGCACCGTGGCCACCGTTCGCACGGCCGCCGACCTGGCCAACTACCCGATCTCGCTGCCGGACGGGCGGTCGGTGCGCCTCTCGTCCCTGGCGACGGTGACGGACGGTACCGCCGAGCCCCGGGAAGTGGCGTTGCTGGATGGCAAGCCGGTGGTCTCCGTCTCGATCCAGCGGGCGGCAGACACCAGCGCCGTCGAAGTGGGTACGGCCGTGCGCCGGAAGATCGCCCAGCTGGAGGCCGAGCATCCCGGGGTGCGCTTCATCGAGGTTGCCTCGGGCATCGAGCCTGCCAAGGCCTCCTACGATGCGTCGGTCACCATGCTCATCGAGGGCGCGCTGCTGGCGGTTCTCGTTGTCTGGCTCTTCCTGCGCGACTGGCGTGCCACCTGGATCTCCGCGCTGGCCCTGCCGCTGTCCGTGCTGCCCACCTTCGCGGTGATGAGCTGGCTCGGCTACAGCCTGAACCTGCTCTCCCTGCTGGCCTTTGCCGTGGTGATCGGCGTGCTGGTGGACGACGCGATCGTGGAGATCGAGAACATCGCCCAGCACCGGGCCATGGGCAAGACGCCTCGGCAGGCGGCCATCGACGCGGCGGACGAGATCGGGATCGCCGTGATCGCCACCTCGGCGACCCTCGCCGCGGTGTTCGTGCCCGTGGCCTTCATGCCCGGCGAGATCGGCCTGTACTTCCGGGAGTTCGGCTGGACCGCGGCCACGGCGGTGCTCTTCTCCCTGCTGGTCGCCCGGCTGCTGACCCCCATGCTGGCGGCCCGGTTCATGGGGGAGAACCAGGTCGCCGGCCGGGAGCCCCGGTGGATGCCCCGCTACCTGTCCTGGGTCGAGGCGGCGCTGCGCCACCGGTTTCGCACGCTCGGGATAGCGCTAGCCACGTTCGTCGTCTCTCTCGCGATCATCCCGCTCATCCCCACGACTTTCGTGCCTGCCTCGGACCAGTCGCGGACCGACCTGGTCGTGAACCTGCCCCCCGGCGCGCGCCTGAGCGATACCGTGGCGGCCGCAGAGCAGGTGCGGCTCCTGCTCCGGGATATTCCGGAACTCCAGAAGGTATTCGCGAAGATCGGTGCCGCCTCCCTCGGTGGCTACGACGCCCTCGGCCTGGCGGACGTGCGCAAGGCAACCATTACCCTGGAGTTCGCCACTAACCGCAAGCGCACGATCCAGGAGCTCGAGACGGACGTGCGGCAACGCCTCCGGGACCTGCCGGGTGTGCGGGTCAGCTTCGCCGCCCAGGGACCGGGCGACCGGCTGGACGTCGTGCTGGCGGGCAAGGATTCCCAGCATCTGGCGGAGGCCGGCCGCAGCATCGAGGCGGCCTTGCGCGCGATGCCCGGCCTCGGCAGCGTCGCGTCCACCGCTTCACTCCTGAATCCGGAGATCGTGATCACGCCGGATCCCGCGCGGGCGGCCGACCTGGGCGTGTCCACCGTGGACATCGCCGCCGCGGCCCGGATCGCCACCAGCGGCGACTTCCGCCGGAACCTGGCCAAGCTGAACCTCGCCGAGCGCCAGATCCCGATCCGCGTGCAGATCGCCGACACGTCACTGAGTGATGCGGCACTGCTCTCCCTGCTCCGGGTGCCGTCCCGGAACGGCACCGTGCCGCTCTCGGCGGTCGCGACCATCACCGATGGCAGCGGTCCCGCCCAGATCGAGCGCTTCAACCGGGAGCGCAACATCAAGGTCTCCGCCGAGCTGAACGGCCAGCCCCTGGGCAACGTGACGACAGCCCTGCGGAAGACCGAGGCGGTGAACAACCTGCCACCCGGCGTGCGCATCGTGCCCAGCGGGGACTCCGAGGCCTTCGCCGAGATGTTCCTGGGCTTTGGCCTCGCCATGCTCACGGGCATCGGCAGCGTGTACCTGGTGCTGCTGCTGCTCTTCCGCAGCGCCATCCAGCCCCTGGTGATCCTGGGCGCCGTGCCCCTCTGCGGCGCAGGCGCCTTTGGCGCACTGCTCCTGACGGGCTACGCGCTGTCCCTGCCATCCCTGATCGGCCTGCTCCTGCTCACGGGCGTCGCCACCAAGAACTCCATCCTGATCGTGGACTACGCGATCATCGGGGAACGGGACCAGGGCCTGTCCCGCCACGACGCCATCCTGGCGGCCTGCCGCAAGCGGGCGCGGCCGGTGATCATGACCACCATCGCGATGGGCGCCGGCATGCTCCCCGTGGCGCTCGGGCTGGGTGCGGACGGCAACTTCCGGGCGCCGCTCGGCGCGTCGGTCATCGGCGGCCTGCTGACCTCGACGCTGCTGTCACTGGTTGCCGTCCCCGCCGCGTACTCGCTGTTCGCCGATGGGCGCGACCGGTGGCGCGCTAGCCGATCAGGTCGGCCCACTTCGCATCCACCCGGGCAAAAGCATCCGGCGCCAGCGTCGTAAGGATCTCCCGGTTCGTCCTCGGGAACGTGGGCGGGCCGCCTTCGCCCGGCAGCTGCCGGGTGGCGTCGATGATGATCTTGCTGGTCTTGTTCGGGTCTTTCTGGCTGGGATCCAGCGGCAGCCCGGGCAGGTTCTCGAAGATGCGCGCCGCCGGGCTCGGCTGCCAGCGGGAGCTGATGGCGGCCATGACCTGGGCCATGTCCATCAGGTCCACGTCCTTGTCGAGCACGATGACCACCTTGGCCACGGGGTTGAACTTGCCCAGCTTCTCGCCGGCGGCGAGGCCCTGGCCCGGCGCCGTCTTGTCGATGCTGATGAAGAAGATGTTGTTGGCGTTGCCCAGGTAGTGGAAGTCCGCGATCTCCGGCACGAACTTCTTCGAGAACAGGTAGGAGGACGCCACGCCCGGTGACTTCATCGGCCCCCGGTCCACGCCCGTGAAACTGTTGTGCAGCCAGGGGTTGCGCCGGTGGGTGACCGTGGTGACGTTCATCCACCAGGCCAGCTCCCCGTCGCCCTGGTAACCGAGGCCCTCGCCGTAGGGGCCCTCGCGCTCCAGGTCATCCAGCGTGATCTCGCCCTCGATCACCATCTCGGCATGGGCAGGCACCAGGAAATCGTTGGTCTCGCTCCTCACGATCTCCACCGGCCGCCCGCGCAGGCCGCCCGCCACGGCGAGCTCGTCCACGGGCCTGTCGCCCACCCGGTTCGCCGTGCGGGAGCCGCTGACGACGTACACGACCGGATCCTGGCCCAGCACCAGCGAGATCCGGGCGACCTTCTCCCCGCGCTTTCGCGCCGCGTCCAGCATCCTCCAGCCGGTCTGGCCCGCGCCGGGGCTGACGGCCACCTTGCGCGGCCCCTTGAGCTGGCAGCGGTAGGTGCCCAGGTTCACGCCGGCCTTCGGGTCGACGGTGAACACCGAGGCCGTGTTGATGTAGCGGCCGCCGTCGCCGGGATTCACCTGCATGAAGGGGAACGTCGTGAGGTCGATCCCGTCGCCCCGCAGGATCACTTCCTTGCACAGGGCCTTGTCACGCGGGACCAGCACCGGCGGGATCTCCGGGTAGCGGCCACCGTTCTTCTGCGCCAGGTCGATGAGGTGCGCCCGGGCCTTGCGGAAGGTGGCCTTGCCGCTGGCCGGGTCGGGCTCGAGGCCCAGCGCCAGGCACTCCGCGTCCCAGGGTCCCAGGTAGTTGCCGACGACCGGCCCCTTCAGCCACCGGCCGCCGATCTTCACCTCGTCGAAGAGCAGGGCAGGCGCGCCCTCCAGCCCGTGCCGCTCCACCAGCCGGTACATGAGCGCCGTCCCCTCGTAGGCGTCCTGGTCCACCCGGTCGATGCGGAGCAGGCGGCCCCGGGCGTCGAGCGCCTCGACCATTTCGCGCATGGTGTCGAAGGGGCCGGTGGGGCCGGAGCGGCGGGTCCCGGTGCCGGACAGTGCGGAGGTGGTACAGCCCGTGGCCGACAGTGCGGCGGCCACCCCCAGGGAACTGCCGGCGACGAAAGTGCGGCGGGTCAGGTGCGGGGTCTTCGGCATGGCGGCTCTCCCGGTGGTTGAGCCGACCATAGCACCGCGAACGGCGGCCTGGTCAGACCAGCGACTCCCCGTTCACCGCGTACCAGCGCCGGATCCCGCTCCAGATCTCCTCCGCGGTTTCCGCGTACCAGAACAGCTCCCGGTCCTCCGGATCGATGACGCCCTCGTCGACCAGGAAGTCGGGATCGAAGGCGCCCTGCCAGAATTCCCGGCCCACCAGCACCACCGGCACGGGCCTGATCTTGCGCGTCTGCACCAGGGTCAGCGTCTCGAACAGCTCGTCCATCGTGCCGTAGCCGCCGGGGAAGGCCACCAGCGCCCGCGCGCGCAGCAGGAAATGCAGCTTGCGCAGCGCGAAGTAGTGAAAGCGCATGCACAGGTCGGGGGTGATGTAGGGGTTGGGGTACTGCTCGTGGGGCAGCCGGATGTTCAGGCCGACGGACTTGGCGCCGGCGTCGAAGGCGCCCCGATTGGCCGCCTCCATGATCCCGGGCCCGCCGCCGGTCAGGACCACCAGGTGCGAGCCGTGCTCGCCCCGGTCGGCGCGGGCCACCAGCTGGCCGAATTCCCGGGCCACGTCGTAGTAGCGGCTCTTGGCCAGGATCCGCTCGGCGATGCGCAGGCGGCGCTGCCGCTCGGGATCGGCAGGATCCTCCGCGCAGGCCGCCCGTCGTTCCTCGACGGCGCGCTGCGCGGCCGCCGGCTCGTTGATCCGCGTACTGCCGAACACCACGATCGTGTGGGTGATCCCGTGCTTCTTGAGCAGCATCTCCGGCTTGGCGTAGTCGATCTGCAGCCGCACGCCACGGGTTTCCTCCAGCTGCAGGAAGTCCACGTCCTGGTCGGACTGGCAGTAGCTGGGACTTTCCAGAATCGCCCTGAGCCGCGCCGGCGAGCCGGCGTCGTCCTCGACAGGCTTGGGCCGCTGCCAGGGCAACGGCTCGTGCCGGTCGAGTGGCTGGGCCGGTGGCGGAATCAGGGGCTCCGAATCCGCCGGCTGTTTGCTGGACATGGGCGTACTCCCGGGGTTTCAGCGGGTCGCCGGCGGCAGCGAAGTCCACAGCTTCCGCTGCGCAGCGCCGAACTCACCGAGCTGGTAGATGCTGGCCGAAGATACCCGGAAACGGACGGGAGTGAACGGCCCGGTGACCATCCCCGCGACGAACGCCTCGTCCGCGAGGCCCACCGTGACGTGCGGGTTGTAATTCCGGCCGCTGGAGTTCGGGACGAAGTCGCGCACGTAGCCGACGATCTCCGGGCCCACGGGCCGGCCATCCGGCAGGGGCACGAAGGCGGCGGCGCTGCCCTCCGCCACCAGGAAGGGCGTCAGCGCGGCGATGAGCTGCTGCTGGAGGTCCAGCAGCCCCGCGGTTGGCGCGACCCGGATGCCGGCGAGGGCGCGGCCCTGCCAGCGCAGGTAATAGAGGCCGGTGGCCGTGAGCTCCTGGTCCACTGGCCGGGCACGGCTGACCACGCCGGCGGTGGTGGCGATGATCCGGGGCAGGTCGTCCCGGGCCACGAAGGCCTGCAGGACCGTCAGGTGGGTGGCGTGCCCGTCGTCCAGGGCGAAGCCGGTCGGGTCCCGGGCGCGAAGGCGGGCGTTCGCCGCCGCCGCCAGGTCGAGCATCGTCGCATCCGGGTCGAGGAGGACGTTGATCGCCACGACGTCGGGCAGGGCTGGCTGGGCCGGCGCCATCACTGGCGCCATCAATGGCACCAGGCAGGCCAGGAGCAGCACCGCGAGGCGGGTGGCAACCGCCCCTGCCCTCAGGCCGCCGGGGGCAGCCATTTGCCCACCAGCTTGTCCCAGCGCGCATCCACCCGGGTGAAGGAGTCCGGCGCCTGGGCGACCAGCAGCGCCCGGTTCTCCTGCTGCCAGGCCGCCGGTCCGCCTTCCGCGGGCAGGGCCCGCGTGGCGTCGACGACGATCTTGCTGGTGCGGTCCGGGTCGCCGAGGCTCGGGTCGAGCTGGTGCCCCCGCAGGCCGGTGAGCACCTTGTTCGCGCCCCTGGGCTGCCACCGGGCGCCGGTGGCGTGGAGCACGGCCAGCGTGTCCAGCACGTCGATGTCGTCGTCCACCACGATGACGATCTTCGCCATGCCCACCCGGCGGGCCATGATCTCGCCGACCGCCATGCCGTCGCCGGGCTTCTCCTTGCGGATGCTGACGAAGCCGAAGCCCGGCAGCTCCGAGGGCGTGTGGGCGAAGGTGACGTTGGGCGCCTCGCCCTGGAGCCCGCGCAGCGAGGACATGTTGGCCGTCGCCGACGCGCTGCCGCGATTGACCCCCGTGAACTGGTTGACGATCCAGGGTTCACGCCGGTGGGTGACCCGCGTGACGTTCATCCAGAAATTCTCGGCCTTGGCCCGGCCCATGTAGCCCCGCATCTCGCCGAAGGGGCCCTCGGGCTGCATGGGCTGGTCCAGCGGTATCTCCCCCTCGATCACCATCTCCGCATGGGCGGGGACGAGGATGTCGTTGGTCTCGGACTTCACCACGGGCAGGGCGCGGCCGCGCAGGCCGCTGACCAGCTGGAGTTCATCCGGGTTGCCCATGCCGATCTTCGAGGTGGAGACCAGCCAGGTGATGGGATCCTGGCCCAGCACGATGGACACCCGCGCCACGGTTTCGCCACGCTCCTTCATCTTCATGAGCATCTGCCAGCCGCTCTGGCCCGGCTCCGGGTTCACGCCGAGCAGCCGCGGCCCCTTCAGCTGGCAGCGGTAGGTGCCGAAGTTGCCGCCGCCCTGGGGGTCCCGGGTGAAGACCGAGCCCGTGTTGACGTAGCGGCCCGCGTCGGCCGGGTTGGACTGGATGAAGGCGAACTTCGTCAGGTCGATGTCGTCACCGGCCAGGATCACCTGCTTGCAGGGCGCGTTGGCCGCGGACACCTCCTCGCAGGCGGCGGTGGGGAACTTCCCGTCCTGCAGTAGTTCCGTGGCGCGGGCGACAGCGGCCCGGTAGGTGGCCCGGCCGTCGCCGGGCACCGGCTCGATGCCGAGCGCCACCGCCTCCGTGTGGTAGTGACCATACTGGTTGACCAGCACGGGTCCGCGCACCCAGCGGCCCTCGATCTTCACTTCCTCGACGAGAAAGGCCGGCGTCCTGTACAGGCCGTACTGGTCGATGAGCCGGTACATCAGGGCCGTGGCCTCGTAGGCGTCCTGGTCCAGGCGCGGGATCCGGATCAGCAGGCCGCGCCGGTCCAGCTCGGCCACGTAGTCGCGGAGGGAGTCGAAGGGGCCATAGCCCCAGCCGGGGGCCGTGGAGGGCGGCGGGCGCCCGCGCGAGGCGGCGCTGGCCTCGAAGGCCGTGGCGGCGAAGCCCAGGCCGACGGTGGCGGCCACCAGTTCACGGCGGTTCAGGTCGGTCATGGGGATCCTCCGGTTGCTCTGCCGTCGCTACGGTAGCCCGGCCAGCGCCTCTTCCTTGCGCGCGGCGTTGAAGTACGCAGCCCTGTGGTACCAGTTGAGGTCCTTTCCACTGCGTGCGAGCGCAGTGAAGGCCTGTTCCCGGGCCAGGCGGGCCTCGCGGTTGCCGGGTTCGTTGGTCGTGACGATGTCGAGAATTTCGAGAGCAAGCTGGTACTGGCCCTCACTGGCGAGACGCCCCGCGGTAGCCAGCAGCCTGGCGTTGCCGCCGGCCAGTTCGGCAAGGAGCGCGCTCCGCTCCCTGGCCGGCGCTGGCCTGAACTGCACGGGATTGCTCCCGTAGTAGCCCGTGTAGTTCTTGAACAGCCGGTTGACGTAGGGCTCCCGGCACGCCTCGAAAGTGGCGGCCAGCAGCGGGTCCGTGCGGAACTCCGCCGGCATGGCGACGGCCGCCATGGTCGCCTCCAGATCGTTGCCGCTGCCGACTGACTGCCTCACCTGGACCATCAGGTTGGCCGTCACCGTGCTGAGCGCCTGCAGGCTCTCCAGCGTCGTCTCCTGGATGCGGCCATGGCCGGGGACCAGCGTCTTCGGGGCGAGGCTCCCGATGAGGTTCACCGCTGCGATCAGGCCTTCGGGGTAGCCCTCGGGCATGACGGGCGAGCCGAGGTTGGCATTGTTCAGGTCACCGATGAAGACCACCCGGTCCTGTGGCAACCACACCAGTGTCGCGTCGTTGGTCTCGCCCTGGGCGTGGAACAGCTGGATCTCCCTGCCGCCGATGGTCAGGGTCGTGGACTCCCGGTAGGTGATGTCGGGGTAGACGGCCGGCGCTTCGCTCGCGGAGCCCAGCACGGTCTGGTTCACGCGCTCCAGGCCCTTCAGCGTCTTCAGGTTGCTGACCAGGTTCTCCTGGGCAACGAACTGCGTGCCGGGCGCCTGGAAGGCGCTGGCGCCATCCACATGGTCGTAGTGGTAGTGGGTGAAGATCACATAGCGGATCGGCTGGTCGGTCTGCTTGCGGATGTCGGCGAGGAACTCGCGCCCGATCTCGGGGGTCATCCCCGTATCGATGACCACCACGCCCTCGCTGGTGACGATGAAGCCCATGTTGTTGGACGCGTAGCCGGTCGCGGCGTACACGCCGTTGCCGACCTCGACCATACCGCGGGGCGGCATGGCCTGGGCGGAAGCCTGACCTGGGAGGATGAGGGACAGGGAAAGCGCGAGCAGGATGCCGGTCGATGTGCAGTTCATGGGATTTCCGGGGAGAGGTTCGCTGTTGATGAGCAGCAATATTGCCATGCCACGGTAGCCCTGATCGCCCAGGACACCGCACTATTCCGCAGCCGGCCCGGACAACCGCCAGAACCGTCGGCGCTGCATCCGTGACAGGGGACCTAGAAGCTGCCCTTCAGCTTCGCCACGTCACCGGCCACGGCCGTGCCCGCGAAGAAGTCCGGGTTCATGCCGGCGAACAGCCTGACGGGGTTGCGGAACACGAAGCTCTCGAAGTCCTCTTCGCTGATGAGGCCGTCCTCGACCAGTTCGTGGGCCTCTCCGAGGACCCCGGTCATGTCGGAGACATCCCAGTGGCCGACGTCGGACGAGAATATGGCGTTGAGCTTGCGGCCACCGGGGAGCAGGCGCGTATCGAAGGCCGTGGCATTCATCCTGTCGTCGGCCTCGCAGCCGTAGTAGAAGTTGGGCACCAGCCGGTCCAGGAAGTCCTCCATGCTGCCGATGCCGGTGGCGGCGAAGTCGTCGATGGCAGGCTCGGGCCGTGCCCGGCGGGCCGACTGGCCGGGCGCCTGGCCCAGTTTCTCGCCGCCATAGCGGCGGAAGAGGTCATCGAGCATCTCCGTGTCGAGCCGCTCGGGATTCAGTGACTGTATCGCCCGGGGGCCCCGCTTCTCCCAGCGCTCCTTGAGGTCGCACAGCAGGCTGGCACCCCAGGCGACGCCGCATTCGAGGAAGGCGAAGTTCAGGTTCCGGAAGCGGTTGGTGACACCGCCGAAGAACAGTGCCTTGGCAAACGCGTGGCCCGCGTCGGCGAAGTGGCCGGTCTGGTTGTACATGTAGTTGCTGATCGAGCGACGCAGGCCGATGCCCTGGCCGATGGCGTGGGCCGTGACCGGCACCTTGAGGTCCATGCACTTCTGCCAGACGGGGTCGTAGTCGTAGGGGCTGTCCAGGGCGAGGGTGTCCACCCAGAACGCGTAGCGGCCGAGTTCCTCGCCGTGCTTCGTGACGGCCTCGATGGGCCGCTTCACCAGATTGGCGAACATCGGCACCTTCAGTTGCAGTTCCGTGATCGCGAAATCGAGTTCCTCGATCGCTTCCCCGGGCGTGAAGCAGGGGATCACGGCCGCGGGCGTCAGCCGGTCCCCGAGGCCCCGGTAGAGGTCGGCCATCATCAGGTTGTGGGCGCGGCAGGCGGCGTGACGGATTTCGGGGTCCGGCAGGTCCGGCAGGAGGAAGCCGATGGTGGGGTAGACGACCGCGTAGTCGATGCCCATCTCGGGCAGGCGCTCGTGCATGAGCTTCGGCAGCATGGCCGTCGCGCGGTCGCGGGTGTTCTCCGCCGGTGACGCCCAGAACGCCGGCCGCAGCACGTTGTGATACCGGCGCTGGGCCGGCGTCATGTCGTACCAGCTGCCAATGCTTCCGCCCTGGAAGGCCTTCCAGGTGCGGTCTGCCATCTGCGGCCCGCCGACCTGCTTCAGGTAGTCGAACATGACCGGCAGGACCTCGATCATGTGGCCATCCGAGTCGATGACCGGGTGGCTGAGCTTCTGGCGCACCCTGGCGGATCGGGAAGGGATGGCGCTGTTCATGGGTTATTCCCCGGGGAAGACGTGTCGCGCAGGAATGTGCTCCTACAGGATATAGCGGCTGAGGTCCTGGTCCTTCACCAGGCTCCCCAGCTGGGCCTCCACGTAGGCCGCGTCCACGATCACCCGGCTGCCGCCCTGGTCCGCGGCCTCGAAGGACACGGTTTCCAGCAGCCGCTCCATCACGGTGTGGAGGCGGCGCGCGCCGATGTTCTCCTGCTCGCTGTTCACGTGGAAGGCGATCTCGGCCAGGCGCCGGACGCCGGACGCGTCGAACTCGATCGTGACGCCTTCGGTGGCCAGCAGCGCGGCGTACTGGCGGGTGAGCGAGGCATCGGGCTCCGTCAGGATGCGGACGAAGTCCCCGGTGGTCAGCGCATCGAGCTCGACCCGGATGGGGAAGCGTCCCTGCAGCTCGGGAATCAGGTCGGAGGGCTTCGAGGCGTGAAACGCACCCGAGGCGATGAACAGGATGTGATCGGTCTTCACCATGCCGTACTTGGTGTTGACCGTGCAGCCCTCGACCAGGGGCAGCAGGTCCCGCTGCACGCCCTCCCGGGACACGTCCACTCCCTGGGTGTCGCCCCGGCGGGCGACCTTGTCGATCTCGTCGATGAAGACGATGCCGTTCTGCTCCACGTTCTCCAGGGCGGCTGACTTCAGGTCTTCCTCGTTGATCAGGCGGCCAGCCTCCTCGTCGATGAGCAGGCGGAAAGCCTCCTTCACCTTGAGCTTGCGGGACTTGCGGCGGCCCGCGCCCATGTTCTGGAACAGGCTCTGCAGCTGGCTGGACATCTCCTCCATGCCGGGCGGGGCCATGATCTCGACCCCCATCGGCACCGCGGCCACGTCCACCTCGATCTCCCTGTCGTCGAGCCTGCCCTCGCGGAGCATCTTGCGGAATTTCTGCCGGGTCTCGGAGTCCCGGGATTCCTGGGGCGACGTGAAGCCGGCGGAGGGCGGCGGGAGCAGGGCGTCCAGCACCTTTTCCTCCGCTGCGTCCTCGGCCCGGTGGCGGACTTTCTGGGTCTCGCGCTCCCGGGTCAGCTTGACCGCCGCGTCCATCAGGTCCTTGATGATGCTGTCCACTTCCCGGCCCACGTAGCCCACCTCGGTGAACTTGGTGGCCTCCACCTTGATGAAGGGCGCCTGGGCCAGGCGTGCCAGGCGGCGGGCGATCTCCGTCTTGCCCACGCCCGTGGGCCCGATCATCAGGATGTTCTTCGGCGTGATCTCGTTCTGCAGTGGCTCGCCCACCTGCATGCGCCGCCAGCGGTTGCGCAGCGCGATGGCCACGGCCCGCTTCGCCGGGTCCTGGCCGATGATGTACTTGTCCAGTTCCTGGACGATCTCGCGGGGCGTCATCTGGGACATCAGAGAACTTCGACGGTGATGTGCTGGTTGGTGTAGATGCAGATCCTGCCGGCGATCTCGAGGCTCTTGCGGACGATCTGCTCCGCGCCGAGTTCGGAGTTCTCCAGCAGTGCGCGCGCAGCCGCCTGGGCGAAAGGACCGCCGGAGCCAATGGCCATGAGGTCATCCTCCGGTTCGATCACGTCCCCGTTTCCCGAGATGATCAGTGAGCGATCCTTGTCCGCGACGCACAGCAGGGCCTCGAGGCGCCGCAGGCGCCGGTCCGTCCGCCAGTCCTTGGCCAGCTCGATGGCGGCGCGGCTGAGGTTGCCGTACTGCTCCAGCTTGCCCTCGAAGAGTTCGAAGAGGGTGAACGCGTCCGCCGTGCCCCCCGCGAAGCCCGCCAGCACCCGGCCGTCGGCCAGCCGCCGGACCTTCCGGGCGTTGCCCTTCATGATGGTGTTGCCCAGGGTGACCTGGCCATCGCCCCCCACGGCCACCGAGCCGTTGCGGCGGACGGAAACGATGGTGGTGCCGTCGAATTGCTGCATGGAGGCCCGCTTCTTCAGGGTTCTTTGGCCGACAGTCTATCTGGGGGCGGGCCGGGAAATGAAAAGGGGGGCACGGGGGACTTGGGGCCAAGAGGGAAATTGGGGCCATGCCTCAATTCCCCAGCGGTCCGTGCACCTGGCACCGGCTGTGAGGGAATTGAGGCATGGCCCCAATTTCCCGCTCCCCCTCAGGCTGCGGTCAGTTCGCGCTGGGCGGGGGGGCGCCCATCCGGTCCTTCATCTTCTTGCGGGCTTCTTCCTTCAGTTCATCGCACCTGGCCGGGTCGGCCTTGCACTTGGCCTCGAGCTCGGCCCGCTTGGCCTTCATCTGCTCCCGCTGCTGCTCGCACTTCTCGGGATTGGCCTTGCAGAACTCCTGGCGCTCGGCGCGCTTCTGCTTCATCTGCGCCCGCTGCTCCTTGCACTTCTCGGGATTGGCCTTGCAGAACTCCTTGCGCTCGGCCTTCCTGGCCTGCATCTGGTCCCGCTGTTCCTCGCACTTCTGCGGGTTGGCCTTGCAGAACTCCTCGCGCCGGGCCCGGGCTTCGTCACACTTGCCGGGGTTCTCCTTGCACACCTCGTTGCGGGGCATCGGGGGAGGGCCACCGCCCTTGTCGTCAGCGCTGCCGACCAGGGGGCTGCCCAGGATCGTCAGGGCGGCGATGGCGGAAAGCACGGCTTGCTGCATTCGCATAGGGGCGGCTCCGGTGGGATGTTGCGCAGACTATAGGTTCCGAGGCTGAACGCCAGTTGACGCGGGGTCGCGGCACCGCCGCTCCTACGGCTTCTTCAGCTTTGCCCGGGGATGGGCCTTGTCGTAGACCTGGGCCAGGTGCTGGAAATTCAGGTGGGTGTAGATCTGGGTGGTGCTGATGTCCGCGTGCCCCAGCATCTCCTGGACGCTCCGGAGGTCGCTGCTGGACTCCAGCAGGTGGGTCGCGAAGCTGTGGCGGAAGAGGTGGGGGTAGACCCGCTGGGACACGCCGGCGCGCAGGGCCCAGTACCGGACCCGCATCTGCACCGTGCGCGGGCTGATCCGGTTGCCCCGGGGCCCGACGAAGAGCGCCTTCTCCTCGTTCTTCGCCATCTGGACCCGTACCTTGAGCCAGGCTGCGATCTCCGTCCGGGCGTGGCGGCCCACCGGCACGATGCGGGTCTTGTTGCCCTTGCCGGTCACGCGGACGGTGCCGTCGGCCAGGTCCACTGCACCCAGGTCCAGGCCCACCAGTTCGGCGAGCCGCAGTCCCGACGAGTAGAACAGCTCCAGCATGGCCCGGTCCCGGGCGGTTTCCGGCTCGTCGCCCTCGATCTTGAGGAGCTGGGCCATCTGGTCCACGTCCAGCGTGTTGGGCAGCTTGCGCGGCGCCTGGGGCGCGGACACGTCGGCGCCCGGATTGCTCTTCAGCTGCCCTTCCCGGATCAGGTAGTTCATGAGGCTGCGGGCGCCTGAGAGGCGCCGCTGGATGCTCCGGGGCGACAGGCCGCCCGCGTGGCTGACGGCCGCGAAGCGCCGCAGGTGATGGGAGCGCAGCTCCGTGAAGGCGGGGATCTCGTGGCGGTCGCAGAACTCGGCGAGGCAGACCAGGTCGCGGCGGTAGCTTTTTGCCGTGTTGTCGGACAGCCGCCGCTCGAGCTTCAGGTGCTCGAGGAAGCGTTCAGCGGTTTGCCAGTGCCGCGCATCCATTCGCGGGGGGCGGGACCTCCGGCGGCGGTCAGGCCGCGGCCCGGGTCCGCAGGGCACAGCTCACGAGTTCGCCCAGCCGCGCCAGGAACTCAATGCTCATGCCCGGGTGGAAGTGATCCGAGTCCCGGCTGCCGACGGCCAGGAAGCCCAGCTCGGACTTCTGCCCGAGCGGTACCAGCGCGACGGAGCCGATTTCCACGTTGCCCGCACCGAACAGGAAGTCCCGCTGGGCGTCACGGACCTGGCCGCAGCGCGGGGCATTGGCCTGCAGGAAGGTGCGGAACGAAGCGATGGCGGGGTCGTCCCGGCCCACAACCCTCAGGAACCGGCCAGAGTTCGCCCCACCCGCCGGATCCTCGAAGACCACCAGCACGGACTGGTCCGCGTTGAAGGAGATCCGGAGCTGCTCTTCCAGCACCCGGACCACGCCTGCCGGGTCCGGCGCGGCCAGCATCAGCATGGCCAGTGCGTGAATGCGGGATGCCAGGGCGTCGTTGCTCCGGGCGACATCGAGGAGGTCCTTGAGCTTGCGCTCGAGCTTCACGTTCTTCTGGCGCAGGACCAGCACCTGGCGCTCCACGAGGGACACCGCCGGTCCCCCCGCATCGTGGGGCAGCCGGAGGCTGTTCAGGAGGGCCGAATGGCGCTCGAAGAATTCGGGATTGGCCTGGAGGTAGTCAGCGATGCTCTCTTCGGTGAGGGTTGGGTCTGCGACGTGCTGCTGCTTCAGCGTGCTCATACCTGGATCGTTCCCTCGAACACAGTGACTGCCTCGCCGGTCATCCACACGGGGAAACCCGGCCCATCCCACCGCACCTGCAGGGTGCCGCCGGGTAACTCGACGGCCACCCGCGGTTCCAGCAGGCCCCATGTGCGACCGATGACCACGGCCGCGCAGGCTCCCGTGCCGCAGGCTGACGTTTCCCCCACGCCGCGCTCGAAAACCCGCAGTCGAATGCGGTCCGGCGCGAGCACCTGCATGAAACCGATGTTAGCACGGTTCGGAAAGCGCTCATGGCGCTCGAGGCGGGGGCCAAGCTTCTGCACAGGCGCGGTTTCGACGTTGGCGACCTGGAGCACGGCGTGCGGATTCCCCAGCGACACGACGCCGGCCTCGACGGTCTCGTCGCCGGCGACCAGCGTGTAGCGCGGTGCCTGCCCGGGTGCCTCGAACGGAATCGCCGCGGGACGAAGCTCGGGCACCGCCATCTCGACGGTCACCGCACCGTCCTCCTCCATGCGGGCTCGCACCGAGCCCGTGCCATGACCCAGCCGCAGTTCCTGCTGACCAGGCCGGGCGACCAGTCGCGCGATGCACCGCGCGCCGTTCCCGCACTGCTCGGCCTCGCTGCCGTCAGTGTTGAAGATCCGGTAGTGGACGTCGTCACCCGCCCGCCTCGGCGCCTCGAGCCACAGCAGCTGGTCGAAGCCGATGCCCCGGTGACGGTCGGCAAGCTGGCGGATGCGCTCCGGCGCCGGCAGGCCGAGACCATCGCCCCGGATGAGGACGAAATCATTGCCGAGGCCGTGCATCTTGGTGAACGGGACGTGCATCACTTTGCGTGGACTTTTGTCAAACCGGCCGCTAAGGTTACCCGTCCTGCGCTCGCCGTGGGACGCCTACCCCGAATAAACAGGGCAGCAAAACAAGCAAGGGCAGCTGATTCATGCGTCACATCCTGGTCCTCAATTCCAAAGGTGGCTGCGGGAAGAGCACGATCGCCACCAGCCTGGCGGCCTACTACGCAATCCGCGACGAGCGGGTCACCCTGGTGGACTACGACCGCCAGGCATCGAGCCTCGACTGGCTCCGCCGCCGGCCGGAGAACCGCCCCCCCATCACCGGGGTGGCCGGCTTCCAGGACGGTTTCCGCCCGGTCCCGCGGAATACGGATGTCGTGGTCATCGATGCGCCGGCCGGCTGCCACGGCCGGGAACTGACCGACCTGGTGCGTCACGCGGAAACCATCGTGGTGCCGGTGCTGCCCTCCACCATCGATATCGTCGCCTCGAGCAAGTTCATCGACGAGCTGCAGGAGGTGGGCAAGGTCGAGCGCCGGGAAGTGAAGCTGGCGGTAGTGGGCAACCGGGTCCGCGAGGTCACCCTGATCGCCCAGGAACTGGACGATTACCTGGGCAAGCTGAAGATGCCCTACGTGACCAAGCTGCGCGAGGCGCAGAACTACGTCCGGGCCTACACCCGGGGCCTTGGCGTCCACGAACTGCCCGAGTACCTGGCCTGGCCGGACTGGGAGCAGTGGAAGCCCCTGGTCAGCTGGCTGAACAGCAAGCGCAGCCAGCCCAAGGCGGCGTAACGGCCTAACGCACTCCGTCGCCCGCGGCATCCCGGTCGGGATCCCTGCCGGCTACCGTGAGTACACGGTGAGCGCCGGCAGGGACACCCGTCCGTGCTGCCGCTGCCTCAGCGTTTGGCCCGGCTGCCGTCATGGCCAGGCCCCGCTCGTAGGCCTTCGACGCGGACTGGGCCTCGCCCACCCGGGCCATGAGCTGCCCCAGCGCCCGGTAGGTTTCCGGCGCCGGGCGGATCGCCAGGCTGGCTTCCAGGTAGCTCCTTGCCTTGCCCCACAGCTGGTGGCGCACGCAGGCGCGGCCGGCGGCCAGCAGCAGCGCGGCGTCTTCCGGCCGTTCCTTGAGCCAGGCCTCGATGCGCTTCAGGTGAGTGGCGGGATCCGCCACCGGCAGCTCGCCATAGAGGTCGATCAGCGCCTCGCTCCAGTCTTCCCTGAGCGTCCGGCGGATCTCGGCTTCGGCATCTTCCGTGGCGCCACAGGCGACCAGCGCCTGGGCGCGAGTCAGGGTGAGGCGCGGCT
Source organism: Chromatiales bacterium (assembly GCA_016789845.1). Classification (GTDB taxonomy): domain Bacteria; phylum Pseudomonadota; class Gammaproteobacteria; order Steroidobacterales; genus SHZI01. The sequence goes on from JAEUQA010000051.1 coordinate 86,845, forward strand.
CCCGGCGCAGGTGCCGCGGGATGTCCTCCCAGACCTTGTCGAGGGCCACCCGGTCGAGGCGCACGCTGGTCATGATGTTGCTGTAGGTTTCGACGCTCCAGTCGTCCAGCATCTCGACGGGCATGTTGCCGCGCCGGCGGAGCAGCGGCAGCAGCTCGGCCAGGGGCTGCCATTCCTTGCGGCGGTAGTGCAGTTCGCCGAGCAGCTTCAGGGCCTGGGCGTGGGTGGGGTGCCGCTCCCGGACCCGGTTCAGGCTGGCCAGTGCTTCCCCGTACTGGCCGTCCTCCAGCTGCAGCTCCGCCTGGGTCAGCAGCACGGCGTCCCGGGCTGCCGGTTCCTGCTCGCAGGCCATGCGCAGCCAGCTGTCCCGGCGGCTGCGGTCGCCCTGCATCTGGGCGGCGCGGGCAGCAGCCAGGTAGTTGAGCAACGGAGTTTCCGACTGGCGTGCTCCCCGGGTCAGGAGTCGCTCGCCCCGTGCCAGGCGTCCTTCGGCGAGGGCGATGTAGCCCTTGGTGGCCTGGCGACCCGCGTAGTTGATGCGCGCCCGGGCCCAGGCCTCGCCGAGCTTGCGCGGTGCCCGCCATACCTGCACCAGCACGCGCACGGCCAGGTAGCCCAGCACCAGCGCCAGTGCCAGGATCGGCACCGACATCTCGATGACGTAGCCCCGGAAGTTGACCAGCACGTAGCCGTTGTCGGCGAGCACGAGGTGGGCCGTGAGGGCCCCCACGATCAGCGCGAGGATGACGACGAGGCCGACCTTCATCGTGTGCCCTGTTGGGCCACCGCCGCGGGCCGACCGGCCGCGCTGATCCGGAGCAGGGCATCCAGCGAGCCGGAGATATCCGGCAGCTCGTCGGGCAGGCGGGCCGCTGCGAGCTCGGTCAGCGCCTCGGAGGCGGCCTGCACGTCCGGCGATGCCAGGTCGAAGTGCTCGCGCAGCCGTTCGCCCGCCGCTTCCACGGAGCGGCGGTACATCCCCGCGTCGCCCCGCATGATGGCGAGGCGGGCCAGCTGCAGCTCCAGATCGAGGCTGCGGATCAGCACCGTCTGTTCCGCCTCCGTCAGCAGTGGCGACACCGGATCATCCACGCGCCGCACGCTGATGAGGCTCGCCAGGGCGGCCCGGATGGCCGCCACCGCGCGATCGACACCGGTAAGCGGCGCCGCGGGCCGTTCCGGCGCCGCCCGGAACTCCCTGGGCGCGGAACTCTTGAGGCGCAGCGTACTAAGGTTGTCCGCGAGGCTGCCGAGCGTGAGCACGATGCCCTCGGTGTCCGGCCGCGGCACGGCCTTGAGGCCGTTGATCTCGTCGGAGAGCAGCTTGCGGACCGGCGTCAGCCGCGGGTCGTTCAGTTCCCGCAGCGAGTCGTCGGCGAGGCCCAGGGCCGTTTGCGCGACCTCGATGTCGCCGGCCAGGCCCAGCTGGGCGTTGGCGATGCGCATGTAGTGCTCCGCTTCCGACAGCAGCCAGGCCGCCCGGACCTTGTCACCGACGCCGACGAAGCGCTGCACCGCCTGCTCCAGCTGTTCGACGCGGCCCGGCAGTTCGCCAAGGGCCTCCGTTTCCCGCGTGACGCGCTCCCGGAGCCGGTCCATGTCGTCGTCCAGCAGGCGCCGGCCCGTGGAGACTTCGTCGAGGCGCGCCTTGAGTGCGGCCAGCTCGGAATTCCTGACTCCGGCATCCTCCCGCAGCTCGACGACCCGCTGCCCGATGCCCGAGCGCTGTTCCACCCACACGTAGCCGGCGACGGCGACGGACACGCCCAGGGCGACGAGGGCGGCGGTGGTGGGGAGGCTGGTGCTGGCCATGGGGGCATTTTGCCAGTGATTGGCACCCGTAGGAGCGCCTTGAGGCGCGACCCCCTCCCGCTCGAGACTCGCGGACTCGATTCTCGCGGGTGGGGGTCGCGCCTCAAGGCGCTCCTACCGGCGTCAGGCCCCGGCCCGAAGGCGCCGCTTCACGTCCCCCACGTGCCGCCGGCTGACGGGCAGCACCCGGGCGTCGCCCTTGAGTCGCACCTGCCAGGCGCCGCTCTCGTCGCGTTCCAGCGAGTCGAGCCAGGCGACGGCGACCAGGGCGTTCCGGTGGATCCGGAGGAAGCGGTCGCCGAATTCGTCCTCCAGGTCCTTCAGGGGCTCGTCGAGCAGGGCCTCGCCCCCGGTGTAGCAGGCCGTGACGTACTTCTGGTCGGCCTGGAAGCAGAGGACGTCGTCCACGGGGATCATCTGCAGGCCCCGGGCGCGCTGCACGCAGATGTGGGCCCGCGGCGCGCTGCCGGGGATCCGGAGCAGCTGGGCCCGGCCGACGCGCGTGGCGTGATCCAGCGTCTGTTGCAGGCGTTCCCGGCGGACCGGCTTCAAGAGGTAGCCCACCGCCTGGGCCTCGAAGGCCTGGATGGCGTACTCGTCGTAGGCGGTCGTGAAGACGACCGCCGGCCGGCGCTCCCAGCCCGCGAGCTGGCTCGCGACCTGCAGGCCGTCCACCCCGGGCATGCGGATGTCGAGGAGGACGACATCGGGCTGCAGGGTGTTGCAGAGGTTCAGTGCCTCTTCCCCGTGGCCGGCCTCGCCGACCACGCGAAAGCCCTCCAGGTCCGTCACCAGCTGCTTCAGCCGGCTGCGGGCAGGAGGCTCATCGTCCACGATGAGTACGCTGGCGGGTTCCGGGCTCATTGCGCCTCACTCATGCGTAGGTTCGCACGCCATCCGCCGGAAAGGCCACGGTGACGGTGTAGCGGTCGGGCGCCGCGTCCACGGCCAGCGAGCCGTCCGCACCGAACGCCAGTTCGAGCCGCTCGCGGATATTCTGCAGCGCCAGCCCGTGGCCGGGCCGGGAGGCCATTCCCGCCGGGGGCAGCGGGTTGGTCACCGAAATGCGGATCAGCTTGCCGGCCATTTCGCCCCGGACCGAGATGACGCCCGGCTGCGGCGAGGGCTCGATGCCGTGGTAGATCGCGTTTTCCAGCAGGGGCTGGATCGTCAGTCCCGGGATCGCCGCCCGCGGGGCCAGGGTCCCGAGCTGCCAGTCGACCCTGAGCCGCTCGCCCAGGCGGTGCTGTTCCATGCGCTCGTACACCCGGGCGATCTCCAGTTCCTCCTCGAGCGGGATGAGCTGGCGTCCGTCCCGCAGCGAGGCGCGAAACAGGTCGGCCAGGTCCTCCACGGCCTGCTCTGCGGCGACGGGGTTGGTGCGGGTGAGGGACGCGATGGTGTTCATGCTGTTGAACAGGAAGTGGGGGCGGATGCGGGCCTGCAGGGCATTCAGCCGGGCTTCGGCCTCGCGCCGCACGTTCCGTTGCCACTGCTGGGACACGTAGAAGTAGCGCAGCAGGGGCGCCATGACCAGGGTGGCGATGGCGAGGTTGCGGGTAAGGAATGACCAGTGCCCGGTGGGGAACCAGCCGCCGCCCGTGTCCGGCCCGGCCCCGAGGAAGCGGCCCAGCCAGAAGGCTGCTTCGGAGACCGCCAGCACGCAGCCCATGACGAGCAAATAGGCCACCACGCTGCCTTCCGGCACGGCGAAGCGCGTGAGCCAGCTCCGCAGGCGGCAGAGCACGGCGGCGCTGATGAGCCCGGTCCACAGCAGCAGCAGGGCGGTCTGGGCCAGGTGGGAATAGAACGCGAACCAGCCGGGCTGGCCGGCGAGCGTCAGGAGAAGGGCAAGGAGCTGGGAGGCGAGGACGACCCCGAAGACAGCCAGCGGCGTGCAGAGGTCCGGGAGTGCGAATTGGCTGGTGTTGCCGCCAGGGTTGCCGTCGGCGCCGTTCCTAGTTGCACCACTGCTCGACAGCCCGGTTGGCATCGGCACGCTCGACATCGAGTTCCTCGTTGTTCAGGTAGACGCGCTCGCCATTGGGGCCGGGCTTATAGAGCCGGAGTGCATTGGTGTACTTTGCCACACGATCCCTGGCTGCCTTGCAGTTCGTATCCCTCTCGGCCAGCACCTTCTGGCGGTCGGCCTCGGCGGCAGCGTTCGCGTCGGCCTCCTGCCCTTCGCGCAGTTCACCTGCGGCGTCGAGCTCGGATTTCGCCTTCAGCCGGGCCTGCAGGGCCCCGCGGTCAGACTTGCGGTAGCGGATGGGCAGTTCCTCGGCGGAACTGTCGGCCGCCGGCTGGTCGCTGAAGTGGACGATGCCCTGGGCATCGACCCAGCGGTACACCGAGGCTTCCTGGGCCAGGGCTGAGTGCATCAGCACCGCGGCGCCGAAGGCGCCCGAGAGGAGCAGGACCAGCAAACCGGAAGCAGGCAGGCGCTTCATGACGGCAACCTCGATGGACACCCGGACGTTCGGACCCAAGGCGCCGAACAGCCGCAAGTATGCCACCCGGGACGGGGCGGAAATCAGACGGGGTTCACGGTCGGCCCCTGCTGCAGGGCCCCTGGAATGGCCGCGGTGGCCCGCGGCGAGGGTGGGTGACTCCGGCGGGACCGGGCATTCCGCCCGGTGCGCTCCCGCCGGAGCCACCCGGGGGTAACTCAGGTATAGGCACTCTCGCCGTGGGACACGGTATCCAGGCCTTCCCGCTCCTGGTCTTCCGCGACGCGCAGGCCAACGGTCAGGTCCGCGACCTTGTAGGCAATGAACGCGACCACGGCGGACCAGCCCAGCGTGATGGCCACGCCGAGAGCCTGGACGCCGACCTGGTCGAGCATGGACGTGCCCTCCGCCAGGCCGACGCCACCGAGACCTTCGGCGACGAACACCCCGGTCAGGATGGCGCCCACGATGCCCCCGACGCAGTGGACGCCGAACACGTCCAGCGAGTCGTCATAGCCGAAGATCCGCTTGAGCTTGGTGACCGCCCAGAAGCAGATGACGGCGGCGATGATCCCGAGGACGATCGCGCCCATCGGTCCCACCGCACCGCAGGCCGGCGTGATCGCCACCAGCCCCGCGATGGCGCCCGAGGCGCCGCCCAGCATGGTCGGCGAGCCGCGGGTGCCCCACTCGATGAAGGTCCAGGCCACCACCGCCGCCGCCGTGGCGATGAAGGTGTTCAGGAACACGAGTCCGGCAAAGGCATTGGCCTCCAGGTTGGAGCCCACGTTGAAGCCGAACCAGCCAACCCAGAGCATCGAGGCGCCCACCATCACCAGGGGCAGGTTGTGGGGGGGCATGGCCGTCGTGCCATAGCCGAGGCGCCGCCCGGTCATGATCGCGCCCACCAGCCCGGCGATGCCGGCGTTGATGTGCACCACCGTGCCACCGGCGAAGTCCAGGGCGCCGAGCTTGAACATGTACCCCTCGCCGAACCAGACCATGCGGGCGATGGGCAGGTAGGCGAACGTGAACCAGATCACCATGGCGATGAGCACGGCGGAGAACTTGATCCGCTCCGCAAAGGCGCCGACGACGAGGCAGGCGGTGAGGGCGGCAAACGTGCACTGGAAGGCGATGAACACGAACTCCGGGATCACCACGCCGTCCGTGAACGTGGCCGCCATCGAGTCCGCATTGATGCCGGCCAGGAAGAGCCGCTCGAAGCCGCCGATCCAGGTGCCGGTGCCCGTGAAGGCGAGGCTGTACCCGTAGATCACCCACAGCACCGTCAGCAGGGAAAAGACCACGAATACCTGCATCAGCACCGACAGCACGTTCTTCGACCGGACCATGCCGCCGTAGAAGAGGGCGAGTCCCGGCAGGCCCATCATGATGACCAGGAGCGTCGAGGTCATCATCCAGGCCGTGTCACCCTTGTCGGGCACGGGCGTGTCGTCCGCAAGGGCCAGGCCGGGGATCAGCAGCACGGGCGCGATCCTGGCGAATAAGCTGAAAATGTTCTTGAACCGAGTCACTTGCATTTCTCCTGGTCGATTCTCTTGGTGGACTCAGACGGCTTCGCTGCCGGTTTCGCCCGTCCGGATGCGGACGACTTCCTCCAGCGCAGTGACGAAGATCTTGCCGTCGCCGATCTTGCCGGTGCGGGCCGTGTTGACGATCGCCTCGACCACCTGCTCGGCGATGTCGTCCGCGACCGCCAGCTCGAGCTTGGTCTTGGGGAGGAAGTCCACGACGTACTCGGCGCCGCGGTAGAGCTCGGTATGGCCGCGCTGGCGGCCGTAGCCCTTGACCTCGGTGACCGTGATGCCCTGGACGCCCATCTCCGTGACGGCCTGGCGCACGTCGTCGAGCTTGAACGGCTTGATGATGGCTGTGATCAGTTTCATACGGTGAACTCCTAGTTGATCAGCCCGAAAGTCTTGCTGATGCTGAAGACGATGGACGTCTCCCCGCTGTCGCTTTCCTCGAAATCCTTGATGAGCGTGTCGTCCGTGTAGATGAGCGACACCTTGTAGTCGAGGCCGATGGGCTCGAACTGGCTGCCGTAGCCGAGCTCGTAGTAGGTGGTGTCGAAGTCCTGGCTGAAGAGGCCGACCAGCCCATAGAAGCCCTTGTAGTCCACCCGGGGCGCGATGTAGGTGTAGTCGAGGGAGCCCTCGCCGCCGTCGCCGGTGGGCCCGTCGAAGTTGTCGTACTCGCCGATGGCTGCCGAGATGCTGAAGATCTTGTAGCCCAGGCTCAGGTTGATCTCCTGGTAGTCGTCGTCGAAGTCGTCGGTGTAGGTGTAATAGGTGCCGCCGATGCCAAAGGTGAGGTCGCCGACCGAACCGTTGTAGCCGCCATAGAGGTCCACCTCGAGCCCCTGCTCCACGTCCGCCGTCCAGGTCCCGAGGTAGAAGCCGTTGGCCTTGAGGTCCAGGCCGCCCATGGCGGAGGAATCGGACTGGGAGATGCCCCGGAAGATGTATTCGGACATGTAACCGATGTTGGCGGTCACTTCGGCGGCCTGGGCGCCGCCGGCCACGGCCCAGAGCAGCGCGACGCCGGACTTCGTCAAGGTGTGTTTCGCCACGAAAAGGCTCCTAATGCTTTCTTGTGTGGTTGGTGTGGGGCTGGCACGATCATCGCGCTGCCGACAGACGCACTAAGCACGATCCGTGCCAGCTCGTTCCCGGGTCACCCGGCCACGCCGCAGCAGGGCCGGGCGGCATCGCGACGCTGCCGCCTGCACCATTGCAGGGCGGCCGCAGGGGCCCTCTGGATCGTTACAGGGCGCAGGCTGGGGACAGGAGAGGAAGCACCGTGGAAGACAAGCCCGAGGCAAGACTGGACGCGAAATTCGTCGAAGACCTGGCCCGCAAGCTGGCCGCCAACGTGCCGGGCAGCGTCCGGGCGCTGCAGGCCGACCTGGAGCGGAACTTCGAGGCCCTGCTCGGCAGCACCTTCGAGAAGCTGCAGCTCGTGAGCCGGGAGGAGTTCGACGTGCAGCGCCGGGTGCTGGAACGCACCCGGGAGAAGCTCGCCCGGGTCGAGGCCGAGCTCGAGGCCCTGGAGAAGCGGGTGGAAAGCCAGGCCTGAGGCGCGCGTCGTGCGCCTCGCCACCACCCTGAGCCGGGCGCTGCTCGGACTGAAAGCGCCCGAGGTTGCGGTCGAGGCCCACGTGGCCGGTGGCCTGCCCCAGTTCACCATCATCGGCCTCATCGAGACGGCCGTCCGGGAAAGCCGGGACCGGGTCCGGGCGGCGATCCAGTCCTCGGGCCTCGAATTCCCCGATGGGCGCATCACCGTCAACCTGGCGCCGGCGGACCTGCCCAAGTCCGGCAGCGGCTTCGACCTGGCCATCGCGGTGGCCATCCTCGTCGCGTCGGGGCAGGTCCGGGCGGCGCGGGCGAGTGGCGTCGAGTTCCTGGGCGAGCTGGCCTTTTCCGGAGCACTGCGCCGGGTGCCGGGCCTGATTCCGGCCCTGCTGCGCGCGCGGCAGGCCGGCCGGCTGGCCATCGTGCCGGCCGCGGGTGTGGTCGAGGCCAGCCTGCTCGGCGGCGACCGGATCCGGCTCGCGGGTGAGCTTCGCGACGTGGTCAATTACCTGAACGACGCCGCCGAGCTGCCGGTGCCGCCAGTCCTCGCCACGCCCCCGCCGGTACCCGACTCCGGCCCCGACGACCTCGTGGACGTGCGCGGCCACGCCGGCGCCCGCCGTGCCCTTGAGGTGGCCGCCGCGGGCGGCCACCACCTGCTGCTCGTCGGCCCGCCCGGCACGGGCAAGACCATGCTGGCCCGCCGGCTCCCCGGCCTCCTGCCCGACCTCTCCGAGAGCGAAGCGCTCGAGTCGGCCGCCATCCAGTCGCTCGCCGGCGGCGTGCTGGAATTCCGGCGCCGGCCCTTTCGTGCGCCCCACCACACGGCGTCCGCGGCCGCGCTGGTCGGTGGGGGCGGCAACCCGCGGCCGGGAGAAATCTCCCTGGCGCACCGGGGCGTGCTGTTCCTGGACGAGCTCCCGGAATTCTCCCGGTCCGTCCTGGAGGCAATGCGGGAACCGCTGGGCACCGGGCAGATCACCATCGCCCGCTCGCTTCGCACCGTCGAGTACCCGGCTGAGTTCCAGCTGGTGGCGGCGATGAACCCCTGTCCCTGCGGCTACGCCGGCGACCGGGAGCAGGAATGCCGCTGCACGCCGGACCAGATCCGCCGTTACCAGTTGAAGGTGTCAGGCCCGCTGCTGGACCGGGTGGACCTCGTGGTGAGCGTCACCCGCGGTGGCATGCGCCCGGGCGCCACGCCGCCGGAGCCGTCGGCCCCAGTGCGGGCGCGGGTGGCCGGCGCCGTGGAGCGTCAGGTCCGGCGCAGTGGCTGCCTGAACGGCCGGCTGCCGGCCCAGGGCCTCCGGACCCACTGCACTTTCGACACCGGCGGCGAGGCGCTGCTGGAAGCCGCCAGCGGGCGGTTCGCGCTGTCGGCCCGCGCCCAGGACGGGATTCGCCGGGTCGCCCGCACGCTGGCCGACCTGGCCGGCAGCGACGCCATCCGCACGGGGCATGTGGCGGAGGCGATCAGCCTGCGGGCCGAGCGGCAACTGGGTAGTGGCGGGCGTTCCCGCCGCGGGTCAGGCGAGGCGGCGCAGGCCGGCGATCGAGCCCAGGGCTGAGAGAAACAGCCAGGCGGCAGCGGGCAGCGGGACGACGGTCGTCGGCGTCATGGTCACCAGGGAGCGGATCTTGAAGCGGTCGGGGCTGCCATCCGCCGGGTACCGGGCGCCCACCAGCAGCGCGTTGCCCACCAGCCCGCCGAGGCCAACGGTCAGTGGCGCGTCGCCGGCGCTGTTCAGGGAGTTCACCTGGCCGCCGAAACCGAGGGACGCCAGCGTCCCGAAGTTCAGCCCGCCCAGGCTCACGCCGGGGGAGACCGTGCCGACCCAGAAGCTCACGTCTCGGTCCCAGGTGCCATAGGGATCCACGGTGAGCGACTGCATGGCCTGCAGCGAGTCGAACAGGAACAGCACGAGATCCTGCTGGCTGACGTTGTCGACCTGGTGGTCGAGGCCGCGGTTGATGCAGTTGCTGACGGACCCCTCGTCGCGATTGCAGACGCCGAGCCCGGTGGAGTAGCGCCCGAGGTATGCCGTCTCGAAGCTGGCCGGCATGCCATTCGCCGTGTTCGCCCAGGCCGTGACCTTCAGGGTCTCGGTGCCCTGCGCAAAGGTCAGCCGGTTGCCCCAGGAGTTTCCGGTGGTGGTGTAGGAATTCCCTCCTGAGGCGAAATTCCAGGTGCTGGCCGCGGCGACCGGGCTGCCAACGGCGAGCACGACGCAGGGAAGAAGGATGCGAAGCGAATAGAGCATGCGATAAACCATGTGACGACGATGCCGTTTTATTGTTACGCGCCGGTGACGGCTTGCTGGCAGCGGGGCGAAGTGTCCGGAACCATGCGGGACACGGTCAATCGCACGCTTCACGCTTTCGCGCGCATGACTGATTCGCAGGCAAAAGAAAAAAAGTTATGTAAGGGAGAGTTCGCGACCAGGTCACGAACTGCGGGCGGCAGCGCGGCGCGCTGCCGGATCAGGGGTGCCGGCCGGTCAGCCGCCCGACATGAACCTGACGGCGGCGATGATCTCGTCGTCCGACAGGTCCACGCGGCCGCCCTTGGCCGGCATCACGCCGGCCTGTCCCTGGAAGCCCTCGAGAGCGTGCTTGTTCAGTGTCGCCACGCCCTGGGCCACGCGGGGCTTCCAGGCGGCGGCGTCACCCAGCTTGGGTGCGCCACCAACGCCTGCGCCGTGGCAGGCAAAACAGGCGGTGTTGTAGACCTGTTCCCCGGTGAGTTTCGCGGCGACCGGTGCGGCGGCTTCCGGCACGGCCATGGCAACGGCACCGGCCGCCGCCTCGTCACCGGGCAGGGTGACCTGGCCTGCCGGCTTGATGCGTTCGGCCACTGCCGTCGCATAGGCCGGATCCTCCTTCACCCAGGCCAGCTGGCTGTCGGTGGCGATAGAGCGGGCGAGGAAGATCAGGAAGATCGTGACGCCGATGAGTGCCCCGATGACCACCATGAACAGGTTGAAGAATTGCTGGTCGTGGTCCTGATCCTGGGAAGGTCCGGCGGTGTGGGGCTGGGTGCTCAAGGTCTGCTCGATTCGTACGGTGGCTGGTGGTGTGGCTGGGTCCGGCGGGGGCGCAGTATAAGTGACAAGCGGGCGGGGGAAAACCGGCTCAGGCGGGCTGGCCGGGAGGGGCCGTCAGACGGCGCGGGGACGCGAAATCCCAGATCCCGGCCAGGTGGCGCAGGGCCTTGAGGTCGTCCACCCGGATGCGGTGGGTATCGAGGCGCCGGATCAGGCCCCGTTCCTCCAGGTCCCGGAAGCTGCGGCTGACGGTCTCCTTCTTGAGTCCCAGGAAGTCGGCGATGTCCTCCCGGCTCATGGGTACCTGGATTTCGCGGAGGGCCGGATCGTTGTCGTCCGCCAGGTTGTCGGTCAGGCGGCGCCAGTGGCGCAGATAGAGCAGGAACACCGCCAGCCGCTCGATGGCCGTGCGCTGGCCCAGGCTGTAGACGACGTCCAGGATGTCCTCGATGACCCGGAACATCATGTTGAGGAACGCCCGCTCGGCCTTCGGATCCCGGGCCAGCCGCTCGTCGAGCTGCCGGCGGGGACAGCAGCTGACCCGCGCGTGGGTCACGGCCTCGACGCTGAAGAAATAGGACTCGGTCGCCGTCAGGCCGACGAAGTTGTCCCGGAACAGGAAGGACAGCACCTGCCGCCGCCCGTCCGTGCCGGTGCGCGTCACGCGCAGCACGCCTGACAGGATATTGAAGACCTGGGTGGCCGGCTCGCCGGCGCTGATGATGACTTCGCCCGGCTCCAGGTCCCGGACCGGGGCGGCGTCGAAGATGTCCAGGAACACGTCCTGGGGCAGGTCGAGGGTGCGCATGCGGAAAAGCATGGGCGTCGGCGCCAGGGCTGGCAAGCGGTGCCGGGGCGGGGACCGGGCGGTTGGACGTCACGCGCGCTGCGGGGCTATCATCTCGCCCCCGCCACGTCGCGGGATCGCACCAGGTTCCCAAGGGCGCCCGTAGCTCAGCTGGATAGAGTACTGCCCTCCGAAGGCAGGGGTCAGAGGTTCGAATCCTCTCGGGCGCGCCATCCAATCACTGTGTATCCATCACGGCGTGCGGGAACTGCTGAACGCCGACGGGGACTTCACCCGCGTTGGCGAACTGAAAATCCGAAACCCGCTGGTCGCGCGCTAGCGGAGTTTTCCCTGGGCGCCGTTTTCCCGCAGCCAGGTCATGAGCTTGGCTTTCCGGCTCTCGAGCGTCTCAGCCGGCTCGTTTGCGACGTTGCGGCGCGTGTCGGCGTGATCGACAGCGGTGATGGCGACGATGTAGGGGTCGTAGCCGGCGAAGTCGACGTCCTGGTCGGCGGGGCGGGTGGGGGGCGTTTCCGCCATGTCCTTGGAGGCAGCCATTGTTGTTTTTCTTCTGGTCGGGTGCTGGTTCTCTGCTGTTGGCGACTATAGTCCCCGAAACCTTACGCGCGACTGAAATTATACATAAGCTTCACGCATCGTTGATGGCGAAAGCGGCGACCATTGTTGCGCGAGTGCCGCGCCGGCAACCTGAGGCGGAGGGTGCGTGATGGCCTGGGCTTTTCTCGTCCTGGCGGGACTTCTCGAGATCGGCTGGGCCGTCGGGCTGAAGTACACCGACGGGTTCACCCGCTGGCTGCCGAGCGCGCTGACGATCGTCGCGATGGCGGGCAGCATGTGGCTGCTGGCCGTTGCCCTGCGCAGCATCCCCATCGGCACGGCCTACGCCGTCTGGACCGGGATTGGCGCCGCCGGGACCGCGTTGCTGGGCATCATCCTGTTCGCGGAACCGGCCACGGCACTCCGGCTGGCGTCCATCGGCCTGATCGTGGCCGGCATCGCCGGCCTGAAGCTGGCGGCCTGACCGTGCGCATCGAGCCCCGTCCCCTCGCTGACTACCCCTGGTACCTGAAGCCCTTCTTCCGGAGCCAGGTGCGCCGCTACGGGCAGGTGCTGGTGCCGGGGCAGCTCTGGGGCCGGGTGCCCCGCCTGTTCATGGCGGTCGCGCTGCTCTACGGCGCACTGGATTCCCGCCGCTCGCTGCTCGATCCCGTGCTGCGCTCGCTCGTGACCGTGCGGGTTTCCCAGCTCAACTGGTGCCGGTTCTGCGTGGACATCAATTCGGCCACCCTGGCCCGGCGGGCGGGGAGCATGGCCAAGGTGGAGGCCCTGGAGCAGTGGCGGGCCAGCGACCTCTACTCGCTGGCGGAGCGCGCCGCGCTCGACTACACCGAGGCCATGACGATCACGGACCGCGGGGTCACCGACGCGTGCATGGCCGAGTTGCGCAGATATTTCACGGACGACGCGGTGATCGAGCTCACCGGTCTCGTCGCCTTCCAGAACCTGTCGAGCAAGTTCAACAGCGCCCTGGACGTGCCGCCCCAGGGCTTCTGCCGCCGGCCGGACGCCTGAGGCCCTGCCGGCGCGGCGCGTTCCCCGGCCATGAGCGTCCTGGCAGATCTCGTCCTGGTGTCCCACGCCCTGTTCGTGGGTTTCGTGGTCATCGGCTTCGCCCTCATCCTCGCCGGGCTGGCCCTGGGCTGGCCCTGGGTCCGACGGCCCGTGTTCCGCTACCTGCACCTGGCGGCGATTGGCGTCGTGGTCATCCAGGCCTGGCTCGGGATCGAGTGCCCGCTGACCACCCTCGAGAGCGCGCTGCGGGCCCGGGCCGGCGAGGCGGGCTATGCCGCGTCCTTCGTCCAGGACTGGCTCTACCGGCTGCTCTTCTACCAGGCCGAGTCCTGGGTATTCACCGTCCTCTACACCGGTTTCGGCACCGCGGTTGCGCTCGTCTGGTGGTTTGCGCCACCCGTGCGCGGGCAGCCGCGCCCCGATCCGCTAGACTGAGAGTGCCATGCAGCAGTCTGTCCCACAGCATCCCGGCGCGACCCAGGGTTCCGGCCCCTTGTCCCGGCTCGAGCGCGCCGTGCTCACGGCGATGCTGAAGGGCGACGGCGATGCGTTCGCTGCCCTGCGCGCCCAGCTGGCCAGGGCCACCGTGGCATCCCGGACCCACAGCGGCGTCGGCTTCGTCACCCGTATCGCCGTTCCCCACGACGCGCCGGCCCTGGGCGAGGCAGCCTCGCCCGGGCTGCGGCCGGTGATTGCGGCCCACCCCCGGCTGGTTGAGCGCGCCGAATTCCTGCTGCAGCTCCGGGGCGGCCGCCTGGCCGTCCTGGAGGCCTACTGCTATGCGGGCGGGTGGCCGGCTGACGAGGACGAATTCCAGGTGGTAGCCTGAAAACCCAGGGAGTGAATGCATGACCCGCTACGGCAAAATCAACCTTCTCGGCATGCTGCTGCTGCCCGTTGCGGCCTCGGTGGCGGCATTGATCGTGTTCGGCAACCGCACCGACACCCTCGTCACGGTCTTCGGCCTGAACCTGGTGCCCATGCTCATTGGCGGGCTCGTGTCGGGCCTGCTGCTCCGGGGCGCCAACCGCGCCGGCAAGGGCCAGGGCATTGCCCTCTGGCCGACCCTGATCCCGGCGGTGCTTGGTGCCGTCTGGTACCTGTTCCGCGCCCTCGTACCGGCGGAAGTCGCCCCGGGAGCCGAGTACATTGCAGCCCCGCAGTACCTCCTGATGGGGGTGATCCTGCTCAGCGTCGTGGCGTGGCTCGGGTGCCTGATCGCACGCCGGGTCTGACGCCGCCGCGCTTCGCGTCCTACGGGGCGGCGCGGAGTCTCCCCAACATCGTCGTCGACGGGGCGCCGCTGCCGTCGACGCTGCTCACCCTGTCCCACTGGCCCAACAACCAGTCGCCACCAGCGGTGCGCCGGGACACGTCCACGGCCACCGTGTTCGCGTACCTGGACCAGCCCGACCTGCACCAGGCCATTCCCTGGGTCACCAACAACCATTTCGACGAGGATGGCCTGTTCAGCATGTACGCCCTCACCGAGCCGGCGCGGGCCCTGGAGGACCGGGACCTGCTCATCGCCGGTTCCTTTGCCGGCGACTTTGGCGTGGTGACCGCCAGGGATGGCGCACGCCTGTGTTTTGCCATCGAGGCCCTGACCGATCCCGAGGTGTCGCCGCTGCCCGGGGACGTGTTTGCCGAGCCGGATCGCGTCGCCGCGCTCTACACGGCCATGCTGGAGTCCCTGCCCGCGCTGCTGCGGGACTGCCACGACGGGTGGCCCCGGTTCGGGGACCTCTGGGCCCTGCAGGACGAGCACCTCGCCGCCAGTAACGGCCTCCTGGCCGACGGCGTCGTCACGCTGGTCGAGCATCCGGCCCTGGACCTGGCAGTCGTGCGCATACCTGCCTACCTGCGCCGCCGCACCGCACGCCGCTATCTGGTGGACGAGGCGGCGGCGGTGCATCCATTCGCCATCAACAGCGCCACGGCGCGTTCCCGGATCCTCCGGGTGCAAGGTGCCAGCTACGAGTTCGAGTACCGCTACGAAAGCTGGGTCCAGCTCGCGTCCCGCCGGGTGCCGCTGCGGGTGCGGCTGGACGGGCTCGCCGCGCGCCTGAACCAGCTGGATGGAGGCGCGGGCTGGGTGGCCGAGGATCCCACCGGCACGGCGCCGCGCCTGCATCGTCCCGATGGCTCGCCGTCCTCGATTCCCCTGGACACCTTTCTCCTGGAGCTGGAGGCCGCCCTCACGTCGGCGCCCGTGGCCTGGGACCCCTACGACTGGCAGAAGACCGGAGGTGCGGCATGAAGCTCGCGGGACTGTTGCTGGCGGCTGGCGGCGCGACGCGCTTCGGCTCGCCCAAGGTGCTGGCCACCTACCGGGGCGAACCGCTCGTGCGCCGGGCGGTGCAGCTGCTGGTGCCCCGCTGCCCGGCCGGCGTGCGCGTGGTCGTGGGTGCCGCCGCGGCCGGCGTGCGCGGCGCCCTGGCCAGCGAGGCCGCCAGCGGCGGGGTCGCGCTGGTCGACAATCCCGACTGGGCCCGTGGCCTTTCCACTTCCCTCGTCAAGGGCGTCGCGGCCCTGCCCCCGGGAGCCGACGCGGTCCTGATCCTGCTCTGCGACCAGCCGGCGATCACGGGCGACGACCTGGACGGCCTGATCGCGGCGTGGCAGGTGGAGCCCGCGCTGATCGCCGCTGCCGGCTTCAGCGACCGGCTCGGTCCACCGGTGATCATCCCGCGGGAATTCTGGCCCCAGCTTGCCGCACTGCGCGGCGACCAGGGTGCGCGCAGCCTGCTCGAGTGGCACGCCGAGCACACGACCGTGGTCATGCCCCACGCGGCGCTCGACGTGGACACGCCGGAAGATCTGGCACGCCTGGAAGCCGCTCCGGCACAATGAGGCATGGCACAGCTTCCTACTGACGGCAGCATTGCGGTCCGCATCGAGTACTTTGCCGTGCTTCGCGAGCACGTGGGACGGGCGCAGGAAGAGCTGCGCACGACGGCAACGACGGTGGGCGAGCTGTACGGCGAGCTGGACCGGCGTTACGCGTTCCCTGCCCTGGGCCGGGTGAAGGTGGCGGTGAACGACGAGTTCCGGGACTGGAGCTCACCGGTGCGGGACGGTGACTTCGTCGTCTTCATCCCCCCCGTGGCCGGCGGGTGAGCCACTTCGAGTTCAGCCGCGAGCCCTTCACGCCGGAACGCTATCGCTCCCGGGTGTCGGATCCCGTGGCCGGCGGCTATGCCAGCTTCGAGGGCTGGGTGCGCAATCACAACGAGGGGCGGGGCGTGCAGCGCCTGGAGTACGAGGGCTACGAGGCGCTGGGCATCAAGGAGGGGGACCGCATCGTCGCGGAAGCCTTCGCCCGGTTCCCCATCGCGCAGGCCCACTGCGTTCACCGGCTCGGGGTGCTCGGCATCGGCGACCTCGCGGTGTGGGTGGGCGTCACGGCTGCCCACCGGGAAGCTGCCTTCGCGGCCTGCCGCTACATCATCGACGAAGTAAAGAACCGCGTGCCGATCTGGAAGAAGGAGCACTACGCCGAAGGTGACTCCGGCTGGATCAACTGCGAGGTCAGGACTTCTGGCGCTCCCGCTGGATCAGCTCTTCCGTAACGGCCAGCAGGTCCTGGTGGCTGCGGATCTGCGGGCCATCGGTGGTGTATTTCCCGTCGACGACCAGCAGCGGCACGCCACGCACCTTGTACTTCACGGTGAGGTCCTTGGCCCGCTTCAGCTGGCTCTCGACGGCGAATGAGCGGAAGGTCTTGTTGAAGTCGGCGGCGGATACCCCGTTCTGCTCGAAGAACGCCAGGATGTCCTTTTCCTCCGTCATGGGACGGTTCTCGACGTGGATCGCCTTGAACATGGCGGGGTTGATCCGGTCGAGCTTGCCGAGGGCCTCGGCGGTGTAATAGATGCGACCGTGGATCTCGTTGGTGGGATTCCACATGACGGGTATGCGGACGAAGCTGACGTCCGCGGGCAGCTTCTTCACCCAGTCGCTCAGCACGGGCTCCAGGTTGTAGCAGTGGGAGCAGCCGTACCAGAACACCTCGGCCACCTCGATCTTGCCCGGCGAACTGCTGGTGCCCTGGGCCGAGGTGAGCTTGTTGAAGTGCTGGCCTTCCTGGTACTGCCAGTCGGTCCTGGCCGGGGCAGGGGACGAGTTGTCCGCCAGCACGATGTCCTTGCCGAGTGCGCCAGAGTCGGCGGGTGCCGCCGTCTCCGTGCCCGCGGACTCCTCCACGACGGCGGCAGGCACCGCGTCAGTCGCCGCTTCCGGGGCGGGCGTGGGCGCCGCGATGGCAGCGGGTGGAGTGCCTTCGGCAGTAGCTGCAGCCGGAGCGGCTGCCTCGGGGGCTGGCGCCTTGCCGCACGCCGCGGCAATCGAGAGAACCGCCGCCAGCAGCAGGAGTCGGATCCGGGTCGTGCCAATGCGAGTCATGGTGATGCCCTCAATCGCCGCGCGTCAGCGCAGGCCCTGGATGTAGGAGGCGACGGCCTTGATTTCGTCGTCGGTGAGCATGGCGGAAACATTGCGCATCATCTGGGTGTCGCCGTCCGTCGCCCGCTGCTTGGCCCGATAGGCCACCAGCTGGGCTGCCGAGTAGTTGGCGTGCTGGCCGGCGATGGCGGGCCAGCCGGCGGCGGGGTTGCCGTGGCCGGCGGGGCCGTGGCAGGCGAGGCAGGCGGGGACGCCCGTTTCCCGGTTGCCACCCCGGTACAGCCGTTCGCCCGTGCTGACCAGCGCGGGATCGGCGACGCCGCTTGCCCGCTTCTGGGCGGCGAAGTAGGCCGCGAGGTCCACCATGTCTTCGTCGGTGAGCGGCAGGGCCATGCTGCTCATCAGGACGTTCTGGCGGGCGCCGCTCTTGAAGGACTGCAGCGACTTCACGATGTAGCTCTCGTGCTGACCGGCAAGGCTCGGCCACTCGGGATTGAGGCTGTTGCCATCCATGCCGTGGCAGGCGGAGCAGGTGATTGCCTTGGCCTGGCCCGCCTCGGCGGATCCGCCGGCAATTGCCGGGCCGGAAAATGCGGTGCCGGCGATGGTCAGGGCGACGAGTGCGAGGGCGGGCGGGGAGAGTTTCACGAGGTCCATAACGCTTGTTCTGTAAGGGAAATTCGGGGGCAGTACCGTGCTAGACTGCGGCCGCGCGGAATTGTACACCAGCGCCCAGGCCGAGCCACCCAGATGTCCCTGTTCCCCGAGGCCCGGTTCCTTACCAGCGCGGCCCGCGCCGCCCAGTTCCTGCCGGACGAGGGCGCCGAAGTGGCGTTCGCCGGCCGCTCCAACGCGGGCAAGTCCAGCGCGATCAACACCATCATCGGCCGCCGGGATTTTGCGCGGACCAGCAAGACCCCGGGCCGCACCCAGCTCATCAATTTCTTCGCGCTCGCGGGGGGGCAGCGCCTGGTGGACCTGCCCGGCTACGGCTATGCCCGGGTGTCCAGGGAGATGCGTGAACAGTGGCGGGAAATGCTGGGTGACTACTTCGACTGCCGGGAGTCGCTCGCTGGACTGATGGTGGTGGTGGACAGCCGGCGGGGTGTTGGCGACTTCGACCTGCAGATGCTGGACTGGGGCCGCACACTGGACTGCCAGCTCCACGTGCTGCTCACCAAGGCCGACAAGCTGTCCCGCCAGGAGGCCGCCGCCGCTCTCGCCGCGGCGAAGCGGGAGTTGCAGGATCTGCGCGTCGACGTGCAGCTTTTCTCGGCCACGTCGAAGCTGGGGCTCGATGAGGCCCGGACCGTCCTCATGGCCATGCTGGCCCGGCATGTGGCTCCCGAAGGGCCCGGTGGCCGGGTTTCCCGGGGATAAAAGAAGGCCCCGGGCGTGCTCGGGGGGGAGCACCCGGGGCCAATTGAGCATCCGGTGGGGTGGCCGGTCTGCTTCGCCCGCCCAGGGAGTGCGGCGGGCACCTTACAGGTGCCGATGTAGACCGGGTCTAACTGGCAAAGTTCCACTGAGGCAGGAGCGCCTTCAGGCGCGACCCCCCTCCCGCTCGAGACTCGCGGACTCGATTCTCGCGGGAGG
>JAEUQA010000058.1 GCA_016789845.1 Chromatiales bacterium
ACTCCCGCCCGTTCCCCGACTGCTTGAAGCCGCCGAAGGGCGCATTGAGCGACATGTCGGCCCCGTTGATGTGGACCATGCCGGCACGAATCCTGCCGGCGACGCGGCGGGCAACGTCCAGGTCGGAGGCCCAGACGTAGGCGGCGAGGCCATAGGGCGTGTCGTTGGCGATGCGGATGGCGTCGGCCTCGGTGTCGTAGGGCAGTATCGCGAGGACGGGGCCGAAGATCTCCTCCCGCGCGATGGTCATGTCGTTGCGCACGCCGGCGAAGATGGTTGGCCGGACGTAGTACCCTCGCTTCAGTCCCGTGGGCCGGCCCTCGCCGCCCGTGACCAGCGTGGCACCCTCGTCGATGCCGGCGCGGATCAGGCGCTGGATCCTGTCGAACTGCAGCTGGCTGACCACGGGCCCCAGCGTCGTGGCCGGGTCCCGGGGATCGCCCACGGTCATGCCGGCGGCGACTTCCCGCGCCACTGCCAAGGCTTTCCCGTGCAACCGGGCGGGGACGAGCATGCGGGTGGGCGCGTTGCAGGACTGCCCGCTGTTGCTGAAGCAGTCCGCCACTCCCCAGCGCACGGCCGCCTCGAGGATCTCCTCGTCCAGGATCACCAGCGGCGACTTGCCGCCCAGCTCCTGGTGCACGCGCTTGACCGTGTCGGCACCGGCCTTGGCGACGGCGATTCCCGCGCGGGTCGAACCGGTGAAGGACACCATGTCCACTTCCGGGTGCGTGGCCACCGCCTGGCCAACCCCGGGTCCGTCGCCGTGCACCAGGTTGAAGACGCCCGGGGGCACGCCGGCCTCGTGCATGACCTCGGCGAAGATCGTCCCCGAGAGCGGCGCGATCTCGCTGGGCTTCAGCACCATGGTGCAGCCGGCGGCCAGCGCCGGCGCCACCTTGCAGGTGATCTGGTTCATGGGCCAGTTCCAGGGCGTGATGAACCCGCACACGCCGACGGGCTCCCGGACGAGCCGCAGGCCGTCCCGGTCCTCGGTGAACGGGAACGTTGCCATCACCTGGCGGATGGTGCTGAGGTGGCCGATGCCCAGCCGGGACTGGGACCGCCGGGCAAAGGCCAGGGGCGCGCCCATCTCGTCGGAGATGGCCGTGGCGATGTCGTCTTCACGACGCCGGTAGGCGGCGATGACCCGGTCGATGAGCGCCATCCGCT
The DNA here is from genome assembly GCA_016789845.1 of Chromatiales bacterium. Classification (GTDB taxonomy): domain Bacteria; phylum Pseudomonadota; class Gammaproteobacteria; order Steroidobacterales; genus SHZI01. The sequence goes on from JAEUQA010000058.1 coordinate 1,174, forward strand.
CCGGGAGCGTGGTGCTCGAATAGCCGGCAAAGGCCCGGCGGGCGGCCATCACGGCGCGATCGACATCGGCGGCAGAGCCCAGCGAAATCGTGCCAATCCGCTCCCCGGTGGCCGGGTTGACGACCGGCAGGTCAGCGGCGGACAGCGGGTCAACCCAGGCGCCGTCGATATAGAATTGACGGTAGTCGTACATCACTTGCCCCTTCCCGTGCAGCGCATACCGATTATGGCCGGAAACGCCGGCACCTGAACCCCAGCCCCCGCCCGCGGTCCGATTCCCCTATGCAAGCCCCTGTTACACAGACAGCCCCCGCTCGCGAGACGGCACCCGGACCGGCCGGCCGGCCCGGCGCCGGCCAGGTGATCGTCACCCGCGCGGTCACCCGCAGCTTTCCGATGGGCGACACGGTCATCCGGGCGCTCCAGGGGGTGGATGTGACGATTTGCCGCGGGGAGTACGTGGCCATCATGGGCCCGTCCGGATCGGGCAAGTCCACACTGATGAACATCATCGGCTGCCTGGACCGTCCCGACAGCGGCGAGTACTGGCTTAACGGGACCCCCGTGGCCGAGCTCGGCGATGCGGACCTCGCCGCCCTGCGCAACCGGGAAATCGGCTTCGTGTTCCAGACCTTCAACCTGCTGGCCCGGGCCGATGCCCTGCACAACGTCGAGCTGCCGCTGATCTACGCCGGCGTCGGCCGTCGCGAACGCACGGAACGGGCCCAGCTGGCGCTGGAGCAGGTGGGCCTCCGGGAACGCATGCGCCACCGGCCTGCGGAGCTGTCGGGCGGCCAGCGGCAGCGGGTGGCGGTGGCCCGGGCGCTGGTGACGCGCCCCAGCCTCCTTCTCGCCGACGAGCCAACGGGCAACCTGGACTCCGCCACGACGGCCGACATCCTGGCACTGTTCGACGAGTTGCACCGGAAGGGCAACACCATCGTGCTGGTCACCCACGATCCCGCCGTCGCGGAGTACGCCCACCGGGCGATCCGCCTGCGGGACGGACGCATTGAATCGGATACGCCGAATCCCCGGAAAGGTCACGGATGAAGACACGACGTTCACGCCAGCACACCAGGCTCCGCCTGTTGATGGCCCTGCCAGTACTCCTGCCCGTACTCCTCGCGGGCGCCTGCAGCCGCCAGGGCGACAAGGCCCCGGCCACCTACCAGACCCTGCCCGTAGAGAAGCGGGACATCGTCGTGGCCGTCGAAGCGGCGGGTGTCATCGAGCCGGCGGTCACCGTGGAACTGAAGTCCAAGGCGTCCGGCCAGATCCTCGACATCCAGGGCGAGACCGGTCAGGTCGTTACAGCCGGCACGCCGCTCGTCCAGATCGACAAGCGGACCCCGACCAACGCCCTCGCCCAGGCCACCGCCCAGCTGGAGGCTGCCAAGGCGCGGCGCTCGATCGCCGAGGCCCAGAGCCGGCGGGCGGCGAAGCTGCTCGAGGAGCGCATCATCAACGACGTGGACTTCGAGCAGGCCCAGCTCGAGGCAGCCAACGCCAAGGCCGAGGTAGTCCGCTCCCAGGTTGCGGTGGAAACCGCGCGCATCCAGCTCGACGACACGGACCTGCGTGCGCCCATCACCGGCACCATCATCGAGAAGCTCGTGGAGAAAGGCCAGGTGATCTCCTCCCCCACCATGGACGTGGGTGGCGGCACGCTGCTGCTGAAGATGGCGGACCTGACCAGCGTGCAGGTGCGCGCGCTGGTGGACGAAACCGACATCGGCAAGATGTCGCCGGGACAGGCCGCCCAGGTGACGGTCACCGCCTATCCCAACCAGCCTTTTGCGGGCAAGGTCCAGAAGATCGAGCCCCAGGCCACCGCGAACCAGACGGTGACGACGTTCGCCGTCCTCATCGTCCTCAAAAATGACAGGGGCCTGCTCAGGCCCGGCATGAACGCCGAGGTTTCGATCCTGGTGACGGAACGCCGGGACGTCCTTGCCGTGCCAACGGCTGCCCTGCGGACCGACCGGGACCTGAAGACCTCCGCGGCCCTGGTCGGGCTCGATGCCGCGACGGCCGCCGCCCAGCTCAAGGCCAATGCCCTGCCCGACCAGCCCCGCGGCGCCACCGGGACCAACGAGGCCTACCGCTTCAGCAACCGCTACTGGGTGTTCGTGAGCGAAGGCGGCAAGCCGGTGGCGCGACCGGTGGTCACCGGGATCACCGACCTGGACTACAGCGAGGTGCTCGCGGGCCTGAAGCCCGCCGACCAGGTCTACCTGCTCCCCAGCTCGGGACTCGTGGAAACCCAGCAGCGCTTCCAGCAGCAGATGCGCAACATGACGGGCATGCCGGGCATGACCGGCGGCCAGACGTCCCGCGCGGAGTCCCGCCCCGAGTCGGGTCGCGAGGCGGGCCAGGCGCCCTCGGGCCGGCCGGAGCGCCCCCGGAGCAACTAGCCATGCTGTTTGCCGAGATGATCCTCGTGGCGCTGCAGTCGGTCCGGGCGAACCTGTTCCGGGCCTTCCTGACCATGCTCGGCATCATCATCGGCGTGGCCTCGGTGATCACCATGATTGCCATCGGTTCCGGCGCCAAGGCTGCCGTGGACCAGCAGATCGACCAGCTCGGGGCCAGCGTGCTGTCGATCCGCTCCGGCAGCTTCATGCGCATGGGGGTTGCCCAGGGCGGCGCGACGCTGACCATCAAGGACGCCGAGGCCATTGCCCGGGATGCGCCGTCCGTCATCGGCGTGGTCCCGGAGATTGCCGGCCAGCTGCAGATCAAGCACGGCAACCGCAACGAGAACCTGCGGGTCGCCGGCGTAACGGCCAATTTCCCCGAAATCCAGGGCTACACCATCGCCTCTGGCAAGTCTTTCACCAAGGCCGACGATGCCAGCCGGCGGCCCGTCGCGGTGCTCGGCTCGGCGGTGGGCGGCAAGCTGGGCACCAACGCGGCAGCCATCGTCGGCCAGACCATCTACATCAAGGGCATCGCGTTCGAGGTGCTCGGCGTGTTCGAGGAAAAGGGGTCCACCGGTTTCCGCAACGTGGACGAACAGGTCTGGATCCCGTTCTTCACCGCCCGCTACCGGGTGTTCGGCACGGAGCAGCTCGATTCGATCAGCGCCCAGATGGCGCCGGGCTCGACCGTCGAGCGGTCGATCGTGGAGATCGAGCGGGTGATGCGCAAGCAGCACCAGATCCAGCCCGGCAAGGACAACGACTTCAGCATCGCGGACCCGCGCCAGTTCTTCAACGTCCGGGAGGCCGCGGCGAACATCTTCGCCATCCTGCTGGCGGGCATCGCCAGCATCAGCCTGGTGGTGGGCGGGATCGGCATCATGAACATCATGCTGGTCACCGTGACCGAGCGCACCAAGGAGATCGGCATCCGGAAGGCGCTGGGCGCCAGCCGCCGCAACATCCTGCTGCAGTTCGTGGTGGAGGCCATGGTGCTGTGCATGCTGGGTGGCGCCGCCGGCATCGCCCTCGGCGCCGGCGTGACGACGCTCATAGCCCGCATCGCGGGCTGGAACATGGCCATCTCCCCGACCGCCGTGCTGCTGGCCTTCTGTTTCAGCGCCGCGGTGGGCCTGTTCTTCGGCATCTGGCCGGCGCGCAAGGCGGCGCGCCTCGATCCGATCGAAGCCCTCCGCTACGAGTAGGAGCGGCGATAGCCGCGACCGCCACGAACGAGATGACCACCACCCCGGTCCTGATCACCCTCGGCGACCCGCCGGTCAGGCAGGCGCTGTCGCGCGCCGATGCGGCCCGGCTCGTGAACGACCTCCTGCAGCGGCGGATGCATCATCCCGCTGTCGCTGTCGCGACCGAGTTTGCCGGCCAGGCAATTGACGACCCGGTCGCGCAGGCGCTGGCCGCGTGGGCCCTCTACGGCATTGGCGAGCTCACGGCCTCGCGCTCGTACATCGAGCGCTCACTGGCGCTCGGCAACGCGGATCCGGAAGCACTGCACCTGAAATCCCGCATCTGCATGGAGCTCGGCGACAAGGACGAGGCGCTGCGCGCCATCGAGGCAGTCCTGCAGCGGCACCCGGACAGCTCGCACTATCGCTGCATTCACGGCCAGCATCTGCTCAAGGCCGGGGACATCAGCGGTGCGCGGGAATCGCTGACCCGGGCGCTCGAGCTCAATCCCAGGGAGATTCCGGCCTTCGCCACGCTGTCACGGCTCCCGGGCAGCGCCATGCCCGAGCACTGCCGCTTCGTCGAGTTCCTCCTCCACTCGGGCCAGCTCAAGGGGGACGACGAGGTCAGGGCGCACTACGCCCTGGCGCTCCAGTACGAGCAGGCCGGCGACGATGCCGCCCAGTTCCGGCACCTGCGCGCGATGAACCGGAAGAAGCGGGCCATGGTGGCCTTCGACGCGCGGCGGAGCCGCGAAGGCACCCTGCGGATGATCGAGCACTACTCTGCCAGCTACCTTGGCCAGGTCGAAACCCAGAAGGCCGCGGCCCCGGGCCCGATCTTCGTCTACGGTTTCCCGAGGTCGGGAACGACGCTGGTCGAGCAGATCCTCTCCGGCCATCCCGAGGTCATTGCCGCCGGGGAGACGTCGGCGTTCATGCAGTCGGCAATGGCTGTCGCCGGGCCGGCAAGTAACACCGACGCGATGGCTGCCTTCATCGACATTCGGCGGCCCGAAGCCCTGGCGCAGCTTCGCCAGGGCTACATCGCGCGGATCCCGCAGCTTGCGGCAGGCAGCCGGATCACGGACAAGTCGCCCGAGAACTTCATGTATGCCGGCCTGATAAAGGCTGCCTTTCCGACGGCGAACCTGATCAACGTCAGGAGACACCCGGTGGCGACGTGTTACAGCTGCTACAAGCAGATCTTCTTCGCCGGGGCGATTCCCTACTCCTATGACCTGGAGGACCTCGTCAGCCGGTATACCGACTATGCGCTGATATCCGCCCACTGGGACGCCGTCATGCCAGGAGTGGTGCACACGGTGGAGTACGAACGGCTGGTATCGGCGCCGGAGGACGCGATCCGTGAGATTCTGGACCATTGCGGCCTGCCCTGGGCGGAGTCCTGCCTGCGCATCGGCGACAACCCGCGGCCGGTCAGCACGGCATCCAGCGCGCAGGTTCGCCAGGGCATCCGTGCCGACTCGATCGACCACTGGCGACGCTACGAGAAATACCTCCAGCCCCTGATGCGGCTGATCCACCCCGAATGACTGGGTGGTAGGAGCGCCTTCAGGCGCGATCGACAATGGCTCGACGAGCGAGGACAGGTGTCATGCGCAGGCTGTTTTTTTTGGCATCACTGCTCCACCTGCCGCCGGCGTTTCCGGACGACGGGCTGGGAAACGCGTATTTCCTCTGCGATATCTTCGAGAAGACCGGGGTTTCCACCGACTGCAAGGCGTCCAACGCGACTTCCACCGTCGACGTGATCATCGCCACCGACGCGGCGGGAGCGGCGGACGTCTGCACGGTCATCGCGAACAACATGGTGCAGAAGAAGCGCTCGTTTGGCGGCCGCTGGCAGCTCCGGATCTTTGCCCCGGACAGGGCCGACGAACCCCTCGCGGCCTGCAGGCTGAAGTGAGCCCGGCCGGGCCCGGGATCTGGCCGACTCAGAGCAGGTTCTTGTAGATCCTGCCGTCTTTCATGATGACCAGGAAGTTCCTGTCCGGGTCGGCAATGAGGTCGATGTTGGCCAGCGGGTCGCCATCCACGAGCAGCAGGTCCGCGAGCGCGCCCTCCTCCACGACTCCCAGCTTGCCGGCGTAGGGGCTCCGGAGACCGGACAGCGCCAGCAGCGCGGCATTGTCGGCCGTGGCCATCTTCAGTACCTCTGCCGGGGTGTACCAGCGGACCATCTTCGCCAGGGCGCCGCCCTGCAGGGCGGCACCTTCGGCGCTGAACAGGTTGTCGGTGCCCCAGGCGGTCCGGATCCCGTACTTCTTCGCCAGGGCATAGGCAGTGTCCGTGCCGGCGAACATCTCGAGCTGCTTCTTGCGGTTGGCCGAGCCCTCCGGGAACGGTGACGGCTTGTCGTCGATGAAGGGCTGCAGGCTCCACCAGATGCCCTTCTCGGCCATGAGCTTCGCCGTTGCCTCATCCAGCAGCTGCCCGTGGTCGATGCACTTCACGCCGGCCTCGATGGCCTGGCGCACGGCGCGGGGCGTGTAGGCGTGGACGGTCACGTAGGTTCCCCAGTTCTCGGCGGCCTCCACCGCCGCGCGCAGCTCGGGGACCGTGTACTGGGTGACGTCAAGCGGGTCGAAGCTGGAGGCCACGCCGCCGCCGGCCATGAGCTTGATCTGCGACGCGCCGAGGGCAAGCTGCTCCCGCACCCGCCGCCTCACCGCATCGGCGTCGTCGGCGATCGCCGCCGCCCCGGCCCGCTCGCTGAAGGAGAAGCTCCCCGGCGGTGCCGGCAGTTCGTTCGGCAGGCGGAAGTCCCCATGGCCGCCGGTCTGGGAAACGAAGGCGCCCGCCGGCCAGATCCTCGGGCCGGGGACCAGCCCCGAGTCGATGCCGCGCTTGAGCCCGAACACCGGCCCGCCCAGATCCCGGATACTCGTGAATCCGCGCATCAGCATGTCGTTCGCGGCCCTGGTGGCCGCCACGTTGACGTAGCCGATGTCGCTGGTGAGTACCACGACCTGGGGCACCGTGGCGAACATGATGTGGGTGTGGGCATCGATGAGGCCGGGCATCAGGGTGCGGCCGCTACCCGCGATGCGCGTCACTTCCACGCCGGTAGGGGCGGGAATGGGCGCCGTGGATACGGTCCGGATCACGTTGCCGACCACCAGCACGTTGGACGGCACGGAGAGTCGCGGTGCAGTCCCGTCAAAGATGCGGACGTTCTCGATCAGGACAGCAGCGGGCTGGATCGCCTGCGCCGGGGTCGTCGCCGGAGCAACGCAGGCGAGGACGAGTGCAAATCGCGCAGCAAGCGAAGGAATCTTCATTGGCCGGGAGTATAGGCCAACAGGGTCAGGGGTGAAGGACCAGCTTGCCGACGGTTCGACCGGATTCCATCGCGGCCTGGGCGCGGGCCGCGTCGTCCAGCGCGCAGGCGCTGATCGGCGGTGGGGTGAGTCCGCCCGAAGCGAAGCGGGCCAGCAGCCACTCCATGCCGCGGGTCAGGCGTGGACCCTGGGCGGACAGGAAGCTCAGGTTGCAGGCGATGACGCTGCGGTTGTGGCGGGTCATGTCGAGCGGGTTGAAGCGCGGCGTGCGCAGCCAGTCCCAGGCGAGCCGGGGCCAGTTCGGAACGCCACCGCCCCGGGGCAGCATCGAGGCAAAGCCGAAGATGCACAGGCGGCCAGTCGGCGCGAGATGGCGATAGCTCTGGCCGAGCGTGCTGACGCCGTTCGCGTCGAAGATGGCGTCGAAACCACCGGGGGAGACCGCTTCCGCCCGCGGCCACAGGTCCTCCCTCAACTTGTCGATGACCTGGGTGCAGCCCGCAGCGCGCGCGGCACCAATCTTGTCGGCATGGCCCACGACACCGGTCACCTCGCAGCCAGCAAGGCGGCCGAGCTGCGCGAGGGCGCCGCCGACACCCCCCGCTGCCGAGTGCACCAGCCAGCGCTCCCCCGCCCGGGCGTGGGCGAGCTCATGCACCATGAACCACGCGGTCAGGAACACGGCGGGAATGGCCGCCGCCTGGTCGAACGAGAGGGACTCCGGCTTGGGGAACACCCGATCCTGATCCAGGAGCAGATGGCTGCTGTAGCCATCGAACAGCGTGAGCGCAAGCACATCGTCGCCGGGCCTGAAGCGGGTGACTGAAGACCCGACTTCGAGCACCCGGCCGCTGACCTCGAAACCCGGCGTGATCGGGTAGCCGTGCAGCGTCCGCGCCGATTCGTAGAGGCCCATGCGGATGATGCCGTCGGCATAGTTGACGCCGATGGCCGCGACCTCGATCAGGACCTGGTCGGGCCCGGGCGCGCCGATGGCAAAGGCCTCGAGGCGCAACACGTCGTAGTTCCCCGGCTTGTCGATGCGGATGCGGCGCGCCTGGAGCATTTCAGTGCGGGGTCGCGGCCAGAGCCGCTCCTACGGCGCGCGTCAGGAGGGTGAGGTCGGCCGGCTCGATCACGTAGGGCGGCATCAGGTAGATCAGGCGGCCAAAGGGGCGGATCCAGGCCCCCTGCTCCACGAAGAGCTTCTGCAGGGCCGCCACATCCACCGGCTCGCGGGTTTCGACCACCCCGATGCCACCAAGGACGCGCACATCCGCCACGGCCGGATGGGCGGCGTACACGCCCAGCTCCCGGCGCAGCTGGTCCTCGATGGCCGCGATGCGCCGCTCCCAGGGGCTGGCCAGCAACAGCTCGATGCTCCTGCCCGCCACCGCCGTCGCGAGCGGGTTCGCCATGAAGGTCGGGCCGTGCATCAGCACCCCACCCCGCCCCGAGATCCCCACTGCCACTTCGCTGGTCGCCAGCGTCGCCGCCAGGCCCAGGTACCCGCCGGTGAGGGCCTTGCCGAGGCAGAGGATGTCGGGCGAGATTCCGGCGTGCTCGCAGGCGAACAGCCGGCCGGTGCGGCCGAAGCCCGTGGCGATCTCGTCGGCAATCAGCAGCACGCCGTGCTGGCGGCAGAGCTCCGCCACGCCGCGCAGGTAGTCCGCCGAGTAGAACCACATGCCGCCCGCGCCCTGGACGATGGGCTCCAGGATGACGGCGGCCAGTTCGTCACGGTGGGTGCCGATCAGCCGCTCGAAGCCCTCCAGGTCGCCCGGCTGCAGCGGCGCGCCGAAGCGCGTGGCCGGGCGCGGCGCGAACAGGTGCTCGGGCAGCACGCCCCGGAAGAGCTGGTGCATGCCGTTCACCGGGTCGCAGGCGGCCATCGCGCCGAAGGTGTCGCCGTGATAGCCACCCCGGAGCGTCAGGAGACGCCGCTTCCCCGGCTTGTCCCGGGCCTGCCAGAACTGGAGGGCCATCTTGATGGCGACCTCCACGGCGACGGAGCCCGAGTCGCTGAAGAAGACGTGCTGGAGCGGCCCGGGCGTCAGGTCGACCAGCTGCCGGCCCAGGGCGATGGCCGGCTCATGGGTGAGCCCGCCGAACATCACGTGGGCCACGCGCCGGAGCTGGTCCTTGATGGCCTGGTTCAGCCGGGGATCGTTGTAGCCGTGGATCACGCACCACCAGGACGCCATGCCGTCGACCAGTTCCCGGCCGTCCTTCAGCCTGATCCGGACACCGCTCGCGGACGCCACTTCGTACGCGGGCAGCGGGTCCGTCATGGACGTGTACGGGTGCCAGAGATGATCCCGGTCGAAGGTGTTCATGGGGCGAAGTATGCCTGCCAGGCCGTACGGGCGATCAGGACGAGGACGACCCCGATGAAGATCCGGCGCACGAAGCCGCTGCCGTGCTTCAGGGCCAGGCTGCTCCCTATGACCGCCCCGCTCACGTTGGCCAGGGCCATCAGGACGGCCACCAGCCACAGCAGCTCCAGCTGGCTCCCGAACCACAGGAGGGCCCCCGCGTTGGTCGCCACGTTCAGCACCCGGGCGCTGGCTGCCGAGTGCAGGAAGTCGAAGCCGTACAGCCTGACCAGCAGGAACATGAAAAAACTGCCGGTGCCCGGCCCGAAGAAGCCGTCGTAGAAGCCCACCCCGCCGAGCAGGGCCGCGGCCAGGATGGCGCGCGCGCGGGTGACGGCGAGTGGCGCGTGATGGGCGCCGAGATCCTTGCGCCACACGACGTAGACCAGGACGACCGCCAGCATCACCGGCACCAGCGGCCGGAACACCGCCGGCGGCACCAGCGTCGCCAGCCGCGCGCCGCCCAGCGCGCCGAGGAATACCACGGGCACCAGTGGCAGCAGCATCTTCCAGGGAATACGCACGCCCCGGGCGAAGCGGAGCACGGCGCTGCCCGTGCCGAAGATGCTGGCGAACTTGTTGGTGCCGAGCAGGATGGCAGGCGGGGTCGCCGGGTAGGCGGTGAGCAGCGCGGGCAGCTGGATCAGCCCGCCGCCACCGACCATCGCGTCCACCAGGCCGGCGCCGAAGGCGGCGAGGACGACCAGGAGGAGATCAGGAGGCACCAAACAGGCTCATCCCGTCCAGCCACGTGTTCACCTGCTCCGGGGTCGGCGACGGACCCAGGTACGGCACGGTGCCAAGGCGCAGCGCGGGAAGCCGTCGTTCCAGCGCCTGCAGGTTCTCGTCGATCGATTCCATGGCCGGGCCCGTCGAGTTGGCGACCCAGCCCGCCAGGGGCAGGCCCGCCGCCGCGATTGCCTGCGCGGTGAGCAGGGCGTGGTTGAGGCAGCCGAGCCGCATCGCCACCACCAGGATCACCGGGTAGCCGAGCGCTATCGCCACGTCTGCCATGGTCTCCGTGTCGTTGAGGGGCACGAGCCAGCCGCCCGCCCCTTCGACCAGGACCGCCTCGTGCCCCTGGTCAGCCACCTGGCGCACGGCGGCGGCGAGCGCCGCGGCACGGAGCGGGATTCCTGCCCGGGCGGCGGCGATGTGCGGCGCCATGGCCGGCTCGAGGGCCACCGGATTCACCTGCCCGTAGTCGAGCGGGACGCTGGCGTTCTGCTGGAGCAGGAGCGCGTCGTCATTGACCAGCCTGCCATGGACGAGCCTGCAGCCGGCCGAGACCGGCTTGAGGCCAACGACGCGGAGCCCGAAGGCCCGGGCGTTCTGCAGGAGCGCGGCGGCGACGAGCGTCTTGCCGACGGCGGTGTCCGTCCCGGTGATGAAGTAGCGCCTTGGCATCATGCCGTGGTCCCCGCCGCGAGGGCACCGAGAAGGCGGTCCACGTCCCCCGGCTCGTGGAGGGCCGAGAAGGTGACCCGCAGGCGGGCAGTGCCGGCGGGCACGGTCGGCGGCCGAATCGCAGGTACCAGGATGCCCTGCGCCTCCAGCGCCGCACTCAGGGCCAGCGCCGCGCCCGACTCTCCGACGACGATGGGCTGGATCGGGGTATCGGACGGCAGCAGCCGGAGGCCCAGCTGCGCGGCGCCGGTGCGGAAGCGGGTGATGAGATCCCGCAGGCGCTCCCGCCGCCACTCCTCGCCCCGGGCAATGCGCAGGCTCTCCAGGGTTGCGACGGCGACCGCCGAGGGCAGCGCCGTCGTGTAGATGTAGTTGCGGGCCCGCTGGATCAGCGTCTCGACCAGGGCCTCGCTGCCAGCCACGAAGGCGCCCGCCGTGCCGAAGGCCTTGCCCAGTGTGCCGACGAGCACGGGCACGTCAGTGACACCGTGCCGCCCCGGGTCCACCACGCCGCAGCCGCCCCGGCCGTGGACGCCGAGGCCGTGGGCGTCGTCGATCATCAGCCAGGCCCCGTGCCGGTGCGCCGCCGCCACCAGGTCGGCCAGCGGGCACAGGTCGCCGTCCATGCTGAAGGTGCCGTCGCTCACGATCAGCTTGCGGCGCGACGATTCGCCGCACTCGGCGAGACGGCTCTCCAGGTCGCCCGCATCGCCATGGGCGAACCAGGCGAAGTGCGCCCGGGAGAGCCAGCCGCCGTCCAGCAGGGAGGCATGGTTAAGGCGGTCCTCGAAGACGTGGTCGCCGGGGCCGAGGAGCGCGTTGATCGCGCCGAGGTTGGCCGCGTAGCCGCTGCCGAAGAGCAGGGCGCGGGGGCGCCCCGTGAAGTCCGCCAGTGCCTCTTCCAGTTCCTCGTGGGCCGCGGAGTGGCCGCTGACCAGGTGGGAAGCGCCGGCGCCAGCGCCCCAGCGGTCCACCCCCGCCCTGAAGGCGGCGCCGACCCGCGGGTCGGCGGCCAGGCCCAGGTAGTCGTTGCTGCAGAAGTTCAGCAGCGTGCGGCCACCGACCACGATCTCCCGGCCCGGGGGACTCTCGACCACCCGCCGGCGGCGGTACAGCTGCCGCTTGCCCAGCGCCCCGAGGGTGGTGGTGAGGTCATCGAACGCTGCCAAGAGGGATCGCCGCGGCTAGACTAGACTCCTAGTCTAACGAAAGGTGCCGGACCCGTAGGAGCGCCTTCAGGCGCGACCCCCGCCCGCGAGAATCGAGTCCGCGAGTCTCGAGCGGGCGGGGGTCGCGCCTGAAGGCGCTCCTACGGCGCGGACCACTTTCTCCCACTGACGGAGCCCTGCCATGCTGAAAATCTACGGTCCCGCCCGCTCCCGCTCCTCCCGCGCCCTGTGGATGGCCGAGGAGTGTGGCGTCCCCTACGAGCACGAGGACCTGACCCGCTACCCCACCATGGATGCCAAGTCCGCTGCCGTCCGGGAGATCAACCCGATCGGCAAGATCCCCGTGATCCAGGATGGGGACCTCACGCTCTCGGAATCCATGGCCATCAACCTGTACCTGGCGAAAAAGTACGGCCGCCACCTGTGGCCCACCGGCGAACAGGAACAGGCGAAGGTGCTGCAGTGGAGCTTCTTCGCCGTGGCCGAGCTCGACCCGCCGCTGGTCCAGCTGATGATCGAGCGCACCTTCCGGAAGGAAGGCGAACGGAATGCGGAGAACGAGAAGAAGAACGCGGAGGCCGCGAAGCGTTCGCTCGCGGCGCTGGAGGCCCACCTGGCGACGCATCACTGGCTGGTCGGCTCCGGCTTCACCGTGGCGGATCTCAACGTCGCTTCGGTCCTGAGCATGATCGGCGGCGCCAAGCAGGACATGACGGACTACCCCCACATCCAGGGCTGGCTGAAGCGCTGCCAGGACCGGCCGGCGTGGAAGAAGGCGACGGCGCCGAAGACGTGACCCGCTGGCGCATCGGCGACGTCACCATCACGCGGGTCATCGAGACCGAGGACCGGTCCATGACGGCGGCGGCGATGCTGCCGGAGGCCACGCCGGCCAATCTCGCGCCGCTCGGCTGGCTGCGGCCCCACTTCGTCAGCGAGTCGGGGCAGCTCATCAGCAGCATCCACTCCCTCCTCGTCGAGAGCCGGGGCCAGCGCATCGTGATCGACACCTGCCTGGGCAACGACAAGCCGCGGATCGTGCCCCAGTGGAACCAGCGCCAGGGCCGTTTCCTCGAGGACCTCGCCGCGGCGGGCTTTCCCCGGGAGCGGGTGGACTTCGTCGTCTGCACCCACCTGCACCCGGACCATGTGGGCTGGAACACCATGCTGGTGGACGGTCGCTGGGTACCCACCTTCCCCGCCGCCCGGTACGTCTTCAGCGCGAAGGACTGGGAGTGGCTGGACCAGGCGCCGGTCAGCGCGCTGGGCGACTATGCGGGGGATTCGGTACGCCCGGTCTTCGAAACCGGCCAGGGCGAGTGCGTGGCGCCCGGGTTCCGGATCACCGACGAGGTGTGGCTGGAGTCCACGCCGGGGCATTCGCCGGGCCACGTCTCGATCCGCATTGCCTCCCGTGGCGAGCACGCGGTGGTAACGGGCGACCTGATGCACCACCCCTGCCAGATCGCCCGGCCCCGCTGGTCGAGCCCCTTCGACTTCGACAAGGCGGCGGCACTCCAGACCCGTCTCGACTTCCTCGAGCGCTACGGGGACCAGCCCGTCCTCGTCTTCGGCAGCCACTTCGCCACGCCATCCGCGGGCCGGATCGTCCGGGACGGCGACGCCTGGCGGCTGGACGTGTAGCAGAGGCACCGGGTTTGACATCTGGGCATTTGCGCCGCCCGGCGGCGAAAATGCCCAGATGTCAAACCCGGTGCCTCTCCTTCCCTTCGCCGCCAGCGCCCGCTAGGCTCTCGCGCCATGCCCGTCCGGCCCTTGTTCCCGACCCTCGTCTACACCGCCCCGCTCCAGGGGGCCGGCAGGCTGGCGCTCAACCGGGAGCTGCTGAAGGAAACCCGCCAGATCCGGGAGCACGACGTGGCGGGCCGGCAATGGTCCGCCCGCCGCTACCCCGGGGGCTACACCTCCTACGGCTCCCTGTGCCACCTGCAGAAGATGTCATCGACCTTCGCGGCCCTGGAGCGGAAGCTACAGCGGCACGTGAGCGCCTACGTGAAATCGCTGGAGCTGGAGATGGCGGGCCGCGCGCTCGTCATGACGGACTGCTGGGTGAACGTGATGGGCCGCCAGGTCGCCCACGGCCTGCACCTGCACCCGCTGGCCACGATCAGCGGCACCTACTACGTGCAGGCGCCGCGGGGCTGCAGCGGGCTGAAACTGGAAGACCCGCGCCTGGACCGCTTCATGGGGGCACCGCCCCGGCGCAGCGACTGCCGGCCGGAAAACCGGCCCTGGGTGACGATCCCGGCCCGGGCGGGTCACCTGGTGCTCTTCGAGAGCTGGCTGCGCCACGAGGTGCCGACCAACCAGTCGGCCGGCGAGCGGGTGAGCATCAGCTTCAACTACAACTGGTTCTAGGCGGGGCGATCGTTGTCGCCGGAAGCCGCGACTGACTGCCGTCGCCGCTCCTCCTCGGCGTTCTCCCGCCGGATCGTCAGCACCACGCCCCCGATCGCCGCGCCCATCACCGCCATCATGGCCGCCATGAGGAACGCCAGGCCCGGCGAAAGCTTCCACGCCTCGTAGAGGCCACCGAGCGCGCCCAGCGGCGTGGCGGTCAGCAGTATGGGCTTGGCGAGGCGCATCGGGGAGACGTCAGGGAAGCGGCACGGGGCCCGGGCTGGCCATGTGTAAAACCGCGCCCAATGGGCCGACTGTGCTCCAGGGCATCTGCTGCGTCTCATCCACTACATCATTGCCGTCCAGGTCGATGGCGAGCTGGATGGTCTCGGCACTGATCGCCGTGGCACGGATCGTGGCGCCACCGGCGCCCTCAATCAGCACCTCTCCGGTAGCCGGGTATTCGTCACCCGTGGCGACCAGCGGCTCGACGGTCACGAAATCGACCGCGCCCTCGAAGCCGGCGCCCTCCAGCGTGCCCGTGCCCGAGTACCGGGTGAGCAGGCTCACGCCCCGGCCGTCCTCGACCACCGTCACGGCGAAGTCCCGGAGCACCCAGTCGTCACTGCCCGCCGCCACACGGAGGTATGCGCCGGAGATGGTGAGATCGCTGACCAGCGGCACGCGGAGGTCCAGGTCCAGGGCGAAGGAGCCATCGCCCGTGGCGGTCGTCCCGTCTTCGGTGATGCCGAGGTTCGTCACGGTCACGTTCGCGCCAAGCAGGTACTGGCCGGAGAAGACGTCGCCACTGAAGGTGGTGACATCGATGCGCAGGCCACCATCCAGGATGGCGCCTTCCGCATCGTCGCAGGAGTTGAAGGTGGCGTTGATGCGGTCGCCGGCCGTCAGGGTTTCCGTGCTGGCCACGGAACCGGACAGGCGCACGGTGCCGCTGACCAGGCAGTCAAAGGTCTCCGCCGGGATGGTCATGCTGGGCCGCACCTGCTGGATGCTCTGCCGCTGGCGAGCCATGCCCAGCACGGTGGCATTGGCCGCCCCATCGGCGGACAGGATGCTGCCCCCGCCGATCGCCGCGCCGAAAGCGCCGGCCCCGAGGCCCACGTCCAGGACCTCCCGGGTGATGGTGGCCGCATTACCTGCAGTGATGACCGCGGGCGCCGCCGGGGCGCTGCCACCCCCACCGCCACCACCGCCGCCACAGGCGGCGAGGACCAGTGCGACGGACGCCAGCCCGGCCGCTCCCCGAAAACCCAACGTGACTTCGGCCATGGCGCCATTCATCTGTGACGGGAATCCCCCGGATGCGCCTTTATAGCACCCGTCCACGCCGGGCGCGGCCGGCGTTTCCGGCCGTTTTGCCAACAAACGCGCCTAGAGGAACGCCAGCGGATTCCGCTGGAATAGCCAGAGGTGCCCGCCGGCCAGCAGCAGGGCCGCCACCGCCAGGCCGGCCGCGCCCCCGAGGAGCGTCAGCGGCTCCCGGGGCCACCGGGCGCGGCGTGCCAGCAGCGCCCCGAAGGGCAGGAACGAGGTGCCGGCCGCCAGCTCGCGCCATTGCCCGTCGCCCAGGACACGACGGCGCCGGCCCTCCACCACGGCCATGCCGATCAGGGCAAAGACCCCGAGCGAGCCGAACAGGGCCAGGCCCACCAAGTGCCCGTTGGCGGGCAGGTGCGCGAGCCCCCACAGGCCAAGCCCCCAAAGTATCGGGTGCCGCGTGATGGCCACGGCGCCCGGGGCCGCCGGGTCGTAGGCCCGGGTGACGAACGCGATCGACAGGGGATTCGGGGCGAGGGCCCCCGCACCGAGCAGCAGGAGCGACAGGGGCATGAAGAGGAGCGCCACCCAGTAGCCCCAGGGCCCCGCGAACCACAGCGGGACGTAGGGCGCGAGCAGCGCCTCCCGGATCAGCCAGGCGAAAAGCAGCAGTGACAGGGCCGAGTAGGCGGCAATGAATCCACCCTCACCGAGGCGGGCCTGCAGTCCCCGGCGCGCCGCGGGCATCGCCGGAATGACGTGGGCGATCAGGAAGACGGCGAGGACGAGGAGGAATCTGGCCATACGGCAGATGATCGCTCATCCGGGGCCAGGAGCGGTATGGGATCGAGCACCCAGCTGCCGCCCTGGCGACGCGCCGGGCCCGGTATTGCGAATGCAACTCGCTTCCGCTGGCGCTGCACCTCGTCCGAATCGATGCGCCAGCCACGCTGTTCCCATTCCCGCAGGCGCTCCCGGTAGCGAACCATGATGGCATCGTCGGCCACCATGAATTCGTGGTGCGTGCCGGTGGGCGACTCCGCGGGGCGCAGGCTCTCGATCACCACCCGGTCCTCCCGCTCCGCCGTGTCGTTCGCCGGCCGGAGCTGGTCGTCCACCCTCGGCTCCAGCTGCACGTTGCGCGCGTGGATGAGGAAGCGGCGCACGCGGGTCTCGTCCACCGGCGTGATGAAGGTGTAGAAGAGGAAGCGCGGCGAGTCGTCGCCCTTGCCGAACAGGAGCCAGGTCCAGGTGTGGGAGGCGCCGCAGTGGCCGTGCTCGAAATGCTGGGTCTTCGTGTCGATCAGGTGCACCGCGCCCCAGGCACCCCGCTCCTCCACCACGGAACGCTCCGGCTCCAGCTTGAAGGTGGTGTTGTTCATGCCGCCGAAGTCATGGACGAAGTCCACATGGGGAGCATCCAGCGAGTTCTCCACCGAGCGCTGGAAATGCACCTGCCAGTCGTAGGTGTAGGCCATGGTGCGCCAGCCCTCCCGGCCCCACTCGGGGATCTCGAGGATCGGCGGGCGCTCCTCCTCCGGCAGGTCGCCCAGGAAGGCGAAGATGAGCCCGTAGCGCTCGACGACCGGATAGGAGTCCACCCGCGCCCGGGCGGGCACCCGCGCCCCGGCGCCGAGGGACGGGATCCTGGTGCAGCGACCGTCCCGGTCGAAACGCCAGCCGTGGTAGGGGCACTGGAGGCAACCCTCCTTCACCTTGCCGTTGCCGAGCGACGCGCCCCGGTGGATGCAGGTGTCGGCGAGGCAGGCCACTGCACCGGACCCATCCCGGAACAGGACGAAGTCCTGGCCGAGCATGCGCACCTTCAGCGGCTGGTCCGTCACGGACTGGCTGGATGCGACTGCGTACCAGAAATTGATGAACATGTGCCAATCTAAGCACCTGTTCCGGCCCGGACCCAAGCCTTTCGATGCACGGCTCCACTGATCGTCCACCTGTTGCACCGGTGGCACCGGTGCCCTTCGGCACCCGCTTCGGCTGGGGCATCGGCTCCCTGGGCGTGTCCCTGCTCTTCAATACCTACTCGGCGCTGCTGCTCTTCTACCTGACCAACGTGGTGGGCCTGAAGCTGGAGGTCGCTGGCACGCTGATCGTCATCGCCAAGATCTACGACGCCCTGATCAACGTCCCCATGGGCATGCTGAGCGACAACACGAAGTCCCGGTGGGGCCGGCGGCGGCCCTGGTTCCTGCTGGGCGCCCTCCTCTGCAGCACCTGGTTCGTCGTGATCTTCAACACGTCCCCGGTTGGCGCCGACGGCGCCTCGCCGGCACTGGTGGCCTGGGTCCTCGGCGCGCTGCTGCTGTACTCGACGGGCTACGCCATCTTCAACGTGCCCTACCTCGCCATGCCGGCGGAGATGTCCAGCAACTACCACGAGCGGACGGCGATCATGTCCTACCGGGTGATCTTCATCCAGGTGGGCAATTTCATCGCCGTGGGCCTGGGCCCACGGCTGGCCCAGGAGTTCGGCGGCGGGCTGGACGGCTACTCGCTGGTGGGCTCGGTGCTGGGCCTCTGCACCCTGGTCACCATGGTCGCCTGCTTCTTCGGCACGGCCAGGGCACGCCAGGTGCAGCAGACGTCGGTGCGCTATCCCGCGATGGACCAGCTGCGCTCCGCCCTGAAGAACCGGCCCTTCATGCTGCTGGCCGCCTTCAAGTTCCTCACGCTGGTGGCGGGCGCCACGGTGTTCGCCACGCTGCTCTTCTTCATCAAGAACGTGCTGCAGCTGGAACAGGGCGTGATGCTCTGGTATTCGGCGGCCCACGGCATCTCGGCCTTTGTCGCCGTGCCGCTGGTCTGGGTGCCGCTGGCGAAGCGCATCGGCAAGCAGAAGGCACTGATCGTCGCCACCGCGGGCTTCGCGGTCACCGCCCTCACCTGGATGCTGGCCTCACCGGGCGAGCCCCTCGCCCTGTTCGTGGTCCGCGCCTTCCTGCTGGGCGCCTTCGCGTCGGGCAAGCTGCTCCTCGGGCTCACCCTGCTGCCGGACGTGATGGAGTACGACTACCTGAAGACCGGCCTGCGCCGGGAGGGCGCCTACGCCGGCGCCTACAACGTGGTGGAGAAGGCCGCCTACGCCATCAGCCCGCTGATGATGACCATCGTGCTGGGCCTGCTGGGCTACCAGGAATCCGTGAACAACGTGGCCGTCGCCCAGACCGACAATGCGATCCTGGGCATCTACCTCAGCATCGCCATCATCCCGGCGCTCTGCAACCTGGCCGCGGCCTTCGTGATGCTGCGCTACGACCTGACGGAAGCGAAGTTGAAGCAACTGCGGGAAGCAGCAGCCGCACCTCGTCCGTAGGAGCGCCTTCAGGCGCGACCTCCTTCCGGCGAGAATCGAGTCCGCGAGTCTCGAGCCGGAAGGAGGTCGCGCCTGAAGGCGCTCCTACGGCCAAAGCTCAGGACTTCTTCACCAGGTTGGTTGCCAGCGCGATCATCGACGCCACGTCGGTGAGGTTGGCCGGCACCACCAGCGTGTTGCCCTCCTTCGCCAGGTTCCCGAACTGGGTCACGTAGGCCTCGGCCACCCGCAGCTGCATGGCTTCCGCGCCTCCCGGCTCCCGGAGCGCCAGCGCCACCTTGCGCAGGCCCTCGGCAGTTGCCGTGGCCACGGCCAGGATGGCCTCGGCCTCGCCCTGGGCCTCGTTGATCTGCTGGCGCTGGTTGGCCTCGGACGCCTTGATGACCCGCTGCTTGTCGCCCTCGGCCTCGTTGATCTTGGCGTCCCGCTCGCCCTCGGAGGTGAGTACGACCGCGCGCTTCTCCCGCTCGGCGCGCATCTGCTTCTCCATGGCCGAGAGCACGTCCCGCGGCGGATTGATGTTCTTGATCTCGTAGCGCAGGACCTTCACGCCCCAGGGCTCGGACGCCTTGTCGAGCTCAACCACCACGTTGCTGTTGATCGCGCCCCGTTCCTCGAAGGTGCGGTCCAGGTCGATCTTGCCGATCTCGCTACGGAGCGTGGTCTGGGCCAGCTGCATGATCGCGAAGATGTAGTCGGTGATGCCGTAGCTGGCGCGCTGGGGATCGAGGATCCGCAGGTACAGCACGCCGTCCACCCCCACCTGCACGTTGTCCTTGGTGATGCAGGTCTGCTCCGGGATGTCGATGGCCTGCTCCTTCAGGCTGTGCTTGTAGGCGATGCGCTCCACGAAGGGCACCAGGATGTGGAAGCCCGCCTGGATCGTGCGGCTGAACTTGCCCAGGTACTCGATGACGAAGGCACTCTGCTGGGGCACCACCACGGCCGTCCTGGCCAGGACGATGATGGCGACGACGGCAACGGCGACGGCAACGATGAATCCATCCACGGCAGGCTCTCCCGGTAACTCAGTTCAGTGACTCGACCCGCAGCGTGATGCCGTCGACCCCGACGACTCGCACGGTGGCTCCCGGCGGGATGGGCTCCGGGCCGACGTTGCGCGCGGTCCATGTGGACCCGCGCATCTCGACACGGCAGGTGCCGTCGACGGGCAGGCCCACGGGCAGCTGCAGGCGCTCGCTCAGCATGTCATCAGCCAGCGGCCCGACGTTCCGGCGCAACAGCCGGTAGACGCGCTTGCGGAAGTAGACCATGGCGACGACCGACAGGCCGGCGAAGACCAGCCACTGCAGCCACTCCGGCAGCGTCGGGACGGCCAACCCCAGGAGCCCGGTGAGGATCGCGGCCGCGCCGATGAACACGAGGAAGAATTCCGCCTCGATGATGAACAGCTCGGCCCCGAGCAGCAGCATGCCGACGACCATCCAGCTCCACCACGCCATTGCGAGTACCTCGACCCTGACTCCACGGTTCCCGGGAGTTATAGCCTACTTGCGCGCTTCAGACGAGTTTCGCCGGCTTCCCCGTCTGCATGAGCAGCGCCTTCTTCCGGTAGAAGCGCAGGAGCCCCGCCGCCCCCATCCGGGACCCGCCCATGCCGGAATAACCGAAGGAGTTCTTCTCGGCCTCGTAGGTCTCCCGGGTCAGCGCCGCATCATTGAGGCTGAGCCCCCCCGCGTTGATCCGCTCCGCCACGGCCCGGGCCTCGTCGAGAGTGCCGGCAAACACGGCCGCGGACAGGCCGAACTCGGAGTCGTTGGCGAGATCGACGGCCTCGTCCACCGTCCTGTAGCTCATCACCGGGATCACGGGGCCGAAGGTCTCGTCGGTCATCAGCTTCATGGAGTGATTCACGTTCGTGACCACCGTGGCGCGGCAGTAGCGCCCGCCGCCCAGGTTCTCCGACTTGCCGCCGCAGCGGATGACCGCGCCCTTCGCCACCGCATCGTCCAGGTGCGCGTCGATGATGTCGGCCTGCCGGTCGAAGATCAGCGGACCCAGGTCGCCCTTGCCGATGTCGGGGTAGTTCAGCTGCACCTGGCGGGCCTTGTTCACCAGGATGTCCACGAACGCATCGTGCTGCGACTCGTGCACATAGGCCCGCTCCAGCGCCAGGCACACCTGGCCGCTCGCCGTGACGGCGCCCCGCAGGATCGCGTCGGCGGCGTCCTCCAGGTTGGCCGAGGGCAGGATGATGGCCGGATCCTTGCCGCCAAGCTCGAGGAACGCGGGAATGAAGCGCTCGGCGGCGGCCACGGCCACCTTGCGACCCGTCGCCACGCTGCCGGTAAAGCAGACGGCGTCCACCTGGCCGATCAGGGCCGCACCGGTGCGGCCGTCGCCGGCCTCGATGGCGAACACGCGAGCCAGTTCCGGCACGGCCGCGACCGCTTCCTTCAGTGGCTCCACGAAGCGCGGCGTCACCTCGCTCGGCTTCACGAACACGGCGCAGCCGGCCAGCAGCGCCGGGACGGCGTCGATGAGCGACAGGGCGATAGGGAAGTTCCAGGGGCTGATCGCGCCGACCAGCTGGTAGGGCACCAGCTGGTGGCTGTAGCGCAGGCTCGGCATGATCCCGGACTCGTGGACCGGCGTGGCGATCAGGGTCGGCCCGTAGTCGCACCAGCGGCGGATGTTGCGGGAGGCGCTCCGCACTTCGCCCGCGGCGATGACGGTGCGGCCCGTGTCGATGGCCAGCGCGGCGCTGATCGCGTCCCGGCGCTCCTCGATGGCGTCGGCCCAGCGCCGGAGGACGGCAATGCGGTGCTCCATGCCCGCCCGCCACCAGGCCGGCTGGGCCTGGCGGAGTGCCGCGCAACAGGCCGCCAGGGCGGCGTCGGTCGGTGGCTCGAAGCTGTAGTCGTGCTGGCCGGTGCGGGGATTGCGAACCTGGATCACGAGGGCTTGTCCGTCCTGAACACGCGGGCCATGTACTCGGACAGGTCGCGGCTCACCTCCGCAGCCGTGTCCGGCCCGACGCCCGCCAGGGACTTCGCGAGCTGCTTCTTGAACTCGAGCTGCATCTGCCGGCCGATCTGGATGCGCTGGGCCTGGGGCGAGCCGGCGCCGTGCATGGACTCGGTGAGGTAGCCCACGGCGTTCCGCCCCAGCGTCATGTTCTCGATGAGCCGCAGGATCTTCATGCGGTCCTCGGTCGGGATGTCCGCCCGGCCCTTCAGGTACTTGCGGATCAGCTCACCCACCTCCGGGTGGCGCAGGTCCTGCTCCGACGGCAGCGTGACCATCAGGCCGCCCGCCAGGTCCTGGGCCAGACGGCTGATCTCGTAGGGAAAGCGCGTCACGTGGTGCTTGCACACGTTGGCGATCATGTCGTCGTTCAGCCAGACGCCGGACTGCATCGGCACGGCCTGGTAGCTGGACGCGATGCCGGTGGAGTAGATGGTCTCGTTGAGATGGGTCATCTCCACGAGCTTGTCCCTGATGTGGGAAACCTTGTCCACGCCGTTGAAGTCGGCGATGGTCGCGGCGGCGCCGATCAGCACGTCGCCCACGCCCGACTTGCACACGTAGCTGCGCCGGTGATACGTCGTGAAGCGCTCGACGAGCATGGCGGCGAAGTCCACCTCGCCGTCCATGAAGACGTTCTCCCAGGGCACGAAGACGTCGTCGAGGATGATCATCGCCTCCTGGCCGCCGAACTGCCGGTTGCCCGGGTCGATCTCGCCACCCTCCATGCTGCGGGTGTCGCAGGACTGGCGGCCGTAGATGTAGGTAATCCCCGGAGCGTCCACCGGCACGGCGCCCACGATGGCGTACTCCCTGTCGGCCTTGCCAAGGCGCATGGTCGGCATGACGAGCAGCCAGTGCGCGTTGATGCAGCCGGTCTGGTGGGCCTTGGCGCCCTTCAGGTAGATACCGTCGGCCGTGCGCCGGCTGACGTGCACGAAGAGATCGGGGTCCGCCTGCTCGTGGGGCGCCTTGCCCCGGTCGCCCTTCACGTCCGTCATCGCGCCACCGATCACGAAACCGCGCTTCTGCATGTCCGTGACGAAACGGACGAACCGCTGGTGGTAGGGCGTGCCGTGCTGCCCGTCGATCTCGAAGGTGACCGAGTGGAGAGCGTTGATCGCGTCCATGCCGACGCAGCGCTGGAAGCAGGTGCCCGTGAGCTGCCCGAGCCGGCGCTGCATCTTGTTCTGCAGGACCAGGTCGTGGGCGCTGCCCGCCACGTGCAGGAAGCGGTTGATGCGCTCGCCGGTATAGGGCGAGACCGCCGTACCAAGTTCGGGATCGCGCACGGCCAGGTCGTAGGTCTCCGCCACTGCGTTGATGGACGGCCGGATCATGGGATGGTCGACCGGCTCCCCGACCAGCTCGCCGAAGAGGAACACCCGCAGGTCGCGGCCGCGGAGGCTCTCGATGTAATCGGCGCCCGTGCGGAGCGGCGCGGCCGGGCCTGCCGTCGCCCGTCGTACTGCTTCAGGTTTTGTGGCCATGTCATTGAACTCCCTGAGAATTCTAGGCTGCCTTCCGACGCAGGACGCAGCTCATCCACTGATCGCTACTTTAGCATCGCGGTGCGTACCGCCGGGGGGGGGGGGGGGGCCCCCCCGCGCGGGGCCAGACCCACACAGTAAAGCCGCGCGGGGCCGCCCGCCCCCGACCCCGGGAGGACACACCCCAAG
>JAEUQA010000062.1 GCA_016789845.1 Chromatiales bacterium
GCCCCCCTCCCGCTCGAGACTCGCGGACTCGATTCTCGCGGGAGGGGGGCGCGGCTGAAGCCGCTCCTACGGGGCCTCCAGCCCGTGCTATGCTTCGCGGCCCCGTTCCGGACGGGCCCTTGGTCGCAGGGGGCCAATTCCTCAATCCGGCGGGTCAATCCAAGGAGTATTTCTAATGGCACATCAGTTCAGTCTCGCCGCGGAAACCCGGCGCGATGCAGGGAAAGGTGCGAGCCGCCGCCTGCGTCGTGAAGGCAAGATCCCCGGCATTATGTATGGTGGCGGCCAGCCGCCCACGGGCGTGGCGTTCGACGCCAATGCCCTGCACCGGAACATGGCGGAAGAGGCCTTCCTCTCCAGCATCCTCACGGTCACCCTCGACGGGCAGGCCATGCAGGCCATCGTCCGCGACTACCAGCCGCACCCGGCCAGGCGCGCCGTGCTGCATCTCGACCTGCAGCGCATCGTCGCCACCGAGAAGCTGCGCATGACCATCCCGCTGCACTTCATCAACGAAGAACTGTCCCCGGGCGTGAAGCTCGGCGGTGGCTCGGTATCGCACCTGCTGACCGAACTCGAGATCAGCTGCCTGCCGAAGGACCTGCCGGAGTACATCGAGATCGACATCGGACCGTTGCAGCTGAACGACATGCTGCATATCCGCGACCTGAAGCTGCCCGAGGGCGTCGAGGTGCCCGGCTTCGAGGCCAACACCGACAGCGACCTGCCCGTCGTGCACGTCCACGTTCTCCGCGCCGTGGAAGAGCCCGCCGCCGAGGGTGCAGCCGAAGGCGCCGCTGCGGCTCCTGCGGCTGGCGACAAGGCAGCGGCGCCAGCCGAGAAGGCCGGCGACAAGGCCGCTGCCGACAAGGCCAAGCCCGCCGCCAAGGGCGACAAGAAGTAGGACCGGAAATGGGGACATGCCTAATTTCTGCAGGCCGCATGGTCCCGGACTCCACAAGCTGACTAACCACCCCGATCGGGGGCATGCGGCCTGCAGAAATTAGGCATGTCCCCATTTACCGAAACGCTCGTCATCGTCGGCCTCGGCAATCCGGGGCCGAAGCATGCCGGTGACCGGCACAACGTGGGCTTCTGGTTCGTTGACCAGCTGGCGGCCCACATCGGCGCGCGCTTCTCCGCCGAGGCCCGGTTCCAGGGCGAGGCGTCCCGGGGCAACCTGCAGGGCCGGAACGTCCACCTCATCAAGCCCGCCACGTTCATGAACCGCAGTGGCCAGTGCGTGCGGAAGGTACTCGACTACTACGGCCTGGCCGCAGAGCACCTGCTGGTAGTCCACGACGAGCTCGATCTCCCGCCCGGAGTGGCCCGCCTGAAGAAGGGTGGGGGTCACGGGGGCCACAATGGCCTGCGCGACATCGTCGCCACCTGCGGCCCCGATTTCCTCCGCCTGCGGCTCGGGATCGGGCATCCCGGCCACAAGGACCTGGTGACCGACTATGTGCTGCACGCACCCGGCAAGGCCGAGCGCGCGCAGATGCTGGACGCGATGGCGGCGGGAATCAGCGCCGTCGAAGTGCTGGCGGCCAGTGGGCTGGAGAAGGCCATGCAGCAGCTGCATTCAGTCACGCCGCGGACGGACGCCACCGGCGAGTTCGGCCCCGCGGGCTAGCCCGCCCGCTAGTCGTGATGCAGGGCGAGCGTGCTGGTGGTGAGCCGCCAGAAGCCGGTGCTGCCCGTGCGGCAGAGCTCGAAGATCCCGTC
The DNA here is from genome assembly GCA_016789845.1 of Chromatiales bacterium. GTDB lineage: Bacteria > Pseudomonadota > Gammaproteobacteria > Steroidobacterales > SHZI01. The sequence goes on from JAEUQA010000062.1 coordinate 1,726, forward strand.
GTCGCTGCCGGCGTCCACGTCCACGCTCACCCGCAGCCGCCGGCAGGTGCCGTCCCCCGCCGTCACCGTGCTGATCACCCGCACGCTGCCCGAGTGGCCCGACACCGGTTCCGACCAGCCCACGGACTCGCCGTCGCCCAGTTCGTAAAGCGCCAGCAGTATGTTCTGGCGCAGGAGCTCCCAGTCCGCCGGGACGAGATCGCTGGCCGAAAGCCGGTCGAGAAACCAGTAGCGGGCGCTGTCGTCGGCTGGCTGTGCGCTCGTGAGTGGCGCGTACAGGACCGACGCGAGAGACACGAGTACCAGCAGCTGCCGGCCGATGCGCTTCATGGGTTCAACTCCTGCGCCCCTGGCGCAACAGTTCGGTGCCGGCGCCGAGCGCCCTGAGCTTGCCGAGAGCGGCATCGTAGGCAATGGGCGCCATCCCGCAGTTCGTGCAGGGCAGGATCCGCTCGAGCTCCACGTGCTCCGAGGCTGCGCGCAGCGTGGCCGCCACCTCCGCCGGCGACTCGACCCGGTCGCCGGTCACCTGGATCGCACCCACCATCAGCTGCTTGTCCGGCAGCAGCCGGAGCAGCGACAGGGGCACGTTGGACCCGGCACACTCCAGCGAGACCTGGTCGATGCGGCTCGCGTTCAGCGCCGGGAAGATCTCCTCGTACTGGCGCCACTCGCTGCCCAGGGACTTCTTCCAGTCCAGGTTGGCCTGGATGCCGTAGCCGTAGCAGATGTGCACGGCCGTCGTGCACCGGAGCCCGTCGATGGCCCGGTGCAGCGCCTCGATGCCCCATTCCTTCACTTCGCTCATGAAGACATTGAAGGCCGGCTCGTCGAACTGGATGACGTCCACGCCGGCGGCTTCCAGCTCCTTCGCCTCGGCATTCAGGATGTCGGCAAAGGCCAGCGCCATCTCCGGCCGGCTGCCGTAGTAGCCGTCGGCGATCGTGTCGCAGATGGTCATGGGTCCCGGCAGCGTGAACTTGAACCTGGCGGTCGTCGCCGCGCGGCTGAAGCGTACTTCGTCAAGATGCACCGGCGCCGGGCGGGAGAGGGGACCGGTGACCGTGGGTACGTCGAGTTCGTAGCGATTGTTGCGGATGCCCATCCGCGTCATCTTCCGCCAGTCGATCCCGGTGAGCCCTTCCAGGAAGCCGTGGACGAAGTGCGTGCGGAACACCTCGCCATTCGTGACGATGCTGATGCCCGCGTCTTCCTGGTGTTGCAGCCAGTCGGCGGCAGCCTTGCGCTTGCCATCCTCGAGCGCCTGGCCGGCCAGCTTCCAGGCACCCTTCAGCGTTTCCGGTTCGGCGAGCCAGTCGGGGCGCGGCAGGCTGCCGGCGATGGAAGTCTCGAGCATGTGAAGAGCCCTTCGGGCAGGTCAGGAGTTATGCAACATGCCTGCAATCCTAGCAAAGCCCGGCCTCGGGAATTTGCAGCCTGCGTTCAGGTTTCGCGACCTAGACTCGCGCCAGAGAGGTGCCCCATGGCCGCCAGCCGCGCAATTGCCGTCCTCGCCCTGTGCCTCGCTGCACTGGCCGGAACCGGGCCCCGTGCAGAGGCCGCTACCGAAGCCGACTGGCCCCGCGAGGTCCGGTCCGGCGACGCCACCATAGTCCTCTACCAGCCCCAGTTCGACTCCCTCGAGGGCATCGAGACCCGGGCGCGGATCGCGGTCGCCATCCAGCGGCCGGGCCTCCCGCCCGAGTTTGGCGCCCTCTGGGTGGCCGCCACCCTCGACGTGGACCGGGACGAAGACACGGCGCGCTTCCAGACCTTCGTCGTCGAGCGCGCGCGCTTTCCCGATGCGACCGAGCAGGAGGTGAAGCAACTCACGGCGCTGATCGAGCGCGCCGCGCCCACCTGGGACCTCAACCTTTCGCTTGCCGAGCTCCGGGCCGGCCTCGAGGCCGAGGGCGGTGCGGCCGACCCGGGCTTCCGCAACGATCCGCCGAAGATCATCTATCGCGACCGGCCGGCGATCCTGGTCACCCTGGATGGCGAGCCGAAGTTGCAGCCCATCAAGGACACGCCGTACCAGCGGGTGGTCAACACGCCGTTCCCCATCGTCTTCGAGCCGGGCGCGCGGCAGTACTGGCTGTTCGGCTCGGAGGTCTGGTTCACCACCCGGGACCTCATCCGCGGCCCCTGGGCGCCCCGCGATACGGCGCCCGATGGCATCGCCAGGCTCTTCGCGTCCGCCGGGGGCGCCGGCGAGTCGCCCCTGGACGCGGGCGAAGGGGTCCCGCGGGACCAGCTCCGCCAGGCGGAGATCATCGTGAGCACCGTGCCCGCCGAGCTGGTCTCCACGGAGGGTCCTCCCCAGTACCGGCCTCTCGTGGGCGACCAGATGCTCTTCGTCACCAACACCGGCAGCGACGTGTTCCTGGAGGTGCCGACGAAGCGCTACTACGTGGTGCTCTCGGGCCGCTGGTACCGGTCCAGCGCGCTCACCGGACCCTGGGCCTACGTGGAGCCCGCGAAGGTGCCCCGGGCCTTCGCCGAGGTGCCGAAGAAGTCGGAGAAGGCCGAGGTGCTGGCCCACGTCCCGGGGACGGACGAGGCCAAGGACGCGGTCATGGACACGATGATCCCCCAGACCGCCGCGGTCCGTCGCGGCCAGTCGGCACTGGATATCACCTGGGATGGCGTTCCCCAGTTCGAGCGGATTCCGGGCACGTCGCTGCTGTACGGCCGCAACACGCCGGCCCAGGTGCTGAAGGTCGGCAGCCGCTTCTACGCCGTGGACCAGGGGGTCTGGTACGTGTCGGGCACGGCCTACGGGCCCTGGGCGGTGGCGGACGAGCGGCCGGAAGAGGTCGAGAAGATCCCGCCGGGCAGCCCGGCCTACAACGTGAAGTACGTGTACATCTATGACTACACGCCGGAGGTCGTCTACGTGGGCTACCTGCCGGGATACACGTGGGCATTTCCCTACCGGGGCGCGATCGTCTACGGCACGGGCTATTACTACCGGCCCTGGTTTGGACCGGCCTACTACTACCCGCGGCCCCGCACCTGGGGATTCCACATGCACTACGACCCCTGGTATGGCTGGGGCTACGGCATGAGCTGGAGCGCCGGCTGGCTCAGCTTCTCCTCCGGCTGGGGCAGCGGCTGGGGTGGCTGGGGCTACGGCTACCCCTCGGGCTACAACCAGGGCTACAGGCAGGGCTACTGGAACGGGTACAACTCGGGGTACTGGGCCGGCCAGCACACGGGCGGCTGGTTTGGTCCCGGCGGCTATCGACCGCCGCCGCCCCGCGGGCCCCGCCGCGGGTTCCGGCCGCCGGATCGCAGCCAGATCGCCGCCCTGCCGGGCATCGAGGGGCGGCCCTCGTCGCGGCCGCGGCCCGTGAGCAATATCTATGCGCGTCCCGACCAGCGATCCGGCAACCGGAAGGACATCCAGCCCGTGCCGCGGCCGACCACGCGCCTGCCGAACAACGTGTACGTGGACCGGGATGGCATGCCGTACCGGCTGACCCGGGAGGGCTGGCAGGCCCGCGAGAACCGGCAGTGGCGGCCAGCGCCCGAAGTTCAACGTGACGTCCGGGCCACGTCTCCCGGCGCGCGCGCACCAACGCGGCCGGATGGCCGGACCGACGACGGCTCCGGTGGACGCCCCGATGCGCGGCCGCCGAGCCGGGACCTGCAACGGCCATCCCCGGCGGTGCCGCCTCCAGGCCGGGAGGCCGGGCGCCCGGAACCCCGCTGGTCAGGGGACCCCGGCTATCGCCCGTCGCCGCCCGTGGACCTCCGGCGGCCGGCACCGCCACCAGCGTCGCCACCGCCACCAGCGTCGCCACTGCCACCCCGTTCCTCGACCGAGGACGAACGGCCCGAGGCGGGGGCCCGGCCGCCGCCGGGCGGCGACTGGGGCAACCGGTCTGGCCCGCGGGATGGTCCTTCGCTGCCCGCGTCGAACCAGTCGCGCCTGCGCAGCCACGGCAGAGATCGGGGAGAACGCCGCTAGTGGAGCCGGTATGATGGCGCCCCTTTCCCGTCCCGGTTCCCTGCCATGGCCATCCAATGCGGCATCGTCGGCTTGCCCAACGTCGGCAAGTCCACCCTGTTCAACGCGCTGACCGCGGCGGGCATCGCCGCCGAGAATTATCCGTTCTGCACCATCGATCCCAACGTGGGCGTGGTGCCGGTGCCGGACGCCCGCCTGCAGCAGCTGGCTGCCATCGCGAAGTCCGAGAAGATCCTGCCGGCCACGGTGGAATTCGTGGACATCGCCGGGCTGGTGGCGGGCGCGTCGAAGGGCGAGGGTCTCGGCAACAAGTTCCTCGCGAACATCCGCGAGACCCACGCGATCGCCCACGTGGTGCGCTGCTTCGAGAACGACGACGTGGTGCACGTGGCCGGGCGCATCGATCCCATCCACGACATCGAGGTGATCAACACCGAGCTCCTGCTCGCCGATCTCGCCGGCGTGGAGAAGGCCGCTGACAAGGCCGAGAAGGCGGCGAAGGCCGGCAAGAAGGAGGACATCACGCGCCGCGACCTCCTGCAGAAGCTCCGCGCCCACCTGGACGCGGGCAAGCCGGCGCGGACCTTCCCCGTGCCCGACGAGCACCGGCAGGCCATCGCCGAGATGTTCCTGCTGACGGCGAAGCCCGTGATGTACGTGGCGAACGTGGACGAGAAGGGCCTCGCCGGCAACCCGTTCGTGGACAAGGTGCGGGATCATGCCAGGACCGACGGCGCCGAGGTGGTCGTGGTCTGCGCCGCCATCGAGGCGGAGATCGCCCAGCTGGACGACGCCGACAGGCAGGCGTTCCTCGATGACCTCAAGCTGACCGAGCCCGGCCTGAACCGCGTGATCCTGGCGGGCTACCGCCTGCTCGGCCTCCAGACCTACTTCACCTGCGGCCCCAAGGAGACCCGGGCCTGGACGATCCCCATCGGCGCCACCGCGCCCCAGGCCGCCGGCGTGATCCACACGGACTTCGAGAAGGGCTTCATCCGCGCCGAGGTCATCGCATTTGCCGACTACATCGCCGGCAAGGGCGAGCAGGGGGCGAAGGAGGCCGGCCGCCTGCGTCTGGAGGGCAAGGAGTACGTCATGCAGGAAGGCGACGTGGTCCACTTCCGCTTCAACGTCTGATTCCGCGTGTAGGAGCGGCTTCAGCCGCGACCGGTACTCTGCCACTATCGGGGGCGTGACCACCCCGGACCCCAACCCGACGACGCTGGTTGTCTTCGGTGCCGACACCGACCCCGGCTACCGGCTGATCCAGCTCGCCCAGCGGGCCGGGCGAACCATCCTCGGCGTCGTGTACCGGGAGCGGGACCGGGGCCTCGTCGAGCGGCTGGGGGTCCCGGTGGTGGTGGCCGATCCCACCCACCGTGACGACGTGGATGCAGTCTTCCGGGATCGGGACGCCGCGCAGCTGGAGGTGGTCTGCTTCATCGGCGGCACGCCCCAGCTGAACAGCCAGGGCAACATCAACGTGATCGACGCGGCCAGCGCCGCCGGCGTGCGGCGCTTCGTGCTCACCACGTCCATCGGCTGCGGCGACAGCGCCGTGGTCCTCGATCCCTTCGTGAAGGCCTTCGCGGGTAAGTCGATCCGTTCCAAGGACTGGGCTGAGAAGAAGCTGCGTGCCACCGGCCTGGCCTGGACCATCGTCCGCTCCGGCGGCATGCACGGCCGGCCGTCCCGGGGCAGCGCGATCCTGGTCGAGAGCCCCTACGTGGTCGGCTACATCAACCGGACGGACCTGGGCGACATGGTCTGGCAGGCCATCTCCAGCCCGAAGTCCGTGGGCCGGGTCTTCGCCGCCGTGGACGGGGCCAAGGCCATGAATATCCACGGCGATCCGCTGGTCCCGGCGGACCTGTAGGAGCGGCTTCGGCCGCGACCGGGATACCCCCTGGCGAGAGAGTCGCGGACTCCATTCTCGCCAGGGGGTATCCCGGTCGCGGCTGAAGACGCTCCTGCAGGCCGTTTCTTGACAGCCTGCGCCCCCGCCCAAGACAATGCCGCCCCCGCGTGGTGATGTAGCTCAGTTGGTTAGAGCGCGGCACTCATAATGCTGAGGTCGGTGGTTCAACTCCACCCATCACCACCATCTATTTGTCTCACAGTGCTCCTCTTCTCGCTACGTGTTGCAGCGTAGCCGGGCGTACCGACTGACTTTCCAAGGGCCAATGTTTGTTGAATGCGCCCCTATGTGCGGGGCGGCCGTCACAAGTTCTAGTTGACACTCCTCAGTCGATGTATATACTTGTTTATACATCGGAGGTGAGCTATGTCCAAGACTGCAACTCGGACGCTTCAGCAATGGGGTAACAGCCTGGCCGTGCGGATTCCCGCCGCAGTCGCGAGATCGGCCCGCTTCAAGGTGGGCCAGCCAGTCGAGGTTTCGGCACAGGATTCCAACGTGCTGGTGAAGGCCATTGGTGAACCGAGGTTGACGCTGTCGCAAAAGCTGGCAGCGTTCGATCCCACTCGACACGGGGGCGAGGCGATGACCACGGGGCGAGTTGGTAGAGAAGCATTCTGATGGCGGTGCGTAAACCATGGTGCCCTGACCGCCGCGACATGATCTGGATCAACTGCAATCCCCAGGCAGGTCGCGAAATGAAGGATGTGCATCCGCTGCTGGTGCTGTCCCCAAAGGAATTCAACGAACGCACGGGAATCGTAATTGGCTTGCCCATGACAACGGCGACATTCAACGAGACCAACCCATTCGCCGTTAAGTTCAACGGTCCGAAAGGAGCAAGCAGTTACATCCTGGGGCATCAGCCGAAGTCTTTTGACTGGCGGGCGAGAAGTGCGAAGCCGCACCCATGGAAAAGGGTCCCAGAGGATTCTTATGCGCTGGCCTGCGAAACCCTGAATCAGATTATCGAAATAGGCAGCTAGCCCTTACCGGTCTGTCTGGGTATCCGCCAACTGGCGGATCATCTTCCGATTTCGCGGCACCGATGTGGTCGAAGTCGATCTGATCGACTATCACTGAGAATTGAGGAAGGGCGTTCCATGCCTATGAAAGCACCACCACATCCGGGCCTGTCTGTCCGTCTGGATTGTCTCGAGCCGGTTGGCTTGTCAGTTGCAGAGGCGGCCAGGGCGCTCGGAGTGACGAGGCAGGCGCTCAACAATGTGGTCAACGGCAAGGCCGGCATTTCGCCGGACATGGCTATCCGGCTCGACAAGGCCTTTGGAGGCACCGCGGAGGCCTGGCTCGCGCTACAGACCGCCTATGATCTCGCGGAGGCACGCAAATGTGCCCGGGGGATGTCCATTCAGCGCTTCAAGGCACCGCGTGCTTCGGAACAGTCGACGGGTGGCTGAGCCGCAAGGCGCGCCGCACGGGGAATCAGCCTGCTTCTCGATTGTGGGGCTTTTGTGGGAGATCCCTGTGACTCCATATCACCGCATATGACGTGCCAACGGGCGCCGACCGATCGCATGGTTTGCAAATCAACAACCTGGAACGGCCCAGTCGCCCTCACAATGCTGAGGTCGGTAGTTCAACTCTACCCATCACCACCACTAAATCCCTTGCCCGACACCAAGTGCGGCCGGCATGGGTCCCAGCCAGTCCCTCGGCCGGTAAGCCGGGTATCACGCCGGCCTGTGGTGCGCGCAGCGAGCTTTCAGTGAAGCGCGGCAGTACCGCCGTTCCGTCGCCGCGGGCGTGCCACGACTGCCGCGAGACCGGTCGCCAGCAACCACACACTTGCCGGCAGTGGCACTGCCGAAACTGAACTGACGACGAACTGGCCGCTACCGTCCAGGTAGCCATCGACCAGGCCCGCGTCGCTGGAGACCAGGAAGTTGAGCGTTTCAAGCCCGTTCAGCGCCCCGTCGGTGAGGACCCACTGGAAGACGTCGTCCACACCGGGCAGGTAGCCATCGGTGAACCGGAACCGGACCTCGCCGCCGTCAAAGTTGATGTCGCCGGTGGCGTAGAGCTGATCGTAGGTCAGGCCCGCATCGAGACCGGCAATCTCGATGTCGAAGATCGCGCCGATGGCGTCGACATTGCCGTTGACCGTCAGCCGCCCCGGGGAATTGCCCGGGCCTACCACTACGCCTGCGTCGATCTGCAGCACGCTAGCGTTTATCGATCCATTGCCGCGGAGTTGACCGGCCTGGAAGCGCACCGTTTCGGCCTCGAGCGAGCCCCGCACGGTGGTGCTGCCGTTCTCCTGCAGGTAGCTGCTGCCCGGGCCCAGGAGTATCGCGGCCGGCGTGTCTATCAGGGTCGTGGCGGCGCCACCGCTCTGTACATAGGCCCCATTGCCGTACACGGTGCCGCTCAACAACGTCAAGTCTCCGCCATTGGCGATGGTGCCGTCGCCGGTGATCTGGATGTTGCCGGCGTCCTTGTTGACGAGCTCGCCGCCCGCATCGATCGTCAGCGTGTTCGCCACCAGGAACTGCTGGCTGTCGTTCTCGACCCGGCCGCCTGCTGCCACCGTCATCGCCCCGTACTGGTAAACGAAGCCGTGATTGGCCAGAACGCCGCCATCGGCTATGGTCAGGCTCGCCGGGCTGCCCGGATAACCGATCTCGACGACGCCGGCGCCCGTGCTGGACGTCACGGTGCCGTTGATCACATGATCACCCAGCAACTGCAGCACGCCGGTATCGGTCGTGAGCCATGTGGAATCCGCGTGGGTTCCTCCGCCGCCCAGGGCAAGCCGCCCGCTGGATGCGGCGATGGTGCCCGCATTGACGACGGCCATTTCCACAGTGCTGGTGCCACTGCCGCCGGTCTTGCTGAGTGTCGCGCCCACGTCGTTGTAGAAGAGGATCCTGGCCGGATCGCCGTCGGTGGGCTCGCTCTGCAGCCCGTTGTCGTTCTGCAGGTCCACCACGCCGCCGGCCTCGTTGCGGAAGTCCATGTCGAAGAAGAGCGTCGTATTGCCATAGGTGCCTGACTGGGTGAAGACGCCCTGGTTCGTGACGCGCGCGGCGGAATTGCCGTTACGGAGCTCCAGGGTGCCTTGCACGGTGGTGTCACCCAGCAGAAGCGGGTTGCCGCCGATGACCGAGGGGTTCAGTGCGCCGCCCCACTCGATGAGTGCGATGCGGCTGATTATGAATGGATCCGCGTAGGCGTTGCCCGCGATGAACGTCCCGCCGTTCATGGCGATGCCGGACACTTGCCCGCCATTCGTCGCCCAGAGGTAGGATCCCGGGCCGAAATCCAATCGCCGGCCGGCACCATCGAAGGTGCGCACGGTGGCCGAGACCGGCCCTCCACCAAGCGCGGTGGTGTACTCCATGCGCAGGTTCGAGCAGGGAGCCCCCCCCGGCCCATCGCAGCTGGCACGGGATCTCGCGTCGTCGCTGGACCCGGGGAACATCCCGTACTCGTTCAGATCCTCGTTGTACCAGCCCTGTCCGGCCCGGTTGTCCCCCCAGTAGTCGCTGGCCACCAGAACGAAGGAGGCCGCGCTCGCAGATCCACTCAGCGCCAGGCCCGCCGTCGCCATTACTGTCATGAATAGTGTTCGGGGATGGCGGGACATACCTTTCTCCTGGGCGGTGCCTGACGATGACCTCGTTTATATGCAACGGACGCGGGTGGAGGCAATAGGTGGATGTGCGGCTTGGTGCCGATTAAGTAAAGATGCCGGCTCGTTTCTATGGTGCCGAGTGACCGGGCTGCCAACCTCAATGCACGGACTACCCCGTACGTTGCAGGCAAATAACCTGTCGCCGGCCGGCGATCTTCGGACGCCCCGCTTCGTGTGGCCGTAAGCGCTGTGGAGCGAGGGCTTTCGCCAGAGTAGTGGGAAGCAGGGTTCCACTACGCGGGTGCTTCAAGGGCAAGACCTGCCATGCAACTTCGAACGGCCGTCGGCGCTCGAAAATCGATAAAAGAATGGGTTCGAATTGAAAGGTCGCCCTCATAATGCTGAGGTCGGTAGTTCAGCTCTACCCATCACCACCATCTAATCACGGGCGAACGGCAGCGGGCTAACTCCAGGCCGGCATCCGCAGCACGCTAGCCAACCAGCGCCACGGCCTTGACCTGCGCCCAGACCGCCTTCCCCGGCGCCAGTTGCAGCGTCTCCCAGGAGCGGCGGGTCACCTGCGCGAGCAGCAGGGTGCCGCCGGCATCGAGCTGCACCAGGCACTGCGCGGGATGCGTCGTGTCGGTCACGGCGGTGATGGTCGCAGGCACGAGGTTCAGGATGCTGGTGTCGTCCTGGCGATTGAGCGTCAGGCTGACGTCCCGGGCCTCGATGCGGCACCGGACCCTGCGGCCCACGGGCCGGCCCGTCGACGGCACCAGCAGGGTGCCGCCGCGAAACGCCAGCCGGGCCAGGTGATCCGCCGCGTGAAGGTCGGTCACGCTCGCTTCGATCACGACTCCCGCCCGGTCGAGCAGCGCCGCCGGGAGGTCGATGCGCGCCAGCGTGGCCTGCAGGGGGCCGCTGGCGGCCACCGTGCCCTGGTCCAGGATCACCAGGTGATCGGCAAGCCGCGCCACTTCGTCGGCGTTGTGGCTGACGTAGATCGACGGGATCTGCAGTTCCCCGTGCAGGCGCTCCAGGTAGGGCAGGATTTCGTCCTTCCGGGCGGCATCGATGGCCGCCAGCGGTTCGTCGAAGAGCATCAGCCGCGGATTGGTCAGCAGGGCGCGGGCGATGGCCACCCGCTGGCGCTCACCGCCGGACAGGCGGTCCGGCTGGCGATCGAGCAGGGGGCCGATGCCGAGCAGCTCGACGGCGCCCGCGAAGCTCGCCGGCCCGGCGCCACCGGACACGCGCCTGAAACCGTATTCCAGGTTGCGCCTCACGCTGAGGTGCGCGAACAGGCTGGCCTCCTGGAAGACGTAGGCCAGCGCGCGGCGATGGGTGGGCTGGAACACCCCGGTGGCCTCGTCCTGCCAGACTTCGCCGTTGACGGAGACGTAGCCGCCCGGGGCCCGCTCGAGGCCCGCGATGGCCCGCAGGCAGGTGGTCTTCCCCGACCCCGACGGGCCGAACAGGGCGGTGATGCCGCTGCCAGGCAGCTGCAGGTCCACGGCTAGGCGAAAGCCGGCGTACGCAACGTCCAGGCGGACCTGCAGGCCCCCGGTCACGACCAGGTCGCCCGCCGCGATGGATTGAAGGCGTAGAGCGCGAGCAGCACCAGGAACGAGAACACGAGCAGGGCGCCGGCCAGCCAGTGGGCCCGGGCGTACTCGAAGGCCTGGACGTGGTCGTAGATCTGCACGGACACGACGCGGGTCTGGCCGGGGATGCTGCCGCCAATCATCAGCACGACGCCGAACTCGCCGATGGTGTGGGCGAAGCCCAGGATCGCGCCGGTGATGAATCCCGGCCGGGCGAGCGGCATGGCCACCGAGAAAAAGCGATCCACCGGTCCGGCGCGCAGGGTGGCGGCCACTTCCAGCGGGCGCTCGCCGATGGCCTCGAAGGCGTTGTGCAGCGGCTGGATCACGAACGGCATCGAGTAGATCACCGAGGCAACCACCAGGCCCGCGAACGTGAACGGCAGCAGCCCGAGCCCCAGCGCCTCCGTCAGCTGGCCGAGGGGGCCGTACGGTCCCATCGCCACGAGCAGGTAGAAGCCGATGACGGTGGGCGGCAGCACGAGCGGGAGCGCCACGATCGCTGCCACGGGCCGCTTCCACCAGGAGCGCGTGCGCGCGAGCCACCAGGCGATCGGCGTGCCGATCAGCAGCAGCACGCCGGTAACGACCGTCGCCAGCTTCAGCGTCAGCCAGATCGCCGTCAGGTCATTGGCGGAAAGCACCGGATCAAGGTCCGATGGCGCGCTGCTCGCCGGGCAGGACGAACCCGTAGCGGACCATGGTCGCCCGGGCCGCGGTGGAGTCCATGAAGTCGGCGAAGTCCCTCGCGAGCGGGTTGCCAGCGGCGCGCCTGGTGATGATGAAGCCCTGCTCCAGCGGTTCGTGCAGCGCATCCGGGATCAGATAGTAGCCGGCCATGCCACCCTTGCCGGCCAGTTCCGGATTGAGTGCCAGCGACAGCGCAATGATGCCGATCTGCGCATTGCCGGACTGCACGAACTGGGCCGTCTGGGCGATGTTCTCGCCGTACACGAGCCGGGGCTCGACCTTCCCCCAGACGCCCGACGCGCGAAGTGCTTCCTCGGCGCGTTTCCCATAGGGCGCATGCGTGGGATTGGCAATGGCGATCTTGCGATAGTCCGCGCTGGTCAGGTCGGCCAGGGTGAGCTTGCTGGCGTCGGTCTGCCCGCTCCACAGCACGATGCGCCCCGTCGCGTAAGGCCGCACCTCGGAAGCTGCCAGGCCCGCCTCCCTGAGTTCGCGGGGGAAGGCGATGTCGGCGGAGAAGAACAGGTCGAAGGGCGCGCCCTGCTGGATCTGGGCCTTGAAGTTGCCGGAAGACCCGTAGATCACTTCCACGCGGGCATCGGGATGCGACTGGCGAAAAGTGGCTGCGATCTCATCCATGGCGAACTTCAGGTCGGCGGCGGCCGCGATGCGCAGCGACCCGGTGGCGGAGGCGTGGCCCGCCAGGGCCATCAGGAGCAGGCCAGCCAGGCATTGCAAAGTCTTCATGGGAGAGATCACCATCGATCGCGTTATGTTTGGCAGTATATAACGACGTGCGAGGCCCTCAAGGATCGGGGTTATGCGGTCCCTCCCGGACAGACGACCGCCCGCAATGGCGCCCCTGCCGGTGCAGTGCCGGACCCGCGCGGTCCCGGCAGCGCCAGCCTGCTCGACAACGGCCGCACCTGCCCGTTCAGCCGCCAGTCGTAGATGACGCTGAAGGCTTCCACGCGGGTCACGTACTCCCGCGTCTCCCGGTACGGAATGGTCTCGATGAAGACGTCGGCGGGGAGCGCGCCGCGCTCCGCGAGCCAGCGCTCCACCGGCGTCGGCCCCGCGTTGTAGGCCGCCGACGCGAGCCACGTGCTGCCCTGGAAGCGCGCCGCCTGCTGCGCAAGGTAGCGGGTGCCGAGCCGGATGTTGGTCTGCGGGTCCAGCAACATGCTGGTGCCCCGCCAGTCCAGGCCCAGCTGCCGCGCCATCTGCTGGCCGGTGCCCGGCAGCAGCTGCATCAGGCCGAGCGCGTTGGCCTCCGAGCGCACGTCGGGCTGCCACGCGCTCTCGGCGCGGATGAGGGCGAAGGCCCAGGAGGGCTCCAGGCTGTTCAGGCTGGCCTCCCGCTCCACCGTCTCCCGCTCGGCCAGGGGGAAACGCAGGTCGTAGTGGCGCAGGTCGTCGCCCGAGTTGAGGGTGAACGCCACCCGGTCGTGCCAGCCCTGCTGGCTGGCCAGCAGCGCCAGCTGGCGGCGATCGGCTTCGCCCAGCGCATCCCGGGCGAAATCCCAGGCCCGGTTGGCCTCCACGCGCCGGCCGACCGCGTGCAGCTCCAGCGCGCGGGCCACGTCGGTCTGTGCGCGGAGCGCGGCGGCACGGTCTGGATCGGGCGCGATGTCCTTCGGGCAGATGGCGTAGGGCGCCTCCAGCTGGTCGGCGGCCAGGAACCCGTGGAAGTTGGCCTCGGTGGCCACCGCGCCATAGGCGGCCCGCGCCTCGCCGTCCCGTCGCATCCCGGCCAGTGCGCGCGCCCGCCAGTAGCGCGGTCGCGATGCCAGGGCCAGTGCTGCCGGCAGGCCGTCCGCGATCTTCAGCACGGTGGGCCAGTCCTGGGTCGCCAGGGCGGCCCGCAGCTGCCAGTCCATGAGCTGTTCGGTGCGGCCGGCCACCGGCACCTGCTCGAACCAGAGTTCCGCGTCCGGCCGGTAGGCGACGGCGGCGTAGAGGGCGAGGGACTGGAGGATGGCGGTGCGGTCCTCCGCCGCGAAGCTGAAGCGCGGCGCCAGCCGTTCCCAGTGACCGATGGCGCTGGCCACGTCGGCCCGCGCCCGGCGCTGCAGGGCCCGCGCCGCCGCCTCCCGGTGCAGCGCCCGGTCCGGCCAGTTCGCTGCCGCGAGCAGCGTGGCCTCGGGGTCGGCCAGGGCCCGGGCCAGCCGCTCGCCGTCCCCGCGCTGGTCATCGGGCAGCAGCCTGGCCAGATGGCTGGCGAGACCCGTGTTCGCCCCGTCAACGGCGAGGCGCAGGCGCTGCCACACCAGGTCGGCGGACAGCCAGCCACGGCTGCGCGCGGTGGCGATGGGTTCGTCGCACGCGTCGGGCAGGCTCTGGCCCGTGGGCCAGATCGCCAGCAGTTCCGTGCGGGCGGCGCCGGTCCGGCCGGCGGCCAGCAGCGCCCGCACGCGCTGGCAACGGAGGAGGGTGGCCGTGGCGGATGCGGGCTCGTCGAACGCCAGGAAGCCGGGCCAGTCGCCGCGCCGCGCGAGTTCCAGCAGGTACTCGCGACGGAACTGGGTGCCGAGCTGGGTCGTGGCCTCGGCCTCCAGGAAGCGGCGCGCCGTCGCCGCGTCCAGCGTGCGCAGGTCGCGGCGCAGGGCCGCGTAGTCCAGGTAGGGCGCCAGCACGTAGCCGTCGAGCTTCCGGCGCTGCGTCGCGTAGCCGGCAGGATCCGTGGTCACCAGCGCGCTGGCGGCCAGGAAGGCCTGGCGATCGGCGGCGACGCGTTCCGGGTTGGCGTGCACCGCCGCCGTCGCCAGCAGGATCGCGCTGGCGAGTGAAGTGAAGGTCCGCATGTGCACCAGTCTACGCAATCGCCGGCGACCTTCCGATAGAATCGCAGCGCAACGCAACGGCTTCACACCGACGCTCCAGATCCTTGATTGATCCCGCAACATCACCCCGCCGGCGCCGGACTGCAGCGTGGCGCTGGGTCCTCCGGCTGCTTGGAGTGCTCCTCGCGCTCGCCATCGTCCTCGGGCTCCTGATCTGGCGGGAGGTTGACCGGTCGCCGCTGCAGGCCCGCTTCCTCACGGGACTGGCCGGGGAGATGCAGTACAGCGTCCAGCCGGGACCCAGCGACGCGATCCGCTTTCCGCGGGAGGGCCCCTTTGACCAGCGCCTCGGTTACTCGGCACTGCCGGAATTCTCGGCGCGGCTGGCCGGACGCGGCTTCGAGGTCGCTGCCCAGGCCCGCATCGCGCCGCGCATGGCCGACGTGGTGGACCGTGGCCTGTTCGCACCCTACCGGGAGAAGACCCGGGCTGGCCTCGCGGTGCGGGACTGCGCCGGCGAGCCGCTGTTCATCGCCGCCTTCCCCGAGCGCTTCTATCCGGATTTCGCGTCGGTGCCGGGCCCGCTCGCCGCCAGCCTCCTGTTCATCGAGAACCGGGAGCTGCTGTCCAACCGGCACCCCACCAAGAACCCGGCCATCGAGTGGGACCGGTTCGCCCGGGCGACCCTGGACCAGTTCCTGTCGAAGCTCAATCCCGACCACGACGCTCCCGGCGGCAGCACGCTGGCCACGCAGATAGAGAAGTATCGCCATTCACCCGGCGGCCGGACGGCATCGGGCAGGGAGAAGCTCCGCCAGATGGCATCGGCGTCGCTCCGCGCGTATCTCGGCGGCGAGGACACCACCGCCGTGCGCCGGCAGCTGGTCGTGGACTACCTCAACACCGTGCCCCTGGCTGCCTGGCCCGGCTATGGCGAAGTCATCGGCATCGGTGATGGCCTGTGGGTCTGGTACGGCCGCGAGTTCGACGAGATCAACCGCCTGTTGCGGGACGAGGCCGCGCCGCTCCCCGAGCGGGCCCTGGCCTACAAGCAGGCCCTGTCCCTCCTGATTTCCCAGCGGCGGCCGACCGCCTACCTGACCGGGAACCTCGCCCGGCTCGATGGCATCACCAACACCTACCTGCGGCTGATGGCCGTTGCCGGGCTGATTCCCCCGGCGCTGCGCGACGCGGCCGTCGCGCTGCCGCTGGCACTCCGCCAGTCCGCCATCGAGCCGGCCCGGTCCTCCTTCGTCAGCCGGAAGGCGGCCAACGCGGCCCGCACCCACCTCGCAGGCCTGACCGGCGTGCGCCAGCTCTACGAACTGGACCGCCTCGACCTCGCTGCCACGAGCACGCTCGACGAGCGGCTCCAGGAGGCCGTCGCGGCGTTCCTGCGGGAGATCTCGACCCCCGCGGGCGCGGCCCGGGCCGGGCTGACGGGCGAACGGCTGCTCGCCGGCGCCAATCCATCCCGGGTCATCTACAGCTTCATGCTGTTCGAGCGGACGGCGCATGCCAACGTGGTGCGCGTCCAGACCGACAACTTCGACCAGCCCCTCGACATCAACGAGGGCACGAAGCTCGATCTCGGGTCGACGGCGAAGCTGCGCACGCTGGTGACCTATCTCGAGATCGTCGCCAGGCTGCACGGGCGCCTCGCGCCGCTCACCCCCGACGAACTGCGCGCCGTGCCCGTGGCCAGCCGGGACAGGCTCGGGCGCTGGGCCGTGGACTACTTCCTGGGCGCCGGGGAGGAGGACCGCAGCCTCGCGCGGACCCTGGACGCGGCGCTCGAGCGGCGCTATCCGGCGAGCCCGGCGGAGACCTTCTTTACCGGCGGCGGGCAGCAGACCTTCGCGAACTTCGACCCGGCTGACAATGGCCGGGTCGTGTCCGTGCGGGAGGGCCTCCAGCGCTCGGTGAACCTGGTGTTCGTCCGCCTGATGCGCGACATCGTGCAGCACACGATCTCCGAGTTGCCGACCTCCAGCGCCACCCTGCTGGACGACGCGAGCGACCCGAAGAGGATGGAGTACCTGGAGCGCTTCGCCGACAAGGAGGGGCGGGTCTTCCTCCAGCGCTTCTACCGCAAGTACCAGGGGGCGAGTCCGGCCGGGGCGGAGGCGCTGCTGCTCCGGGGCATACGCCCGACGCCGAAGCGCCTGGCGACGATCTACCGGTCGATCGAGCCGGCGGGGAGCGTGGAGGAGTTCGCCGCGTTCCTGCGCGGCAACCTGCCGAACGCGACCGTGGCCGAGGCCACGATTCCCCGGCTCTACGCCGACTATTCCGCGGAACGCTACGACCTGGCCGACCGGGGCTACATTGCCGGCGTGCATCCGCTGGAACTGTGGCTGGTCGGTTACCTGCGGGCCCGCCCGGACGCCACCCTGCGGGAGGTGCTGGACGCGAGCCGCGCCGAGCGCCAGACGGTCTACGGCTGGCTGTTCAAGACCCGGCGGAAGGGCGCCCAGGACAGCCGCATCCGGAGCCTCGTCGAACTGGAGGCCTTCCTCGAGATCCACAGGTCCTGGCGCCGCCTCGGCTACCCGTTCGAGTCGCTCACGCCCTCCTACGGGACCGCGCTCGGCAGTTCGGCGGACCGCCCCGCCGCGCTTGCCGAGCTCATGGGCATCCTGCTGAACGATGGCGTGAGGGCGCCGACGCTCCGCATCGATACGCTGCAGTTTGCGACGGGCACGCCCTACGAGACCCGCTTTGCCGCGCGCCCGTCGGCCGGCGAACGGGTGCTGCCAGCCGAGGTTGCGGCGGCAGTCCGGGGCGTCCTGGCCCAGGTGGTGACGACCGGCACTGCCCGGCGGCTTGATGGCGTGTTCACCGCGGCGGATGGCAGCCCGCTTGAGGTGGGCGGCAAGACCGGCACCGGTGATCACCGGTTCGAGACCTACGGCAGGGGCGGGCAGCTGATCTCCTCACGGGTCGTGAGCCGCTCTGGGACCTTCGTGTTTTTCATCGGCGAGAGGTATTTCGGCACGCTCACGGCCTACGTGAAGGGGCCGGAAGCCGCCGGCTACCAGTTCACCAGCGCCCTGCCGACGCAGATCCTGAAGGGCCTGGCGCCGACCCTGCGTGACGCGATCAACCGTGAGCCGCGGGAGGGAACGACGTGCGCCGCTGATGCCCCGCGCCGGCCGTCGGCCGCCGTGCCGGCCGCCGCCCGGCCGTCCCCGGTGCCCCGGGCCGGCGGTTCCCGCGTGGAAGCACTGGACACGGCGCCATTGCCAGCCTCGGCGGAACCCGACGTGCCCACGCCGGCTCCCTAGGCGCGGGCGCTACTTCCCCGCGCGCAGGCGGTCTTCTGCAACCATCTGGTCGGTCACGTCGCGGAGTTCGAGGCTTGCATCGAGAAAGGCTTCCGGGCGGATGCCGTTATGCCGCGACCAGGTTGGGGGATAGATGCCGCCCGGAGCGGCGATGTAGTTGACGTCCCCGGCATGCTGCTGGCTTGCGAACCAGGCGTAGGCGGCGATGCCGACCAGGGGCACCACGCAGGCGATGACCGCGGCCTGGGGCCGGCGCAACCGGGTGGCAATCCGCACGTGCAGGTAGAGCGCCACGCCGACGGTCACTATCCCGAGCATCACGCCAGCCAGCGTCACGCGCGGGATCCCTGTGGCGAAGACCGTCACGTCCGTGATCCAGGCCAGCCACAGCGCGGCCGCAGCCGCACCAGCCGTGACCGCGGCATTGCGGGACCATTGCCACCTCGAGCGGACCGCCCGGCCGAGCAGGACCCAGAGGAGGAGCCAGGCGCCAAGGACGGCAAGCCCGATCAGCAGGTTGCGTGCCGCCGTCAGTGGCACGTCATCCGGTGACCCGACCCAGGCCTGGAAGCCCGCAAAGCCGATGCACAGCAGGCCGCCGGCCAGGCCAACGCCGTATTCCCGGTGCCTGGAGCGCAGGGACTCCAGATCCTGTCGTTCCGGCGCCAGCCTGTCGGCGGACGTGCGCATGCGGAGGTGGCTGTGCCCGATCTGCACCTCGCCGTCCTCCAGGTCGGCGAGGGTGGCATGCCGCACGCGCTCGCCCTGCAGGATCAGGCCATTGACCGTGTTGAGGTCGGTGATCCGGACGGTCCCGTCTTCCTCCAGGGACAGCTCGGCGTGGCGGGCCGCCGCGTAGGGGTCGTTGACGATGATGTCGCAGCCCACGTCCCGGCCGATGACCAGCGGTGGCCCCGCCGCTGCCAGCGACAGGCGCTGCCGGGAGATCATGCGGCGGTGGGCGTCCAGGACGTCGACGAGGATCACTGTGTCCATCGCATCGCCCCCAGGTAGCGGCCGGCAAACTCCATCGCGCCCGCGTAGTCCATGCCGCGGATGTTCAGGCTGCTCACGAAGCCCTGTTCCGGGTGATTCAGGCTGACGACGACCATCGATAGGTCATACAAGCCATCATAGTTCCGGTAGCTGCGTGCACACAGGGTCACTGCCGCCTTGAAGCGGTTCAGGTTGACGGCGTCAGCCTTGCAGGCGAACGGCGTGACATGCTGGGCCGCGCCGGCCGTCGGCCTGACCGCGGCGGCCACCTTGCGCAGCTGGGCGCCAAACTGCAGCGGGTGCAGGTCCCTGGCGACCATCACCTGGTGGCTGAACTGGAAGTCCCCCAGCTGCAGGCCCGGCTGGACCGACACCGACGCGCTGGCGCGGCAGTTCACGCTCTGCAACAGCACGCCCTTGCTCGGCGGCGCGCCCACCGCGGCGGTGCAGTCGACGAAGGGCGTCAGTTCCGCGGGCAGGGCGTAGCCCGCCGATGTCTGGGTGGGGAACGTGGCGGGCAACGCCGCCAGCACGGCTGCCTGGTGGCCCCGAAGCTGTCGCGACACTTCCTTCCGGGCGTCGCCGGGCACCAGCGGCGTACTGGCCAGCTGGAGCAGGGGCCCGACGAACTCGGCGGGGACCAGGAAGCTGATGAGCTGGCCGCGGGTCGAGATCGACACGTTGACGCCGAAGACGCGGCCCTTGCTGTCCACCGCCGGGCCTCCCGACATCCCCGGGTTCATGGGGCCGGCGTAGTGCAGTTTCGCGCCGTACTCGTTGTCCAGGCGGCCGTTGGCGATGCCCTCGGTGATGACGAGGCCGAGCTGCAGCGGATAGCCGACCGCGTAAGCCCGGTCGCCCTTGGGCGGGATCGACGTGCGCAGGGGGAGTGGCGGGATTTCGAGCCCCTCGGCGCGGATCACCGCCAGGTCGCGGACCACGTCGATGGCCAGGATCGTCAGCGTGCCGACCTGGCCGTCCTCCGCGTGGTACTCGAGGCGGTAGTCCCGCGGGTTCAGCGCCGCGCGCGCGATGACGTGGTAGTTGGTGACCAGCACTCCGCCGGGGCCGACGGCAAAGGCGCTGCCGTGAAAGGCCTCGGAGCGGTTGGTGCCATAGAACCCGCGAACCTGGACGACCGAGCCGCGCACGCGGTCCAGCATGCGCTGGCCGGCGGCGGAGACGGGGCCGAGATCGACCTCGGGCTCCCCGGCACCATCGGGTTCTTCACCCGCGCCAGGTTCGGCCGCTGGTGGCGCACTCCCGGCGTCGCCACCCGCCGGGCCGGCACTGACCTTCGCCTCGTCCGCGAACGGTGCATCGCCGGCGAGCTGCGGGACGACGTCTTGCACGACCTCCTGGGCGACGGCCGGCAGCGGGACCGTCCAGGCCGCCAGCAGGCAGAGCACTCTGAGAAGGGCCGGCATCAGGCGCGGCCCCGCACCTCGAAGGTGAGCGAAGCCCAGAAGCTCTCCCAGTCGGCCGCCGGGTCGGTGTCCGGCACCTCGATCATGTGCACGGCCTTCACCAGCCAGCGGCCGGCCCGGTCGAGCGGCAGCGTGACGCGCCCGTCGGCACCCGTCCGGGCCTGGAAGCGCCTGGCCGGCTGGTCGGCGGTGAAGGCGATGACGAGCACGTCCGGGATGGGCTTGCCCCGGTAATGCAGGACCAGCGGCAGCGCCTTGCCCGGCGCGAGGGCGTAGGGGTTCGCCTGCGGGATCAGTTCCAGCGGGTAGCCCAGCACCCTGTCGAAGCCAGCGGCTGGTCCGTCACCTGCACTGACCAGCGACTTCGCGCAGCGGGAGTAATACTCCCGCCCGCTGGCCTTGTCCTGCCCGCGCTGGCGCCGCAGCTCGCGAACCGACTCCAGGCCCTCCGCCTGCAGGTACTTGTCGAAGCGCTCCGCGTCCAGGTCCACGAAGGAGCGGGTGCTGTGATAGCCGATAAGCCGCAGCCCCGGCGCCTGCAGGGCCAGGGTGGTCGCCGGGTCGTCGCCCACGAAGCCTCGCACCCGCTCGCGACCGGCCGCCGAGGTGACGGAGAAATCCACGAACCAGTCCGGCACGAAGGGCTGGCTGGTGCCATTGAAGTCCTCACCCACGCGCAATGTGACCGGCAGGCTGGCTCCTGCTGCCGGCGTGAACACCGCCGGCTCGATCCAGAAATCGTGGGCCAGCGCCGGCACGGCGTGGCAGAGCGCCGCGCCGGCCAGTGCGATCGCGGGCAGGGAGCGGGTGGTGAGACGGGAGTGCATTGCGTTAGTCTCGCACAGTCACCTGAAAGAGCAGCAGCGTTGAACCGGCGACAGTACCTTGCCACCTGGCTGTTCACCTGCCTGCTGGTCAGCAGCCTGTGCCTGGTCCAACCCGCCGACGCCCATCGGCTGCGGCCCGCGATTGTCACCGTCACGTTCGGCGACGACGGCACCTGGGAAGCGGCATTGCAGCTGAACCTGGAGGCGGTGCTTGCCGGCATCGGCCCCGAGCACGAGGACACCAGCCAGGCCCCCCAGGCCGGGGTGTACAACGCCCTGCGCGAGCTGCCGCCGGCGGCGCTGCGCGCCCGGTTCGAGGCAGCCGCTCCCCGGCTCATCGAGGGCATCGACCTGCGCTTCGACGGCCGGAGGGTCACGGCCGGGGTTGTGGCGGTGGACATCCCTCCCGTTGGCGACCTCGGCGTCGAGCGCCTGACGACGATCCGCTTCGCCGGCGACATCCCGCCCGGCAGCGCCGCATTCACCTGGCGCTACGCGGCTGAGTACGGCGAGAGCGCGCTGCGGCTGGCGATGCCGGGCGGTGAGGTCGTGCGGGCAGACTGGCTCATGGCCGGCCAGGCGAGCGCGCCCTTCCAGCTGGATCCGGCGCTGGTGCCGGTCCGCACGACGGGGGATGTGTTCCGCGACTACACGGTGCTTGGCTTTACCCACATCCTGCCCAAGGGCCTCGACCACATCCTCTTCGTGCTCGGCATCTTCCTGCTGTCGGTGCACTGGCGGCCGCTGCTATACCAGGTGACGGCCTTCACCGTGGCCCACTCGATCACCCTGGCCCTGTCCCTGTACGGGGTCATCTCCCTGCCGGCCTCGGTGGTGGAGCCGCTGATTGCCCTGTCGATCGTGTATGTCGCGGTGGAGAACATCGTCGTCGGCGAGCTCAGGCCGTGGCGCGTCTGGGTCGTGTTCGGCTTCGGCCTGCTGCACGGCCTCGGTTTCGCCGGCGTGCTGACGGAGCTCGGGCTGCCCGCCGGCGAGTTCCTTCCGGCGCTGATCGCCTTCAACGTCGGCGTCGAGCTCGGCCAGCTCGCCGTGATCAGCCTGGCCTTCCTGGCCGTCGGCCTCTGGTTCCGCGCGCGGCCCTGGTACCGCGCGCGGATCGTGATTCCCGCGTCGCTGCTGATCGCGATGGTGGGGGCGTACTGGACGGTGGAGCGGATCCTGGGCTAGGGAAGGGCGTTACCATGGGGTTCCGTCACCGCATCCCGGGAGCACCATGCAGGGACAACCCTGGACCATCCTGAGCTACGCCTTCCGCCCCTTCTTCCTGCTGGGGGCCCTGTTTGGCATCGTCGCGATCCTGCTGTGGGTGGCGATGCTCCATGCCTACGAATTCGTGCCCGTGGCCAGGGATCCCCTGGCCTGGCATGCCCACGAGATGCTGTTCGGCTTCGCCGGAGCGGCCATCGCGGGCTTCCTCCTGACGGCCGTGGCGACCTGGACCGGTCGCCGGCCGGTATCCGGCCCGCTCCTCGGCGCCCTGGTCCTGGCGTGGCTGGCGGGTCGCCTGGCGATGCTGGCCGGGACGACACTGCCCGGGCTGGTGGTCGCCATCACGGAACTGGCCTTCCCGCTGCTCCTCGCGGCCATTGCCACGCGCGAGATCGTTGCCGGTGGCAGCCGGCGGAATTTCGGCATTGCCGGTGTAGTGGCCGCATTCGCCATCCTCGACGCGGTGTTTCACCTGGGCTGGTCGGGCGCATGGCCCGGCGCGGACCGGGTTGCCCTCTACCTGACCGCCCACGGCCTGCTCGTCCTGATCACGGTCATCGGCGGGCGCATCATCCCAAGCTTCACGGGAAACTGGCTCCGCCTCCGCGGTGACACGCGGCCGCCACGGTCGCGGCCGTGGGTCGAGACGCTGCTCGTTCCGGTGGTCGTCCTGGCGGGCGTCGCCGACAGCGTCGCGGGGCCTGCCCCGGTGGTGGGAGCACTCTCGATTGCCGCGGCCGGACTGCATGCCCTGAGGCTCGCGGGGTGGCGTGGGCGGGCCGCCATTGGCGAACCGCTGGTGCTGATCCTCCACGTGGCCTATGCCTGGCTGCCACTGGGTTACCTGCTGCTGGGCCTTGCCGCGCTCGGGCTGCCGCTGCCCCGGTCCGCCGCGCTGCACGCCCTGACCATGGGCGGCGTGGGCACCATGATCCTCGCCGTCGCCACCCGCGTGGCGCTCGGCCACACCGGGCGCGCCCTGGTGTCGGCGCGCCTGACCAACGTCGCCTATGTCGTCCTGAACATCGCCGTGTTCGTGCGCATCCTCAGTCCCCTCGCTCCCGCGGCATACCTGACGCTGATCGACGTCGCGGCCTCGGGCTGGCTGCTGGCATTCGGCTTCTTCGTCATCGTGTACTGGCCCATCCTCACCAGGCCTCGCCCCGGGAGTTCCCCATGACCAGGCCCTCTGAAAAGGTCGCACTCATCACCGGCGGCAGCTCGGGGATCGGGCGTGCCACCGCGGTGGCCTTTGCGAAGACGGGCGCCCGGGTGGTCGTGGCGGCCCGGCGGCGCGCGGAGGGCGAGGAGACCGTCCGGCTGGTGGAAGCCGCGGGCTCGACGGGATTGTTCGTGCCGGCCGACGTGCGCCTTGCCGCCGAGCTGCGCGCGCTGGTGGCGGCCTGCGTGGAGGCCTACGGCGGTCTCGACTACGCCTTCAACAACGCGGGCATCGAGGGCACTGGCTACGTGAAGACGGCCGACTACGACGAGGAGACCTTCCGGCAGGTCATCGACGTGAACCTGACAGGGGTGTTCCTGTCCATGAAGTACGAGATTCCCGCGCTGCTGGCCCGTGGCGGCGGCGCGATCGTCAACATGTCATCCGTCGCCGGGCTGATGGGCGGCGCGGTGGGCGCTGCCTATCACGCCAGCAAGCACGGCGTGGTCGGCCTGACGAAGACGGCGGCGCTGGACTACGCAAAGGCAGGCATCCGCGTGAACGCCGTGTGTCCCGCGGTGATCACCACCGACATGGCGAAGCGGCTGTTCTACCAGGACCCCGGGATCGCGAAGGAAATCGTGGCCGCCCACCCGATCGGCCGGATCGGCACCGTCGATGAGGTGGCCGACGCGGTGGTCTGGCTGTGCTCGGACCAGGCGTCGTTCATCACCGGGGAGACGCTGCGCATCGACGGCGGCATGCTGGCGGGCTTGTAGCCTACTTGCGGGTCTTCGTGATCTTCGAGCCGTCGAGGGACACGCCGGCCATCAGTCCTGACTGGCCCACGACGAAGGCGACGACGGGCTCCTTGATCTTGCCCACGTCGATGTTGGCACCCGCGCCCGTGTCGAAGACGGCCACCGAGGCATCCGCGCCGGCCTTCCAGCCGTCGCTCTCCTGGAACTTCTGCAGGCTACCGGCATCCATGAACGCGATGATGATGTCCCGCTTCTGGGCGCCGCCCTGGAAGCCCACGGAACCGGAGACCATGTTGTAGTAGCCGGCGGTCTTGCCGCCGATCCGGAGGGCGCCTTCGCCGCCTTCGCCGGCGAAGATAAAGCCCGCCTTGATGACGCCCGGGAACACCAGGTAGCCGGCCGACTTGCTGGTCACGGCCTCGGAGCCCTTGACCTCCTTGTGCAGCCGGTCGATGGCCGCGTTGACCCTGGCATCGATCTCGGGAGCGGTTGCCGCCTGGGCACCAAGCAGGGGAAGCGCAACGACCAGGGCCGCCAGGCTGCCGAGAAAACCGCCACGCAGGCCGTTAGTGAGCACGGTCATGATTCCGATCCTCCTCGTGGGAACCGTTGCCGGGTGTCAATCAGGTGGCACAGGCGGCGCAGCGGTCCGTGTACGGCACGGACCTGAGGCGTTCCGGGGCAATCTCCGTGCCACAGCCGGCGCAGGTGGCGTACTGGCCGGCCTCGATGCGCCGGAGGGCCACGCTGATCTGGTTCAGTTCGCCCTGGGCCGAATCGCTGATGGCCGCCAGCACGTCGTCGTTGCTGCGCTGGACCGCCTGGTCGGCGAAGTCCGCCGCCAGCGGATCCTTCTGGTGGCGCAGGTCGGCATTGGCTCGCTCCGTTCGGTTGCGGAGTTCCGCCTGGCGCTTCAGAAGTTGCTCGCGAACCGCGCTGAGATCCGGCATGGGATGGTCCTCGGAAAAAAGGGTGGAGTGAGAATAGGGTAATAATGACACGATAGGGGCGGGTGATTGGATAGGTAGAGTTCCCAATGCACGCCACGCCAGGCAGGCGACCGTCGGCCACCCCGGGGTGGCTCCTGGCGGCGTTCGTGTGCATCTGGCTGTGGCTGGCCATTGCGCCGCGGTACCGCGCTGACTGGCTGCTGGAGAACGTCATCGTGTTCATCGCGCTGCCGCTCTTCATCCGCGGTGCACGGTCCTGGCGCTTCTCCGACGCCTGGGCGCGTGCGCTGACCGGCCAGACCGTCAATGACGCCCTCGGCTGGGATCGCAACCACTACGACCGGCTCGTGCACTTCGCCTACGGTCTCCTCTGAAGCCGCCCCATTGCTGATCCTGATCCTGAAGTTGCTGCTCGTGCCGTCCCTGCTGGCGACGGTCACGGTCATTGCGCGCCGGTGGGGGCCGAACGTGGCGGGCTGGGTGGGCAGCTTCCCGATCGTCGCAGGCCCGGTGCTGCTCGTGATCACCCTGGAGCAGGGCGCTGCCTTCGGCGCCCGGGCTGCCGGCGCCGCGGTGGCGGGCATCGCGCCCACCATGTTCTTCGTGGTGCTCTACGCATACCTCAGCGTCCGGTTCCGCTGGTGGCAGGCGGTGCTCATGGGCTACCTGGGCTGGGCAGTCGCCGTCGCGCTGCTGGCCCGGGCGCCCGCCGGACTCGGCGTGTCGGCGGCCATCGGGTGCGCCGGGCTGGCGCTCGCCATGGCCCTGGTCCGGCCGCCCCCGGGCCCGCCGCTGCCCCAGAAGCCCAGCCGCCTCGAGTTGCCGGCGCGGATGCTGGTCGGCGTGCTCCTGACCTTCGTGACCAGCGCGCTGGCGGCGGCCTTCGGGCCGCGGCTCGCCGGGTATGCCGCGATTTTTCCGCTGGTCGCCTCCATCGTGGCGAGCTTCAGCCACGCGCTCCACGGCCGGGACCCGGCGGTGCGCTTCCTCGCGGGCATGTGCCGGGGGATGTGGTCCGTCGCCGCGTTCGCCCTGGTGCTGGCGTTGCTGCTGCCCCGCGTGGGCGTGGCGCCGGCCTTCCTGGGTTCGCTTGCAGCCACGGCCGTGCTGCACGCGGCGTTGCGGCCGCGGCCCGCAGGGGGCGCCGCAGCGCCTAGGTAGTTTTCCGCATCGCGTCCCTCGCGCCGGGCGATAACCTCGGGAAAAAAGTGGAGGGCAACGCGGTGTTCATCAACTTCTGGTACGTGGCCGCCGAGAGCGGCGAGGTGATCTTCGGGGCCGAGAAGCCGCTGAAGGTGCAGATGCTGGGGCAGCGCTTCGCGCTCTGGCGGGACTCGAAGGGCGTGGTGCGCTGTGTCAGCGACACGTGCACGCACCGGTCGGGCTCCCTGGCCGACGGCCGCATCCGGCGCGACTGCATCGAATGTCCCTACCACGGGTGGACCTTCAACGCCGACGGCGCCTGCGTCCGGATCCCGTCCCTCGGCCCGGACGCGAAGATTCCGGACCGGACCCGGGTGGACGCCTATCCCGTGGTCGAGAAGTACGGCCTGGTGCACGTCTTCCTGGGCGACCTCCCCGAGGCGGAGCGGCCGGAGATCCTGCCGATCCCCGAGTTCGATGACGCGAGCTGGCGCTTCATCGTGCTGAAGATGGACTGGCAGATCGACTACAAGCGCTCGGTCGAGAACACCATGGACCCGGCCCACAACGAGTTCACGCACCCGACGCACGGCTTCCTCGGCGTTCGCGAGGATTACAAGGTCGACGAGGTGACGCTCATCGACAAGCCCTGGGGCACGGGCTTCCTCAACAGGATGTATGCCCCGCCGCTCCCGAACCGGGACATGCACGAGGCCTCCGGCCGCAGTGGCGACGACTACGCCACGGGCGGCGCGGGCAATCACGGGCCGAACACGACCTGGACGTACATCCACATCTCCGACAAGGCCTGGATGCACGGCTACGCGTTCCACACGCCGATCACGGAGAAGCTGGACCGCATCTACGTCCTCTTCGGCCGCAATTACCTGACCGACCCGAAATACGACAACACGATCCAGCAGCGCGGCAACTTCATCGCCGAGCAGGATCGCTACGTGCTGGAGCCCGTGCATCCGAAGCTCACGCCGAGCCACAACGCCCACGAGTTCCTGGTGCCCGCCGACAAGGCCATCGGCCGCTACCGGGAGTACTGCCGGGACTGGGAGGAGCGCGGGTGGCGCATCGACGTGGCGAAGGTCCGGGCCGACGAGGACCGGGTGGCCTACGCCATACCGAGCCCCGGCCGCCGCCAGGCGAAGAGCTGGGTCATGCCGGCGATCCCGGTGGTGGCGGCCCCGGAGAGGGCCGCCGCCAGGCGCCGCTCGGCAGGGCAGGAGTGAGGCCATGCTCATCAACAACTGGTACGTGGCCGCCAACTCGTCGGAGGTCACGCGGGAGAAGCCCTTCGGCGTGCGCATGTTGGGCTGCGACTTCGTGCTGCTCCGGGACCAGGCGGGCAAGGCCATCTGCCTGAGCGACGTGTGCTGTCATCGGGGTGCTTCCCTGGCGCGGGGCGAGGTCTGTAGCGGCCGGGTTGCCTGCCCGTACCACGGCTGGGAGTTCGGTGCTGACGGCGCGTGCACCAACATTCCCGCGCTGGGGCCGGACGCCCGGATCCCGAAGCGCGTGCGGGTGGACAGCTACCCGACGATGGAGAAGTACGGCTGGGTGTGGGCGTTCCTCGGCGACCTGCCGGAGAGCGAGCGGCCCCAGGTTCCCGAACTGTTCCCCGAGTTCGACGATCCGGTGAACTGGCATCGCATTCCCTACCAGTTCGAGGCCCAGGCCAACTGGGTGCGCTTCGAGGAGAACTCCCTCGATACGGCGCACACGAACTTCGTCCACCGGGCCTTCGGCAGCAGGCGCAACCCGAAGCTGGAGACCCAGCCAATCGAGGAGAAGGAGTGGGGCGCGCGGGTCAGCCGCGTGAAGCCGGCGCCGAAGCTCGACCAGAAGAGCGGCGAGATCGCGAAGCTGCTGGGCGCCGAGCGCAGCTCGACCCAGGTGACGCTGGAATTCAGCCTGGTCGGCCTGTGCCACCGCATCCAGCCGACCTTCCGGGAGGGCATGAGCCAGATCAACTTCACCGCCCGGACGCCGATCGACGTGGGCCGCAGCCGGGCCCTGGGCTGGCAGGCCCGCAACTACCTCCTGGAGCCCGAGTACGATGCGGAGCGCATGGCGGGCATCCTCCAGGCCGTGAAGGAGGACCTGTGGGTCGTGGAGTCGGTGAAACCCCAGCGCACGCCGCCGTCCCTTGCCGAGGAATTCCTGACCGAGACCGACGGCATGGAGCTGGCCTTCCGCAAGCGCGTGTTCAGGTGGGCAAAGCAGGGCTACGAGATCGACCAGGAGCGCTTCGAGCAGCTGAGCAGGGAGCACGTGCTCGTGATCCCGTCGCCCGCGCGCCGCGCGGATCCGACCAACTGGGTGCACCAGGCGGTGCCGCTGCGGCCAGCGTCGGCATAGCCGGGCCGGGAGGCCGACGTATACTCCCGGCGTCGTGAGCACGCTGGCAAGGGTCGTCGGGAACGCGCTATGGGGGCCTGACCTTTCGGGCCGGCCGGCAGTCGTGCGCTTTGCCTACAGCGTTGCCAGGCATGCTTACGCGCTGGTGCGTGACCTGGTCAGCGGGCAGCTGACCCTGCGGGCGATGAGCCTCGTGTACATCACGCTGCTCTCAACCGTGCCATTCCTGGCATTCAGCTTCTCACTGATCAAGCTGTTCGGCCTCCACAACAGCCTGAAGCCCCAGCTCTACCGGCTCCTGGAGCCGCTGGGTCCGGAGGGCGCCGAAATGACGGACGCGGTCATTGGTGCGGTCGACAAGGTGCAGGGCGGCGTGCTCGGCACGGTGTCGCTGGCGTTCTTCATCTATACCGCCATCGCCATGGTCCAGAGGGTCGAGTCGAGCTTCAATTATGTCTGGCAGGTCACGCGCCCGCGCAGCCTGGGGCGCCGCCTTGCCGAGTACGTCGCCGTCCTCCTGATTGGCCCCGTGGCGATGACCACGGCGCTGGGCCTGATCGCCTCCATCGGCAGCGACGTGATGGTCCAGGCGATCCTCGCCATCGAGCCGTTTGGCTCGGCGCTCCTGCTGGCCGGCAAGGTCGCGCCCTACGTCCTGGTCATCGCGGTCTTCACGTTCCTGTACAAGTTCCTGCCCAATGCCCCCGTACAGCTCCGGGCAGCGGCAACCGGCGGAGTCATTGCGGGCGCATCCTGGTCGTTCGTCGGCGCCTTCTTCGCTTCGATCCTTTCCCTGTCGGTGGCCCGGAATGCCATCTACAGCACGTTTGCGATCAGCATCGCCGCCCTCATCTGGCTCTACGTCAGCTGGCTGATACTGCTGACCGGCGCACAGATCGCCTTCTACGTGCAGCACCCGGTCGCCCTGCGCATCGGCAGGCAGGAGCCCAGGATGTCCAACGGGCTCCGGGAGCGCATTGCGCTGAACGTCATGTACCTGATCGGTCTGGCATTCAGGAGCGGCAATGGCCGTTGCACGATCAGGACCATATCCACCGAGACCAACATTCCGGGCCTGACCCTCGGCCCGGTGATTGCGGACCTCGAGGCGGCCGGGCTGATCAGTGCGGTCCAGGACGAGGCGCTGGTACCGGGACGCGACCTCTCCCGCATCACGCTGGCCGACATCCTCGCCGCCGTGCGGGGCGGCTGCGAGACCGGTGCGCTCGTCCGGCCCGCCTGGTCGGCGCCCGTGAACGACGTGGCGGGACGCGTGGAGGCGGCGATTGACGGGCTGACCGCCGGCACGACGCTCAGCGACTTCCTGGACCGGGGAGACCCGCGGAAAGCGTCAGCCTGAGCCCGGCAGCATCCGGCGCAGGACGTCGTCCCGGTCAAGGAAATGGTGCTTCAGTCCCGCCAGCACATGGAGGCCGGCGAGGACCAGCAGCACGTTGCCGAGCAGCTCGTGGGCTTCCTCGATCAGGTCCTCGCTGGCCTCGCCGCCCGGCACGGGCAGCGGCGGGACGGCGAACCAGCCGAAGAAGCTGACCGGGTCGCCCTCGACGGACGTGAGGAGCCAACCCGAGAGGGGCAGGGCAACCAGGAGCACGTAGAAGGCGATATGGGTCGCCCGCGCCGCGACCTGCTGCCAGGCCGGCGTAGTCCGCGGGAGCGCGGGCACGGTGTGCGTCAGGCGCCAGCCGAGGCGCACCAGCATGAGCGCGAGTACCAGCAGGCCAAGTGCCGTGTGCCAGCCGAAGAGACTGTCGCCTTCGTCGGCCTCGACCTCGAAGAACTTGCCCATGGCGAGCTGGGAGAAGGCGAGGAGCGCGATCAGCCAGTGCAGTGCCTTGCTGACGCCGCTGTAGTGCTCCGTGCCGGACGGCTCGTTCATGACCCAACCTCGCTCCCGGGGGTAATCGTCACCTGAATGTTGCCCCGGAGATGCGCCACGACCGGCTACGGAATTCTACCTACAGCCGTGCGGCCGGGCCGGCGCTAAGGTGCATCAGGGCCGCGGCGGTTCGCGGCAGCAGGAGTTTTCCGTGAAGCACTCACTTGCCGTCATCGTAATTGCCCTCGCCCTGGTCCCGGCAGCGCCGCGCGCGGCGAGCCCGGGTCCCGCCGAGGTGGTCCAGGCGTTCAACCGGGCGCTTACGGCCCGGAAACTGGAGGACGCCACGGCGCTGCTGGCGAAGGGCTCGGTCCAGTACACGCTGCGGGCGGCCCACCCGGGCGTCACGACGGGTGATGCGGGCATCACGAGCGACCTCAAGACCCACTGGCAGACCATCGGCCCCGTGCTCTTCTCGGTGACCTCCGCCTACAAGCGGGTGCCGAAGATCCTCGATACCCGGGTCGATGGCGACCTTGCGACCGTCTGGACCCAGGTGGCCAGCGAGACGGTCGAGCGGAGCGGCAAGAGCCGCAAGGACAACTTCAGCGAGGTCTACCTCATGGTGAAGGTCGGGGATGCCTGGCAGATCGGGGCGATTGCGGACAACCGTGGCACGGACAACCTGTCGGTGGGGCCAGCTGCGGCTCCGGCTCCCGCGGGCAAGCCACGGTAGGTCCGGGAGTAGACCCGGGACCAGGCCCAGGGCCGCTCACCGCGACCGGAAGAACCAGGCCTTTACCAGCTCGGTGCTGAGCACGTAGGCGGCCACGATGCCGATGACCGCTGCGCCGATGGACAGCGGCAGCGGCACGAAGCTGAAGGCCGCCGCCACCGGCCCCAGCCAGGGGAAGGCGACGGCCAGTCCGGCGACCGCCACGGTGGACCAGAGCAGCACCGCACTCGGCCGGCTGCGGACCGCCGGTCCGCGGGAGCGCAGCACGAGCAGCACGGCGAGCTCGGTCAGCAGCGACACCACGAACCAGGTGGTCTGGAAGACCGCCTGATCCGCCCCGAAGACCTGCAGGAGCAGGGCGAAAGTGGCGAGGTCGAAGACCGTGCTCAGCAGCCCGAACACGATCATGAAGCGCTGCACTTCGGCCACCCGCCAGCGCTGGGCCCGCTTCAGGCTCTCCGGATCCACGTTGTCCGTCGAGATGAACACCGACGGGATGTCGGACAGGAAATTGTTGAGCAGGATCTGCTTCGCGGCCAGGGGCAGGAACGGCAGCAGCGGCGTGGCGATCGCCATGCTTACCATGTTGCCGAAGTTCGCGCTGGTGGTGATGCTGATGTACTTGAGGGTATTGGCGAAGGTCCGTCGGCCGTCCTCGATGCCCTGCCGGAGCACGTCCAGGTCGGGCTCCAGCAGGACCACGTCGGCGCTCTCCCGCGCCACGTCCACGGCCCCATCCACGGAAATCCCGACGTCGGCGGCGCGCAGCGCCGGCGCGTCGTTGATGCCGTCGCCCAGGTACCCGACCGCGTGCCCCCGGGACTGCAGCGCGCGGACGATGCGCTCCTTCTGCTGCGGGTCCACTTCGACGAAGAGGTCGGCCTGCTCCGCCTTCTGCCACAGGGCCTCGTCCCGCAGGCTGGCAATCTCCGCGCCGGTGATCATCGTACGGGTGTCGAGGCCGATGCTGCCAGCCAGGTGGGCAGCGACAAAGCGGTTGTCGCCGGTGACGACCTTCACCCGGATGCCCAGCGCGGCCAGGTCGCCGATCGTCCGGGCGGACGTCTCCTTGGGCGGGTCCTGGAAGAGGAGAAAGCCCCGGAACGTCATCTCCGCCTCGTCCTCGCGGGCGTAGCGGGCTTGCGGGGTGACCCGTCGGGAGGCAACCGCCAGCACGCGGAAGCCCTCCGCACCCTTCTGCCGGTAGAAGGCGCCGAGCCGTTCCCGCGTCGCCGCGTCGAGGGGCACCTCGAGATCGCCGCGGCTCACCATCCGGCAGATCGCCAGCACGTCGTCGAAGGCGCCCTTCGTGACGATGAGATGGCTGGCCGGCTCCGTCGCCGGCGCCACGACGATGGTCAGGCGCTTGCGCATGAAGTCGTAGGGAATCTCGTCGACCTTTGCATGGCCGCCGGGGGCCAGCCCGGCGCGCGTTCCCGCCTCGACGATCGCGGCATCCAGCGGGTTCTCGATGCCCGTTTCGAGCGAGGCATTCAGCCAGGCCAGCTCCAGGACCGACGGTGCATCGTTGCCCTCCGGGTCCACCGCGCCATTGAGCCCGACCACGCCCAGGGTCAGCGTGCCGGTCTTGTCGGTGCACAGCACATCGATGCTGCCCAGGTTCTCCAGTGCCTCCAGGCGGGCCACGATCACGCCACGCTTCGCCATCTCGCGGGCGCCCCGGGACAGCGTGACGCTCACGATCGCGGGCAGCAGCTCGGGCGACATGCCCACGGCCAGTGCCATCGCGAACAGCAGCGATTCGAGCGCCGGACGGTCCAGTAGCTGGTTCACCACCAGCACGAAGACCACCATCACCAGCATCACCCGGACGAGCAGGTAGCCAAACTGGCGTACGCCCCGCGCGAACTCGGATTCGGGCTCGCTGGCCGCCAGGCGCCCGGCGATGGCGCCGAGGACCGTGTTGCGGCCTGTGTTCACGATCAGCACGGTGGCGGTGCCGCTGCGCACCGAGGTGCCCAGGTGCACGGCGTTGCCGCGGCCGGCGAGGGGCGTGGCCGCGGGCACGGCCCCCGGCTGCTTCTCCACCGGGAACGATTCCCCCGTCAGGCTCGACTCGATGACGAGGAAGTCCCTGGCGGCCAGCACGACGCCGTCCCCGGGAATCAGGTTGCCGGCCGCGAGCTCGACGACGTCGCCGGGGACCACCGTGGTGGCGGGCACCGTCACGGCGGAGCCGTCCCGGACCACCCGCACGAGCAGGGCCAGTCGCTGGCGGAGCTCCGCGACGGCGGCGG
This sequence comes from Chromatiales bacterium, assembly GCA_016789845.1. GTDB lineage: Bacteria > Pseudomonadota > Gammaproteobacteria > Steroidobacterales > SHZI01. Next base: position 35,276 of record JAEUQA010000062.1, read on the forward strand.
AGGCGCGGTATTCCTGGAGAAAGCCGAGGACGACGCTGACGAGCACGATGGCGAGGACGATCGACGCGTCGATCCACTCGCGGACCACCAGCGAGACGAGGGCGCCGAACACGAGGATGAGCACGAGGGGGCTCTGGACCTGACGCAGCAGGACGCGGGCTGCCGGGACTCCGCCCTGGTCTGCCGCCACGTTGCCACCGAACTGCCGGAGCCGCGCGGCTGCCTCGTCGCTGGACAGGCCCCCGGGGCCGCTGCCCAGGCCCCGCGACAGGCCGGCAGCGTCGCGGGACCACCAGGCTGCTTGTGCGTCGGGCATGGGCCGGATGGTGCCCCAACCGGCGGCACGCGGGTAGCCGTGGTCGCTACTTCGTGCGAACGAGTGCGCCGTTCTCGACCGGAATGCGGTCGCCCGGGTTGTGGTCCATGTGGACGACCTGCTCCCGGCCATTGAGCCGGTAGGTCACGTCGAAGCCATCCTGCTGCTGCCGGCTGTCACCTGCTACTGCTTTTCCACGACAACGCGGCCGTCGGCATTCACCCACACCCGGTAGCGGCTGCCGTCCTGGCAGGTGGCGAGGAAGTCGTTCTCGCCCTGTTCGGTGGCGCTGACCACCTGCCCGCAGGGCAGCCCCTGGAGGGCGATGACCGCCGTCAGGTCCTTCGTGTCAGGCACAGTCGTCGTGGGATCATCCGCTGCAAGGAGCCGTCCGGTGGCCAGTGTCGCAATCGCCACGATGAGGGAGATGGTCTTCGCGAGTCCATTCACGGCGTTTCTCCTGCCATCAGCTTGGCTTCATTGAATTTCTGCGGATCCGACAGGATCCCCCAGATCGCCTCGCGGGAGGCGACGATGTCCCGGGCAAGGGGTGGATCGCTGTCCTGGAGCAATGACAGCACCTTGAGGAGCAGCATGTCGTAGGGCCGGCGCAGCTCCGCCAGGCTCGTCCTGGTCTGGCGCTTGTAGTACGCCCGGAACTTGTCGAGCAGGTCGTCCACCTGGTTCTTGAGCGAGAGCTTGGTCATCACGCCGATCGCCTTGGTCTCGCGCAGCCGGGTCTCGAGGGCAGCCAGGTCCAGCGGCGGGGCGGCGGGCGGGGCGGCGGGCGGCTTCGGCCCGGCTGGCTTGGCTGCCGGAGCTGCTGGCGTCGCCGGCGGTGGCGGTGGTGGCGCGGGTGCGGGCACGGCAGCCACCGCAACCGGCGGTTGCCGGGGCGCGGCCGCCGGGGGTGCCGTCGGCCTGCCGGCGGGCCCGGAGCCAGAGCCCGGGCTCGACGCTGGTGGGGTCAAAGGCGGCGTGGTCTGCGCGGGTAGGGGAGCGGCGGGAGTTGCCGGCATCACCGGGACGGGCGCCGGTGCCGGGCGATCGCTCTCCATGGGTGGAACCACCGTGGCAGCGGGCGCCGCATCCACGGCGGGCTCCGCCGGCGGCACGGCCGGTGGCTTGCATGTGATCGTGCCGCAGCCCGCGCCGACGATGCAGCACAGGACAGCGACGCTACGCAGCAGCCGGTTTCCCCGCAAACATTCACTCATACGGTCTTGGAGTGTAGAACCAATCGGTATTCTCCGCTCTGCGATGTTGGGGAATTCACCGCGCAGGGCATCTTCGTCTGTAGCTGGGCGGGCGCAGGAGGGAGCGGTTCAGTGCCGATGCTGATTGCTCTTAATTTATACTGAGCGGCTGGCAGGTCTACCCGGGCCACGTGGAGCAATGCGGAGGATGACCCCGACCGAGCAGAAGTCACTGCTGAGCATCGCCATGCTGGCGGCTTTCGCCGACCAGTCCAAGACTGACCGCGAGCGTGACGAAGTTCGGCAGGTTGCCGAGTCCCTGGGCTCCGACCTTAACGTGGCAGCCATCTACCAGGACGTCCTTCTCGGACGCACCGGAGTGGCATCGGCGGCGGCAGGCCTGTCGACGCCCGCGCTTCGCCAACTCGCCTACGAGATCGCCATCGGCGTCTGCGACGCCGATGGCCTGCGCAACGACGCCGAGACGCGCTTCCTCGCCAGCCTCGGTAACGCCCTCGGACTCAACCAGCCCGCCATGGATGCCGCGGCCGTGGAAGCCGACGCGCTGGCCACGGCGCCGCTGGAGTCGGTTGCTGTCGCCGTCGGGATCGCCACCGCGACTACCACCGCGGCCCAGGCGCCCGAGGCCGGGCTGGACCGGGACATCCTCCATGCATCGATCCTCAACGGCGCGCTGGAACTGCTTCCGCAGTCCATGGCGTCCCTGGCAATCATTCCTCTGCAGATGAGGCTGGTCTACAGGGTCGGGACGGCCTACGGCTTCCAGCTCGACCGGGGCCACATCAAGGACCTGCTCGCGACGCTCGGCGTGGGCCTGACGGGCCAGTACCTGGAGGGCATCGGCCGCAAGCTCATCGGCGGCCTGCTGGGGTCCGTCGGCAAGGCCGCCACTGGCGCGGCCTTCTCGTTTGCCACGACCTACGCGCTGGGCCAGGTGGCGAAGCGCTACTACGCAGGTGGCCGGGTGATGAGCACGGCCATGCTCCAGCAGGCGTTCGCGGAGTTCACGGCACAGGGCCGGTCATTGCAGCAGCAGTACCTGCCCCGGATCCAGGAGCAGGCGCGCACGCTGGACCTGGGCAAGATCATGTCGGCCGTCGGCTTGCGCTGACCCCGGTGTCCGGTACCCGCCTGGTCCTGAGCAGCTTCGGGGACGGCGAGGAGTTCCTCGCGCCGAACGCACGGTGGCGGGGCTTCAGCGACCGGGTGATGGGCGGCGTGTCGGATGCCACCTTCGGCCGCGCCACGGTGGCGGGCAGGTCCTGCATCCGGCTGGCGGGCCATGTCACGCGGGACCGGGGTGGCGGTTTCATCCAGATGGCCCTGGACCTCGCCACCCGCGAACGGGACTTCGATGCGTCGGCGTACTCCGGCGTCGAGTTCCTCGTTCACGGGAACGATGAGGACTACAACTGCCACGTGCGAACCGCCGACTGCGGCTGGTACGACCAGTCCTACCGCGCCACGTTCCGGGCGGCGCCGCGGTGGCAGGTCATCCGCCTGCCCTGGACGGCCTTCGCGCCCAACGACCTGGCCGTGCCGCTGAATCCGGCGAAGATCCAGCGGATCGCCCTGCTGGGCTGGATGCGCGAGTTCACGGCGGATATCGCCCTGGCCGAGATCGCGCTGTTTCCGCCGGACTGACGCCGCGACTGCCGCCGGGCAGACGTGCCCGGCGGCAATCGCCCGCCATTCCGCTCAGTCGGTCTCGTCCTCCACCAGCAGCCCCAGCGGCGCGCCGCCGCCGGGGTTGTCCCGGGCGATGACCGTGAAGATGTCGCCGTTCGCGATGGGCAGCGTGGCGAAGATTGCCACCGGCGTCTTGGCGCCTGCCGGGGTCACCGAGACCTCGTAGGTGCCGCCCGCCAGCCCGACGTAGCCGGTGTTCGCCTTGAAGGGCACGTTGGCGAAGGTGGGATTGATGGTGCTGATGTCGGTTGCCGGCGCCGCCACGTAGATGTCAACCGGGCCCGCGCTCGGCGACCCGTGGACGATGCGCACCCGGGCCTCGGTGGCGATGCTGCGCCGGTCGTCGGTGAGCACCAGCGGCCCGATATCCGCGAGGAAGTCCACCGCCAGCACCGAGTAGCTCACGCCACGGGCCAGTGCGAGGTTCTCGTTGATCACCGTCAGGCTCTGGCTGGCGTCATCCACGACCTTGATGTTGTAGGTTGCGGGGGGCACGCTCGCATAGGGCGTCAGCGACGGGTAGGTAGCGGCGTTGAACAGCGGGTTGGCGAGGTCGTCGTTGACGATCACGTCCACTGCCGGCGCGTCGGGTGACAGGTGCCCGGCGCGGACATCGGCCGTGGTGGCGACGTCGAGCAGTTCGGCCTGGGTCGTGCCGTCATTCACCAGCAGCGTGATCGGCGCCGGCCCGGTCGTGGTATTCGCGACTGCCACGAGCAGCAGATCGGCGCCGCTGGGCAGGGCCACCGTGCCGGCGTCGTAGACGACCGCCGCGGGATTGCCCGCCAGCGTCACCCGGATCTGGTAATTCCCGGCCGGCACTTCCACCGGCCCCAGGTCCTCGCCAAAGCTGAAGGTGCCCAGGGCGGTCGCGGTCGCCAGGTCGGCACCCGGCGCCGTCACGTAGACCGACACGGCGGGCGCGTCGGGCGCTCCGTGCACCACCTGGGCCCGGGCCTGGCCCGAGGGGACTGCCGTGTCGGGATTGGCAATCACCAGCGGCGCTAGGGTGCCGTTGGCAACCTTGCCGATCGCCACCACCGTGTAGTCGGTGTCCGCAGCCAGGCTGGCGCCATTGACCGAGATGACGGTGGCGGTCCCTGCCGGAGTGATTGCGTCCACGGCAATGTCATAGGTGCCGCGGTCGAGGCTGGTAAAGCCCGAGCCAGCCTTGTAGTCGACCTCGGTGAGCACGGCATTGCCGTCGAGCAGTACGTTGACCTTCGGGGCATCCGGGGAGGCGTGGATGACCCGCAACTCGGTCTGCGGGGTGCCACTGTCGCTGCCGCAGGCGGCGAGCAGCGATGCAGCAGCGGCGATCAGGCCGGCCGTGAAGAGGTTCCTCCTGGGGGCGGGGAGAGTGGATGGCGCATGGGTCGTGGGGGGATTCATGGCTGTTGCTCCGGATGGTCTGTTACAGGGGTCGTTGCCGATACGGGAGACGTTATGTTTCGCGATGCGCGCTCAATGGGATTCAGCGCTGCGTTTCAGCGTTGCTGCGAGCGCGTCGGAGCCTGTGCTAGCCTCTGGTCAATGCCAACAACACGTCCGCCACGCACGACGCTCGAAGCACTGACGGCCAACAGCCGGCCGCAGCCGGCCATTCCTGCCGTGCTCGTCCTCATGCTCTGCGGGCTGTTGGCCGGCGCCGCCCTGAAGGCGGGCGGTGGTTCCTTCGCCGCCTGGGGGCTGACCGCCGGACTGCTCGTCTCCTGCGGCCTCGCGGTGGCCGCCGGGTTCTGCTCGGTGTTTCCCACGCTGGCCTGGATCGGCCTCGCCTGGCTGTTGTTCGGCGGCAGGGCGCCGGAACTCGCCCTGCACACCCAGGTGGCGCTGGGCGCGGGCACATTCGCCGCGGCTGCCATGACCCTGGTCCAGGTCTGGCGGGTCAGGACGGGACGGTTCGTGCCGACAATTACCGAGGACGTGCCGGAGCAGCCCTAGTTGGGGACGAAGGGCTCCACGTCGACGGGGCCGTAGCGCACGTCGAGGATCTCCAGTTCCTCCGTGCCGCCCGGGGCGCGCAACGTCACCGTGTCGCCGGCGCGGGCTTTGGTGAGCGCGCGGGCGAGGGGGGAGATCCAGCTGATGTGCAGGCGGCGGTGGTCGCTCTCGTCCACGCCGACGATGGTGACCACGCGCTTCTCGCCGCCCTCCGTGGCGTAGCGCACCGTGGCGCCGAAGAAGACCTGGCCCGCCGTCCGGGCGTCGCGGGGCAGTGCCGGGTCGATCACCTCGGCAAGGTCGATACGGCGGGTGAGGAAGCGGATGCGCCGGTCGATCTCCCGCAGGCGCCGCTTGCCGTACTGGTAGTCAGCGTTCTCGCTCCGGTCCCCGTTGCCCGCCGCCCAGGACACCACCGCCGTCACGGCGGGGCGTTCCTTGTGCAGCAGGTGATGGAGCTCGTCCTTCAGGCGCTGCAGCCCGGCCGGGGTGATGTAGTTCTTCGTGCCGGGCGGCAGCGCGCTGGCGCGTTCGCGGGGATCGTCGTCGGCCCCGTCGTCGTCCTGGTCCGGTTCGCGGGTGAAGGCCTTGCTCATCCGCGTGCCATGCCGGGCTATGGCGCCTTGCGGGCCACCTTCCTGGCCTGCTGCCGGACCGTTTTCTGGACTTTAGCGGCCTGCTTCGTGACCTTCCTGCCGACGGTCCTGACCTGCTTCTTCGCCTGCTTGCCGACTTTCTTCTCCAGGGCGGCACCCTTCTTCGCGGCGGCCCGGCGGCCGGCGGCAGCCTTCTTCGTTGCCGACGACTTGAGGTCGCCGTAGGCGGCCTGCACGGTGCCGGCCACCTGCTGCAACTTGCCCCGGGCGGTCAGGCCCGGCTTGCCGAGCACCTTGCCCGCGGCCGCCTTGGCCTTGCCGGCGACCTTCTTCATGCGTCCCTTGACCTGGTCCTTGTTCATCGCAATTCCTGTCTTTCAGTTGCTTGGTTTGCCTAGGCGGCTACCGGTGCGAGTTGACCCGTGGTCCGGAACGGTCGCCAGGTGCCCGCAGAGAAGTCGTATGTCTTGCAGATGCGGACGCACTCCCGGTAGTAGCTCCAGGTGAGCCGCACGGGCTTGATCTCCGGCAGCAGTTCCATGAGCCGGCGCTGGGCTGCCTTGAGGTGGTAGCAGGGGATCGTGCCGTCCAGGTGATGCACCGGATGGGCCATGATCTGGTGGAGCAGCGACTCGAGCAATGGCGGCAGCGTCAGGTGCCGGGTGGCGGTGGCCTGGGCGGCAGCCTTGAGCCACTCGCGACGGTCGTCGAACCAGCGCAGGTCCGGTGCCGTGTGGTGCAGGTAGATCACCAGGCCCACGGTCCAGGTCCAGAGGAAGAAGGGCAGGAGCACGCCGAGGCCCACGAGCATCCAGGACGATGCGCCCGTCTGGCCACCGAGCCAGGCCAGGCTGCCGATCCAGGCGGCCGCTACCAGTGTGACTGTCGTGCAGTCGGCTACGAACTGCCAGCGCCGGGTCTTCAGGCGCGCGAGGCCGGGGAAGTAGAGGCGCTTCCACCAGATCTCCAGGAAATAGTAGGGCGCCGGGCCGGCGGCGCTCCGGTACAACCGCTCGAGCGCGCGCCGCCAGCGGGGCAGGTTGCGGTAGTCCTCCGGCGACTTGGGCTCCCAGACGAAGTCCCGGCCCCGCAGGTTGTTGAAGCCGTGGTGCACCACGTTGTGCCCCACGTGCCAGAGCGAGAACGGGGTGAGCGACGGCAGGAAGGCCAGCCGGCCCAGGATGCTGTTGAGGCGGTCGCTGTTGGTCAGCGCGCCGTGGCACGCATCGTGGCCGATGAGGAAGAGGCGGACGATGCCGACCCAGGTGATGAGGGATCCCAGGATGCGCAGGAGCATGCCGGGCCCGAAGACGACCAGCGCCTGGCCGGCCGCCAGCAGGAGCACGTCGCCGGCAAACAGGCCCAGGGCCGTGCCGGTCCTCCGCCGCTTGAAGGGCGCCAGGGCGTCCCGGAGGGCGGCAAGCCGCTTGGCCCCGCCAGTGTCGATGAGGTTTCCGGTCTGCTGCCCGTTCGTCGTAGCCATTGCCAGTTCTGCTCCTCTCGTTACGGCGCCTTGCAGCGCGGCCTGACCTCCCAGTGTACCTTGCCGCGCTCCCTACTGGCCCCCGGCGACCAGCGGAACCGTCCCGTAGACCCAGTTGGCCGGGTCCGCGCGGCGCCCCGGGCTGGGGATGACGCGGTGGTCGCCGTTGCGATCCAGTTCGTCGAGCCTGAGGCGGTCGACCTGCCAGCCCTTCCCGCGCAACTGGCGCATCAGCCGCCAGTAGGTCTGCATCAGCAGGTCCTCCCGGTCCACGTTGATGACCGGCCACTCGGGCACGTCCGGCGCCCGCTTCGGGAAATGGTTCTCGGCGATGGCCTTGTCCTGGTAGACGTTGCGGAGATTCCTGTCGAGGTGGTCCTTGTCCTTGTCCGGTTCGAGCATGAAGTTCCGGAAGGCGATGAGGTAGAGCTTCGTGTTCTCCTCGTCGATGGGCGTGGACATGGAATAGAACACGTTGCTGAAGCCCTTCGCGATTTCCACCTTGCCGTAGAGCGTGAAGCCCGGCACGTAGAAGGTCAGGTAGGAATTGACCTCGGCGCGTTCCTGGCGCAACTGCCCCCAGGAGCCACCCCGCGGCGGAGGGCGCGAGACGATATGGGTGCGGAAACCGTTCGGGAGCTGCTCCACCGCATGGGCGGACGGCCGGCTCGGGTTCTCCTCGTTCAGCGGAATGCCGTGCACGATGTGCAGGTGCACCTGATCCAGGTCCACCATCTTCATCCAGTGGATGTTCGCCTTCCAGGTGTCCGTGAAAGTGACCTTGCGCCAGGCCGGGTCCGTGTTCTCGGGCATGTCGAAGAGGGGATGGGCCTCCTCCGGCCGGTCGCCGAGGAAGACCCAGATGAAGCCGTGCCGTTCCTCGGTCGGATAGCTGTCCACCTTGGCCGCGGCGGGGATGTCGCCAGCCGGATTGGCGGCCGACGGAATGGTGGTGCAGCGCCCTTCCGCATTGAAGCGCCAGCCGTGGAAGGGGCAGGACACCGTGCCGTCCTCCTGGCACTTGCCCTGGGAGAGGCTCGCGCCCCGGTGGCAGCAGGTGTTGCTGAGGCAGTGTGCCTTGCCCGCCGGGTCGCGGAACAGGACGAAGTCCCGGCCCAGCATCCTCGCCTTCACCGGCTTGTCGGTGACGTTCTCGCTCCACTCGGCGATGTACCAGACGTTCGTGATCAGCATTGCGGGTTCCTCTGCCTGTCGGTGGCCGGCTGGGCCGGCGGGTCGCGGGATTATCGGCGCCAGTAGCGCTCCATTTCCAGGTAGGTGAAGGACGCGGACCAGGCGAGGAGCACGAAGCCCGTCAGCGCTGTCGTGCCGCCAATGAAGCGAATTGGCCCCACCGGGGCCACGTCGCCGAAGCCCACCGTGGTGAACGTGACGGCCGAGAGGTAGACAGTATCCAGAAGCGTGGTCGGAGTGCTGCCGAAAACGCTGCCGGTGTTGGCGAACATGAGCGCCACCCAGACGGCGAAGCCAAATATCCAGATCTCCAGGATGTGCAGGCTGAGCACGCCGAAGATGCCGTACAGCACCTTGCGCCGCGGGTGGTGTTCCCGGCGTTTCGCGAGCCACTGGGACAGGAAGTTGAGGCCCTCGTAGTGAATGAGCACCGCCGCGCCCACGGCGAGCACGGTGACGAGCACGACGATCAGGTTGGCAGTCCAGTCCTGGTACAGCGTCAATGCTCCCGTGGCTCGCGTCCCGGCGATCCGGCTGCCGGGCGGGCCGGATTATGCCGTGCGACGATGCCGATGCGCGCGGGGAGCCAGGCAGAGGATGCCCGTGGCCGCCAGCCAGAACGCGCCCGGCAGCGGCACGGCCGTCAATTCAAGGGACGGCCTGCGCAATTCCGTCACCGGGCCGGTCTCCACGCCGGCGATCAGGCAGTTGGTGAGGTCGGACTCCTTGCTGCACCAGTTGTGGGTCTGGGTGCCCCGGAAGGCGTCGCTGTAGACCGCGACGCTCAGCACTCCGTCGGCCAGGTCGGTCGCGGGATTCCACTGGCCACTGGCGAGCAGGTCCCAGGTCGACCAGCCCCGGTAGGTCGTGCCGGCGTTGTCATTGGCGCTGATGCGCGTATTGTCGTTCAGGTCGACCCCGAGGATGACCGGCGCCGCGTTCCACGTCACGGTGCCCTCGCTCCAGCTGTCGTTGGCCACCCGGTAGACACTTGCCCCGATCGGCGCAAAGCCGCCGCCCAGGAACTGGAACAGGTTCAGTGTCGCGCCGGTGATGACCTGTCCCTCCGGAATGCCGGAGAGGTCGAACCTCAGGAAGGACACCCACTGTTCGGCGCCATTGAAGGCCCCGCCGCCGGCAAGCCCGGGGTTGTCGCCGTAGTTGGTGTCCGGCGCGAAGGAGTAGACCAGGGCGTCATCGGTGGGGCTGAGGGTCACCGTGGCCCCGCTGGCCTGCCCGGCCATGGCCAGGGCGGCGACCACCAGCAATGCAGGACGGTTACGCATCGTCAGCTTCTCCCCCATAGGCGTGCCTCCCGGCTAATACACCACGCCGTCCCGGGGGCTGCCATGCGTAGTTTCCCCGGCTCACGGGTCCGGCGCGCCCCCGGCGGCCCCATCCAGCCACCCTCCGGCCAGGCGCATCCGTGGTTTCCGTAATGACGAACATGCTCCGGCGCGGCATAATTCCCAGCGGCGCGTATCCGGGATGTTCAGCGGGGCTGATGCCCGGGCCCGACGTAATAGCAAACAAAGGAAGCTAACCATGAAATCCAGATCGTTACAGCTCGGCATAGCCCTGGCAGCCGCCGGGCTGTGCCTGCAGCCCCTCACCGCCACCGCCGCCAAGGGCGACTGGCTGCTCCGGGGCGGCATCGGCATCGTCGATCCCAAGAGCGACAACCTGACCCTCTCACCCGAAGCCGAGGTTCAGGTCGGTACGGGCACGAGCTTCACGCTCGAGGGGACCTACATGCTCGCCGACCACTGGGGCGTCGAACTGTTGTTGGCCTACCCGTTCACCCATGACGTGGACATCGATGGTGCCGAGGGCGCCGGCAACATTGCCCAGGTGGATCACCTGCCACCGACCCTCAGCCTCCAGTACCATTTCAACCCGAACGGCAAGTTCCGCCCCTACATCGGCGCGGGCCTCAACTACACCACGTTCTTCAACGAGAAGACCAAGGGCGCCCTGTCCGACACCAGCCTCGAACTGGACGATTCCTGGGGTGCGGCTGGCCAGATCGGCGCGGATGTCAGCCTGAATGACAACTGGTTCCTCAACCTGGCGGTTCGCTACATCGACATCGACAGTGACGCGAAGCTGACCGACGACGTTGGCACCACCGAGCTGGGCACGGTCGAGATCGATCCGTTCATCTACCAGGCCCAGGTGGGCTACCGCTTCGGCAGGCCCGCTCCCGTGGTCGCTGCGGCGCCAGTTGCCGCCGCCGTTGCCGCCCCGCCGCCCCCGCCGCCGCCCCCGCGGCCGTCTGACACGGACGGTGACGGCGTCGTTGACGCGAACGACCAGTGCCCGGACACGCCGAAGGGTGACCGGGTCGGTCCCCAGGGCTGCTCCTGCGACGTGACGCGCCAGCTGCAGTTCAAGCTGAATTCGGCCGAACTGACCGCCGAAGACCGGGCGATCCTCGACGAAGTCGCGGAGAACCTGAAGCGCCTGAAGTTCGTCTCCGGCACGGTGGTGGGCCATACGGACAGCTCCGGGTCCGACGCCTACAACCAGAAGCTCTCCGAGCGTCGCGCCCAGTCCGTGGCGACCTACCTGGAAGGCAAGGGCATCGCCGAGGGCCGGCTGAAGGTTTCCGGTGCCGGCGAGAGCCAGCCGATTGCCGACAATGCCACCGCCGAAGGCCGGGCCCAGAACCGACGCGTCGTTCTGAAGCGCACGGACTGCGACGCACCGAACTAGACGGCACGCAGACGGCAGACGAGAACCGGGCCCCGGCCGCGCAAGCGGCCGGGGCTTTCTTGTCTTCCGGGGTCATCCGCGACTATCGTTCAACCTTGTATTCGGAGGAACAGTGCCAGTGAAGATGGAACCCGGCGAACTCAAGGAACTCAGCGAGAGCTTCCGCTACAACGATACCAACAAGGACGGCCTCATAGGATTTGCGGAGTTCGTCGAGATGCTGGGGCAGCTCGAAGCCGACGTGGGCGACGATGAGGCCCGCATCGGCTTCGACGAAGTCGACACGGATGACGACGGGGCGATCAGCTTCGACGAGTTCGTCGCCTGGTGGCGCGACCGCTGAATGGGTCGCGGCCGGGCTCTCAGCCCGTCGCCGGGCGTGGCCTGGTTTCGACGGGCTGCCGGGCGATCCAGGCCAGCAGACGCTGGTCGTTGCGGACCGGCCACCAGTCGAAGAGGAAGATCTCCACCGGACGCCACATGGCGATCCAGCCGACGATCAGGAGGCCTTCGCGCAGGATCTCCCCGCTGGACTCCCACTCGCCGTTCGACAGCACCTGGCGCAGGCTGAGGCAGAGCCCGAGGAAGGCGATCCCGACGAGCAGGCTCACGAGCCCGCGGCGCAGCATTTCCTGGAGGCTCAGTCCTCGCTGGCGCGAGCGATACGCAAAGTAGTTGTGTATCGCAGCCGGCAGCGTCCTTGCATCCTCCGTGCCGATGGCGGTTGCCGGCAGGTAGAACACCAGCCGGACGGGCCCCCGCCAGCCGCGCTGCCGGATCTCCCGGACTGCGCCGACGATGTATTCCTCCGCGGCCGCGTCCAGGTCCTTCTGCCGGAATGGCGCGGGGTCCAGCGAATGGAACAGCTGCCGGATGTCGTCCAGCGTCACCTCGAGCAGCGTGTGCCCGTCTTCCCGCCGGTAGACGGGATGCGCGTCGCCTGCGGCGTCTGCCAGATGCCGCAACGGGCGCTCAGGCCTTCGTTCGCCGGCGCGGCGTGGGGAAGCGCGACGTCACCGACATGGGCAGGGCCGCCACGGCCTCACGCACCCGTTTGTTAAGTTCGAGCACGGGCAGCTTCGTCAGGTCGAGCTTGACCTCCACGGCCACGCGATCCTTGAGACTGGCAGGCAGGTGACGGCGGTAGGTGCCGAGCAGGCGGGGCGCGGCGACCAGCACGATGGGCGCGCCGCCATTCGCGGCGGCATCCGTCTCCAGCGCGGCGATGACCAGGCGCACAAACACCTCTTCCGCGTGTTCCTTGATCCCGTGCTTCGGCTGGAAGGCGTGGCGGCCGCCACCGGTGCCGCTCGTCACGCGGCCGGGCCTGCTCGTGCCAAGCGCGCGCTCGGGCTGCATGCCCGCCGGATTCACGAAACTCTGGAGTGCTTTCAGGGAGCTGCGGCGGCTGGGGAGTTCATACAGCTGCGCCTTCACCTTGTCGGCAACGAGCACGCGGAACGCTGTCATGGAACTCTCCCTTCCTGGTTATTGAAGCATGCTCTGCCGTCAGTCTGCCACGGGGTATACGTGAATGCCGCAGGGGCGTCAGCGCGGGGCGGCGAGGAGGGCCGTCATCGATTCCCGGTAGAGGCGCTGCCCATCCGGATGGTCCTGGTAGATGCGCAGTAGCGGCACGGCCGTGCGCGTGAGCACCCGGAAGGAGTCCGTCGCGCTGGCGTTCCGGAGCTGGCCACCGGCCTCGGCGCGCTCGAGCGCCCGAAGCATGGCGTCGGTATAGGCCTTGTGGGCGTCCCGTATCCGGGCGAAGGCGTCTGCGGTCACGCCGGGAATCATCAGCAGCGCGTTACGGTGGCGCGCCCAGAGGTGCTCGTAGACAGCCACGATGGCGGGGACGATTCCAGGGGCCGGCCGGGATGCGAGCGGCGCCAGTCCGGTCGTGCCTTCATCCAGCGCGGGCTTGATGATTGCCGCCACGAGGTCGTGCTTGCCGCCGCAGAAGCCGTAAAAGGTCCCCCGGGAGACTCCCGCGGCGAGCAGGATCTGTTCCACGCTGACGGCTGCGACCCCATGTTCCGCCATGAGGCCGCCGGCGACCTCCAGCACGCCTTCCCAGACCTGCACGCGGCGGTCCACGACCTTCGGGCTGACGATCCGCTCCCGCCGCCGTGGCTTTCGCACTGTGTGTCGCACCCTGATCTGCTCCCGCCCTGGCCGTATAGCGGCCGGGCTTGAAAGGGATTATACAGCTATGTATAAGTTCGCAGGCAACAGGCCGGAGTCCGGGAGATGCAATCCATGTCCACCGCCACAGCCGGAGAGACCCCGGCAGCAGTTCCCGTCCAGTCGAAGCTCTGGCGCCCGCCCTTCGTCGGCCTCGTCACCACCGTGCTGATGCTGCTCGCCATCGGGGTCGGCCACGCCATGATGGTGGCCATCGAGGATCTCCTGGGCACCGACAACACCTACATCGCATCCATCGGCATCGGGTTCCTCGGCATCGTCGCCCTCTGGTACGGCATCAAGTCGAAGAGCGAGAACTTCGCCACGTGGACCGGCTTCTTTGCCGGCCTGATCGTCTGGATGGCCTGGGTCGAGTTCTTCTACATGTACTACGGTCGCAAGAACTTCGGGATGATGCCGCGCATGGAGGGCCTCGAGGTGACCACCGAGCCCGAGTACCTCATCATGACGGCCACCATCGGCGTGCTGCTCACGCAGCTGGCGTTCTACACCTTCGACAAGGACACCCGCTGCAACATGTTCCTGTGGATCCAGAACCGGCTCGGTCTCCGGGCTGTCCTCGGACCCAGCACGAAGACAGCCCGGGACCGCAACTACGCGATCATCACCTTCATGGAGACGTTCTACGTCACCTGGTTCGTCTACGCGTGGAACCTGCTCATCTTCGACCCGGCGTTTGGCGGCGGCGTCGGCATGAGCGACATGGTGGCCACTGGAGCCACGGTGTTCGTGTCCATCGCCTGGGGCGGCTTCTGCTTCAGCCGGCTGATCAGGTATCGCCGGGTGTCCACGGCGCTGCGCTATGCGATCCCGACGGCAAACATCCTCTGGATCAACGTGGAGATCTTCTCGAAGTGGGGCCTGTTTACCGAGGTCTGGCTCGAGCCGCAGAATTACCTGGCGGAGATGGGCCTGATCGTCCTGGCTTTCGTCGCCATGGCCGTCCTGATCCACCGGGCACCGAAGAAGCCGTCCGAGACCGGGGAGTGGGGCAGCGAGGAGGGTGCGACGTCATGAAGAGCATCATCGGGAGCGTGCTGGCGGTCCTCATGGCGAATGTCGCCATCGCTGCCGACTCGCTGACACTCAGGCCGGGCATGGGCGGAGTGCCCGACCTCGGCGCCATCCGTTGCGAGACGTTTACGAGGATCCTGCCGGAGGGTCCGACGGGCTTCCGGCAGGCCGTGCTCACCTGGGCGGAGGGGTATATCTACGGCAAGTCGGGCAGGACCATCGATGAAGTCCTGGCCGCTGCTCCTGCCGATGGCCCGAACTGGACCTTTGATACCCTGACGGACCAGATTGTGAGTTACTGCGCGTCCAATCCGGAGTCACCACTGCCTGTGGCGGTCCAGGACCTCTGGGCGCGCCTCACTCCCGTCGCCACCGACTAGCTGAGGAACACCAGCCATGCGTCTCTATACCTTCACCATCACGCCCAACAACCGCAAGGTCGAGGCCTTCGTCCGGCACTTCGATCTCCCGGTCGACGTCCACCACGTCAGCTTCAAGGACCGGGAAACCCAGAGCCCGGAGTACCTGGCGATCAACCCCATGGCCCGGGTACCGGCGCTCGTGGATGGCGACTTCAGGCTCTGGGAGTCCAACGCCATCCTGACCTACCTGGCAACCATGTTTCCCCAGACGAAGGCCCTGCCCGCCGACCCGCGGGGCCGGGCCGACGCCGACCGCTGGCTCCACTGGCAGAGCTGCCACCTGATGCCCGCCATGGGCGCGCTCAAGGTGGCCGACGAGAAGGACGTCAGCGCGGTCACGCCGCTGCTGAAGGTCCTCGACCAGCAACTGCAGGGCAGGGACTACGTGCTTGGCAGCCTTTCGGTGGTCGATTTCGCCATCTGCGCCTACCTGATCACGAAGATGGGCCGGAAGCTCGATTACTCCACGTGCCCCAACGTTGCCGCGTGGCTTGCCCGCATGGAGAACCTCAAGGGCTTCGTCGAGACCCAGGTCAAGATGCCGCCGGCCGCCGCCTAGCGCGGTCGCCCGGGCCGCCATCGTGCGCGAACCAGTGATCCGGTCCACGAGTGCCTGGTCTGCCGCGGAGATCCGCCAGTTCCTCGGCAGCGCGGCGATTCCCGTGCGCCTTGCCTGCCTGGCGACCGGCGGCGCACCGCTGGTCTGCTCGCTCTGGTTCCTCCATGACGATGACGCCATCTGGTGCGCCACGCCGCGCAGTGCCCGGCTGGCCGCGCTCCTCGCGGCGGACCCGCGTTGCGCCTTCGAGATCGCCGGGGACCTCATGCCCTACCGCGGCGTTCGCGGCCAGGGCAGAGCCCGGCTGTCCCGGGCCGACGGGCCCGCGGTGCTGCTCCGCCTGATCGACCGCTACCTGCACGGCCGCGATTCCGCGTTCGCGCGCTGGCTGATCTCCCGGCAGCAGGACGAAGTGGCAGTCTGCATCGAGCCCGACTGGCTCACCGCCTGGGACTTCTCGGCCCGCATGCCGGCGTGATGCGGGCCGGGCAGCCGGCGCCGGGGTGGGTATTTCCCACAATACCGGGACCCTGCCCCCGCGTGCTCAAATTGCGGTTCCAATCCAGGATCCGGAGCAGGCCAGTGCTGTATGAAGTGACGGGCGACATCCTCTTGAGCCGGGCGGCGGCGATTGCCCACGGCGTCAGCCCGAATGACAATTTCCACCAGGGCCTCGCGCTCAGTCTCCGCGAGCAGTGGCCGGCGCTCTACCAGGACTTCCGGCACTACTGCAAGACGCAGAAGGTCGAGGCCGGCGGCCTGTGGGTATGGGCCGGCGCCGATGGCCGGCGGATCATCAACCTCTTCACACAGGATCCGCCCCGGTCGGCGGGCCAGCACCCGGGCCGCGCCACGGTCCAGCACGTGGGCCACGCCCTGAAGCGCCTGCACACCCTGGTGGAAGCCGAGAAGATCACCAGCCTCGCGCTGCCGCGCCTGGCGACCGGCGTCGGCGGCCTCGAGTGGACCGCGGTGCAGCCCCTGCTCGAGCAGCACCTGGGAACCCTGAAGATCCCCGTGATCGTCTACACCCGCTACGAGAAGGGCGTCGCGGCGAAGGAGCCGTCGCTGTCATAGCCGGCCGGTCGTGAGCCCTGGGCCCAGGTGCTCCCGCGCTTTTGCCAGGGCCCGAACCAGCGCCGCGTGTTCGTGCTCCCCATGGCCGGTTCGCAGGTAGAGCTCGGCTGCCGCGCGCACGTTCTCCAGGTCGACGAGCATGTCCGGTACCGAGCCCCCGACGGGTCCCCCGGCCGGCAACTGCTGTAGAAGCACGACGATCAGGTCCGTGGAGGTGACTATCCCGACCACCTTGCCCTCGGTATCGACGACCGGCAGCGAGTGGTGATCACCCCTGGCCAGGAGGGTTGCCGCATCCTGCAGCGTGCTGGTCCGGCTCAGCACCACCGGGTCCCGCTGCATGACGTCCCCGATCCGCTTCCCGCGCGCGTCCGTGGCATCCCGGCCGACCAGGTCGCCGGCGCTGAGGATGCCGGTGAGCCGCTCGCCCTCGACCACGGGGAGGTGGTGCAGTCGTTCCCGGGCCATTAGCCGGGCAGCCTCTTCCAGCGTGGCATCCGGCCCGATCACCCAGGCCGGCGCGGTCATGATTCTCTCGATGGGCTGGTTGCGCATGGTCCTAGCTTGCCCTACAACCGGTCGCCTGTGCAGGCCCCGACAGCGTCCGTTACCATCCGGCGCATGACCCCCGGGACCCGCTACGCCCTGAACAAAGGCGGCCAGTACGTCGCCTACCAGGTGTTCGGCGCGGGTGACGTGGACGTCGTCTTCATCCCCGACTGGTGCACCAACCTGGAGGTCATGTGGGAGGAGCCGACGCTCGCCCGCTTCCTGCAGCGCCTTGCCTCGTTCAGCCGCGTGGTCTGCTTCGACAAGCGCGGCACCGGCGTGTCGGACCCCGTGCCCTTGGGCGCGGTCCCCACCTGGGAGGAGTGGATGGACGACGTCGGCACAGTGCTCGACGCCATTGGCAGCGAGCGCGCGGCCGTGTTCGGCCATGGCGACGGGGGCTGCATGGCATTGCTCTTCGCCGCCTCCCGGCCGGCCAGCACGACGGCGCTGATCCTGGCCGACACCTACGCCCGGCGCCGGCGCGCGCCGGACTATCCCTGCGGCATTCCCGAGGGCGCGGCCAATGCCACGATCGCCGGGGTGCTGCGCACCTACGGGACAGGTGAGATGACGCGCCTGGGCGGCGCCCCCAGCCTTGCCAGCAACGACGCGTTCATCGCCTGGCGCGGGCGCTACGAGCGCCTGGCCATGAGCCCCGGCACCTTCTTTCCCATCTACCCGACGGTCTACGACCAGGATTTCCGCCCGGCCCTGGCCACCATCCGCGTCCCGACGCTGGTCCTGCACCGCCTGGGCAACCGCTACATCCGCGCCGACAACGGCCGTTACCTGGCGGACCACATCAGTGGCGCGCGCTTCGTGGGCATCCCGGGCGACGACCACTTCTTCCATGCGGGCGACACCGAGGCGCTGCTCCGGCCCGTGCAGGAACTGCTCACCGGCACGAGCCAGGTGCCCGAAGAGGACCGGGTGCTGGCCACCGTGCTGTTCACGGACATCGTGGACGCGACGCTGCTGGCCGGGCGACTCGGGGACCGGGGCTGGGCCGACCTGCTCGCGCGGCACCACGGCCTGGTCCGCCAGGAGCTCGCGCGCTTCCGCGGCCGGGAGGTCGACACCGCCGGCGACGGCTTCTTCGCGACCTTCGACGGCCCGGCTCGCGGCGTGCGCTGCGCGCTCGCCATCCGCGACGCCGTGAAGGCCCTGGGCATCGAGGTCCGCGCCGGCCTGCACACCGGGGAGTGCGAGCTGGTCGGTGAGAAGGTCGGCGGCATCGCCGTGCACATCGGGGCCCGGGTCATGGGCCAGGCCGGCCCGGGGGAGGTGCTGGCGTCCCGTACGGTTCGCGACCTCGTCACCGGCTCGGGCCTGAAGTTCGAGGATCACGGCCTCCACCGGCTGAAGGGCGTCGAGGGCGAGTGGGCGCTCTTCAGGATCGCGTGACCATGCTCCGCGCAGTCGTCAACGGCATCAAGAAGGAGGTTGCGCCCGGCGCGACCATCCTCGACCTGCTCGGCGAACTGGGCATCGACGTACCGTCCCTGTGCCACGACCCGCGCCTGCGGCCCACGGCCATGTGCCGCCTCTGCGCGGTCACGGTGGAGGGCCTGCCGCGGCCGGTCGTGGCCTGCGGGACGCCGGTGGCGGACGGCATGGTCATCACCACCCACTCCCCGGAGCTGGAGGAATTCCGGCGCGGCACCCTGGAGCTGCTCGCCCCGAACTGCGCGCCCGGGATGCGGGCCCTGCTACCCGAGAAGCCGTTCCACCGCGCCCTCGAGCGGTACGGCATCCCGGACGCGACGGAGCGCCCGCCATCGCCGCCGCCCATCGACGCTTCACATCCTTACATCCACGTGGACATGTCCCAGTGCATCCAGTGCCATCGCTGCGTGCGCATCTGCGACGAGGTCCAGGGCCTCTCGGTCTGGCACGTGCTGGGCCGCACCGAAGACTGCCGGGTCGTCCCGGACTCGCTGACCACGCTCCTCGAGAGTTCCTGCACGGGGTGCGGGGCCTGCGTGGACAGCTGCCCGACCGGCGCGCTGGTGGACAAGCAGAGGCTCGCGCTGGGCCAGCCGGAGGCGTGGACGCGCAGTGTCTGCGGCTACTGCGCGGTGGGCTGCGAGCTGAACGTGGGCACCCGCGATGGCAGGGTGGTGCAGGTGACGCCCGTCGTCGATTCCCCCGTGAACAAGGGGCATCTCTGCATCAAGGGCCGTTACGCCTTCGAGTTCAACAGCGCGCCGGACCGGGCCGCGCAGCCGCTGCTGCGACGGCAGGGCGGCTGGCAGGGTACCGACTGGCCAACAGCGGTCACCAGCGTGGCGGAGGTCCTGGCCGGCGTCCTGGAGCGCCACGGACCCCAGGCCATCGGCATCCTCGGTTCCGCCCGGGCAACCAACGAGGACAACTACGTCATCCAGAAGTTCGCCCGCACGGTGCTGGGCACCAACAACGTGGACTGCTGCGCGCGGGTCTGCCACACGCCGAGCGCGGCCGCGCTGAAACGGATGCTGGGCTTCGGCGCCGCTACCAATTCATTCGACGACATCGAGCTGGCCGGCGGGTTCATGCTGGTGGGCTGCAACCCGACGGAGAACCACCCCGTCGTCGGCGCGCGGATCCTGCGGCAGGCGCGCCTCGGCAAGCCGCTGGTGGTCATCGATCCCCGGGCCACGGACCTGGCGCGGCGGGCCACCGTGCACCTTCGCCCCAGGGCGGGCACCAACGTCCCGCTGCTCAACGCGCTCGCCCATGTCATCCTGGAGGAGTCGCTCGCCGACGAGTCCTTCGTGCGCGAGCGGGTGGATGGCCTCGCCGAATTCCGGGCGTTCGTCGCCGGCTGGACCCCGGAGCGGGCTGCCGCCGTGAGCGGCGTGCCGGCCGACGACATCCGCCGCGCCGCCAGGCTCTACGCCACGACCCGGCCCGCCATGTGCTTCCACGGCCTCGGTGTCACCGAGCACCTGCAGGGCACGGAAGGCGTGATGTGCCTGATCAACCTCGCGCTCCTCACCGGCAACCTCGGCCGCCGGGGCGCCGGCGTGAACCCCCTGCGCGGGCAGAACAACGTGCAGGGCGCGGCCCACATGGGCTGCGATCCCGGCCTGCTCACCGGGGGGGCCGCCATCGACCCCGAGCGAGCGCGCTTCGAGGCCCTGTGGGGCACGGCGTTGCCGACGGCGCCGGGGCGGAACGTCGTGGAGATGATCGGGGCCGCGGGCCGCGGCGAGCTGAAGTGCCTCTGGATCGTCGGCTACGACGTGCTGCCCACGCTGCCGAACCGCACCGCGACCCGCGAGGCGCTGGCCCGGTTGGAGCATGTCATCGTCCAGGACCTATTCATCAACGAGACCGCCCGGGAGTTCGCCACCATCTTCCTGCCGGCCGCGAGCGTGTTCGAGCACGACGGCACCTTCATGAACTCGGAGCGCCGGATCCAGCGGGTGCGGCAGGCCGTCCCGCCCCCAGGCGCCGCGAGGGCCGACTGGCAGATCCTCTGCGACGTCGCCCGCGCCATGGGCCTGGGTTCCGGCTTCGGTTTTGGCAGCGCCGCGGAAATCTGGGACGAAGTGCGCGCGGCCTGGCCGGGCGGGGCCGGGGTCACCGGGGAGCGCCTCGACGAATCGGGCGTCCAGTGGCCGTGCCGGGACGAACACGCGCCAGGCACGGAGTATCTGTACGCAGAAGCCTTCGGCGCGGGTCCCCGCGCGACGCTGGCCTGCATCGACTACGTGCCCACGGCGGAAACCGTCGCGCCGGAGTTTCCACTGCTGCTGACCACGGGCCGCAGCCTCTACCAGTTCAACGCGGGCACGATGACGGGGCGGGGCCGCACCCGCGACCTCCGGCCCACCGACCTGCTGGAAATCAACGCCGTCGATGCGGCAGCCGCCGGCGTCGTGTCCGGCGACGCGGTCCGGGTGCGGAGCCGCTACGGCGAGGCCCGCCTGCGCGCCCGGGTCACCGACCGGGTGCGGCCGGGCGAGCTGTTCGCCACATTCCAGGATCCGGCGGCGATGGTGAACCTGCTGACGAGCGGGTGCGGCGACCGGATCACGCAGGCGCCGGAGTACAAGGTGACGGCCGTGTGCGTGGAGCGGGGCTAGCCGTTCAATCTCAGATGCCGAGCTTGCCCAGCGCGTCGGCGACCTGGCCGACGGCTCCGGAGAGCTGCGGGTGCTCGGCTTCGAAGCGGAGCATCAGTTCCCGGAGACGGGATTCGGCGGAACGGTGCGTGGTGGAGCCCGCGGGCGCGCCCGGGATGTCGGCGAGCACCTTCCGCAGCAGTTCCTGGGACTGCGTGTCCAGGGAGTGGGTCGCCTTCAGTTCGCGGTCGAGTTCGAGTAGTAGCGCCTGCAGTCTCTGCTGGTCCATGGTTTCGCCCTGGGTGGGTTGTCGCGGGAAGACGGCCGCCATTATGCGTTTGACGGCGGAATAACGGGAGAGACGAAGCCGGCCGGCTTGCGGGCGAGGATCGAGCAGGTGGCTTCGCCAAGGACCCGTTCGGCGGTATTGCCGATGAAGAAGCCGGGGACGCCGGTCCGGCCAACGGTCCCCATGACCAGCAGGTCCGGTTGCGTTGCCTGCAGCGCGTCGAGGATGGCGCGGGTTGCCCGCTGGTGCACGAGGTGAATGCGCACCTGGCCCGGGGCGATGCCGGCGGCCGCCAGGGCGTCTTCCACGTACCGGGCACGGGCATTGATCACCGGCCCCAGGAGTGGGGCGAGCTCCGGGTCCGCGGCAGCGTGCGGGCTGACCGTCCATTCGCCCGGCAGCTTCCAGGCATGCAGGACGTGGAGTTCCGCCCCGTTCAGCCTGGCGATTGTGGCGGCCGTGCGGAGCAGTTCCACGGCCTGAGCCTGGTCTTCGGGTGCGGCAGGGTCGGGGTTCACCGCCACCAGGATGCGGGAGAGACGCCGGGGACCCTCGGGATTCTCCAGCCACACCGGACGCGGGCACTTGCGCAGCAGGTGCCGGTCGAGGGCGCCCTGGGGTGCACGCAGGGCCGGCTCCCGCGTGTCCACCGCCTTGATCAGGAGATCGTGGGCGCCCGCCAGGAGCTCGAGGATGGCGGTGCGGAAGATCACGCCGGTGAGCATCTTCGTCGTGACCGGCACGCCGCCTGCGGCAGCCTCCTTCGCCAGGATCTCCAGGCGTGCGTTGCGTCGCTGTTCTTCGGCCTGCACCAGCCGGGCGTATCTGGCTTCGGCGAGGTGACTGCGCAGGTAGTCGGGCATGGGCTCGGCCACGTCCAGCAGCGTGAGTTTCCCCCCGGAGGCTCGCACGAGTTCCATGGCACGCCGGAGGGCCGGCTCTGCCTCGCAGGTGTCCGTCACCAGCAGCAGGGGGTTGCGGAAGTCGGTCATGGCACTATGTCAGCCTGCATTCGGCACCTTCCCGCGGAGCAGCATCAGGTCCCATGGAGTTCGCCTCCACCTTCAGCGAGATCGCCGCCGTGCTGGCCCTGGCTGCCACGCTCGGCGTGGTGGGCCTGTTCCTGCGCCAGCCCCTCATCGTCGCCTTCATCGCCACGGGCATTATTGCAGGTCCGGACCTCCTGGGCCTGCTGAAAACCGCTGATCCCGTCATCCTGCTGTCGGAGATCGGCGTCGCCGTGCTGCTGTTCCTCGTGGGCCTCAAGCTGGACATGCACATCGTGCGGTCCCTCGGGGCCGTCGCGGCCGCCACCGGCCTGGGCCAGGTCGGCTTCACGGCCATCGCCGGGTTCGGCATCTGCCTTGCGCTTGGCCTCGACCCGGTGACCAGTGCCTACATCTCCGTGGCACTCACGTTCTCCAGCACCATCATCATCGTCAAGCTGCTGTCTGACAAGCGGGAGGTGGACTCGCTCCACGGCCGAATCGCGGTTGGTTTCCTCATCGTGCAGGACCTCGTCGTGGTGATCGCCATGGTGGTTCTATCCACCCTGGGCGTGGCCACCAGCGTGACGGGCGACGGCCCGGGCCTCGGCAGGGTCGTGGCAGGCAGCGTCCTCGGCATCCTGGGCGTGAGCCTCTTCATCCGCTACGGAGCCGAGCCGCTGCTGCGCCGGGTGGCCAGGGTCCCGGAGCTGCTGGTCACCTTCGCCCTCTCCTGGGCCGTGCTCTTCGCCGCGGTGGCGGACTTCATCGGTGTCGGCAAGGAACTCGGGGGGCTGCTGGCCGGCGTCTCGCTGGCCTCGACCAGCTACCGGGAAGCCATTGCGTCGCGACTCTCCAGCCTGCGGGACTTCCTGCTGCTGTTCTTCTTCGTGGCCCTCGGTGCCGGGATGCGCACCGGCTCCCTGGGAGAACAGTTGCCGGCCTCGATCGTGCTGTCCCTCTTCATCCTCATCGGCAACCCCCTCATCGTCATGGCGATCATGGGCTACATGGGCTACCGGAAACGGACCGGGTTCCTGGCGGGACTCACCGTGGCGCAGATCAGCGAGTTCTCGCTGATCTTCGTGGCGATGGGCATCTCCCTCGGACACCTCACCGAGTCTGCCCTCTCGCTCGTGACGCTGGTGGGTCTCGTCACCATCACGGTCTCCACCTACATGATCCTCTACTCCCAGACGCTCTACCGGTGGGCCGAGCCCTACATCGGGATGTTCGAGCGCAGGATTCAGCACCGGGAGGGCGCCGCGCTTGCGGCCACGGCGGCGAGCCCGGAGGTGCTGCTCTTCGGCCTGGGCCGCTACGGGACGGAGATTGCCCGGGTGCTTGGCAGCCACGGCTTCCGGCCCTTCGGCATCGACTTCGACCCGGAGAGCGTGGACCGCTGGCAGCACGCGGGGCTCCCCGGCATGTACGGCGATGCCACGGACCCGGACTTCCCCGGCACCCTGCCGCTGGCCGGGACCCGCTGGGTGATCATCGCCATCCAGCCCGTGGCCAGCGCCCTCAGCCACGACGACGGACGCCTGGTGTTGACGGAGGGCCTGCGGGCGGCGGGATTCCAGGGCCGCATCGCGGTCCGGGGCGTCGAGGGCCCGGATGCCGAGCGACTCCGTCGGGCCGGCGCGGATGTGATCCTGTCGCCATTCGCGGATGCGGCGAGCCGGGCCGTCGAGGTGCTCGGCCTGGTCCGGCTGTAGCGTCGGCCGCTACCTGGCGTCGAGCTGTCTCGCCAGGTCGTCCACCCGGCCGGGCAGCGAGTGTTCAGGCCCGTCCGTGCTGAAGGTCAACGCGTCACCCTCATCCGCCGAGAGTGGCTCCCGCACGCGCATCTGCAGGGCCAGGACCCCCGCGTCTGCATCCGACGGGTCGCTCTGGTGAGCCCGTCGATGCGCGATGCGCGCCGCCAGGACCCCGTCGGGAGCGGTGCACTCGACGACGGTGCATGCCACCTGCCGCTCCCGGCCCAGCTCCCGGACAGCGTCGCGCTCGGCGCGGAGCAGGAACGCGGCGTCCACCACGGCGGACACGCCGCCTTCCAGGGCAGCACGGGCCGCGTCGACGAGGCGCCCGTAGGTGCCTGCCGTCGCGCGCGGGTTATAGAGCAGGGCGGGGTCCGCCGGCCGCTCGTTCGGCGCCAGGCCGTGGAGGCGCTTTCGCTCCACATCCGAGCGGATGCGCACGGCGCCCAGCGATTCCGCGAGCAGCAGCGCGACGGTGCTCTTGCCGCTGCCGCTGAGGCCGCTGGTCATGACGAGCCGCGCCGGGGCGGGGTGGGCCAGCGCGTCGGCCAGCCCGATGCGCCGGGCCGCGGCGGCGATCAGTGGCGCGGCTTCGCCGGCGGGAGCCTGCCGGGCCGCCAGCAGTGCGACCTTCGCGCGCACCAGCGCCCGGTCGACCGCAAACCAGCGTAGCAGCGGCAGGCCGCCGTAGTCCCCCGTGATCTCGAGATACTGGCTGAGCAGGCGCCACGCCAGTCGTGGCAGCCCGTGGTCCCGGAGGTCCATGAACGTGAACGCGACATCGTTCAGCCGGTCCATGTGGCGCAGCTCGGGATTGAACTCGATGGCGTCGAAGAGCAGTGGGCGGCCGTGGTGGTGCACGATGTTGCCCAGGTGCAGGTCGCCGTGGCATTCCACCACCGCACCGCCCGCGCGGCGCTGTTCCAGCAGCGGAGTTATCGCCGCAAGCCGGGAGTCGCTGGAGGCGGCCAGCGTCGCGAGCTGTTCCCGCGCGGCGGCCGGCAGGCCGGCTACCAGTTCCGGATCCTCCAGCGAGCTGAAATTGTCCAGTGCCCAGCGGCGCGCCACGCCGGCCGAGCCATACGCGGCCGGCGAGGGCCGCAGCCCCGCGTGAAAGGCCGCGATCACCCCGGCCAGCGCGTCGACGTGTGCCGCCGTGAGCTGGCCGGCGCGCGCCAGCCTGTCATAGAGCTGGTCGTTGTCGAAGCGGCGCATCCAGAGCGCCCAGTCGAGGACGGGGCCGCTGCCGCCGAGGCGTGGCGCGTTTGCGGACCCGGTTACCGGCAGCACGGCCCGGTACAGGTCCGGCGCCGTGCGGCGGTTGATGCGCAGCTCCTCGCTGCAGAAGTGGTGCCGGCGTTCGGGGGTCGAGAAGTCCAGGAATGGCAGCTTGAGTGGCTTCTTGAGCTTGATGGCGCCGTCGCCCGCCAGGAGCAGGGTCGAGATGTGGGTTTCGATCACCTCGAAGGAGGTACTCGCCGGCAGTGGCTCGGGCCAGCCCTCGGGCCGGCTGAGCGCCCGGACCAGTGCGCGGTGCACGGCCAGGGCCTCGTCCGCGGGACTCACGACGAGCGGCATCTCATCGCGCCAGGTAGCCGGTCAGCCCCCGCAACGTGAACAGCTTCGGCACGTCGGCTTCGGGAATGTCGATGCCGGTGCGCTGGTGCAGCCCGATGACGAGGTTCATGAAGTCCATGGAGTCCAGGTCCAGCGCGGCGCGCAGGTCCTCGTCGTCGCCGACGGTGGCGAGGTCCGCTTCCGGCGCGATGCCGGCCAGCACGTCGGCCAGCAGGGCGCGGATCTCGGTGTCGTTCATGGGGTCTCCAGGGTCAAAGGTTCGCGGGATCCTGCAGGGCCTCGTCGATGGCCGCGAGCAGCCTGCCGCCCAGGTGGCCGTCGCTCGCCCGGTGATCCGCCGCCAGGCTCAGGGTCACCAGGGGCCGGGGGGCCACGTTGCCCGCGACCACCCAGGGCCGTTCGACGATGCGGCCAAAGCCGACGATTGCCACCTGGGGCGGGTAGATCACGCCCAGCACGCTGTCGGCGCCGCGCTCGCCCAGGCTCGTGACGGTGATGGTCGGGTCCGTCAGCTCGGAGCTCCGCAGCCCGCCAGTCCGCGCGCGCTGCACCAGGTCCCGGAGGCTCGTCATCAGTGCCGGCAGTTCCTGCCGGTCCACGTCGTGCAGTGCTGGCGCCACCAGTCCGCCGCCCCGCAGGGAGATGGCCCAGCCGATGTGGATGCCAGGACCGGGGCTGAACCCGTCCTTCCCGTGGAAACCGTTCAGTTGTGGCACCTGGACCAGCGCGCGGGCCGTCGCCTTCAGCAGCAGCACGGCGGGCAGCAGGCGCTCCGGTGGCGGCCGGCTCGCGTTGTAGCCGTCGAGCCAGGTCTGGGCTGCGTGGAAGTCCACCGTGGTGCCGAGATAGTAGTGGGGGATCTCGCGCTTCGACCGGCCCATGGCCGCGGCGATGGCCTGGCGCATCTGCGCCGGATCGAAGCCGCTGCGGCCGGCGCGCGCCGGCTCCGCGGGCGCGGGCTTCGGGCCAGCTGAAAGTGCCAGCTCCACGTCGGCCAGCGTCACGGCGCCGTCCGGGCCGGTGCCGTGCAGGGAGTCAGCGGCGATGCCCGCCTCTTCGGCGCGCCGCCGCGCGGCCGGGCTGACCCTGCCGCGCGCGCCGCTCAGGGGGGCGGTCGGGGGTGGTGGCGACGGGACCGGAGCAGGCTGGACCGGCGCGGCCGCCGCCTTTGCCGGGGCCTGCGTGCCGCCGCCACCCGTGCCCCGCACGTGCGCCAGCAACGCGCCCACCGGCAGCTGCTGGTTGAGCGGCGCCAGGTCCTCGATCACGCCGTCCAGGAAGATCTCCACGTCGATGGCGCCCTTGTGGGTTTCGACCACCGCCACCACGTCGCCCGGTTTCACCCGGCTGCCGGGCTTCACCAGCCACTCGACGACCTTGGCGCTCTCCATGTCGGCGCCGAGGGACGGCATCAGGAAGTCGGCCACGGCGTCACTCATCGGGGCTTCACCAGTTCCCGCGCCGCCGCGACGATGTCCGCCACCTGGGGCAGCGCTGCTTCCTCCAGGTGGGCGGCGTAGGGCACCGGGACCTCGGCGCTGCACACCCGGCGCACGGGCGCGTCCAGGTCGAAGAAAGCCTCGTCCGCCAGCCGCGCCGCGATCTCCGCCGACAGGGACCCGCTCCGCCAGCCTTCGTCCACGAGGACGGCCCGCCGGGTGCGGCGCACGGACTCGAGGATCGCCGGCATGTCCAGCGGCCGCAGCACGCGGAGGTCCAGCACCTCGGCCGGGATGCCCTCGGCGGCCAGCGCCTCGGCGGCCGCCAGCGACTTGGGCAGGCTGTTCCCGTAGGTGATGATGCTCACGTCCCGGCCGGGCCGGCGGATGCGCGCGTGCTCGATGTCCACGGCGGTTACCGCCGGGTCCAGGTCGCCCTCGGCGTTATAGAGGACGATGTGCTCGAAGATGAGCACGGGATTAGGGTCGGCCAGCGCGGCGGCCAGCATGTGGCGGGCGTCCTCGACGGTGCCGGGAGCCAGCACCTTCAGGCCGGGGATGTGGGCGTACCAGCCCTCCAGGCTGTGGGAGTGCTGGGCCGCCAGCTGGCGCCCGCCGCCGGTGGCCATGCGGATCACCAGCGGCACCGCGAACTGGCCGCCGGACATGTGGGGGATGGTGGCCGCGTTGTTCAGGATCTGGTCCAGCGCCAGCAGGCTGAAGTTGCAGGTCATGATCTCGACGATGGGCCGCAGGCCCGCCAGCGCCGCGCCGATGCCGGCACCGGTGATGCCCAGCTCGGCGAGCGGCGTGTCCAGGATCCGCTCCGGGCCGAACTCCTCCAGCAGACCCTTCGTCACCGCGTAACAGCCGCCGTACTTCCCCACGTCCTCGCCCATGACGAAGGAGCGGGGGTCGGCGAGCAGCGCGTCCCGGATGGCCTGGCGGCAGGCCTCCCGGTAGGTCATGCGGAGCGGGGCGGCGGTCATCGCGGCGACTCCTGGACCACCGATTCCATGATCACGAAGCGCTCCAGGTCCGCGACGGGCTCCAGCGTGCCCGCCTCGGCAAACGCGACGGCTGCGGCGATCTCCGCCGCGATGTCCGCGTCGATGCGCGCAGCCTCGTCGGCGGTCAGCTGGTGGTTGTCTTGCATCCAGGCCCGCAGCCGCTCGATCGGGTCCCGCTGCTTCCAGCCCTCGATCTCGTCCCGCGTGCGGTAGGCCTGGGTGTCG
Source organism: Chromatiales bacterium (assembly GCA_016789845.1). Lineage (GTDB taxonomy): Bacteria > Pseudomonadota > Gammaproteobacteria > Steroidobacterales > SHZI01. Next base: position 63,598 of record JAEUQA010000062.1, read on the forward strand.
AACATCGAGTGGGCCCGGAAGCGGTAGGTCCGGCACTCCAGGAAGTAGGGGCCACCGTGGGCCCGGATGTGCTCGACGGCGGTGCGCGCGGCGAACTCCATCTTCACGGGTTCCATGCCGTTCACCTGCATGGTGGGGATCCGGTAGGCGTCGGCCTTGCGGTAGATGTCGGTCTGGGACTCCGCGTCCTCCAGTGGCACGCCCATGGCATAGAGGTTGTTCTCGCAGACGAACAGCACCGGCAGCTGCCAGATCGCGGCCAGGTTCATGCTCTCGTGGAACGCGCCCTCGGCCACCGCGCCCTCGCCGAAGAAGCAGGCCGTGACGGCCCCGGGGCGCAGCCGCTTGTCCGCCATCGCGATGCCCACCGCCAGCGGCAGGCCGCCGCCGACGATGGCGTTGCCGCCGAAGAAGCGCCGCTCCCGGTCGAAGATGTGCATGGAGCCGCCCCGGCCCCGGCACACGCCCTCGGCCTTGCCGAGCATCTCCGCCAGCAGCGGGCCCATCGGCACGCCCCGGGCCAGGGCCTGGCCGTGTTCCCGGTAGGTGGCGAGGACGGCGTCACGGGGCTCGAGCGCCTGCATCACGCCGACCGCCACCGCCTCCTCGCCGTCGTAGAGGTGGAGAAAGCCGCGGATCTTCTGCGCCTGGTACAGCTCGACGCATTTCGCCTCGAAGCGCCGGATGCGCAGCATCTGCCGGTAGATCTCCTGCAGGTGGCCGCGTTCGAGTGGGATCTTCGCCGTCATCTTGGGTCGGTCACTTCTCGTCGCTTTCCAGGGTGGACAGGTCGCCCTCGGGCAGGCCGAGTTCCCGCGCCTTCAGCAGGCGCCGCATGATCTTGCCACTTCGTGTCTTCGGCAGGTTGGCCCGGAAGTCGATCTCCTTCGGCGCCACCGCGGCGCCGAGCCGCTTCCGGGCATGCCCCAGCAGTTCCCGGCGCAGCGCCTCGCCGGCCTCGAAGCCGGGCTTCAGCGCCACGAAGGCCTTCACCACCTCGCCCACGATCGGGTCGGGCTTGCCGATGACGGCCGCTTCCGCTACCGCCGGGTGCTCGAGCAGCGCGCTCTCGACCTCGAAGGGGCCGATCAGGTGGCCCGCCGACTTGATGACGTCGTCGGCCCGGCCGACGAACCAGAAGTAGCCATCCTCGTCGCGGCGGGCCAGGTCGCCGGTGAGGTACCAGCCGCCCGCGAAGCACTTGCGGTAGCGCTCGTCCTCGTGGAGGTAGCCCCGCATCATCGAGGGCCACGGTACCTTGAGCGCCAGCTCGCCGTCGATGCCGGGCTCTGCCACGACCTGCACGGATGCGTCGGCGCGGCGCTGCACGATCGCCGCCGTGATGCCCGGCAGGGGCCGCCCCATGGAGCCGGGCTTGATGTCCAGGGCGGGGAAGTTGGCGATCATGATGCCGCCGGTCTCGGTCTGCCACCAGTTGTCGTGGAAAGGCAGGCCGAAGGCCTCCTGGCCCCACACGACCGCCTCCGGGTTCAGCGGCTCGCCCACGCTCGCCATGAAGCGCAACGCCGGCAGCTTGTACGCCCGCACCGCGTCGGCGCCGAGCTTCATCATCATGCGGATCGCCGTGGGCGCGGTGTACCAGACGCTGACCTTCTCGCGCTCCAGCACGCCGTACCAGGTCTGGGCGTCGAACTCGGCCTCGGCCACCACGCTGGTGACGCCGGTGACGAGCGGGGCAATCACCCCGTAGCTCGTGCCCGTGACCCAGCCGGGGTCGGCGGTGCACCAGAAGATGTCGTCGTCGTGCAGGTCGAGCGCGTACAACGCCGTCGCCGCGTGGGCCACGACGGCCCCGTGCACGTGCATGGCGCCCTTGGGCCGCCCGGTCGTGCCGCTCGTGAAATGGAGGAGGGCCAGCGATTCGGGGTCGGTGGGACCGATCACGTAGTCGCTGGACGCGGAGCCGACCAGCGCGTCCCAGCCCTGGACGCCGGGCTCGCCGGCAGGCGGTTCACCCACCAGGATCACGTGCTTGAGGCCGGGCAGCCGCGCCCGCAGCCCCCGCACCTTCCGCTGGTACAGCTCCGGGGTCGTGACGAGCACCCGGGCGTCGCCCAGCTCGGCGCGCATGGCGATGGGCTCGGGGCCGAAGGCCGAGAACAGCGGCGTGACGACGCAGCGCGCCTTCAGGGCGCCGAGCAGCGCGACGTAGAGCTCGGGCAGCCGGCCCATGAGCAGGAACACGCGCTCGCCCGGCTGCACGCCGAGGCTGCCGAGCGCATTCGCGAAGCGGCCGGTGGCCAGTGACAGGTCGCCATAGGTCAGCTCGCGGCGTTCACCGCCCTTGCCGAGCCAGCGGAGCGCGGTCTTCCCGCCGCGGCCGTGGCGCAGGTGGCGGTCCACGGCCTCGTGGCAGATGTTCAGGCCCGCTCCGCCGGGCAGCCCGTCCAGCAGGCGCGCCGCCTGGTCCCAGCTGAAGGTGGAACAGGTTCCCTCGTAGTCGCGCAGGTTCGGCAGTGGCGACAGATTGCCGGGCCGCTTCGTGATGCGTGAGCCGGTCACGCTAGCGGCCCTTCTGGTAGTGGCCGACGAGTTGTGCCTCGGCAAGCACGTGTCCCTCCATGGCCTCGAGCAGCCGGGCCTTGGTCGGGCGGCCCAGATCGGGGAGCACGGTGTCGAGCGCGTATAGCTTGTGGAAGTAGCGGTGCTGGCCGATGGGCGGGCAGGGGCCGCCATAGCCCGTGCGCTGCCAGTCGTTCAGCCCACCGAGCGTGCCCGCGGGCAGGCCGTGCCGCGCCTCGTCGCCGGGGATGCCCGAGGCGCTGGCCGGAATGTTGTAGAGCACCCAGTGCACCCAGGTCATCTTCGGTGCCCTGGGGTCCGGGGCATCGGGGTCGTCCACGATCAGCGCCAGGCTCTTCGTGCCGGCGGGTGCGCCGGACCAGTTGAGGGCCGGCGAGCGGTCCGCGCCCTCGCAGGTGTGGGCTGCCGGAATCTTTCCCCGGTCGGCGAAGTCGGGTGAGGTGAGGATGAAGCTCATGGTCGTCATGCCTCCCGGGCTGGAGTTGCACTGCCGCCCCGGCCGGCATTCTCCAGCAGGCGCGCCACTTCATCATCGCCGACCTGGGCGAAGTCCCGGTACCAGTAGCCCACCGCAAAGTAGGGCTCCGGGGTGTCGAGGCAGACCAGGTCGTCAGCCCCGGTGGCCAGGGCCGCTGCCGCCTCCTCGGACGCGGTCGGCAGCGCGACCACCACCCGTGCAGCGCTCCGCTTCTTCGCTGCCGCCACGGCGGCGCGCATGGTGGCGCCGGTCGCGGCGCCGTCATCCACCAGGATCACCGTCTTCCCGGCGATGTCCGCTGGCCCGGCGCGGGTGCCGTAGAGCCGTTCCTTCGCCGCCAGCTCGGCCTCCGCCAGCGCGGTGGCACGCGCGAACGCCGCCTCCGACAGGCCGATTGCCCGGATGACCGGTTCGTTGCGGATCACCACGCCGCCGGACGCTACGGCGCCCATGGCGAGTTCCGGCTGGGAGGGCGCGCCGACCTTCCGGACGATCAGCAGGCCAAGCGGCGCGCCAAGGGCTGCGGCCACCTGGGCGGCCACCGGCACGCCGCCCCGGGGCAGCGCCAGGACGACGGTGCCGTCGCCGGCCCGGTGGCCGGGGAGCCGCTGGTGCAGTGCCACCGCCAGCCGGCGGCCGGCGTCGTCCCTGTCGATGAACTGCTTCATGGGCGCGGCGCGGCCTTTCCACCGGGTCACGAACGTGTGGGCTATCTCGGGCCAGCCACGCGCTCGTGGCAATACGTAACTTTCGCAGGCCGCGGCGGCCCGGGCAATCTGGGAATTGGCGGCCCGCCGGTCCAGAATCAGGAACGGCGAACGAGGCCCGGCGATGAACGATCAACCGGTAACGGCCGATGACGAACTCCTGGAGCTGCTCCGGGGCGGCGAGATCGGCGCGTTCCGCCTCGACGGGCAGCTGAAGCTCCGGTGGATCACGCCGGCCGCGTCCGCCGCCACGGGCTTGCTGCCGGACGACATCGGACACCCGGTCACGGGCCGGGCACCGGCCGCTGGAGCGGCATCGCTGGCGGCGAGGGCCAGGGTCGTCATGGCGCACCTCGCACCCCTGCAGGATGAAGTCGAGGGGCAGGACGGGCGCTGGTTCATGCGCCGGATCCTCCCCCACGGGCCGGCCAGCGGCCCGGCGGGCGGACCTGCAGATGGCGTGATCGTCGTCCTCACCGACATCACGGCGACCAAGCTGTCGGCCGCGGCCGCACTGGCCGAACGCGAGGCCCTCGCCGCCGCGCTCGAGGCCCGGGTGGAGGAGCGCACCCGGGAGCTCGGCAGGCTGGCCGGTGCGCTGTCGCTGGCCGAGGACCGGGAACGCCGGGCCGTGGCCGCCGACCTGCACGACGACCTGGCGCAGCGGCTCTCGCTGGTCAAGCTGAAGCTCGTCGGACTCACCAGGCTCCGCGACGCCTCCGGCGTCAGGTCCGCCATTGACGAGATTGCCGCGCTGATCGACACCGCCGACGCGCGGGTCCGCAGCCTGGCGACCCAGCTCGGCAATCCGGTGCTGCACCAGCTGGGGCTCGTTGCAGCGCTGGGCGCGTTGTCCGACGAGATGCGCCGTGACTATAGCCTCGAGGTCCAGGTGCACGACGATGGCGCGGCGAAGGACCTGGAACCACCGGTCGGCATCATCGTCTACCGGGCGGTCCGGGAACTGCTGATCAACGTGGCAAAGCACGCGGGAACGTTGCGCAGCCGGGTCCGCTGCGAAGTCGACTGCCACACGCAGGGCAACACCCTCGTCGTGGTCGTCAGCGACGACGGGCGCGGTTTCGAGCCGCAGGACCTGGACCTGCGCGGCAGGGCCGGCAACGGGCTTGGCCTCCCCATGATCCGCGAGCGCCTGCGTTTCATCGGCGGGCGCTTCGACATCGCGAGCAGGCCCAGTGCCGGCGTCGAGGCGACCATCATGGTCCCGCTGGACGCGACGTCCGCCGTGGCCGGGACACGCGCATGAAGATCCGGGTACTGCTGGCGGATGACCACCCCGTGTTCCGTGAGGCGCTGGCCCACGTCCTGGAGCACGAGTCCGACATTTCCGTCGTTGGCCAGGCTGGCGACGGCAGGGCGGCCGTGGACCTCGCTCGCGACCTGGTGCCGGACGTGGTCGTGCTGGATATCGCCATGCCCGACCTGAACGGCATCGGCGCCGCCGCGCGGATCCTGGCCCGCAATCCGGCGGTCCGGGTCATTGCGCTCTCGGCCTACGCGGACCGGCACTTCGTCACCGAGATGTTCCGGGCCGGGGCCATGGGCTACGTGGTCAAGAATGCCGCAGGCACCGAGCTGCTCCGTGCCATCCGTGCGGTCCACAAGGGCCAGCGCTACGTCTGTCCCGGGATCGCGGACGTACAGGCCGGCAATCCCCAGCAGGGCCCGGCCGCCGCCGGACCGTCGCCCCGCGCGGAACTCGGGCGGCGGGAGCGTGAGGTCCTGCAGCTGATCGCGGAGGGGCTGCGGGGCGCGGAGATCGCGAGGCGGCTGCACATCGCCGAGTCGACGGTCGAGGTCCACCGCCGGAACATCATGCGGAAGCTGGGTCTGCACGGCGTCGCGGAGCTCACCCGCTACGCCATCCGCGAGGGACTCACACCCCTCTGAGTGCGGCGCGGCGTTACCGGCAACCCGGTAAGAAAAATACCGGTAATCACGTATCTCCCAGGCCGATCGAGGGTCGTAAATTGCTCGTTCAGCTGGCGTTGCCCCCTTCAGCCGATGTGTTGTCGTGCAGGGCCCGGCGGGAGTCCAGAACAATGAAAACAGCGGACGAAGAGCTCAACACTGCCGTCACGCGGGCGTTGAAGGATGACCCGCGCGTCGCCAACGCGGCACTGGAGGTTCGCGTCTGCGGCGGCGTGGTCAGCCTCACGGGGACCGTCAGCAGCTGGGGCGTCAAGATGGCTGCCCAGGAGGTGGCCCGGTGTGTGCCCGGCAGCACGGACGTGCGCAACGGGATCACCTTCCGGATGGGCGAGGGCGCCCGGCTCACCGACGCGGATGTGGCCAGGGCGGTTCGCCGGGTGCTGCAGCGGGATCTCCCGGGCCTTGAGCCGGGCATCTGCTGCACGGTGTCCGCCGGCTGGGTCACGCTCGAGGGTGCCGTGGATCACTGGAAGCAGCGGGGTGACGTCGAAGGCGCGGTCCGCGGGCTTCCCGGTGTGCTGGGTGTGGCGAGCCAGCTGGAGGTCCGGGTCGGCGTGCCCCCGCAGGGTGACTTCTGGCACGTGGGCGTGCCCGGATGAGCCCCATGGAGCATCGTTGCGGGGAGCGCCTGCCCATCAACCTGCCAGCCATCGTCCACAAGTCGGGCGGCGACGATGTCCCCGTGACGATCCGGAACCTGAGCCATGGTGGCGCCTTCGTCGCCGTGCCCGTCGACCGGGCCGTGCTGCGGGGCCTCGTGGAGCTGGAGTTTCGTGCGACGGGCAGCGACACCAGGGAATTCCTGTGGCGTGCCTGGGTCATCCGCCAGCAGGCAGATGGCGCGGGACTGATGTTCGACGACCGGCAACTGGCTGCCCGGCTGCCGTTCCTTGCCGCCCAGCGCCTGCTGCTGGGCATGACCGGGAAGGCGCCGGCACGCGCCGGCAACGACCAATGACCCGGCAGGGCAACCCACGCACGTCGGAGTCCGGCCCCATGCCGGGCTCCACCTCGAGGCCGGCAGGCAATGCGCCCGCACCAGCGGCGCGGCCATCCCCCGGGGCGGGGCAGCAGGGGAACGGCTTCGCCCGCCTGACTGCCGGGGAGCGCCACGAGCTGATAGCGGCCCTCGCCCGGCACCTGGCCCGGGAGCGGGGCCTCGTGCCGGGTCATGAACTGGACGACTGGCTCGCGGCCGAGAAGACGATCGACGCCACATTCATCTAGCGGAGTTCAATGCATGACTGGAGTGGCAGGACGCCGGAGGCCGGCGAAGGGAGCCAAGGAGTCGCCTCAGGGTGCTCGCGCGCCTGCCGCCCGGCGGCGGGGACCCGCGTCGAAGACCCGGCCGGCCGCTGAAGCACTGCCGGCCCCCTGCCGGGAGCAGATGATTGCCGAGGCTGCCTACTACCGGGCCGAGCGGCGCAATTTCGCCGGTGGCCGTGAGCTGGACGACTGGCTGGCGGCAGAGGAAGAGATCGACTCCCTGATCAATCCGGTCAGGGAGGGCATCGATGAGGCCGAGAACATCGGCCCCATCCCCTGACAGCGGCGCAGCCCGAGGCCTCATGCGCGCGATGGTCCTCACCGGCCCGGGGCCGGTTGGGTCGGCGCCGCTCCGCCTGACGGAACTTCCCGTGCCGGAGCCGGGTCCCGGCGAGGTGCAGGTGGCCGTCGAGGTCTGCGGCGTCTGCCGCACCGACCTGCACGTGGTGGAGGGCGATCTCCCGGTGCGCCGGCCGGGCATCATTCCCGGGCACGAGGTGGTGGGCCGCGTCACCCGGCTGGGCGCGGGGGCCACGCGCCTTGCCCCCGGCGACCGGGTCGGTATCGCCTGGCTCCACGCATCCTGCGGCCGCTGCGCATACTGCCGGCGGGGAGCGGAGAACCTGTGCGTGGCGCCGCGCTTCACCGGCTGGACGGACCCGGGCGGCTATGCGGAGGCCCTCTGCGCGCCCGAGGACTTCGTCTACCGGCTGCCCGATACGCTACCCACGCAGGTGGCCGCCCCGATGCTCTGCGCGGGCATCATCGGCTACCGGGCGCTGATGCGTTCGGCGATCCGGCCCGGAGAAGCCCTCGGCCTCTACGGCTTCGGCGCCTCGGCGCACATCGTGCTGCAGATCGCCCGCCACCGGGGCTGCAGCGTCTACGTGGCGACCCGCGGTGAGCGTCACCAGGCGCTGGCCCGGGAAATGGGGGCCGTATGGGTCGGCGGCGCCGAGGCGGTGCCGCCCGTGAAGCTGCAGGGCGCCATCCTCTTCGCGCCGGCCGGCGAGCTGGTGCCCGTGGCCATGGCGGCGCTCGATCGCGGCGGCACGCTGGCAGTGGCCGGAATTCACCTCTCGGATATCCCGTCGCTCAACTACCAGGCGCACCTCTTCCAGGAGCGGACCCTGTGCAGCGTCACCGCCAACACGCGGGCCGACGGCGAGGCGCTGCTGCACCTGGCGGCGACGATTCCGCTGCACGCGAACACAGAGGAATTCCCTCTGGAGCAGGCCAACGAGGCGCTGTTCCGGCTGCGCCACGACGAGATCCGCGGCGCCGCGGTGCTGCGGGTGCGCCCCTGACCGGCGACCATCCAGGCTCTAGAACCCGCCCCCGCCCATTTCCGGCACGGCCTGCTGCGGCTTCGGCTCCGGCAATTCCGTCATGGTGGCCTCCGCCAGCAGGAGGATGCTCGCCACCGACACGGCATTCTCCAGGGCCACGCGCACGACCTTCGTCGGGTCCACGATGCCCGCCTCGTAGAGATCCACGTATTGCTTGGTGGCCGCGTCGAAGCCGACGTTGCCCTCGCCGGTGAGCATCCGGTTGACCACCACGCCGCCATCCACGGACGAATTCTCGGCAATCTGCCGGGTTGGCGCCTCCAGGGCCCGGCGCAGGATCTGCATGCCCGTGCGCTCGTCGCCCGCTGCGCTGGCCTCGTCGGCCTCGATGGCCCGGGTCACCCGCAGCAGGGCCAGCCCGCCGCCGGGCACGATGCCCTCGGCAACCGCCGCCTTGGTGGCGCTGATCGCGTCGTCGAGCGCGTCCTTGCGGGCCTTCATCTCGGACTCGGAGGCGGCACCGACCTTGATCACCGCCACGCCGCCCGACAGCTTCGCGAGTCGTTCTTCCAGCTTCTCCCTGTCGTAGTCGCTGGTGGTCTTCCCGATCTCCCGGCGCAGTTCCTGCAGCCGCGCCTCGATCGCCTTCCGGTCGCCGGCGCCGCCGATGATCGTCGTGTTGTCCTTGTCCGCCACCACCCGCTTCGCATTGCCGAGCTGGTCCGGCTTCGCGTCCTCGAGCTTCGTGCCCAGCTCCTCGGAGATCACATGGCCGCCGGTGAGCACGGCGATGTCCTCCAGCATGGCCTTCCGGCGGTCGCCGAAGCCCGGCGCTTTCACGGCCACGCACTTCAGGACGCCCCGGATCTGGTTCACCAGTAGCGTTGCCAGCGCTTCCGACTCCACGTCCTCGGCGATGAGTACCATGGGCCGCCCGGCCTTGGCGACCTGCTCCAGGATGGGGAGGAGGTCCTTCACCTGGCCGATCTTGCGGTCCGTGATCAGGATCAGCGGGTCCTCCAGCACGGCCTCCATCTTCTCCGCATCCGTCACGAAGTACCGGGACAGGTAGCCCCGGTCGAACTGCAGGCCCTCGACGACGTCGAGGATCGTCTCCGTGGTCTTGGACTCCTCGACGGTGATTACGCCTTCCTGGCCCACGCGCTCCATCGCGTCGGCCACCAGCTCGCCCACCTGCGGGTCGTTGTGGGCGGAGATCGTGGCGACCTGGGCCTTCTCCTTCCGCTCGCTGACCTTGCGGGACATGGCATGCAGGGCCTTCACGGCGGTGGCGAAGGCCCGGTCCAGGCCGCGCTTGAGGTCGACGGCGCTGGCGCCGGCGGCCACGTTGCGCACGCCGTCGGCAAAGATCGCGTGGGCGATGATGGTCGAGGTGCTGGTGCCGTCGCCGACCAGGTCGCCGGTCTTCTCGGCCGCCTGGCGCAGCATCTGGGCGCCCAGGTTCTCCTCGGGGTCCTTGAGATCGAACTCCTTGGCAATGGCCACCCCGTCGTTGCACACGACGGGGGCGCCAAAGTGCTTCTGCATCAGCACCGACTTGGACTTGGGCCCGAGCGTGATCCGCACCGCGTCCGCCAGCTGGGTCGCGCCGCGCAGGACCTTCTCCCGCGCGGCGGACCGGAACAGCACCTGCTTGTGGGCCATGGGGTGCTACTTGATGGGCACTTCGATCTTCGCCGGCTTCGCGGCCTTGCTCTTCGGGATGTGGACGGTCAGCGAGCCGTTGCTCTGCTCGGCGCGGATATTCCCGGCGTCGGCGTTGTCGGGCAGCGCGAAGGTCCGGGAGAAGGTGCCGTGGAAGCGCTCGATGCGGATCTCGTTCTCGTCCTTGGCCTTCTGCTCCGTGGCGCGTTCGCCGGTGATGCGCAGCTGCCCATTCTCCACAGTGATCTTCACGTCCTTCTTCTCGACGCCGGGCAGGTCGGCCTTGACCAGGTACTCGGTGTCCGTCTCACTGATGTCGGCGGCCGGGCTCCAGTTGAAGTCCTTGCCGGTCTCGTCGAGTTGCCGCAGCAGGCCGGTGCGGAAGAACGGGGAATAGCGGCTGACCATCTCGTCCAGGTCGCGGAAGGGGTCCCAGGTGGTGAGTTTCATGGCAATTCTCCTCGCAGGCAGGTGTATGGTGTTAGACGCCCCCCGGTGGGCGTTTCCCGGGGGCATATGAATGTGGGTGCGGATGGCGCGCTGGCACATCCGGAAAATCCCTTAGCGCGGCGCAGGATTTGACGCTGCTCTGGAGCCCGCTGCGCCGCGCGAGGCAGGTACTGGCCGCTAGCGGTCCCGGGACTCCGGCGGATACACAGGCGTCCGGTCCGGCGACACCGCGAGCGCAATCGCCCTGTCGATCACCCGCCCGATGCCCGCGTCCCCCCGCGTCCAGGCATGGAACGCGCCGGCCACCGCCAGCTTGCCCTCCGTCGCGGTCGTGCGCTTCCAGGCGCCCGCCGCGTACTTGTTGGCCTCCGCCAGCGTCGGGTAGGTGTGGATCGTGCCGAGTATCCCGTCCAGGCCGAAGCCGTGCTTCATGGCGGCTACGAACTCGATGAGCAGGTCGCCCGCGTGCTCGCCGACGATGGTGGCGCCCAGGATCCTGTCCGTCCCCGGCTTCGTCAGGACCTTGACGAACCCGTGGGCCTCGCCGTCAGCGATGGCCCGGTCCAGGTCGTCGATGCCGTAGCGGTGCACGTCGTGGGGGACGTCCTGCGCCCGGGCTTCCTCCTCGCTCAATCCCACCCGCGCCACCTCGGGGTCCGTGAACGTGGTCCAGGGGACGACCCGGTAGTCCACCCGGAACTTCCGGAGCGCGCCGAACAGGGAGTTCACGGCCGCGTACCAGGCCATGTGCGCCGCCGTGTGGGTGAACTGGAAGGGGCCGGCCACGTCGCCACAGGCGTAGATGTTCGGGTAGTTCGTCTGCAGGTGCCCGTTGACCTCCACGAACCGGCCTGCCGGGATGCCCAGTTCCTCCAGGCCGAAGTCCGTCGTGTTGGCCACGCGGCCCACGGCGCAGAGGATCTCGTCGAACGGGAGGCGCTCGGGGCCGCCGGGTCCCTCGACCAGCAGGAATTTTCCGCCGTTCTCCCGGACCACCCGGGTGGCCGTCGTGCCGGTGAGAACGCGGAGGCCCTCGGACTCGAACCGGGCCTGCACGGCAGCCGACACGTCCGGGTCCTCCCGGGGCAGCAGCCGCGGGCCCCGCTGGACCTGCGTGACGGCGGAGCCGAAGCGGGCGAAGCACTGGGCCAGTTCGCAGCCGATCGGGCCGCCGCCCAGCACGACGAGACGGCGGGGCAGCTGCCGAAGGTTCCAGACGGTGTCCGAGGTGAGCGGGTTCGACTCTGCGAGCCCCGGGATCGGCGGGACGAGCGGCCTGGCGCCGGTGGCGATGATGATGTTGCGGGTGGTGAGTCGTTGCGTCGTGCCATCCGCGCGGGCGATCTCCACTTCCCAGGGCGTGATGATGCGGGCCGTGCCCTGCACGCAGTCCACGCCGAGCCTGGAGTAGCGCTCGACGGAATCGTGGGGTTCGATCTCGGTGATCACGCGCCGGACCCGCTCCATCACGTCCGCGAAATCCCAGCGGGCGCTGGCCTCGGCGATGCCGAATTCCTTGGCCCGGGAAATGTGGTTAAGCAGCTTCGCCGAGCGGATCAGTGCCTTGGACGGCACGCAGCCGGTATACAGGCAGTCGCCGCCCATCCGGTGGCGCTCCACCAGCGTCACCTTTGCCCGGACGGCGGCCGCGATGTAGCTCGTCACCAGTCCCCCGGAGCCGGCGCCGATCACCACCACGTTTCGGTCGAAATGGCGCGGCTTCCTGTCCCGCCAGCGCGCGTACACCCGGCGGGTCCGAACGGCGTCGATGATCCTCCGTGACGCGAGCGGCAGGATGCCGAGGAGGGCAAAGGCCAGCAGGACGCCCGGCGACAGGATGCCCCGCAGGGACGTGATGCGCGCCAGCTCGGTGCCGGCGTTCACGTAGGCGGCGGTGCCGAGGAGCATGCCGAGCTGGGACACCCAGTAGAAGGTCCGCGTCTTCATCGATGTCAGGCCCATCAGCAGGTTGATGACGAAGAACGGGAACACCGGCACCAGGCGCAGGGTGAACAGGTAGAAGGCCCCCTCCATGTCGATGCCGCGGTTCACTGCCGCCAGCCGGTCGCCGAACCTCGCCTGCACGGCATCGCGCAGGAGGAAGCGGGACGTCAGGAAGGCGAGCGTCGCGCCGATGGACGAGGCGAAGGAGACCAGGACCAGGCCCCAGCCAAGGCCGAACAGGGCGCCGGCCGCCAGCGTGAGCACGGCGGCGCCGGGGATGGACAGCGCCGTCACCGCCACGTAGACGAGCATGAAGGCGGCGCCCGCGGCGAACGGGGACGCGGCGACGTAGCCCTCGAGCGCCGCCTGCTGCGCCCGGACGAAGTCGAGGCTCAGGAAGCGGCCTGCGTCGGCGGCGAAGTAGGCGGCTATCGCCGCCGCGATGGCCACCAGCAGCAGTACCCGCCGGCCGCTCATGGGCGAAGCAGGGCCAGGGGATCCTTCAGCACGTCCGGGTGCAGGCGCTTCGTCAGCTCCAGGTAGTAGGGCGGCAGCCCGTCGATGCCCGCCACGTGGGTGCCGGCGCCCCGCGCGATGGTGTGGCCCGGCGTGTCGCCGAAGCCCATCCAGGGCCGGTAGGTGATGAGGCTCTGGTACTGCACCTGGGTCGGGACCGTGGCCCGGGCCGGGTTGTCCAGCTCGGACTTCCGCCCATGGAAGGTGCTGAGCTCGTTGTAGACGAAGGGGCGGGGGCCGGGCGGGCCATCCACGTTGATCTGCTCGGTGATCCAGACGTCGTCGCCCACCACCACGGGTGGCTGGAAGATGTGTTCCAGCTTCAGGCCCGTGGCCTCGCCCGACGGGTTCGCCACGGTCAGGCCATCGGCGGTCAGGCGGATGCTGGAGGGGCCCATGCGGGTGAGCGGCACGTCCACGACGGTTCCGGTGACGGGGTTCTTCCATTTCTCCAGCAGCTTGCCGGTGGAGAGGTCGGTGAAGTAGGCGATCTCCAGCGCCCGGGCCTCGAAGGCATCATCGCTCACCCGCCGGTACTGGCTGAAGGTCGCGGCAAGGATGCCCATCATCGGGATCACCCGGTGCTCCGGCACGGCGTAGCGCGCGCCGACCACGTAGCCGATGCACAGCCGGTCATCTGTCGCGCCGCGCATCTTCGCGATGGCTGTGAGGAGGTCGCGCCGGTTGCCCAGGTCGAGGCCGGGTCGCGGCCAGGCCGGGCGGGAGGCGGCGGCGAGGGCAACTGCGCCCAGGCCGGCGAGCAGGGATCTGCGATCAAGCATGGCAACGGGCTCCCTGGGGCTGTGCAATAGGTATCGTCCATTATTGCAACGCGGGCTGTCCCGGGTGCAACCTTGCCAGTGGCTTGTCCATCAAGGAGATGGCCCGTGAACAAGAACGTCGGTTCCCTGGATCGTGGCCTGCGCGTGGTCGCCGGCCTGGCGCTGCTGTCCCTGACCGTGATCGGCCCGAAGACCCTCTGGGGCCTCATTGGCATCGTGCCCCTGCTCACCGCCCTGGTCGGCTGGTGCCCGGCCTACACGCTGTTCGGCATCCGGACCTGCAGGACGCCCCAGTGATGTCCCGCTGACTTGAAGAAGGGAAGATCCCGGCCCGGCAGGGCCGCCGCCCTGGTGGCCCTGGTCCTGGCGTCGATCGTCGGCGGGCTGGAAATCTGGACGCGCCAGCCGGTGGGTTCGCCCGTCCCCGATCTGGATCTGCCGGCCGGCCTGCAGACGCTGGTGCTGGTGATCCACGGCAGCGCCGATGCGGACAACCCGCTGCTGGCGGAGATCGTCACGGGGCTCGCCACGCGCTACCGGGACGTGCCGGGCGCGGCGGTGCGTTACGTCCGCTGGGCGCCAGAGTCTGACGAGCGGCTGCGGGCCGCCGCCACGGCGCGGGCCGTGGGCAGGCAGCTCGGCGCAACGCTGGCCGGGATCGGCTCCCTGCGGGAACTGCACCTCGTGGCCCACAGCTCCGGAGCCTTCATGCCCGACGCGATCTGCGCGGCCTACCGGCAGGGCAGCGCGAGGCCCGCCCGCATCGCGATGACGCTGCTGGATCCCTTCCAGATCCGGGGCTTCGTGGACTGGACCTACGGCGCCCGCGAGCACGGCGGCTGCGCCGACTTCGCCCTGGCGGTCATCAACACCGACGACCCGGCGCCCGCCACCAACCGGCCGCTCGCCAACGCCTTCAACCTGGACGTGACGACCCACCCCGGCCGCGCCACGTTCGACCGCAATGGCCACTACTGGCCGCTGCAGTACTACCGGGACTACCTGCTTGAGCGGCAGCCGGAGATCGCACTCTGGACCTACGCGGACCATCCGGAGGGAGCGCTGCAGAGCGCGCCGGGCGATCAGCCTTAAGGAGCACTTAAGCTCCGGCGCCTAGGTTGGCTCCATGCCCATTGCACGGAGCTCACCACCATGAACCGGATCGTTCACCCCCGGGCCCTTGCCGTCCTGCTGGCACTGGTGGCCGGCACGGCAGGCGCCGCAGACCCGCTGCCCGCCATCCAGCAGGCGGCACGGGCGGGCGGCAACTTCACGGGCTTCTCGGCCGAGCGGGGCGCGGCGTTCTACCGCGCCAAGGGCTCCGACTGGAGCTGCGCCACCTGCCACACCCCGGATCCCCGCCAGCCAGGCCGCCACACCATCACCGGCAAGGCCATTGAACCCATGGCGCCAGCCGTCAATCCCGCGCGGCTGACCGATGCCGCGAAGGTCGAGAAGTGGTTCAAGCGTAACTGCAAGGACGTGCTGGACCGGGAATGCACCGCCCTGGAAAAGGGCGACGTGATCACGTACCTGCGGTCGCTGGGCCGCTGAGGGAGCACTGAAATGAACACCCACAGGATTGCCGTTTCCCTGCTGGCGGCACTCGCCGGGATCACCGCCGCCGGGGGCGCCACGAAGGCACCACCTCCAGCGCCGAACCTGGCCTGGCAGGAGGAGTGCGGTTCCTGTCACCTGGCCTACCCGCCCCGCTTCCTGCCGGCAGCATCCTGGCAGCGGGTGATGGCGGGGCTCGGGGACCACTTTGGCACCGATGCCAGCATCGAACCTGCGGTGGCAAAGGAAATCACCACCTGGCTCGCCGCCAATGCCCGGAAGCCAAAGGCGGGCAAGCCCGAGCCCGTGCCGCCGCCCCTGCGCATCACGGAGACGCGCTGGTTCATCGGCGAGCACGACGAGATTTCCGCCGCCCGGTTCAAGTCGCCAGCCGTTGGCGGTGCGGCCAACTGCGCCGCCTGCCACCGGACCGCGGACCAGGGCAACTACAGTGAACGCAACATCAAGCTGCCCCCGAAGTGACGGGCAGAGGAGCAGAGGAGAACTTCCATGAATGCGACTGCCACTGCCGGCAACGGCCGCCCGGAAGGCGCGGTTCGCGTGCTCATCTGGGACCTCCCGGTGCGCGTGTTCCACTGGGCCCTCGTGGTCAGCTTCGCCGGCGCCTACTGGTTGTCCGAGACCGAGCGGCTGCGGGACATCCACGTCATGTTCGGCTACACGGTGCTCGGGCTCGTGGCCTTCCGGCTGATCTGGGGCTTCGTGGGTACCCGCTACGCCCGGTTCCGTTCCTTCCTCTTTTCACCCCGGGAGGCCCTGGACTACGTGCAGAGCCTCTTCCGCCGCTCCGACCCGCGCTACCTGGGGCACAATCCGGCGGGGAGCTTCGCGATCTGGGCCATCCTGGGTGTCGCGGCGCTGACCGGGATAACCGGCTATGCGACCTACAACGAGATCGGCGGTGACGCGGTGGAGGAGGCCCACGAGATCCTGGCCAACGGCTGGCTGTGGCTCGTGGGAATCCACATCGGCGGCGTCATACTGGGCAGCCTCCTGCACCGGGAGAACCTGGTGGGCGCGATGATCACGGGCCACAAGCGGGCCGAGGCCGGCACCGGCATACGGGGCAGGTTCGCCGCCATCATCGGCGTGGCATTGCTCTCCGGAGTCCTGGGTTACTGGGCGCTGAGCGTGGGCGGTCCGGGCGCGCCGGCCGGGGCCTCGGCGGCGCCGGAACCTGTGACCCTGGCCGCCCGTCGCGGCAACGAGGACGAGGATTGACGGATGCACGTCCTGGTCGTGGAGGATGACAACCTGCTCGGCGATGCCCTGCAGGCTGGCCTCCGCGACCGCGGGTTCGCGGTGGACTGGGTACGCGACGGCATCGCCGCGGACACCGTCCTGCGCACCGGGGACTTTGCCGCCGTCGTCCTCGACCTGGGGCTGCCCCGTCGATCGGGCCTTGACGTCCTCAAGCAGCTCCGGGCCCGGGGGCAGTCCGTTCCCGTGCTCGTGCTGACGGCCCGGGATGCCATTGACGACCGGGTGGCGGGCCTGGATGCCGGTGCCGACGACTATGTGGTCAAGCCGGCAGCCATTGCCGAACTCGCGGCGCGGCTCCGGGCCCTGGTACGGCGCGCCCATGGCGCCGGCTCCGAGCAGCTGGTGATCGGTGAGCTGGCCCTGGAAGGCAGCACGCGCCGGGTGAGTTATCGGGGCAGCGAGGTGGAGCTCAATGCGCGGGAATTCGACCTGCTGCGCGAGCTCATGCTGAACGCCGGCCGGGTGCTCACCCGCGAACAGCTCGAGCAACGCCTCTATGACGGGGATGGCGCCGTGGAGAGCAACACCATCGAGGTGTTCATCCATCACCTGCGGCGCAAGCTGGCGCCGGAGGTGATCCGCACGATCCGCGGCGTGGGCTACGTCCTGCCCCGTGGGGGCGGCGGCGGGCATGGCTGAAACGTCCATCCGGCGCCGGCTCATCGCCCTGGTACTCGCCTCGGTCACGGCGGCATGGGTGGCCGTCACCGTGGCGGCCTACGTCGACGCCCACCGGGAAGCCGACCGGCTGCTGGATGCGCACCTGGCCCAGGTCACTTCCATCCTGGCCGGGGGCGCCGGCCACGAACTCCTCGAGCTGGATCCGGAGGACCTGGGGGAGTTTGCGGAAATCGGCTCCTACGGGCACCGGGTCAGCTTCCAGGTCTGGAACGACAGCGGGGAACTCGTCCTGTCGTCGAGGGATGCGCCCGGGCAGCGCCTGTCGCCAGCCAGCGAGGGCTTCTCCGAAAGTGAACTGGCGGGACGCCGGTGGCGCGTCTTCACGACCTGGGACCGGGACCGGGAATTTCTCATCGAGGTCGGCGAAGATCACAGCGTCCGGGAGGCCATTGCGCGGCGGGTTGCACTGAATGCGCTGTTGCCCCTCCTGGCGGGGCTCCCCGTCCTCGGCATCCTGGTCTGGTGGAGCATCGGGCGCGCGCTCAGGCCACTGGCCCGGCTGGGCGACCAGGTCGCCGCCCGGGATCCGCTCGAACTGCGTCCGGTGGAGCTGGTGGGCCCGGCTGAAACGCTGCCGCTGGTGCGCCGCCTGAACGAGCTCTTCGAGCGCATCCGGCGTGCGAGCGAGCTGGAACGTCGTTTCACCGCCGACGCCTCCCACGAGCTCCGCAAGCCGGTGGCTGCCGTCCGGGCCCAGGCCGAGGTGGCGCGCACGACGCCCGACGCCGGCACCCGGGATGCGGCCCTCGATCAGGTCATCCGGGCCTCCGACCGCATGGCGGACCTGCTGGACCAGTTGCTGACCCTCGCCCGCCTGGAGCAAAGCGGTGCAGGCGCATCGTTCGCTGCCGTTGCCCTGGACCAGGTTGCCCGCGCCGCGATTGCCGAGCTGGCGTCGGCGATGACGGACGACATCGACATCGAGCTCGACGCCACTGGCAGCCTTCCCGTGCGGGGAAGCGCCACGCTGCTCGGGATCCTGGTCCGCAACCTGGTGGCCAATGCGCTGCGCCACGGTGCGCCACCCGTGCTCGTTCAGGTCGCGCGCCAGGATGACCGGGTCGTGCTGCGAGTGACGGATGCGGGTCCCGGGGTCCCGCCGGCAGAGCGGGAGCGCCTGGGCGAGCGATTCTTCCGCGGCCACTCGGCCGGGGCCGGCGGCAGCGGGCTTGGCCTCTCCATAGTCC
Organism: Chromatiales bacterium; assembly: GCA_016789845.1. Lineage (GTDB taxonomy): Bacteria > Pseudomonadota > Gammaproteobacteria > Steroidobacterales > SHZI01. The sequence goes on from JAEUQA010000062.1 coordinate 81,901, forward strand.
GGCGCATTGCGGAGCTGCATCACGCCACACTGGAGTTTGCCGCCGGACCTGGAGGCCGCGGGCTCGAAGTGCGGGTCAGCCTGCCAGCCGCCGGATGAAGCCGGAGCCGCGGCCGGCAAATCGGGGGAAACCCGGGGATCTGCCTTTGCAGCGACTCAGCGTGGCGTGACCGTCGCGTTCTCGCCCGTCGTGATCACGGTGCCGGGCTCGATCTCACCCGTGGCCAGCGCCTTGATGTAGTCCACGGTGGCCACGTGGCAATAGGCCTGGCCCCGCACCTGCCAGGGCAGGAAGCGGGTTATCCAGCTGTCGTAGTCCTGGAAGAGCCCCGGCGAATTCAGGTGCACGGTGCCGTCGGCGGCCCGGTAACTCAGCTCGAAGTCCTCCAGGTAGGCCTGGCCCGTGCTGTAGGGCTCGTTGGCGTCCACCACGAACGCTGTCGCCCGGGCGGCAGCCTCGGGCTGGCCGGCGTCGGCCAGTTCCGCCACTGCCTGGCGCTGCGCCCGGTTGGCGAGCTCGGGACAGAAGAGCTGCTCACCGGCCGCCTCCGGGCCATACACCGCCCGCAGGTGGGCCGCGGTCTTCGTCTTGCAGGAGACGACGATGGGCATGGCCCCGGCATAGGTCACGACCTGGTAGATGCGGTGCGGATCGGCCGACGGCTTCGAGTGGCGGTACTCCGGCATGTCGGTGAAGACCGTGTTGCTGCCGGTCAGGGTGGTGCTGGCCAGGATCTGCTGGGCGGCCATGCAGTAGTCGCCGGAGGCGGGCGCGGGCAGCGAAATGCCGGCCGTGTCGTCCAGCCGCGCCACCCGGGGCGCGATCGGTCCCGTGGACCGGTCCGGCGGACCGCTGGAGCAACCGGCGAGCACGCCGGCCACCGTGATCCCGGCAAGAACCTGCAAGGTGTTCATCGCTGCTTCCCCGGCTTGATGTCGTTGATGCCCCAGGCCTCGAGCTCCCGTTCGAAGGACCAGCGCGGGTGGATCCGCTCCAGGTCGGCCAGGTCGTCATTGCTGGCGAAGTCGTAGGCGTTGCCGTCCCTGCCGTACCACTGGGCATAGCGCAGTGGGTACACCACCTCGTCGGTGAAGACGCTGAGCAGCTTCATCAGCCAGCGCGGGAACTGCCGGTACCGGAACCGGGTGCCGTGCCGGTTGCCCTTCTCCGCGAGCTCCACCAGCTCGTGGCCCGTGTGGGCCGACGAGGCGATCGAGAAGTCCTGGTTAGAGAAGACCTGCGGGTACTCGAAGACGGTGCCCACCCACTTGCCCACGTCCCGCACGTCGATCCAGTTCACCATGATGTCGGGGTCCGTCACGCCGGGCAGGTTGTTCTCGCGGATCATGGTCTTTGACAGGCTGCTGTCGCCCCGGTACTGGGTCTCGGTCGTGGCGTAGTCCACGCGATGCATGGCGTAGTAGTAGGCCGGGCGATGGATGCAGGTGACGTTGATGCCCTGGCCCCGCAGGAAATCCGAGAGGCGCAGCTTCTGGTCGATCCACCAGGGGCAGGGGATTGGGGGATCGTCCTCCGCGATGCCGGTCACCTTGTCGGTCGGGAAGATCAGGGTGATGACGTGCCGCACGGAGGGGTTGGCCTTGAGGGCACCGACTGCCGCCATCACCTGGCGCATCACGGCCGCCCGGCCCCCGACGGGGTCGTTGCCATGGTTGGTGATCTTGCCGGCCTTGCTCGTGTTGGCCGTGTTGTACAGCACCACCCCGTCGCAGCCGGCGAAGCTCCGGGTCAGGGCCTCTTCCGAATTCATGTCGACGCCGGAGTGCAGGGTCAGTATTCCGGGATGCTCCTTCGCGGCGCGGGCGTGCAGTGCCTCCAGCCGGGCCGCTGCCTGGGTGCCGGGCGTCCGGTACAGGGCCCGCACCCGGAACTTGCCGGTCTGGACGAGCTCGTCGACGATCGCGTAGCACTCCCAGCCCGTGGCGCAGGTCACCGCGATGGTGGGCAGTCCGTTGACCGGCCTCGATGCGGCGCCGGTCCCGCCCGTCTCCGCCCGTATCCGGAGCACCGCCTCGACGAGGCGCCTGTTCTTGGCCCGGATGGCTTCCTGGGCGAGCCCCACTGCGGTGTCTCTGTTCATGCGTATGCGCCTTCCCTCGAAAGTGCCCGGCCTGGGCTGAAGTGCAGGATGGTGGCCAGAACGCCCGCAGTGAACAGGATCTCGCCGAAGTTCGCCACTGGCAGCGCGTAGGCCCCCCATAGCGGGGCGCCGCCCGCGGCGACGAACATCAGGCCGGGCCCCACCGCAAGCCACTTCCAGCCGCGGCGGACCCACAGCGCGATGCCGACGGCGACCATGATGATGTTCATGAGGATGGCCGGCAGCGGACTGGGGCCATTGCGAAACACGCCCGACTCGGGCCCGCAGAACTGGCTGGCCGAGACCCTGGTGGTGTAGCGCAGCGTGTCGGCGATGCAGCCTGGCCGGAGCTCGACGGCCGGTACCGGCCCGATCTCGCCAAACAGGAGGCCGATGGTGTAGGGGAGGTCCTTGGCGAACAGGCCCACCGCCACGAGGCAGAACAGCCCCATGACGACCCGGCCCTGCGCCCACGCGAGTCCGGCGAGGCGTGCGATCGAGCCGGCGACGATCACCAGCAGCGGCAGCATGGTCCAGTGCCAGAAGAAGGCGGGGATGCTCAGGCTGTAGAGCAGGTCGCCCTCGCCGATGAACCGGCCGATGCCGATGCGGAAGTTGTCGTACCAGAGCAGCGTGTTCGCGAACAGCGCGATCGTCAGCGCAACGGGGCGGCCGGCAGGCGTCCATCGTTGCCATCCCCAGGCCAGCAGGCCAAGGTGCACGACGGCGTACAGCAGGAAGATGAAGGACAGCATCTATTTGCGCTCCTTGTTGAGCTGTTCCAGGAACTCCGGGCCGATTTCGGCCACTCCCCGCTTCTTCGCCTGCCACACGATGCCTTCGAGCACCTGGCGGAGGAACGGGCGGGGAATGCCCGTGAGCTGCTTCGAGGCCTCCAGCGTGAAGCGGACCCCGTCGTCGATGCGGTTCGCCTCGTAGTGCACCACCTCGTGGCGGGCGCCCAGGTCGGGGATCGGCAGCTTGAAGGCCGGCTGTGCCTCGCCGAACCAGAACGTCGCCCCGCCGCGGAAGCCGTAGGTCAGCGGCACCCGGGGCATCTCGTCGCCGCTGCCATCGATCCGGCCCTTCCAGCGCTGCTTGACGAGGATGTTGTCGATGTTGAGCAGCAGGTGGGCCGAGGCCGAGTCCCTGAGGATCGGGTTCGCCGCGATCCGGTCCACGTCGAGGGTGCATTCGAACACCTGGAACGCCTCGCCGATGATTTGCGGCAGGCCGGGGCCGGTGCGGCCCGGCGTCGGGCTGTCCACCAGCGTGAAGGTGTTGTAGGCCATCTTCTCCGCGGGCAGCTGCCCGGGGTAGCCGAACTTCAGGATGGTCTCGATCTGGGCCCGGTCGTACTCGACGAAATTCAGCGCGCACTTCAGCGTGCGGCGGACGTTGGCGACGGTGTTGGAGCTCGGGCGGCTGATCACCATCCAGGACCGCCGCTTGATCACCTCGAACGGGAAGCTCAGCTGGTACGGGCCGATGCTGGTGACTCCGGCCTCATCAACGGACGTGATGAGCGCGAAGGACGAGCCATAGAACGAACTGGACTGGTACCAGTTGTCCCGCAGCGGGCTCGGGACGAAGGAGTCGGGCATGTCCTCGCTCTGCATGGTCTCAGGCCGCTGCCGCGTCCGGCTGCAGGGCCGGCACGACGCGCTCGCCGATCAGGCGGATGGCATCGGCCTGGTCCTCGTGCAGCTTCAGCGCCACTTCGTCCAGGCCGAGGCGGCCGAGGGCCTGCAGTCGCCCGATGTGCTGGTCCAGGTCGGCGGGCGTGCCGGCCAGGGTCAGGTTGTCCACCAGCTTCTGCAGCACCGACTCGGGCACGCCCGGCACCGCGTCCGCCCGGTTCTTGTAGGCCTTGAAGAAGGCGTTGCGGTTCCGGTCCACCAGGCCGCATTCGTCCGCGCTCAGGAACTCGTCCAGGTACCAGGGGTCCAGCATGCCGCGGAGGGCGAGCTGCTGGCGGGCTTCGGACATCGAGCGCTGGCGGTCCTCCTTGACGTGCCAGGCCACGAGTCCGCTCACGTTGACCTGCTGGCGCGTGCGGCCGGCCTCGGCGAGGTAGCCGTCGAGCATCGCCATGGTGCTGGCGAAGCGGCCGGGCAGGGGATCGCCCACCATGATGTGGTCGGCCACGCCGGCGGCCATGCGCATCATCTGGGGCTTGTTGGCGCCCACGTAGATGCGCGGCGCCGCGTCGGTTGCCCAGGTGGGCTGGTAGTTCCAGACCTGGAAGATCCTGCCCTTGTAGTTCAAGGGCCGGTCGGGCCCGGCCGCCTTGACGACCTCCACGCTTTCCCGGACCCGCCCCACCATGCGCTCGACGCCCATCCCCATCGCGGCGTTCACGCCGGTGGGGCCGCCGATCAGGATGTTGGCGCGGCCCCGGCAGAGCTCGTTGAGGGTGGCGAGCGCCTTGGCGGTCTTGAACGGATGCTGCTCGTAGGCCGTGACGACCAGCGGGCCGAGGCGGATGCGCGTGGAGGCCAGGGCCAGCGGGGCCAGGGTCAGGAACGGGTCCCGGGAGGAGGGATAGTTGGAGCTCCACACGGCATTGATGCCGTAGCGCTCGGCCAGCAATCCGAGGTCCCTGACCTCCCAGGGTGAAGTGCCGGGGTCCAGGATGACGTCGACCCGCATCAGAGCGGCGTGTCGAGCCAGGCCCGCACGTCCCGGCCGATCTCGGCCCCGGCCTGCTCCACGGCCATGTGCCCCACACCCGGATAGCTGATGAAGGTCAGCGACGGCGCGTCCTTGAGCAGTTCGCGGAATTCCACCGACTGCTCGAACTTGGCCGTGGAGTTGGCCTCGCCCCAGAGCAGCAGCACCGGCACCCGGATCGAGCGCACCAGGCCCTCGATGTCGCCGGCCACGTACTGGGACAGCCGGTCCAGCTGCGCCTCCCGCTGGCCTTCCCGCATCCACATGTCGTACCAGCGGTCGATGAGTTCCTCGGACGGCTCTGCCGGCGGGCCAAATCCGCTGCGCAGCATCGCCGCGGGCAGCGCCCGGGGCAGGATGTACTTGAGCACGTAGCCGGCCTTCGGCACGCCGCCGCTCCGCATCTTCTCCTTGCCCTCGAGCGACCCGGGGCTGAGCAGGATCAGGCGCTCCACGCGGTCCGGGTGCCGGGCCGTGTAGTGGATGGCCACCGTGCCGCCGAGGGAGGTGCCGCCGAGGGTCGCCTTGTCGATGCCGAGCGCGTCGATGAATTTCTCCGTCAGGGCCAGCGTCCGCGGCAGGCTGTAGTCGCCCGTCGGGTCCGGCCCGGTGAGGCCGTGGCTGGTCATGTCGACGCGCACGACCCGGTACCGGTCCTTCAGCGCCTCGACCCAGGGATCCCAGTCGATCAGGTTGGAGAAGTTCGCGTGGAACAGCACGACCACGGGGCCCGTGCCCTCGTCCCGGTAGTGCATCCGCACGCCGTCGATGTTGATGAAGCGGGACGTGGGCCCGGCGTAGCGGGCCTCGAGTTCGGCCGCCGGGATGTCCCGGTAGGCCCAGAGGGCGATGCCGAGGCCGACTATTCCCAGAGCGGCAAGCACGAGCAGGGTCCGGCCAATGAAACGCCACCTGGACCGGGCGGGGACAGACTTCAAGTCTGTCCCCATTATGCCGACCTTTTCTTCTTCTGGAACCGCTCCATCAGCTCCGGCGTCATGCCCTGCTCGATGGAGTACTGGGTGAAGCGCGCGTGACTGACCTTGTCGTCGCCTTTCGAGCGGCAGTAGTCCTCGGTCTGGTCGGTGACCATCTTGCGGACCATGGGCGGGATGGTCATCAGCGTCTGCAGGGCATCCGCGTCCCAGGTCATGCCCAGGCGCACTTCGCCGCCCTTGAACGCGTCCGGCGTCTCGCCCAGCTGGTGCATGGAAATGTGGCCGAGGGTGGTGTGGAAGTAGTCCTGGCGGTCCTCGTCGCCGAGGCCGATGGGCAGGTTCATCCGGCGGATGCGCTCCTCCCGGCCCATGTCGATGAGTTCCTCGTCGAACACCAGCGCCTTGATCTTCGCGATGACGATGCCGCTGCTCTTCTCCAGCCGGATGATCTCCTCCGCCTCGCACTCGGCGATCTGGGGGCACTCCTTGATCGAAGGCGGCTTCACGTGCAGGGACGGGATCATGGTGAAGCGCGTGTGCTCCAGTTCGTTGACGCCCGCCGGGTAGAAGCGCGCCGTCTCCATCATGTCGTCCAGGTAGTCGGCAGTCGGGCAGTTGACCACGAACTCCTTCGTCTCGCAGATGTTCTGGAAGGTATGGGAGTCCTGGCGGAAGCCGACGATCATCCGCGGGTTCTTCGCCATCACGTCGTACTGCATGATGTGGGAGTAGGGCGCTGCGTTGACCTTGCCGTCCCTGTCGAGGCTCGTGATGATCGTGATCAGCTTCGGGAACAGCCAGACGTCGGAGTACCAGAAGGGGCGGATCTTCGCTTCTTTCTTCAAGGGCGTTCTCCCTGGTGGATGCGGCAAGGCTAGTCGCCGCCTGTTGGCCTCACTGTAACAAAGTGTATCGCCCCGGCCCGCGTCCGGCCTTCTGGGCCATACTCGACCCGTACCGGTGACCTCCCGGTGGACGAAAAGGCATCAATGACGTGAGCAATAGCGTGTCAGCCGCAGCCCCGCCGGGCTACCGCCTCGGCCCCCTGGAGTTCGCCACCGGCATGAGCGGCCTGAACGCCTGGACATACTTATATGTATGCCTGGCCATCATGCCGGTCATCAGCTTCCTCAGCTTCTCCCAGCCCTACGTGCTGACCGAGATCATCGGCATACCGCCGGAGCGGCACGGGCAGGTGACCGGCCTGCTCATCACCATGCACGAGATCGTGGTGCTGGCCCTGGTCAGCTTCGCCGGCGGGCTTTCCGACCGGGTCGGGCGCCGGCCACTCTACGCCACGGGCACGCTCATCGCCGGAGCGGGCTTTGCCATCTATGGCATGGCCAGCACCGTGGGCGACCTCTACGTCGGCCGCTTCGTCTATGCCATCGGCCTGGCCTTCGTGGGCGTCATGATCGCCATCACGGCGGCCGACTACGCTGCCGAGAACTCCCGCGGCAAGATCGCCGGTGTTTCCGGCGTGCTCAACGGCCTGGGAATCGGCATTGCCACGGCGCTGTTCGCCGCGTTGCCCGCAATCTTCAAATCCCAGGGCATGACCAGCGCCGAGGCAGGCCGCTACATGCTCTTCGTCATGGCGGGCCTGGCCGCCTTCACGGCGCTGATCATGCAGGTCGGGCTGAAGGGTGGTACGCCATCCGGCACCAGTGTCCGGGTGAGCCTGCCCCGGATCCTGCAGATCGGCATCCGGCAGGGCCTGGACAATCCGCGCCTGATGGTCTGCTACGCGGGGTCGTTCATCTCCCGGGCCGACCTCACGCTGGTGGCCACCTTCGTTTCGCTCTGGCTGCAGCGGGTCGGCCGCGACGAGGGGCTGGACGGGCCCGAGGCGCTCGCCAAGGCGGGCCTGATGTTCGCGCTGATCCAGGGCTCGGCGCTGCTGTGGGCGCCCGTCGCCGGCGTGCTGATCGACCGCTTCCACCGGCTCGCCTGCGTGGTCGCCGCGCTGCTGCTCGGCGCGGTGGGTTACACGCTGCTCGGCCTGCAGGAGCACCCGTTCTCGCCCATCGGGTACCTGGGGTGCGTCCTGGTCGGCATCGGCCAGATGAGCGTGATCCTCTCGGTCACGGGTCTCCTGGGCCAGGAGACCCCGCTGAACGTCCGCGGCTCCGTCATCGGCCTGGCCGGCTTCTGCGGCTCGCTGGGGATCCTCATCACGAGCCTGGCCGGCGGCTACCTGTTCGATTACTGGAGGATCTCGGGCCCGATCATCCTCGTGGGCCTGGCGAACCTGGCCGCCTTCGTCTTCGCGCTGGTGGTGTGGCTGCGCAGTGGCCGGCCGGTGAAGTTCGATCCCGCGGAGGCGCGGTCGTCGAGCATCATCGGCGCCGTGCACTGATGGAGTGATCCCGGACCATGACCGTTGAATTTGGCATCGTGATGGAGCCGTCGTCGGGCTATACGGCGCGCCTCGCCGCCGAGATCGAGGCGCTCGGCTTCGACGCGCTGCTGTGTCCCGACACCCAGTGCCTCAGCCCGGAGCCCTACGGCCAGCTCAGCCTCGCCGCCGCCCGCACGAGCCGGCTCTTCCTCGGCACCGGTGTCACCAATCCCGTCACGCGCGATTCCTCGGTAACGGCAGGCGCCCTCGCCACCCTCCAGCAGGAGTCGAACGGCCGGGCCCGCTGCGGCATTGGCCGGGGCGATTCCTCGGCGGCGCACATCGGCCGGCGCAATGCCACGACGGCCGAACTCCGCACCTACGTGGAGCAGGTCCGGGGCTACCTGCGTGGCGAGCCGGTCATGCGCGGCGAGACGGAGAGCCGCATGCGCTGGCTCCAGCCCGGCGAACTGCCCACCGTGCCGCTGGACCTGGCCTGCACGGGCCCGGCCACCATCCGCATGGCCGCGGACGTGGCGGACCGCATCACCTTCGCCGTGGGCAGCGCCCCCGAGCGCATCGAGTGGGCGCTGGCCACGCTGCACGCGCGGCTGAAGGAGACCGGCCGCGACCGGGCGACGCTCCGCGTGGGCGCCTACGTCAACCTGGTCTGCGACCCGGACGAGAAGCGTGCCATCAACCTGGGCCGCATGATCTCCGGCATGGTGGCGCACTTCGCCGGCATGAAGGATTCGCCCGTCGAGCACCTGCCGCCCCAGCTCAAGGACTTGGCGGTGAAGATGAAGTCGGGCTACGACATGGCCCGGCACGCCCAGAACGAGGGTGGACACCTGCAGATGGTGGACGACCAGTTCGTCGACTGGTTTTCCATCTGCGGGCCGCCCGCCAAGTGCTTCGACCGCCTGCAGGCCCTGATCGGCCTGGGCCTCGACCACGTGAACCTGCTGGGCGGCTCGCCGGTGGCCTCGCCCCATGGGGCGAGGCAGGAGGCCATGATCGGCCAGACGCGGCTCTTTGCCGAGCAGGTGATGCCGCGGCTGCGCTAAAAAGGGGACAGATTTATTTACTGCGATACTTCCCCGCGTCGCGGCCTCCCCGGTGCGCGTGTGGAAATCCGACGGCTGACCTGATCCTCCATTTCGCGAACGAAGTCGTCTGATCCCGTGAGCTGATTGCGCCGCACGGCATCGCGGAGGAATTCCAGCTCCGACTCTTCGACGCCACATCCCACGAAATCCCGATAGCGCTTCTGGCGATCCTCGCTGGACTCACCCAGCGCGAGGTAACAAGGGCTTTCGTCGAGCCAGTCCGAGTCGGCCAGACCCGCCAGGGCGCGGAAGCTCGACCATGAATACTCCTCCGGTCGCGATACCAGGTTGGCCCGGACGGGATTCAGGTCGACGTAGCGGCTGCAGGCCAGGAGGTAGGAGTTGGTATCTATCAGGCTGCACTTGAATCGCCCCTCCCATGCGGTCCCGGTCCTGCTCTTCAGGCGATTGATGCGGCGGGTGTGGCGTCCCGCGAGGCGCTTCATCAACCGCCCGATGGCCGAGCAATCTGCGCCCGGATTGATGATCAGATGAACGTGGTTCGTCATCAGGCAGTAGCCGTAGACCTGCAGGCGGAGCGCTGCGCGGAACTCCCGGAGCGTGTCGAGGTAGCTGAAGCGATCGCCAGCAGTCAGAAAGACAGGGTCACGATTATGCCCGCGATGGACCACATGGTGAGGATAGCCTGCAACGACGATCCGGCCCGTTCTTGGCATTGGCAAACCTTCCCCCGGTGCCGGCAGGTTAGGTCGGGCCCGATCCAAAGTCCCGGCAGGTTTCCGGCGAAAACTACAGGATTTGCCTGATTTCGGGTCGGGAGAGGAAAATAAATCTGTCCCCATTTCCCGTTCGTACAACCCCTGATTGAATCCGTTCGCTGACAGGGGGAGCCTCCGTATGGTCCCCCGGCGGCGCATGCCAGTGCCGCGCTGCCGGCTTGGTCCTCAACGACTCCCACCGGAGATATCGCCATGAACGGCTTCCCTCTCCTTGCACTCCTGGCCCTCGGGGTCATTGCCGGTCCCGCGCTTGCGGCCGACGCGCCTGCCAAGGCCGGTACCAGCACCGCGGCAGACAGCGCCGCCTTCGACCAGCAGATGAAGCAGATGCAGGCGAACATGCAGACGATGCAGGCGCAGATGGACAAGCTTCGCGCCGCGAAGGATCCCGCCGAGCGCCAGCGGCTCATGCAGGAGCACATGGCGAGCATGCGGGCTGCCATGGCCACGATGCACGGCATGATGGGGCCGGGCGGGATGAACTGCTGCGCCGGCGGCGGCATGATGGGATCCGGCGGGATGATGGGGCCTGAGGGGATGATGGGCGGCCCCGGCAGGATGTCGCCGGAAATGATGCAGCAGCGCCATCACATGATGGAACAGATGATGGGCATGCAGCAGATGATGATGGACCAGATGCTCCAGCATCAGCAGCAGCAGGGTACGAAGTAGGCGATCGTCAGGCGTCCTTCGCGGTCACGCCGGGCGGGACGCCCCAAGGAGTTGACCGATCAGCGCGTCCTTGCGCTGCCACTGCTCGTGCAGCCAGCGCTGGACCTGCTTGCGCACCGCCGGGTCGCCGGAGTAGTCCCCCGCGCTGAATTCGGCGGGAATCGGCAGCCGGTCGATCCGCACCACGACCTGGCTGACGTCCCCGCGCAGGAACTGCCAGAAGGTCGGCGCGCCACCGGGATACACGATGGTTACGTCGATCAGCGAGTCGAAGCGGTGGCCCAGCGCGTGGAGCGCCAGGGCGAGGCCGCCCGCCTTGGGCTTGAGCAGGTGCCGGTAGGGAGAGTTCTGGGCCGCGTGCTTCGCCGGCGTGAAGCGGGTGCCTTCGACGAAGTTCATCACGCTGGTGGGCACCAGCGCGAACTTCGCGCAGGCCCGCCGGGTGGTTTCCAGGTCCTCGAGGCGCTTCTCCGGGTGCCTGCGGAGCACCTGGTCCGAGTGGCGCCGCATGAACGGGAAATCGAGCGCCCACCAGGCGAGGCCCATGACCGGCACCCAGATCAGCTGCTGCTTGAGGAAGAACTTGAGCAGCGGAATCCGGCCGTTGAACACCCGCTGGAGGACGAAGATGTCCACCCAGGACTGGTGGTTGCAGTTGACCATGTACCAGCCGCGGTAGCTGAACTGCTCGAGCCCCTGCACGTCCCAGACGGTGGGCTGGGTGAGGTTCATCCACCAGGTGTTGCAGGTCACCCAGCGGTTGGCGATCCAGTTCAGCACGGGATCCAGCACGCGGCGCGCGGCGTTGAATGGCAGCAGCAGGCGCAGGAGGGCGAAGAGGAACAGCAGCGCGCACCAGAACAGCGTGTTGACCAGCAGCGCCGTGCTGGCAATCAGCGCGCGGAGGAGGGGCGGCAGGAACGAAAGCATCGGGTCAGCAGTCTGCTGTGGTGCAGGTATGATGGCACGGCGCTTAGGTTTATGCGCTTTGCGCCACGCGGGAATCCAGCATGAAGATCGACATCATCCTCGAGGCGGGCCTGCCCGCCGGCCGCGTCGAGGCGCTCGGCCAGCTGGCCGAGCGGTATGGCATCCAGACCCTGTGGGTGGCCAGCTTCCCCTCCCGCCGCGATCCGATTCCCGCGCTGGCGCTGCTCGCGCGCTGCACGACGAGGCTCCGGCTCGGCACCCTGCCCATGAGCCCGTGGGAGGTGCATCCGCTGCGCATTGCCGACCAGCTGCTCACGCTCAATGAGCTGTCCGGCGGCCGCGCGACCATCCTCATCGGCGGCCTGGGCCACTCCGTGAGCCGGGTAACCGGCCTGGAGCCCGTGCGGCGAGTCACGGCCGTGCGCGACACCCTCCGCATCCTGAAGGGCCTGCGCCATGACGCGATGCTGAACTACGAGGGCGAGCTTTACACGCTGAAGAACTACCAGGCCGAGTGGGCCACCCAGCCGCCGCCCCGAGTCTACGCGGGCGCGACGTTCCACAAGATGCTGCGCATGGCCGCCGGCGTGGCCGATGGCACCATGATGTCCGACGTCCCCCTGCAGCGCATGCCCGAGGTCATGGGCTGGGCGGGCGAGGGCCTCGCGAAGGCTGGCCGCCAGCGGGCCGACTTCCGCATGAACAACTTCATGGCCTGGCACGTGAAGGAGGACCGGGCGGCGGCCATCGCTGAGGCGCGTCGTGAGCTGATCTGGCGCGGCCTGCTCATGGCCTGGTTCACGGAGCTGTTCCTCGATCCGGCCGACGCGGCGATGGTGGAGGAAAAGCGGCCCGCCTTCCTCCAGGCCTTCCTCCAGCGCAGCCCCCGCATCGAGGGCGTGCCCGAGCCCGTCATCGACAAGCTGGTGGAGAACATGACGCTCGCCGGCGACCCCGCAGACCTCGACCGTATCGTCCGGCACCTCAAGGCGCTTGAGGCAGCGGGCCTGGACGAGGTGGCGCTCCGCCTGCACGACGACCCGGAAGAGGCCCTCGCCATCATCGGCCAGCGGCTCGTTCCGGAGGTCAGCTGACGCGCCGAGGCGTACGGCGGGGTAAACTCTCGCCATGCCAGGGCAATTGATATTCGCTGGCGCCGCTGCGGCGCTGTTCGCGCTAGTCGCACTCGGCGTGCCCGAGGTCCACGGCCAGGAACTCGAGCCGCGGGCCTACTCGAATACGCCGACGGGCCTGAATTTCCTGCTGGCGGGCTACGGCTACACGGAGGGCAACCTGTCCTTCGATCCGTCGGTGCCGATCGAGGGCGCGGACCTGCGCACCAACTCGGCAGTGGTTGCCTGGGCCCGCTCCCTGGGCGTCCGGGGCCGCTCCGCCAAGGTTGACATCGTGGCGCCCTATACCTGGCTCTCGGGCACGGCGCTGGTCGAGGGCCAGCCCCGCCGGCGCGAAGTGGCGGGTTTTGGCGACCCGCGCTTTCGCTACTCCGTGAACCTCTACGGGGCCCCCGCCCTGTCGCTGCAGGAATTCTCCAGCTACAGGCAGGACGTGATCGTCGGGGCGAGCCTGCAGGTGTCGGTCCCCGTTGGCCAGTACGACGACAGCAAGCTGGTCAACATCGGCACGAACCGCTGGGCCTTCAAGCCCGAGCTGGGCATCTCCAAGTCCTGGGGGGCGTGGACGGTGGACGTGGCGGCCGCCGCCGCACTCTATACGGACAACACCGATTTCCTGGGCGGAAGCACGCTGTCCCAGGATCCGCTCTATTCGGTGCAGGGCCACATCGTGTACGGCTTCCGCTCCGGCATCTGGCTGGCGCTGGATGGCACCTACTACTGGGGCGGGCAGACTTCGGTGGATGACGTGAAGGCCGACACACTGAAGAGGAACACGCGGCTGGGCCTGACGGTCGCGCTGCCCGTGGACCTCCGCAACTCGGTCAAGCTTTTTGCCGGCACCGGCGTGTCCAGCCGGACGGGCGACGAGTACGACGGCCTGGGAGTGGTCTGGCAGTACCGCTTCGGGCGCGGCTTCCCCCGGTAGCATGGATCATTGCCGCGGTCCTCAGGTTATTCACCGGCCCATCCCACGCCACCGGTTCCGGTATCTACTTCTATCTTCCTGATGGTCAACGTCTCACTTGGCGGCTACCACGACGCCTCCCGGATGGTAAATCTCACTGCGTTGATCTTTGTGGTGTTGCCGACCGGGCACTGGCGGGGGCTGGATCGCGGTCTGCGCGCGCGTTATCCGGGGGCGATCTGGTTCAGGCAGCCGGGCTGACACGTCCGGGGGGGTAGGGAATGAATAGCCGTTACCGGGCACGTCCGGGGCTCGCCTGCGTGGCGCTCGTGTGCAGCATGAGCGTCATGCCCGTTGCCAACGCGCAGGTGGAAGAGGTCATCGTCACCACCCGCAAGCGCGAGGAAAACCTGCAGGAGGTGCCGATCGCCGTCACCGCCCTGGGTGCCGAGCAGATCGAGCGGCAGGGCATCACCAACCTCGGCGACATCGCCCAGCTGGTGCCCAGCGTCCAGTTCGACACGGCCTTCGGGCCCCAGGACACCCGGGTCACCATCCGCGGCCTTTCCAACACCCGGGGCCGCTCCAACGTCGCCTTCCTCGTGGACGGCATCGACGTCACCACCGAGAACGTGATTTCCGCCGGCTCGGGCCTGCTCGCCAACAAGCGCCTGCTGAGCGACGTGGAGCGCATCGAGGTAGTGAAGGGGCCCCAGAGCGCCCTCTACGGGCGTGCTGCCTTTGCCGGCGCCATCAGCTACGTCACGAAGGAACCGGGGGACGAGCTGGAGGGCGTGGTGCGCATCGACGCGGCCGACTTCGGGCGCCTGCAGCTGGATGGCGCGGTGGGCGGCCCGGTGCTCCCCGGCCTGCTTGGCCTGCGCCTTTCCGGCGTCAAGTGGTCGGAAGACGGCTATTACACCAACAGCGTGTCGGGCGATGACGTGGGCGGCGGCGACGGCTATGGCACGGCCCTGGCGGCCGTCCTGACCCCGACGGACAACGTGAAGATCAAGGCCCGGGTGGAGTACAGCGACGAGGACTATGCCCCGACCCCGACGGTGCCCATCCTCGGAGCAACCGTCAGAACCTACCCCCAGAACGCCGTGAACGCGGGCGTCGGCATCAGCACCGCCTTCAGCGGCACCGCGACCACCCTGATCGACTTCGGCGTCTACTGCCCGTCGGGTGCACCAGTGCCCCCGGATTCACCCCCGGGTATCTGCCTGCCCCGGAGCTTCGGCTCCGCCGCCGGCCGCCAGGTCAGTCACAGCGAGAACCCCTTTACCGGCGGCGACTTTCCGGGGTCCACCATCGAGCTGATGCGCACGACCCTGGTGGCCGACTGGGACCTCGGCGCCGTCACCCTGTCGAGCTACACCGGGTACACGGACGCCACCCTGGACCAGCTCTACGACCAGGACTACCAGGCCCGGGGGCGACCGGACCAGATCATCTCCGAGATGATCACCGATACCCATCAGGAAACGACCCAGTTCAGCCAGGAACTGCGGGCAACCAGTTCCTGGGATGGTCCGGTGCAGCTGACCGTGGGCGGGCTCTACTGGCACGAGGAGCGGGACCTGGATGATCGCAACAGCATCACCGCCTGCCTGCCCATCACGACCGATTTCCTCGGCAACTTCGTCCGGGACGTGGCCGGTGTCTGTGACGGCACGGCGGCCCTCGGCGGGCTCGTGTCGATCGCCAGCTGGCAGGACTACGTGCGGCAGGATCTCACGCCCGACGTGCCCGGGTTCCTGGGGCCCGTCTGGAATACCGACACCGAGCACATGTCCGCCTACCTGAGCGTGGACTGGGCGATCACCGACACCGTTTCGGTCACCCTCGAAGACCGTTACATCTACGAGAAATTCGAGATCCTGCGGCCGAACCAGGCCTCCTGCGCTGCCCTCGGCTTCACGGTGCTGGGCGGTAGCTTCGTGGCACCCCTGGTCTCCGAGGCGGCCAATCCGGGCGAGGACGTCAACTGCGAGTCCTACGAGAATGCCCGCATCAAGGTGAACCGCGGCATGGATCCGAACGGGCCGGAGATCCTGAATCCCTTCGACCCCGGCATGCTGCTGGACTGGGCGCTCATCAGCGGCGCGGAAACCTCCCGGTTCCACACGCCCAAGGTCACCCTGAACTGGCAGGCCACCGACGATGCGCTGGTGTACTTCTCCTGGGCCAAGGCCCAGAAGCCGGGGGGCATCAATCAGCTCGAGGCCGGCGGGTCGCCCACCGTGATCGAGAACGAGCGCTTCGCGTCGGAGAAGATGACGGCCTGGGAGCTGGGCGCCAAGACCACCTGGTCCGCCGCCGGCTACCTGCAACTCAATGGCGCTGCGTTCTACCAGGACTATTCCGACAAGCAGGTGACCACCCAGGTCCTCATCGACGACAAGCTCGCGCCCCGCGTGACCAACGCGTCATCCGCCGACATCTGGGGCCTCGAGTTCGACCTGGTGTGGCAGCCGGACGTGATTGACGGTCTGACCCTTGGCGCGTCCTATACCTGGCTGGATCCCCAGTACCAGGACTACCTGGACGACACCACCGTGCTTCCCAGGGCCGCCGCCGCGGGCTGTTCGCAGGTGGTCTACAAGGGCGGGCTCGGCGACGATCCTTCCGACCTCACGGACCCCGCCAACGGCGCGCCCACCTGCCGCATCGACCAGAGCGGCAAGCAGCTGGAGCGCACGCCGGAGAATTCCTTCGTGGGGACCGTCAATCTCCAGCGGCCTTTCAGCGGCGAGGACCTGAGCTGGTTCGTCGGCTTGAGCGCCTCCTACCAGGACAAGCGCTACCTGGACGTCGACAACTTCACGTACTTCGACGACTTCTGGCTGCTGAACCTGCAGCTCGGCCTGACCGGCGACAAGTGGGAGCTGGTGGGCTACATCGACAACCTGCTGGACGACGACACCATCAGGACGGGCGGCTCGGGCCCGGAGTTCGGCCAGCAGGTGACGGAGCTCGGCTTCGTGGCCGGCCTCGGCGTGCAGTTCGTCTTCGCGCCGCTGCCGGATCCCCGGGTGTTCGGCGTACGGTTGAGCCGCCGGTTCTAGGCGGGCAGGGGCTTCAGAAGGTGTAGCCCAGGCTGGTCACGATGCCGTAGTCGTTCTTCTCGCCCTCTTCGGGCGGCTCGCTGTCGTAGGAGTCGTAGACGCTGATCTCCACGAACAGGTCCTCGATGAGTTCCCGGCGCAGGGCGAAGTCCAGGGAGCCGCGAACCCGGCCGCTTTCCGTGAGGCTGGGGAACACCGTCAGTGACGTGGTCAGCGTGGTCTTGGGCGTGTCGTAGGTGAAGAACTCGTAGTCAGTGTTGAAGAACCCCTCCAGGCTCGTCTGGGCGTCCTCGTCGCCCGCCAGCTGCTCATTGACCACGGCCAGGCCCCCGGTGACGGACCACAGCGTCCGCCCCGTCTGCACCAGGAAGCGGCCGTAACCGGCGCCACCGAGGGAGCGCAGGTCGATGCCGAGCTCGTCGTTCCGCTCGAAGCTGCCGACCGCGGCCCAGTACCAGCGGTCCTCGAGCAGGCCGCGGTATACCCCGTTGACGTTCGCCCGCAGGCTGTCTTCCACGCCATCCTGGGAGCGCGAGTAGATTGACGAGTTGAAGTTCAAGAGGAAGTCCTCTGCCCGGCGGCGTGCGTCGAAGCTGGCGCTCAGGGAGGTGTCATTGTTGGCCTTGGTGGTGTCGAAGCCGGCACTGATGGAGCCGTCCCAGCGCTTGACCCTCACCTCGTCCAGCTTCAGCGGGTCCAGCCAGACCACGGTTGCCATGGGCACGAACTGTTCCGACCCGGTGTCCGGGCCCTCGCTGCGCAGGAGCAGCTGCCCCCCGGCATCCGTTTCCGCCAGCGTGCCCTGGAGGCGGCTGCCGTCCTGCACCTCGATGACGTAGAGTTCCCTGCTGCTGACCCGCAGGACGTCCTTCCACTCGATGTAGATGGTGCCCATGCTGTCGGTGCTGACCTTGAGCCGGCCGCGCTCCAGGTTCTTGATCTCGCAGGTCACCCGGTCGCCGTTCCTCAGGTGGATGATGTCCGTCTTGTCGGCGAGGGCGGCGCCTGCCCAGCCCAGCAGGACGAGGCCGGCAAGCCAGGATGTGCAGCTGCGGGTAACCCTGATGGTTTTCATTCTGTTTCTGGGGCCCAATGACGCCGGTACCCGGATGCCGGCAAAGGTAGCATGGCAATCCGTGCCCGGGGACCGTGCGCGGCAGGCAGGCGGTGACCGGTCCGAGTGGCTTGTGCTAGCCTGAAAAGAAGCCTGCCGAAGAAAGGGCCTGTCATGACCGAATCCAAGCACACCCCCTGGGTCCGCCATCTCGACGCCATCGGTGACGAGCTGATGCGGCTGTCCATTGCCTGCGACCTGCGGCTCCGCGACCCGGGCGTCATCGACCGCATCCTGAAGAATGACGACACCGTCTGCGGCACGCGGAACCCGATCGGTTTCCAGAAGCTGCAGAGCCTCGTCAAGGCCACCTTCAGCTCGGTGAACAAGTCGGTGGACCGCATAGGCCTCGAGGAAACGCAGCAGATCACCCAGGCCATCATCGAGCGCCTCGACCGAAATCGCGCCATAGGCGGCACCGGGCCAAAGCAATAGGCACCAGACCGAGGTTCATCCCATGAAGAAGTCCCAGTTCGAGCGCATCGACAGTTTCATCGCCCCCTACCGCGTGACCCGCGGCAAGGGCTTCCGCCTCAAGGACATCGACCCGGGCGACACGGCGCACCTCAAGTCCGAGGACAAGGCCGAGGCGAAGGAAATGCTGGCGCGGGGCGTCGAATGGCTCACGGAACAGCAGGACAAGCTGTACGCCCAGGACCACTGGGCCGTGCTGCTGGTGTTCCAGGCCATGGACGCCGCCGGCAAGGACGGCACCATCAAGCACGTCACCTCAGGGATAAACCCGCAGGGCTGCACGGTCACGTCCTTCAAGCAGCCCTCCAGCGAGGAGCTGGACCACGACTACCTCTGGCGCTACATGCGGAACGTGCCGGCCCGCGGCCAGATCGGCATCTTCAACCGCTCCTACTACGAGGAGCTGCTGGTCGTGAAGGTCCACCAGGAGTTGCTGGCGCGCCAGAAGATGCACCCGTCGCTGGTCACGAAGAAGATCTGGGACGAGCGCTACGAGGACATAGCGAACTACGAGAAGTACCTGGTCCGGAACGGCGTGCTGGTGCTCAAGTTCTTCCTGCACGTGTCGAAGGCCGAGCAGAAGCGCCGCTTCATGGAGCGGCTGGACAACCCCGACAAGAACTGGAAGTTCTCCGCCGCCGACGTGGCCGAGCGGCAGCACTGGTCCGCGTACCAGGAAGCCTACGAGGAGGCGATCCGGAACACGGCCTCGAAGGCGGCGCCCTGGTACGTGGTGCCGGCCGACAACAAGTGGTTTACCCGGCTGGTGGTGGCGGCAGCCGTGGTCGATGCCATGGCCGGGCTGAAGCTGCACTACCCGGTGGTGAGCCCGGCGAAGCGCAAGGAACTGGCGGCGGCCCGCAAGCGGCTAGAAGCCGAGTAGGGGCGGGCTCTGCCCGGGCGTTATCCCGCACCGCTTCACGAACCGGCGGTGGCGAAGTTCCCGCCGAGGGCCAGGTGCAGGTTGATCCGCTGCACCAGCTGTTCGCTCCGGACCCGGAGGAGCGCGCTCTTCGCACTGAACAGCCGCATCTGCTGCTGCTCCACGGCCCGCAGGTCGTCGGATCCCACCCGGTAGCGGGTTTCGGCGAGCTGCAGCGCCCGCTCGTTCTCGGTCACGGCCTGCACGAGAAGCGGCTCGCGGGCCTCCAGCGCAAAGCTGGCGGAGAGGGCGTTCTCCACCTCGGAAAAGGCGTTGGCGCCGGCCCGGCCGTACTCCGCGACGGCCTCCTTCTGCTCGGCCGTGCGCACGGCGATCTCGGCCTTCAGGCCGCCACCCAGGTAGAGCGGCACGCTCACGCGGCCGCCGAAGCCCCACACGGGGTCATCGCGCTCCTTCAGCACCACGAGGTCGCTCGAGAGGCTCGAGAAGCTGGTGTTGAGCCTGATCGTTGGCAGCCGCGCCGCCTTGGCCTCCTGCACCCGGAAGAAGGCGGCGGCCACGCGCCGCTCCGCCGCGATCACGTCGGGCCGGCGCTCGAGCAGTTCGGAGGGCAGGCCCGCGGGCACCGGCCCCGGCAGGTTGGGCAGCGCCGAGGGCACGTCGAGCTCGGCAGCGGGGTAACGGCCCACGAGCGTCTCGATCGCCTGCACGGACTGCCGGTAGACGAGGCCAAGCTGCTCGGCGACGTCCCGGTAGGTCGCGAGGGAGGCCTGGGCCACGGACACGTCATACTCGTTGCCGATGCCGACGCGCTGCCGTTGCAGGGCCAGCTCCACGAGCTTCTCGGCCGCAGTCACCATGTCGTCCGCGACGCCCTTCTGCAGGCGCGACTCGCTGGCCAGGAACCAGGCCCGGGCCACCATCGCCGCCATGGACTGCTGCGCATAGGCGGTGGAGAGCTCGGCGGACAGCAGCTGCAGGCGGGCGGTTTCCCTGCCGGACCGCACCTTGCCCCAGAGGTCCAGCTCCCAGCTGGCGAACAGGCCGCCGTAGTCCACCGTGCCGCTGCTGCTGTCCTTGCCGCTGATGTTGCCGATGGCCGCGACCTGCGGGTACAGCCCGGAACTGGCGGCATCGACGTAGGCGGCGGCCTGCTCGACGCGGGCGGCGGCGGCCAGCAGGTCCGGGTTGTTGGCGAGGGCCTCGGCCACCAGGGCGTCCAGGCGCGGGTCGGCAAAGCCGGCGAGCCAGGCATCTTCCACGGCGGCCGTGGCTGCACCACTGGCGCTCCAGGCGGCAGGGGTCTCGAGCCCCGGCAGCGCCTCGCCCTGCACGTCCGCGCGCTCCGGCGGCGACTTGAGCGCACAGGCCGCCGGCAGCGTCGCCGCCAGCGTGAGGAGCAGGGTAGCCCGGACGTCCATGGCCCTAGTGGAGCTTGAGGACCAGGTAGTTGGTGTAGGACCCGACGCGCAGGATGATCTTGCGGAGGATGTGGATTGCCTCCGCATGCTCCGTGTAGATCGCTCCATGGCCTGTCGCGCCGGCGGCGAGGAACAGCCCCTGGTCCCTCTCCGCAATATTGAGCTTCACGGCGAAGCGGCCCGGTGGCAGTGGCGCCGGGCCAGTGTTTGGCACATTGCCGGACATCGCGAGCTGGCCCTGGCCCTGCGCCCAGACGATCGAATCCACGGTCGCCTTGATGATGGCGCCGGGGTACGTACTGAGGGCGATCTCCGCCTCGTTGCCGGGTTTCACCCGCCACAGTTCGTTCTGGTCGTAGAGCGCGATCACCTGGAACTCGTCCTCGACGAAGGACATTGCCGGGGCGAAGGGCATGGGGTTGATGAAGGACCCCGGCCGCAGCTGCACGTTGATGGCCGAGCCGTTGGCGGGCGCGTACATCACCGTCTGGGACAGGTCCCAGCGGGCCTTGGCCAGGTTCGCCTTGATGGTGGCTACCGAAGCGAGGTCGCCGTCGACCACCGCGGCGAGCTGGGCCTGGGCCCGGGCCTCGTTGGCGACTGCCGACGCGACCTGGCCCTGCAGGTTCGACAGGTCGGCCTGTGCCTTCTCCAGGTCGAAGCGGTTGCCCGCGCCCGTGGCGCTCAACTCCTCGTACTGCTTCACGCGCAGCTTCGTCAGGTCAATCTGGGAGCGCAGGGCCGCCGTAGTGCCTTTGGCGACGTTCAGCTGCTCGCGCAGCTCCCGCGCCGAGCCCTCCGACTCCGCCAGCTGGGCTTCCAGGGCCTTGACCTCCAGCTCGTAGGGTGTGGGGTCGATGCGAAACAGCACGTCGCCCTTCTTCATGGGCCGGTTGCCCTCCGCCGGCACCTCGATAACGCGCCCCTTCACCTGGGGGATCACCTGGACAACGTACTTGATGACGCGCACGTCGGCGGAGGAGGGCGCGACGACGTTCAGCGAGAGGATCAGCACGGTCAGGCCGACGATGGGGATGATGGCCACCGTCACCTGGGAGACGGTGTTCCAGGGCAGCAGCCTGAACTTGATGAAGATCAGCCAGACGAAGAAGCTGTAGATGCCGAGCAGGAGGATTTCCATCAGCCGGCTCCCGCCCCGCCGCCCGGCGTCCCCACCCGGCTCTCCACGGCCATTAGGCGGGCGTGCATCTCGCGCAGTTCGTCCGGGAGCTGGCCGCGCTTCGCCAGGGAGTCCAGCTCCGCCCGGAGGCGGGCCACGTCCTCGCCCAGGGTGGACGCTTCCTTCGCCTCGAGGGATTTGTAGTAGTCGTCGTGCTTGTCCCGGCCGTAGGCCATCTTGTAGATCACCGGTTTGCTGTAGGCCATGATCCAGGCGATGGGCCAGAGCAGTCCGCCAAAGACGAGGGACAGCAGGCAGAGGACCTTGATGACCTCCTTCTGGGGGTGCTCGCGTTGCTCGGCGACTTTCTCGGGCAGGATGTGCACCAGCCAGAACGCCGCGATGGCCACGATGGGCACGATGATGATCACCACGATCGTCATGAAGTCGGCGGCCTTGTCGAGCGCTTCGCCCTTGAAGATGGACGCCTGGGCTGCCGGTGCGACGGCGACAGTCAGCGCGGCGAGCCAGCGAATGACGACGGCCATGCCCCGCGTGATCGGTGAGGACCGACGATCAACGCTGTGTGCAGGAATGGTGCGGGCCGGCATGATCCCGGCTACTTCCCCGTAGAAACGATGGTCGGGATCGCCGCGGCGATGGTTGCCAGGGCCAGCAGGACGGCCATGCCAGGCTTGTTCTCGGCAAAGGCCGTGTATGCGCCGTAGGCCAGCGCGAGCGTGGCGAAACCCGTCAGCACGCGGGACAGAGTGCTGTTGACGTTCATGATCGATACCTCTCTTCGCTTAGTCTGGCACCAGACTGGATACGTTGCACGGGGGGAAAGCTCCGATCAAGAGGGATTTCCCCTCAGGGCCGGTCCCGGTCGGGGTCAGCCCATTCCCCCCGGGAGTGAGGTAGTGTTGGGGAGAGCTTGAGCAAGGGGTGCATGAGGGATGCTAACTTGGCTGCGCGACTACCGTCCGGAGTGGCTGCGGCCCGACCTGCTGGCAGGCCTGATCACCGCGGCCGTCGTCATCCCCAAGGCCATGGCCTACGCTACCGTCGCCGGGCTCCCCGTGCAGGTGGGGCTGTACACGGCCTTCCTGCCGATGGTCATCTACGCGGTGCTGGGCTCGTCCCGGGTGCTGAGCGTGAGCACCACGACCACCATTGCCATCCTCACCGGCGCGGCCCTCGCCGAGGTGGCGCCGGACGGCAACATGGCGGTGATCGTGCCTGCCCTGGCAACGCTGACGCTGCTGGTGGGCCTGCTGCTCGCGGTTGCCTCGGTGCTCCGGCTCGGCTTCCTGGCCAACTTCATCTCCGAGCCGGTGCTCGTCGGCTTCAAGGCCGGCATCGGGCTGGTGATCGTCGTGGACCAGCTGCCGAAGCTGTTCGGCGTGCACTTCGCCAAGGGCACCTTCGGGCAGAACCTCGTCGCCCTGATGCAGAGCCTGCCCGAAACCTCGGCCCCCACGCTGGCCGTGGCGCTGCTCACCATGGTGCTGCTGATCGGCATGGAGCGCGTCCTGCCGCGCCTGCCCGCGCCGCTGGTCGGCGTGGGCGCCGGCATCGCTGCCATGGGCCTGCTGGGTCTCGGCGCCCTGGGCGTCGAAGCCGTGGGCCAGATTCCGCGGGGCCTGCCCGGCCTGCAGCTGCCCGACCTGTCCCTGGCCGCCGCGCTGTGGCCCGCCGCAATGGGCATTGCCGTCATGAGCTTTACCGAGACGGTCGCAGTCGGCCGGGCGTTCGCCGCCCCGGGCGAGCCGCCCATGCAGCCCAACCGGGAGTTGCTGGCCACCGGGCTGGGCACGGCCGCCGGCGCACTGCTCGGCGCGATGCCGGCCGGCGGCGGCACGTCCCAGACGGCGGTAAACCGGCTCTCTGGCGCGCGCAGTCCGCTGGCGGGCCTCGTGACGGCCGGGGCGACGCTGCTCACCATGCTCCTGCTGGCGCCCGTCATCAGCCTGATGCCCCAGGCCACGCTGGCGGCGGTGGTGATCGTGTATTCGGTGGGGCTCATCCAGCCCGCCGAGTTCCGCTCGATCCTCGCGGTGCGCCGCAACGAATTCATCTGGGCACTGGCGGCCCTGGCGGGGGTCGTCGTGCTGGGTACCCTCAAGGGCATCCTGGTCGCCATCATCATCTCGCTGGTCGGCCTGGCCCAGCAGGTGTCGAACCCCCCGGTCTACGTGCTGGGGCGCAAGCGGGGCACCAATGCCTTCCGGCCGCTGTCCCCCGAGCATACGGACGACGACTCCTTTCCGGGCCTGCTGATGCTGCGCCTGACCGGCCGGCTGTTCTTTGCGAACGCGGAACGTGTGCGGGACAGGATCCGGCCGCTGGTCGAGGAGGCGAGGCCCCGGGTCGTGGCCCTCGACCTGAGCGGCGTGTTCGACGTGGAGTACACGGCGCTGAAGATGCTCACCGAGGCGGAGGTGAGCCAGCGGGAGCAGGGCATCGAGTTGTGGCTGGTGGGCCTGACCCCGGAGGTGCTCGCCCTCGTGCAGCGCTCGGCCCTTGGCCAGGCACTCGGGCAGGGCCGCATGTTCTTCAACCTGGAGCAGGCGGTCGCCCGGTACCAGGCGCTGCCGCCGGCTACCGGCTGACGAGGGCCATCGCCGTGGCCACCAGCAGGCGGCGCTGCTCGGCCGGGCCGCCCGCACCGGTGACGGCGCTACCCTTGCCGTGGGTGATCCAGGCGCCGAGGACCAGCGTCAGGAGGGCATAGGCCCGGCGCTGGCACTCGCGGGGGCCGAGGCGTGGCTGTATTCCGCCGATCAGCCTGGCGTACTGCGCCACCAGCCAGCGGTACCACTCGTCCCGGCTCTGGCGGGGTGGCGGATGCCTGAGCCAGTACGCGGAACTCTCCAGCCAGAAAACCGTGTCCACGTTCTCCATGAATTCGAGGTGCCAGGCGATGCACTGCTCCAGCTGCTGCCCGGCCGGGAGCCCGCCGTCTTTCAGGAGCGCCGCCACCTGCGCGCGGAGCCAGCGGGTGGCGGCGACGAAGAACGCATCGAGCAGCTCGTCCCGGGTGCCGAAGTAATGGCGCAGGGCGGCCTGGGAAAGTTCCGCCCGCGCGGCAATGGCTTCCAGGGACGCGGCGTCGAGGCCCCGCGTGCCGGTGATCTCCCGCGTCGCCCGGAAGATGGCGAGCAGAGCCCGCCGGCCCTTGGGGGTGCGCCCCCGGGCGGCGAAATGCTCCTCAACCCGCTCCATCACGATGACGTCGTTCCGCTGCCGGTGACCGCCCGGCATTCTCGGTGGCCGGGGGGCGAATGGCAACAAAACCGCTTGATCGGAGGTTTCGCCCGGCGCATCGTAGCGAACGCTACCTGCACCCCATGAATCCGCGCACCTGCCGCCGTGGCGAGTGACCCGGAGTAGGTGTTTTCCACAGGCGGGGCCCGTTGACTCGGGGCGGCAGCGGGCGTGAAATCCAGATGAGTCCGGGCGTCGGCGCTTGCTTGCGGCGCGCCGGTCAGTGGCCCAACATCCAACAGGAGTACGTGCATGTTTCCTCCGGTCCGAACGACTCTGGTCAAGGCGATCGCGGGTGGCATTGCCCTGGCCGGGGCGCAGGCGCCTGCCTTCGCGGCGGAGGACGCAAAGTCCTTCGAGGTCTACGGTTTCGCCATGCTCGACTACATCCAGGACTTCAACCGGGTAAACCCGGACTGGGAGGATGCCCTGCGGCCGTCCCGCATTCCCACGGACGACGAGCAGTTTGGCGGCGACGGCCAGGCGAGCGTCAGCGCCAAGCAGTCGCGCTTCGGCGTCCGGGGCAGCGTGCCCACGGGCAAGGGGGCCCTCAAGGCCCGCCTCGAGATTGACCTGTTCGGCGTGGGTGAGGATGCCGGGCAGACGACCATCCGCCTCCGCCACGCCTACGGCGAGTTCGGCCAGTTCCTGGCCGGCCAGACCCACTCGCTGTTCATGGACATCGACATCTTCCCAAACGTCATCGACTACTGGGGTCCGACCGGCATGGTCTTCCTGCGCACGCCGCAGATCCGCTGGACGCCGGTGGCCAGCGACGGCCAGAGCTTCGCGATCGCCATCGAGCGGCCCGGCAACGACGTCGACCCGGGGCAGTACCGTACCGTGGGTGACATCGCCGAGGGGCTCCAGGCCGACGAGGAGTACCCGGACTTCACGGCCCAGTACCGCATCAACCGGGACTGGGGCCATTTCCAGGCCGCCGGCATCCTCCGCAAGGTGGGCGTCGAGGTGATCGATGGCGGCGACGTCGTCTACCAGGACAACGACCTGGGCTGGGGCATCGACCTCACCGGCGTCCTCAACGTGCTGGACCGGGACGCCATCCGCGCCGGGATCGTCTTTGGCGCGGGCATCGCCAGCTACATGAACGACGGCGGCATGGATGCCGGCCCCGACCGCGCTCTGCTCCCGGACGGCTCCCTGCCGGGCGGGACCCAGGTGCAGGCCGTGGACCTCACGGGCGTCAGCCTGTACTACGACCACTGGTGGAATGACCAGTGGAGCAGTTCGGTCGGTTATTCCTTTACCGAAGTGGACAACACCGCCGGCCAGACGCCGGACACCTTCGAGAGGGGCTCCTACGCCTCCGGCAACCTGCTCTACTATCCGGTCAAGAACATGATGGTCGGGGCCGAGCTGCTCTGGGGTGAACGTGAAGACCTGGGCGGCGCCAGTGGCACCGACACCCGCCTCCAGGTCAGCTTCAAGTACGATTTCGGCTCGGCCCTGTGACGGGTGGTCCGGAACAGGGAGCGATCGCCATGAAGCCAACGGTTGCACTGGCCGCCATGCTGGCCCTGGGCACCTTCGTCCTGGCGGGCGCGAATGCGGCGGAGCCCCGGCCAAAGGACTTCCAGCGGGTCGTGGATGCTGCCTACGCGAAGTACAAGGGCCTGCAGGAAGGCAAGAATGCCGACTACATCCCGATCCTCACCAGGACGCCCAGCGAGCTGTTCGGCGTAGTGATCGCGACGAGGGACGGGAAGATCTACAGCGCCGGCGATGTGGATTACAAGTTCTCCATCCAGTCGGTGTCCAAGCCCTTCACGGCCGCGCTGGTGATGACCCAGCAGGGGCCGAAGGTTCTGGACGAGAAGATCGGCGTGGAGCCCACGGGCCTGCCGTTCAATTCGCGGCTGGCACTCGAGATCTACAAGGACAAGCGCTCGGTGAATCCGCTGGTGAACGCGGGGGCCATCGCGGCCGTCAGCCTGGTGCAGGCAACATCCGAGCAGGACCGCTGGAACAAGATCCTGCAGAACATCAGCGACTTCGCCGGTAGCCCGGTGCCGCTCACCGTGCTCGAGGACGTGTACGAATCCGAGTACAGCACGGCCTTCGGCAACCGCGCCATCGCCAACCTGCTCTACAACTATGAGCGGCTCTACAGCGATCCGGAAGAGGCCATGCGGGTCTACACCCGGCAGTGCTCCATCGGGGTCAGCGCGAAGGATCTGGCCATCATGGGCGCGACGCTGGCCAACCTGGGCGTCAACCCGCTCACGAAGAAGCGCGTGATGAACGCCAACGACGTGCCGGAGCTCCTGGCCATCATGGCCACGGCGGGCTTCTACGACGAGTCCGGCGAGTGGATGTACACGGCGGGCCTGCCGGCCAAGACCGGCGTGGGCGGCGGCATCGTCGCCGTCGTGCCCGGCCGGTTCGCCATCGCCGCGTTCTCGCCGCGGCTGAACGAGGCCGGCAACAGCGTGCGCTCGCTGAATGCCATCCGCGACATCGCCGGTGAACTCGGCGTCGGCGTGTTCGGCCCGAATCCGAACTGATGCCGGCGCATGACGTGCATGAGATCCCGGTGACGTAAGAAAGCGGGGACCTTCGGGCCCCGGCTTGCCCTTCGGGGAGCGGATGAACAACGGCGTGGAGCGCGAAGGCCACGCGGCAGGGACCTGCGCCATGACCGACCCGCAAGCGACGACGACCATGCCGCCGAAGCAGGGCTTTTCCATCCCCGACGTTCGCCACGACCAGTGGGCGCAGCTGGCCATTATTGCCAGGGCCTGGGCCGCCGCCGCGGCGCGCAGGGAGGACACAGGCAGGTACGTGGCCGATGCCCGCGCCGCGCTCGCGGACGTGGAGCCGCTGGAGACGTTCACCGCCTTCCCCGGGCTGCGCCTGATGCGCGTGCTGCGGGAGAGCCTGAAGGAGGGCGACGCCCAGGCTTTCGCCCACCAGGCCCAGCGGATCAATGCCGCCCTCTCTTCCGGCGCTTTCCGGCGCGAGGAGGGCTTCTGGGAGCCGGGGGAGGAAGCGGATGTCCAGGCCGCCGACTACCTGCCGCCCACCGCGGAGGCGGATGACAGGCACCGGCCCTACTTCGAGGTGCTGAGCGTCACCGTCACCGACCCCTCCCGCCACGAGCAGGCGCGCCAGGACATCCGGCGGCTGCGGCGGGTTGACGATCCCTTCGTCTACGAGCTCGTGCAGGTCGGCTGCTTCGAGGACGCCGTGGTTGCCGTCCTGGCGAATCCCGAGCTGCAGGCCGTGGTCATCGGCGACGGCTTCGGCTTCCGGTCCCAGCGCGAGTGGCCGGAGCTGCGCGACATGCTCGACCGTGCCATGCCCTTCAACCCGGACACGGTTGACGTTCGTGACTACGGGCTGAGGCTTGCCCGGACGCTGAAGCAGATCCGCCCGGAACTCGACGTCTACCTGCTCACCGAGCGGGGCGCCGAGACCGTTGCTGGCCGTCCCGAAGCAGCCTGGCTGCGCCGCATCTTCTACGGCGTCGAGGAACTCATGGAGCTGCACCTGTCCATCCTGGACGGGGTCGGCGACCGCTACGACACGCCGTACTTCAGCAACCTCAAGAAGTACAGCCAGAAGCCGGTCGGCACGTTCCACGCGCTGCCCGTGGCGCGGGGCAAGTCCGTGTTCCGTTCCCACTGGATCCGGGACATGGGGCACTTCTACGGCGTGAACCTGTTCCTGGCGGAGTCATCCGCGACTACGGGCGGCCTCGACAGCCTCCTGGAGCCCACGGGCAACATCAAGCGGGCCCAGGAGATGGCGGCGCGGGCCTTCGGCGCGGACCGGGCCTACTTCGTCACCAACGGCACGTCCACGTCGAACAAGATCGTCCTGCAGGCGCTGCTCGCCCCGGGCGACATCGTGCTGATCGACCGCAACTGCCACAAGTCGCACCACTACGCCATGGTGCTCTCGGGCGCCCAGCCCCTGTACCTCGAGGCCTACCCGATGACGGCCTTCTCGATGTACGGCGCCGTGCCGCTGCGCTCGATCAAGAAGGCGCTGCTCGCCCTCAAGGCCGAGGGCAAGCTGGACCGGGCGAAGCTGGTGGACCTCACCAACTGCACCTTCGACGGCCACATGTACCACCCCCAGCGCGTGATGGAGGAGTGCCTGGCCATCAAGCCGGACCTGGTGTTCCTCTGGGACGAGGCCTGGTTCGGCTTCGCGCGCTTCTCGCCGTTCCACCGCCTGCGGACCTCCATGCACGCGGCCGCCACGCTGACCGAGCGGCTCCGCAGCCCCGAGTACCGGGCGGAGTACGCCGCGTTCCGCGCGCAGGCCGGCGAACTGGACCCGGCGAATCCCGCGCTGCTGGACATGCGCCTGTTGCCCGACCCGGACAAGGCCCGGATCCGCGTCTATGGCACCCAGTCCACCCACAAGTCCATGTCGGCGCTGCGCCAGGGCTCCATGGTCCTGGTGCATGACGAGGACTTCGGCGTCGTGCACGGCGCCTTCGAGGAGGCGTACTTCACGCACACGTCCACCTCGCCGAACCTCCAGATCATCGCGTCCCTGGACCTGGCGCGGCGCCAGATGGAACTGGAGGGCTACGAGCTGGTCATCCGGGCCACGGACCTGGCGCTGCGCATCCGCCGGCAGGTCAACAGCCACCCGCTGATCTCGAAGTACTTCCGGGTGCTCACGCCGGCGGAGATGGTGCCTGCCGAGTACCGGGAATCCGGCATCGCCGACTACGGCTGGCCCCACGGCGGCCGCGCGCAGATCATCGACGCCTGGAACCGCGACGAGATCGCGCTGGACCCCACGCGCCTCACCCTCGTCTGCGGCACCGCCGGCTACGACGGCACCGCCTTCAAGGGCCTGCTCGCCGACCGCTATGACATCCAGATCAACAAGACCTCCCGCAACAGCATCCTGCTCCAGACCAACATCAACAATACCCGCAGCGACGTCGCGCACATCGTCAAGGTGCTGGGCGACATCGCCCGGCAGATCGACGAGGACCTGCGCCAGGGCGGGGAGGCGGGCCGGGCCGAGTTCGCCGCCCGGGTGAAGTCGCTCATGGAGGACGTGCCTGACCTGCCGAACTTCAGCCGCTTCCACGCGGGCTTCCGGGACGACGCGAAGAGCGCGACCTCCGAGGGCCACATGCGCGAGGCGTTCTACACGGCCTACCGGCCGGAGAACTGCGAGCACATAAAGATCAACTCGAAGGAAATCGACCAGCGCGTGAAGAAGGGACCGGAACTCGTGGCCGCCGACTTCGTGATCCCGTACCCGCCCGGCTTCCCGATCATGGTGCCCGGGCAGGTGATCACCGCCGACACGCTCGAGTTCATGCGCAAGCTGGACGTCAAGGAGATCCACGGCTATCACGCCGCCCAGGGCCTGCGCCTGCTGCGGACCGACGCCCTGCCCGGGCGTCGCCGCCGGTCCAGCACCTAGTCCGGATCCGGTAGAGCAGGAGAGTAACGCGGCATGTGGCAGTGGCTGGTAGAGACCCTCCGGACCTACCCGGAGATCGCGATCTTCCTGACCCTCGGGCTCGGGTTCTGGGTCGGCAAGCTCAGGGTGGGCTCCTTCAGCCTCGGCGTGGTGACCAGCACGCTGCTGGCGGGGGTGCTGGTGGGCCAGCTCGAGATCACGATCTCGGGCCACGTGAAGTCCACCTTCTTCCTCATGTTCTTGTTCGCGGTCGGCTACGGTGTCGGACCCCAGTTCTTCCGGGGGCTGAAGGGCGACGGCGTGCAGCAGGTGCTGTTCGCCATCCTGCAGTGCGTGGCGGTGCTCGCCACCGCGGTGGTCGTGGGCAGGTACCTGGGCTATGACGCCGGCGGGACCGCCGGCCTGCTGTCGGGGTCCAGCACTATCTCCGCCGTGCTCGGCGTTGCCACCGACAGCATCAACCAGCTCGGCATTGGGGCCGACGAGAAGAAGGCGATGCTCGACGCCATGCCGGTCGCCTATGCCGTTACCTACCTGTTCGGCACGGCCGGATCCGCGTGGATCCTGGCCACGCTGGGACCGAAGATCCTGCGGGTCGACATCGCCGAGGAATGCCGCAAGTACGAGGCGGAGATGGGCGGGTCGCTGGGGGCCAACGAGGACCGGCTGACCCCCGCCACCCAGCTCGTGATGCGTGCCTATCGCCTCGGCGATTCGCCCTGGGTCGGGCGTACCGTGCGTGAGTTCGAAGCGAGCTTCGGCACCGCCACCGCGGATGGCCGGCCGATCCGGGTATTCGTCGAGCGCATGCGCCAGGACGGCCGGCTCATCGAGCCCACGCCCGAGACGCGCATCGGCAAGGACGCCGTGCTGGCGATCGCGGGCCGGCGCGAGATCGTGCTGTCTGGCGCCGACGCGATCGGCAAGGAGGTGGACGATCGCGAACTCCTGGACCTCGAGGTCATGATCCTCGACGTGGTGGTGACGAACAAGGCACTGACCGGACGCCCGCTCATCGACGTGGTGCGCACCGATCTCCAGGACATCGGCCGCGGTGTCTTCGCGCGCAAGATCATCCGGTCGGGTGTCGAGATGCCGCTCCATGCCACCCTCGAGCTCGACCGCGGCGACACGATCACGCTGGTCGGTGCCCGCGCGGACGTCGAGCGGGCGGCAACTGCCTTTGGCTATGCGGACCGTGTGACCGAGGCGACCGACATGGTCGTCATGGGCGCGGGGATCGTACTTGGTGCCCTGCTGGGGGCGCTGACCTTCGAGGTCGGCGGCGTGCCGCTCAGCCTCAGCACCAGCGGCGGGGCGCTCATCGCGGGCCTCGTCTGCGGCTGGCTGCGCTCGGTCAACCGGACCTTCGGCCGCATCCCGGCCCCCGCGCTCTGGGTCTTCAACAACATCGGCCTGAACACCTTTATCGCGGTGGTGGGGATCAGCGCCGGACCGGGCTTCGTGGCGGGACTGAAGGCGCAGGGCCTGGAGCTGTTCATGGCCGGGCTCATCGTGACCACTGTCCCGCTGGTCATCGGTCTGCTGGCCGGGAAGTACATCTTCAGGATGAAGGCGCCGATCGTGCTCGGTGCCTGCGCAGGCGCGCGCACCACGACGGCGGCGCTGGGTGCCATCGAGGAAGCGGCCAAGAGCAAGGTGCCCGCGCTCGGCTACACGGTGACGTACGCGGTGGGTAACGTGCTGCTGACGACGTGGGGCGTCATAGTCGTGCTCCTGATGAGCTGAAGCCGGTTCCCGGAGAGATACATGGACAAGGTAACGCTGAGAAAGTACGAGGCCCTCGGGCCCTTCGAGATCAAGAACGACCTGGCGAAGCTGGCGACCGAGTCCTCGAAGGCCTCGTCCATCGCCTACCTGAACGCCGGCCGCGGGAATCCCAACTGGATCGCAACCGAGCCCCGGGAGGCGTTCTTCCTGCTGGGCCAGTTCGCCATCCTCGAGAGCAAGCGGGTGCTCGACTTGCCGCCCGGCGTGGGCGGGATGCCCCGGAAGGACGGCGTCGCCGCCCGGCTGGAGGCCTGGCTCGCGAAGCACCCGGACATGCCCGGCGCGTCGGTGCTGGCGGCGATGGTGCCCTGGGCCGTTGCGAAGTTCGGCTTCGACGGGGACGCCTTCGTCCACGAGCTGGTGGACTCGATCATCGGCGACAACTATCCGGTGCCCGACCGGATGCTCGTCCACAACGAGAAGATCGTCCGCGAGTACCTCCAGTGGGCCATGTGCGGCGAGCCGCGCCCCAAGGGCACGTTCCACCTGTACGCGGTGGAGGGCGGCACGGCCGCCATGTGCTACATCTTCAAGGCGATGAAGACCAACCGGCTGCTCAACGCGGGTGACACCATAGCGCTGGGCACGCCCATCTTCACGCCCTACCTGGAGATGCCGCACCTGGAGGACTACGACCTCAGGATCGTCAACATCCAGGCCAGGCAGGAGGAGCGCTGGCAATTTGGCGACGCGGAGCTGAAGAAGCTCCTCGACCCGAAGATCAAGGCGTTCTTCCTCTGCAATCCCGGCAACCCCAGCGCGGTGGCGCTGAGCGAGGCGACGATCGCCAGGATTGGCGCGATCCTCAAGAAGCGCCCCGACCTGATCCTGCTCACCGACGACGTCTACGGCACCTTCGTGCCCGGATTCCGCTCCCTGCTGGGCGCGTTCCCCTACAACACCATCGGCGTCTACTCCTACAGCAAGTACTTCGGCTGCACCGGCTGGCGCCTGGGCGTCATCGCGGTCAACGAGAAGAACCTGTTCGACGACCTGATTGCCCGGCATCCCGAGGCCGTCAACAAGAAGCTCGACAAGCGCTATGGCGGGCTGACCTTGGAGCCGCGGAAGATTGCGTTCATCGACCGGATCGTGGCGGACAGCCGCGACGTGGCGCTGAACCACACGGCGGGCCTCTCGCTGCCCCAGCAGGTGATGATGTCCCTGTTCTCGCTCTACGAGCTGATGGACGAGAAGAAGCACTACCAGAAGGCCTGCATCGGTATCGTCAAGAAGCGCGTGCAGGCGACCCTGGAGGGCCTTGGGATCAACCCCGACCCGAACCCGCTGTTCGACTACTACTACGGGCTGGTCGACCTGGAATTCTGGCTGAAGAAGTACGTGGGGCCGGAGGTCGTGGCGTGGATCAGGGAACACGTCCACCCCCTCGACATCGTGTTCCGGCTGGCCGAGGACTACGGCATCGTGCTGCTGAACGGCGGCGGCTTCGAGGGGCCTGACTGGTCCGTGCGCGTGTCCTTCGCCAACCTGGACGACCACGTCTACGACGACATCGGCCGGGCCGTGCGGGCTATCGCCCGGGGCTACGTGCAGGCCTACGAGGCGTCGAAGCCGGCGCCGCCGAAGCGCGGCAAGGCGGCCGTGGCCAAAGCCAGGTCCGGCAAGTCCCGGGTAGGCAAGGCGCCTGCCCGGAAGGCCAGATCCCGCCGGGCCTGACCGTCAGTTTGGCGAAAACGAACGGCCGGCGAGCCGGCCGCCAATCAAAGGAGAGTGACCATGAGCCTCGCAGTAGCAACACCGAGAACGACGCAGCTGGCAGCCCTGACCCTGGGCCTGCTGGCCGGATTGGCCACGACCAGCGCCGCCGTCGCCCAAGGCGCCACGGCGCTGCCCCGCGTGCGCGTGCTGGCCACCGGCGGCACGATCGCCGGCGCCCAGGCCAGTTCCACTGATTACGGCTACAAGTCCGGCGCCTACGACGTGAATACCCTGATCAATGCCGTGCCGAACCTGGGCAAGCTGGCCCAGATCTCGGGCGAGCAGGTGGCCAACATCGGCAGCCAGGATATGAACGACGAGGTCTGGCTGAAGCTGGCCAAGCGCCTGAACGCCGTACTGGCATCGGGCGACACGGATGCGGTGCTGATCACCCACGGCACGGACACCCTGGAGGAGACCAGCTACTTCCTGAGCCTCGTGACGAAGAGCGACAAGCCGGTCGTGATGGTCGGGTCCATGCGGCCCGCCACGGCCACCAGCGCGGACGGCCCAGCCAACATCTACAACGGCGTGGCCGTCGCGGTCAGCCCCAGGGCGAAGGGACGGGGCACGATCGTCGCGCTCAACGACGAGTTCCACTACGCCCGGAACGTGGTCAAGACCGACACCACCAGCGTGCAGACCTTCAAGAGCCTGAACCGCGGGCCCGCCGGCGTCGTGCACACGGGCAAGGTCGAGTGGTTCCAGCCCATGGACCGCAAGCTCGGTCCCAAGTCGGAATTCTCGGTCGATAAGCTCGACAAGCTCCCCCGCGTGGACATCATCTACGCCCACGCCAACATGAGTCCCGACCTGATCGACGCCGCCGTGCGCAACGGGGCCAAGGGCATCGTCATTGCCGGCGTCGGCGACGGCAACATGACTACGCCCGCCCTCGAGGCGGCAAAGAAGGCCGCCAGGGCGGGCGTCGTGGTCGTGCGGAGCACCCGGCTGCCCATGGGCCTTACCCTGCGCAACAACGAGGTCAACGACGACGAGCTGGGCTTCGTCGCCTCTGGCGAGCTGAACCCGCCCAAGTCCCGGGTGCTGCTGCAGCTGGCGCTGACGAAGACCACGGACGTGAAGCGCATCCAGGCCATGTTCTACGAGTATTGAGCGGCAACTGAACTCGAGGCTTACGGGGGATCACCGTGAACGACGAACGCATCGACCTGGCCCGGACCACCCTCGGGGTGCTGTTCATCGGCGGGCTCACCCTGGCGTCCTTCTGGATACTCCGCCCCTTCCTGCCCGCGTTCATCTGGGCCGTCATGATCGTCGTGGCGACCTGGCCGCTGATGCGCCGCCTGGATGCCCGGTTCGGTGGCCGCCGGGGGCCGGCGGTGGCCGTCATGACCGTCGCCATGCTCCTCATATTCGTCGTGCCGATAGCCGTGGCGATCGGCCTGATCGCGGATTACTCGGACGATGCGGCGGCTTGGGTCAGTGGCCTCGCCAGCCGGCCGCTGCCGCAGCCGCCGGCCTGGCTGGCGGGCCTACCCCTGGTCGGCGAGCGGGCGGCGACAGCCTGGGCCGAACTGGCGGCCAGCGGCATGCCCGAGGTGACCGCCCGCATCGAGCCCTACACCCGTGACCTCACCCGGTGGCTGGTCGCGGAGGCCGGCACCGTCGGCCTGGTGCTAGTCCAGTGCCTGCTCATCGTGATCCTCTCGGCGGTGCTGTACGCCGGCGGCGAGGCCTGGGGTGGCTGGATGATTGCGTTCGGCCGGCGCCTTGCGGGTGACCGAGGGCAGGATTCCGTGATCCTGGCAGGCCAGGCCATCCGCGGGGTCGCGCTGGGCGTGGTCGTGACCGCCCTGATCCAGGCCAGCCTCGGTGGGATCGGCGTGGCCATCGCGGGCGTGCCCTTCCCGGGGCTGCTTACGGCGATCATGCTCGTGCTCTGCATCGCCCAGATCGGCCCGATCCTAGTCCTGCTGGCGGGGACGGCCTGGCTCTTCGCCAATGGCGAGCAGGGTTGGGGCACGTTCATGCTGGTATGGTCCCTGGCGGTGGGGCTGATGGACAACTTCCTTCGGCCGGTGCTCATCAAGATGGGCGCCGACCTCCCCCTCATCCTGATCTTCGCGGGCGTCATCGGCGGCCTGCTGTCCTTCGGGCTCATCGGCCTGTTCGTGGGGCCGGTGGTCCTGGCAGTGACCTACACGCTCGTGGACAACTGGGTGCAGGAGCGGCGCCTGGCGGCCAAGGGGCCATCGCCTTGAGCCTCAAGCCCTCCCTGAACTGGCTGCTGGCCTTCTCGCCGGTGGCGATCGGTCTGGAGATGCGGCACGCGGAGGCGCCCCTCGTGTTTTTCGCCGCCGCCCTGAGCATCGTCCCCATTGCCGCCCTGCTCGTGCATGCCACCGAGCAGCTCGCCGTCCGGACCGGTGACGCCGTCGGCGGCCTCCTGAACGCGACCTTCGGCAATGCTCCCGAGCTGATCATCGCCATCGTCGCGCTGAAGGCCGGGCTGATGCAGATGGTGCTGGCCTCCATCATCGGGGCCGTGCTTGCCAACCTGCTGCTCGCCCTGGGGCTGGCGTTCTTCCTGGGCGGCCTGAAGAAGCACGACCAGGAGTACAACGCCGGCGCAGCCCGGGTCTACAGCAGCATCATGCTCATCACCGTCATCATGCTTGCGGCGCCCGGCGCCTTCGAGAACCTGTTTGGCGCCGAGGCGGCCGCCCTCAAGTCGGATTCGATCAATGTCGGTCTCGCGGTGTTGCTGCTGGCGCTCTACGTGCTGTACCTGGTCTTCATGCTGAAGACCCACCCCGACCTGTTCGTGAGCAAGGGCGGCGGTCCCGAGGCGCACTCCGCCGAGTGGAGCGTGGGGCGGGCCGTCGGGACGCTGGTCGCGGCATCCGTGGGTGCGGCGTTCATGAGCGAGATCCTCGTGGGCGCGGCGGAGGCTACCGGGGAGGCGCTCGGCATGTCCCAGGTCTTCATTGGCGTGGTCCTGCTCGCGCTCATCGGCGGCGCGGCGGAGCTCGGCGCCGCGGTGACGATGGGGATGCGGGACCGGCTGGACCTCAGCATAGGCATCGCCCTGGGGAGCTGCATGCAGATCGCGCTGTTCGTGGCCCCCGTGCTGGTGCTGGTGAGCTATTTCATTGCGCCCGAGCCGTTGCGGCTCGAGTTCAACCGCACGGCGGTGGGGGCCCTGCTGCTCAGCGTCCTGATCGGCGCGGTGGTGAGTGCGGACGGGCACTCGAACTGGTACAAAGGTGTTCAGCTAGTCGCGGTCTACCTGGTGCTGGCCCTGCTCATGTACCTGGCGCCCGGAATGTAGGCGGCAGGGACCAGTTGCCGATGGTGTCCGCTTCAATGTTGGAGTGCGTTCAATGAACTCAAGGACCTCACGAACCTTACCCACCGGTTTGCTCCGGCAGTGGCTCGTCGCCATTGCCTGCGCAGCCCTGGTGGTGCCCGGGGACTTCACCGTCCTTGCCCAGGGCGCCGAGCCGTCGCCTGCCGGCACGACCGAGCCGGCCGCGGAAAAGCTGCCCCCGGATCAGCTGGACTCGCTGGTTGCGCCGATCGCCCTGTACCCCGATCCGCTGCTTGCCCAGACGCTGGTGGCGGCAACCTATCCGCTCGAAATGATCCAGCTCCAGCAGTGGCTCAAGAAGAACCCGGGCCTGAAGGACAAGGCGCTCACGGAAGCAGTCGCCAAGCAGCCCTGGGACCCGAGTGTCCAGTCCATGGCTGCCCTGCCCGACGTGGTGAAGCGGCTTGCGGATGACGTCCAGTGGACGACCGATCTCGGCAACGCCTTCCTCGCCCAGCAGGCCGACGTCATGGATGCCGTCCAGCGGATGCGGAAGAAGGCCGTGGACAAGGGCACCCTGACACCCAACGAGAACCAGAAAGTCGAGACCCAGGTCGTCGGCGAGAAGACGGTCATCGTGGTGGAGTCGGCCAATCCCGAGGTCGTCTACGTGCCGTCCTACAGCCCGACGGTCGTCTACGGCCCGCCCGTCTATCCGTACTATCCCTACCCACCGATCTACTACCCGCCTTATCCGCCGGGCGCCGCATTCGTCTCGTTCAGCTTTGGCGTGATGGTCGGCGCGGCCTGGGGAGGCTACTGCTGCGGCATGGGCTGGGGTGGAAGCGACATCGACATCAACGTGGACAACGATTTCAACCGGATCAATGCCGGCCGAGGGGATGGCAACCGAGGGGATGGCAACCGTGGGGACCGTGGCCGCGGCAACGGCGGCGGCAGCAACAAGTGGCAGCACAACCCGCAGCATCGCGGCGCGGCGCCATATGCCGACCGGGCGACGGCAGGCAAGTATGGCGGGACAGCGCGCGGCGAGTCGCCCGGCAGCCGCCAGGCGAGCGCCCGCCAGCAGCCTGCCGCTGGGGGCGGGCGCACCGCCAGTCCTGGCGTGAGCGACCGATCCGCCGGTGGTTCGCGGGCAGGTGGCACCGCGCCGGGTTCCATGGACCGCAGCGGGGGGCGGACTGGCGGCAGCGGGAGCGACCGGATCGGAGGCTACGACATCCCGAAGAGCAGCCCGTCGCGGGCCAGCGGCTTCGATGGCGGTTCGCGCGGCTATAGCGGCGGCAGCGCCCGGGCGAGCAGTGCGCGCGGGGCCTCCAGCATGGGCGGGCGTGGCGGTGGCGGGCGACGGAGGTAAGTGCCATGAGTTTCAAAGTGGTCTGTCGGACTGGTTTCGGGTTTATCGCCTGCGTTGCCCTCCTGGGCCTGTGCGTTGGGGCCGCCGCACAGGCTGCGGCCCCGCAGAAGACGTTCGCGACGCCGGAGGAGGCGGTCGCTGCACTGGTATCTGCCGCCGAGAGTTTCGACGTGCCGGCGTTGAAGGCGATCCTCGGGCCGGATGGCGTGGATCTGGTCGTCAGCGATGATCCCGTGCTGGATCGGAACCACAGCATCGCCTTTGCCGAGCAGGCACGCCTCAAGAACAGCGTGGAGAGGGACCCGGGTAAGCCCGGTCGTGCCACCATGCTCGTGGGGGAGGAGGACTGGCCGTCGCCGATTCCGATCGTCGAGGAGCGCGGCCGTTGGCGGTTCGACTCGAAGGCGGGACGGCAGGAGATTCTTCTCCGACGCATTGGGCAGAACGAGCTCGACGCGATCGATGCCTGCCGCGGGTACGTCGAGGCCCAGTACGAGTACGCCTCGCAGAAGCGTGACGGCGCGCAGGTTAACCAGTACGCGCAGCGCGTCATCAGCACCCCGGGCCGCCGCGATGGCCTGGCGTGGCAGGGGGCGGACGGGACTTGGGAAGGTCCTGTCGGTGAAGGCATTGCCCGCGTGATTGCCGAGGGTTACAGCGACCGGTACGAACCCTTCCACGGTTACTACTTCAAGATCCTGAAGGGCCAGGGTCCGGCTGCGCCGATGGGCCAGATGGACTTCGTAATAAACGGCGTGATGATTGGTGGCTTCGCCCTCGTCGCGGCGCCGGCGGAATATGGCGTGACCGGCGTGAAGACCTTCATCGTGGGCCCGGCAGGCATCGTCTACGAGAAGGACCTGGGGCCCGGGACGCTCAAGGAGTTCCGGGCCATGGAGCGCTACAACCCGGACACTACATGGACGCCCGTTTCGGACCCGTGAGCCGCTCCAGTCTTCTCGCCGTCGTGGGCGGCGCGGTCCTGTCCGTGCTCGGACTCGCTGCGGGCGCCACCGTGGTGCCGCCCATCAGCGATCCACCCACGGGTGAGTACCGCCACGGCAAGTTCGTCTGGATCGACCTGGTAACGGCGGACCTGCCAGCCGCCGAGAAATTCTACGGCGCGATGTTCGGCTGGACGTTTGCCCGGCTGGGCCCGGATCCGGGGCGCTATTCCGTGGCCTACCTGGGCGGGTTCCCCGTGGCCGGCCTGGCGGCCCGGCCACCGGCGGCCGGCGCGAAGAATGGAACGGCCGGCAGGTCCTGGTGGATCGCCTTCATGTCGGTGTCCGACGTCGACCGGGCAGCGGCCGACGTTGTTGCCAAGGGCGGCAAGGTGCTGATCCCGGCGCGCAACCTGGATGACCGGGGCCGGATGGCCGTGCTGGCTGATCCCGACGGCGCGCCCTTCGGGCTCATCAGGTCCTCCAGCGGTGACCCGCCGGATTTCCGCGCCGAGCCCGGCGAGTGGATCTGGGCCGTCTACCAGAGCACAGACGCCGGGAGCGCCGCGGCCTTCTACCAGGACCTCGGCAACTACGAGGTGGTACCCGGGGACCAGGTCGGCACTGCCGAGACCTTTTCACTCCAGGCCGAAGGGTACGCGCGGGCCAGCCTGGTCGAGATCCCGGCCGGCCGCACGGAACTGCGCCCCGAGTGGCTGTATTTCGTGCGCGTTCGCGACGTGGCCGTCAGTCTCGCCCGGGTGGTCGAACTGGGAGGCCGGGTCATCGCACCGCCGCGGCCCGACCTGCTGGACGGGCGCCTGGCCGTCATCACGGATCCCGGCGGCGCGCTGCTGGGGTTGATGGCGTGGGATCCCGGCGACGGCGGGGACAACTGACATGCGACGAGCCAGACGCATCCCCGGACTTCTCGTCTCAGCCGGCCTCCTGGCCGCATTGTGTGCTGGCTGCGCCTCCGACAGCTACAGCGGCAGCACGAGCGTCTCAGTGGGCGTTGGGTACTATGGCGGCTACGGCTGGTACGACGATCCCTATTACGGCGGCTACTACCCGCCCGGCGTCGTCGTGGTGCCGCCGCCTGGAACCGGCGCGGACCGACCGGTCAGTCCGGAGCACCCGATTGCGCTGCCGCCGGAAGGCGGGGGCGCGACCACCTTGCCCGCCGGGCCTGCCACGGGTGACCTGCCGGTGGCGCGCCCCACCCCGTCCACGGGTGACCTGCCGGTTGCCCAACCCAACCCGTCCGCGGGCGACCTGGGGTCCACGCGCGCGTCACCGTCAGCTTCCTCGCGCTCCAGCATGCCGTCGGCGAAGCCGCGCACGTCGATGTCGTCGTCGCGGGCATCCATTCCCCGGGCGCCCAGGGGCGGCGGTGGCCGGCGCCGCTGACCTCGCTATCAACGGAGTAGGAGCGCCTTGAGGCGCGACCCCCTCCGGCGAGAATCGAGTCCGCGAGTCTCGAGCCGGAGGGGGTCGCGCCTCAAGGCGCTCCTACTCCCCGGTTCCTAGTTCAGATCCTCGTCCTTGTAGTACTTGGTGCCCTTGGCGGTGAGTTCCGCCGCGAGACCATCGTCGGTGATCTGGTAGAGGTACACGCCGGGCTTGATGGATATGGCGCCCTCGAGGCCGCCGCCCTTGTCACCGGTCTTGGCGGTCGCGCCAGCCTGGGCGCCTAGCTCCCAGCCCGAGTTCACGAACGCGTCGAAGTCGGACTTGTTCTGGAAGACCCAGACGAGGCGGAACTTCTTCACGCCTATGCCGAGGCCCGCCTGGACCTCCACCATCTTCATGAAGGTCTCGGCCTTGGTCTTGTTGTTGACCGCCACGCCCTTGCCCGACCCGCCGCCCGCCAGGAAGATCTTCATGCCGAAGTTGCTGAACACGGCATAGCCTGCGGACTTCGCGATGGCGTTCCGGGCCGACGGCTGGGTCTTGTAGAGCTTGTTCAGGGTCTCGGTGGTGGTCTTGCGGATGTCGGCACGGGCGTCCTCGGCCTTCGATGCGGCGAAGGACGCCGTCGGCAGGGATGCGGAGAGGAGGAAGGCAGCAAGCAGTGCTGTGCTCCAGGAAAGTCTTGGATTCATGAGCGTATTCTCCGTTTTGGCATTTCAATGTCTGGGGCAATCCGGGGTGGTCCCGAAGCAGGCGTTCTAGAAGTACTTCAGCCACGAGTCGGGATGTTCTGCCTTTACTCTACGGTACCAGAGGCACGCGGGGTATAGGGCCAGGAGCATGACGGCCGCGACCAGATAGGTCGTGGTTATGTCCCCCGCGCCCCGCAGCCCGAGGTAGGTTGCCGGCACCTCGAACGCCAGGCGATGCGCCAGGTAGAAGAACATGGACGTCTGGCCAAACACCAGCAGCGGGCCATTGGGTCGAACGCCAATGCGCAGTTCGGCCATCCGGAACGCCGCCAGCCCCAGGCACAGCAGCCCCAGTTCCAGGGCGAAGTACGTCAGGGACGGCGGGTACTTGCTCACATGCAGCCATTGCTGCCAGGTATCGTCGGCGCGGTGGAGGAACATGTCCCCGTAGCCACCCAGGTACCGGGCGACCAGAAACACGGCGATGCCCGCGGCACCGGCCACCCACAACACCGATACACCCGATACGCGGCTCTTGCCAGCCTTGTAGTTCAGCAGGTGCCGGCCAAACACCCAACCGAGCATCATCGCCGCCAGCCAGGGGATGAGGGGGTACTTGATTACCATCGTGTCGGTGCCGTACGTCGCCACCAGCAGCGCGGCGATCGGTGACGAGGATCCCGGCGGATCCCAGACCCAGCCGGTCGGGATCTCCCCGAGGAAGATCCATGCCAGCGCCAGCCCGGACAGGGCCCAGGTGGGCAGGCGGCGCAGCGCGGCCATGCAGATCATGGACAGCCCGATGGCGAGCAGCACCTGCAAGGTCCACCGGCCTGACCCAAGCGAGATGATGGTGAGGTCCAGCAGGGCGATGATTGCGCCCCGCACGAGGATGAACTTGTCGATCTCCCAGGCATCTTCGCCCTTCGACACCCGCCGCTCCACGCTCAGTGCCAATGAAGTGCCTGCGAGGAACACGAACGTCGGTGCGCACAGGTGCGTCATCCAGCGCGTGAAGAATTCGGCAGCGGGTAGCGCCATCGTCGCCGCTTCCGGGTACATGGCCGAATCCAGGGCCACGTGTTGGCCATCGAAGGCCATGGAGGCGTGGTCGACGACCATCAGCACCATCACGAACCCGCGCATCCAGTCGATGGTCGCGATGCGCTGCGATCCTGGCGCGGTCACCGTCCTCGTCATGGCCTGGGTTCCCCCGGGTTGATTGGGCAGTACCTGCCCGTGATCAGTATGCCGTGAGCCCTTCGGCGCGGAACACGGCGACCGCCCGGTCCGCCGCCTCGGCGGTCGGGGCCTCCTGGTCCTGCAGCTTGTAGGGGATCCCGAGCTTCTGCCACTTGTACCGGCCCAGCTGATGGAAGGGCAGGACCTCGACGCGCTCCACGTTACCCAGCCCCGCCGCGAAACGCGCGATGCTGGCCAAGTCGGCGGGGTCG
Organism: Chromatiales bacterium; assembly: GCA_016789845.1. Classification (GTDB taxonomy): domain Bacteria; phylum Pseudomonadota; class Gammaproteobacteria; order Steroidobacterales; genus SHZI01. Next base: position 124,881 of record JAEUQA010000062.1, read on the forward strand.
TCCGTGAGTCCGGGAACGAGAACGAAGCGGATCCATACCGGCCGCCTGAGCGCCGCCAGCCGGCGCGCGAAGTCCAGCGTCGGCCCGTGCTCCCTGCCGGTGAGATGCTTGTGGCGCTCGTCGCCCCAGGCCTTGATGCCGAGCATTACGAGGTCTATGGACCCGAGTTCGGCATCGGTCAGGCGCTCGCCGTAGTAGCCGTTGGTCTCGATCGAGGTGTGGACGCCCATGCCCTTCGCCTCGGCGAGCAGCTTGGCCACGAAGCGGTCCTGCATCAGGGGTTCGCCACCGCTGATCGTGAGTCCGCCTGACATGACCTTGAGGCCGTACCGGTACTTGCGCAGCTGTTCGGCGGCCCGGGTCACGGACACGGGGATGCCATTGCGCATCGTCCAGGTATCCGGATTGTGGCAATACATGCAGCGCCACATGCACCCGGTGGTCCAGGCGACCACCCTGATCCCGGGCCCATCCACGGCGGAACCGGTGGTGAAGGAATGCAGGAACCCCATGTCGCCGCTCGCGAGCGCCGAGCGAACGTCGGTCTCCGGAACATCGTCCCCGAGGTGGACCCGCATGTCGAAAGGGCTGTTGGCCTCGATCGAGGCCGGCTTCAACTCCGCTTTCTCTGCCATGGCATCAGACTCCGTGGAAGGTCCGGTTGATCACGTCCATCTGCTGCTCCCGCGTCAGGCGCACGAAATTGACCGCGTATCCCGACACGCGGATCGTGAGCTGGGGATACTTCTCGGGGTGGTCCATGGCATCCATCAGGGTTTCGCGGGTCATCACGTTGATATTCATGTGGAAGCCCGTGGCGCCGAAGTAGGCGTCCAGAATCGATGTCAGGTTGGTGATGCGGTCGTCAGGCACGCGACCCAGTCCGGTTGGCACCAGCGAGGCCGTCAGTGATATGCCGTCCTGCGCGTCGCGGTAGGGGATCTTCGCCACAGAGTAGGCCGACGCATGGATGCCGTAGTGGTCCCTGCCGTGCATGGGGTTGGCGCCGGGTGCGAAGGGCTCGCCCTGGCGGCGACCGTCTGGCGTATTGCCGGTTGCCTTGCCATACACCACGTTCGAGGTAATGGTGAGGATCGACTGCGTGTGTACGGCATTGCGGTAGGTCGGGTACTTGCGCAGCTTCTCCATGAACGTACTCACCGTCCAGGTGGCGAGCTGGTCCACCCGGTTGTCATTGACGCCGAAGGCCGGGAACTCGCCTTCCGACTGGTAGTCGGTGATGAGGCCCGTGGCGTCCCGCACGACACGCACCTTCGCGTATTTGATGGCGGAGAGGCTGTCGGATACTACCGACATGCCCGCCATGCCGAAGGCCATCGTGCGCAGCGGCGCATAGTCGTGCAGCGCCATCTCGATGCGCTCGTAGGCGTACTTGTCGTGCATGTAGTGGATGACGTTCATCGCGTTGACGTAGACACCGGCGAGCCAGTCCATCATCTTCTCGAACCGCGCGAGCACGTCATCGAAATCAAGTACCTCGCCCTGCACCGGCTCGAAGGCCGGGGCCACCTGCTCGCCGCTCATCTCGTCCCGGCCGCCGTTGATGGCGTAGAGCAGGCACTTGGCCAGGTTGGCCCGCGCACCGAAGAACTGCATCTGCTTGCCGACAGCCATCGGCGAGACGCAGCAGGCGATGGCGCTGTCGTCACCCCAGGCGCGGCGGATGATCTCGTCGTTCTCGAACTGCAGGGAACTCGTGTCGATGGCCACCTTCGCCGCGAAGCGCCGGAAGTGATCTGGCAGCCGCGGCGTGTACAGGACCGTGAGGTTTGGCTCCGGGGCCGGGCCGAGGTTGTAGAGGGTCTGCAGCACGCGGAAGGAGTTCTTCGTCACCAGCGGCCGGCCGTCGTCGCCGCAGCCGCCGATGGACTCCGTCACCCAGGTCGGGTCGCCGGCGAACAAGGCGTCGTACTCGGGCGTGCGCAGGAAGCGGACGATGCGGAGCTTGATCACGAAGTCGTCCATGATCTCCTGGGCCTGGGACTCGGTCAGTCGGCCGGCATCCAGGTCACGCTCGAAGTAGATGTCGAGGAACGTGGAGACCCGGCCCAGCGACATGGCAGCGCCGTTCTGCTCCTTCACCGCGGCCAGGTAGCCGAAGTAGAGCCATTGGACCGCCTCCCGGGCGGTGGCGGCGGGGCGCGAGATGTCGAAGCCGTACTTTGCGGCCATCTCGCCCAATTCCTGCAGCGCGCGCACTTGCTCGGCCAGTTCTTCACGGTCGCGGATGATGTCCTCGGTGGACATGCGCGCGTCCAGTGCGGCCTTCTCCGCCTTCTTGGCCTCGATCAGGCGGTTGACGCCGTAGAGGGAAACCCGGCGGTAGTCGCCGATGATCCGGCCGCGGCCGTAGGCGTCGGGCAGGCCGGTGAGGATGTGCGAGCTGCGGCAGCGGCGAATGTCGGCGGTGTAGGCGTCGAACACGGCGTTGTTGTGGGTCTTGCGGTACTTCGTGAACGTCTCGACGACCTGGGGGTCGGGCTGGTAGCCGTAGGTCTTGAGGGCGCCCTCCACCATGCGGAAGCCGCCATTCGGCATGATCGCGCGCTTCAGGGGCGCGTCGGTCTGGAGCCCGACGATGACCTCGTTCTCCCGGTCGATGTAGCCGGGGGCGTGGGCCGTGATGGAGCTCGGGATCTGGGAGACGTCGAGCACGCCCTTCTTCCGTTCCTCGAGGAAGAGGGCTTCCAGTTTTGCCCAGAGCTTCTTTGTGCGCGGCGTCGCCGGCGCCAGGAACGCTGAGTCACCCTCGTAGAGCTGGTAGTTCTGCTGGATGAAGTCCCGGACGTTGATTTCCTTCTGCCAGACCCCGGCCTGGAAGCCCTGCCAGGGTGATGAGGTGTCCGGTACCTTTTCCGGGGCCTTTGCTTGCTGTTCTGCGGCTGCTGCCATGACGGACTCCTTGAATATCTTTGCGGGCACGCCGGGCTGGATCAAGCCCTTCGCGCCCTAATCCAGTCCCAGTAACGAGCTGGTGTGCCGGGCGATCATCAGTTCCTCATTCGTCGGAATCACCCAGGCCGAGACCTTGCTGCCCGGGCGTGAGATGCATGGGCCGCCAGCCCGGTTCGCGCCGGTGTCCAGGTCGATGCCCAGCCAGGCCGATGCCGTGCTGATCCGCGCCCGGACTTCCGGCGAGTTCTCGCCGATACCGGCGGTGAATACCAGCGCGTCCAGCCCGCCGAGCACCGCCGTGAGGGCGCCGATCTCCTTGGCTGCCCGGTAGACGAAGAAATCCACCGCGAGCTTCGCCGCGGCGTCGGTGCTCTTCAGCAGGTCGCGCATGTCGTTGCTGAGGCCGGAGATGCCCAGCAGCCCGGACTTCTTGTAGAGCAGGGCCTCCACCTGGCCGGCTGTCATGCCCAGCGTCTGGAAGAGGTACAGGACCACGCCCGGGTCGATGGCGCCCGGCCGCGTGCCCATGCACAGGCCGTCCAGCGCGGTGAAGCCGAAGCTGCTGTCCACGCTCCTGCCGGCACGCAGGGCGCAGAGGCTGGCGCCACTGCCCAGGTGCGCGACGATCACGCGGCCGCCAGCGATCTCCGGGGCCACCTGGGGCAGCACCGAGGCGATGTACTCGTAGGAGAGGCCGTGGAAGCCGTAGCGCTGTACCCCGGCGCTGCGGATCTCCCGGGGCAGGGGCACCAACTCGGCGACGACCGGCTGGCCGCGATGGAAGCTCGTGTCGAAGCAGGCGACCTGGGGCACCCCCGGCATGCGCTCCGTGAGCGCGTCGATCGCCGCCAGGTTGTGGGGCTGGTGCAGTGGCGCCAGGGGCGTCAACCCGCGCAACTCCTCGAGCAAGGCTGGCGTGACGACGGCGGGCCCCGCGTGACGGGATCCACCGTGGACGACCCGGTGGCCGACCCCCAGCACGCGGGCGCCGGCGTAGGCCGTCCGCAGCCAGGCGGCGAGTGCGTCGAGGGCGGCGCGGGCATCGCGCACGCTGGCGTCCAGCGTCTGCTCGGCCAGGACCTTGCCGTCCGCAGCCCGCGCCTTGAAGCGGGGCGCCGTGCCGATGCCCTCGACCTGGCCCCGGGCCTCGGCGCGCCAGGGACCGTGCCTAAGCCGGCCATAGACGCAGAACTTCAGGCTCGAGGAGCCGGCATTCAGGACCAGCACATGTTCGGTCACCGCTCAGGCCCCCGCCAGCTTCGCCTTGCGGCGCCGGTCGTGGGCCACGAGCATGGCGATCCCGCAGCTCGCGATCCGCGACCGCACGTTGTCCGACCGGCTCGTCAGGATGACCGGTACGCGGGCGCCGAGCACCAGCCCGGCGCTGTCCGCCCTGGCGAGGAAGCTGAGCTGCTTGGCCAGCATGTTGCCCGCTTCCAGGTCGGGCGCAAGCAGGATGTCGGGATCGCCGGCGACCACCGATTCGATGCCCTTGATCCGCGCAGCCTCCTTGCTGATGGCGTTGTCGAAGGCGAGGGGCCCGTCCAGGAGGCCGCCGATGATCTGCTTCCGGTCGGCCATCTTGCACAGGGCGGCGGCTTCGATCGTGGCCGGCATCTTCGAGGTGACGGTCTCGACGGCGGCCAGGATGGCGACCTTGGGCTTGTCCACGCCCAGCGAGGTCACCAGGTCGATGGCGTTCTGGCAGATGTCCGCTTTTTCCTCGAGCCCCGGCGCGATGTTGATGGCGCCATCCGTGACCACCAGCACCTTGTGGTAGGTGGGGACATCCATGATGAACACGTGGGAGAGCCGCCGGTTGGTGCGCAGGCCGGTCTCCCGGGCCACGACGGCGCCGAGCAGCTCGTCACTATGCAGGCTCCCCTTCATTAGCAGCTCGGCCTTGCCCTCCCGCACCAGTTCCACGGCGCGGGCTGCCGCGGCGTGGCTGTGGGGCGCATCCACGAGCTCCACCCTGCCGAGGTCGATGCCGTGTTTGGCTGCGATCTCCCGGATGCGGGACACCGGGCCGACCAGGATCGGCGTGATGAGGCCGCGCTGGCCGGCCTCAATGGCGCCGGCCAGCGCCGTCTCCTCGCAGGGGTGGGCAACGGCCGTTGGAATTGGCTCCAGGCCCTTGCAGCGTTCCAGCAGGCGCTCGTACTTGCCCGATCCCGTATCAGTGCTCATGCTTCGTTGCTCATTGAGGTTACTTTTGCTGCAGCCACCCGGGCCGCGGGCCCGGTTTCCCTTAGGATAAGCGTCAGAATGATCGCCAGCGCCACGCCGTAGAGGAGGGGCGTGAAGGCCTCCTGGTAATGGGGGAGCGACATCTGCCCGGCGTCGCCAGCCGCGCGGCGCAGGGCGGACGCAAACACGGGGCCCAGCAGCGCACTGAAGGTGAAGTTCAGGAAGTTCACCACACCGGTCGCCGTGCCGCTCATGCCGGGCGGATTGGCCTCCTTGATGACGGTGTAGGGCAGCATGGCCGCGCCCGATGCCACGCCGGTGGTGATGCCGAGGACGTAAGGCGGCAGGACATCCACCGGGCCATAGAGGATCCAGCCGAGGCAGCCCAGGAGGACCAGCGCCGCAGCCACGATGACGGGCTTGCGGCGCCCCACCTTGTCGGACACGAAGCCCAGCAGGGGGCAGCCGATGATCCAGCCAAAGGGCACGCTGGCAGAGCGCATTACGGCAGTGGCGTAGTCGAAGCCCACCGCCTCCTCCAGGTAGCGCACGCCCCAGACCATGTCGAAGATCGTGGTCGGGATGAAGAGCAGGCCCGCGATGAAGCCGCACAGGATCGACTGGGGGTTGCGGAAGACGGTGCCCAGGGAGGAGAGCGCCTTCCGGAACCAGCCCGCGCTGGGCTCGGACCGGGTCCGCGCTGGCAGCAGGAACCAGAGCAGCACGCTGATGACGAGGCCGGCGAAGCCCATGACGGCCCAGAAGCTGCTCCAGGGCGTGCCGGCGCTGATGGCCGGGCCCACCATGAACTGGCCCGCCGAGCCGCCGGCCATGCCGAACATCTGCGTGGCCCCGATCAGCGTCGCCGCCCGGGATGCCGGGAAGTTCGTGGTGGCGATGTAGGCGGCGCCGATCAGCGCGAACACCCCGCCCGCGCCCTGCAGCAAGCGGCCGGCGCTGGCGAACTCCGCGCTGCCCGAGGCGAACATCAGTGCGCCAATACCCACCATGGCGGCGCCCACGGGCACCACCTTGCGCGGACCCAGCTGGTCCATGGCGACGCCCGCCACCAGGCTGAAGGGTGAGTAGCCGTAGTAGAAAAGGCCCACCATGGACGCCACGCCCATCGCGGTCATGCCGAAGGCTTCGGAGAGCTGCGGCATCATCACGGCGGGGGCCGAGCGCAGCATGTACTGGTAGAAATAGTAGATGGCCGCGATCAGCCAGGCGATCGCGGCCGTGCGGGCGGCGCTTTTCACGGGACGGCTTTACCTCCGGGCGTGGCCGCCGGGCAATCGCCCGGCGGCCACCAGTCCTGGCAGAGCGGCTAGCAAAGCACCAGGGACACCGCCAGGCCTCCTTCGGCGGTTTCCTTGTACTTCGAATTCATCTCCTTGGCCGTGAGCGCCATCGCGTTGACCGTCGTGTCGAAGTCCACGCGCCGGTCTGCCGCGATCTCGTTGCTGGCAATCATGAAGCCCGTCCACGACTTCACGGCGCCGAACGCGCAGCGCTCGATGCACGGGATCTGCACGTAGCCGGCCACCGGATCGCAGGTCATGCCGAGGTGGTGTTCCAGTGCCGACTCTGCCGCATTGGCCACGACCTGGTGCGGGAAGTCGTGAGCCTGGGCGATCATCGCCGCGCCCATCGCCGAGGCGACCCCGATCTCAGCCTGGCAGCCGCCCTCCGCCGCAGCGAGGGTTGCGTTGTGCTTGCAGAGATAGCCGACCACGACGCCGGCCAGCAAGCCGTCACGGATCTTCTGCTGCGGCAGCTTTCGCCCGCCCTCGCCGAGAACATGGACCAGGCTTGGCATGACGCCAGCCGAGCCGCCCGTCGGTGCAGTCACCACGAGGTGACCGCGCGCATTTTCCTCCGAAGCCGCCAGTGCGTAGGCTGACACGACACCGATGCCGCGCTGGTTCGCGTAAGTGTCGTCCATGGCTCGCTTGTATACCTCGCCCGCCTTGGTCTTGAGCTTGATCGGGCCGGGCAGCGTGGCCACAGGCATGCTCAGGCCCGACTTGACGATGTTGACCATCGCCGTGGCGATCTTGTCGAGGAAGGCATTGATCTCGGCTTCCGTCTTGCCCGAAACGGCCATCTCGTTCGCCATGGCGAGCTGCGCGATCGACAACTTCGTCTTCTCGGCGTGCGCCTGTAGTTCCTTCATCGTCGAGTAGGGATATTTTGGCTGCCCCTTCTTCGGCGGCTGGTAGCCCTTCCACTCGATGAAGCCGCCGCCGACCGAGTAGTACTCCTGCTCCAGCAGTACCTTGTCACCGGCCAGCAGCTTGCAGGTCATGGTGTTGGCGTGCGGGAAGTCCCCTTTTGTTGCGTCGTAGATGACATCCTTGAGCGACAGGGTCAGCGTCTTGTCGCCGAGCTTCACCGGAAAGGTCTGGCCGGGCTTGTCGCGCAGGCTGTCGAGGAACAAGGGATCCACCGTGGCGGGCTCCTTGCCCACCAGCCCCGCCAGCGCGGCGCGTTCCGTGCCGTGGCCCTTGCCAGTGGCGCTCAGGCTCCCGTAGAGGTGGACCTTGAGGCCAGTGGCCTTGGCGAGCTGGTCCTTTGGCAGCTTGGTGCAGCGGCTGTAGAAGTCGTAGGTAATGCGCATCGGCCCGATGGTATGGGAGCTCGACGGCCCGGGTCCGACCTTGTAGAACTCGTCCACGGTCGTCATCACCGGCCCCTTGGACTGCTTGACGACATTGAGGGTGGGCGACGCCAGGTTGACCTTCGGCGACGTCGCCTTCGCGGCGGCCGCCTGGGCGTCGGCCGGCACCGGGCGACCGGTGAGGACTGCCGTGGCGCCGATCATGGCGGTGCGCATGAGGAATGCACGCCGGTCCACGCCCGCGGGCACGCTGGCCTCGCCGGGAACATCCGTCGCCAGTGGAGTTTTGTCCTGAGTGTCTGGGGGTGTCATGGGGCTTGCTCCTGATGCGATGAGTATGAGTATGAGTGCAACTCGCGTCCTTTCGCCCGGCGGGCAGGGTTTGCCCTGGCGCGAAACGAGCAGAATTCGCATGGATATCTATGCTCCTGAAAAACCCTCCAGGCAAGCGGTTTTTTCGCGGCGGGACGGGCCGCCACCAGTGGATTCCACGTACTGACACGGGCCGGCGAGCACTGGCTGCATCTGCGTCCGGTCCCGGGTTTTGCTCTTCGGCATTGGCGATCGCATACTCGTCATGTGTGACAGCGAGGTGACGGGAAATGGCCGCCGAGATCAGCAGCGTGGAAGGCGGGGTCGTCACCCTGCGGGTCAGCGGCCGCCTGACCCAGCGGGAACTGGCTGCGGCGCAGGGCGAGACCGCCCGCATCATCGCCACTTCGGGCAAGGTCCGTATCCTGGTCCTCGCCCAGGACTTCGCGGGTTGGGAGAAGGGCGGGTCCTGGAGCGACTTCTCCTTCCAGGTGGCCCACGACGACGACATCGGGCGCATGGCGATCGTCGGTGACGAGCAGTGGCGTGACCTCACCCTGCTGTTCACGTCCCAGGGGCTGCGGCCGTTTCCCATCGAATACTTCGCGCCCGGCCGGCTGGCCGAGGCGCGCGCCTGGCTGGCGGCCAGCTAGGGAGCAGCGCGTCCGCGCGTCACTCGTCCCCGGCGGGCACGTAGACGATGTGGTCTATGCTCCAGTTGGCCACGTCCGGGTAGTCGGGGATCATCTTGAAATCCACGATCTCGCTGGCGCGCCCGCGCAACTCGATCTCCATGGGCGCATAGCGGACGTGACCCAGCCGGTTGGTGCCCTTCACGGTGATCTGCAGGACGCCGGGCACGGCCGTGGCCTGGACGCGGCCTCGCAGCCACAGCAGCCGGTCGTTGACCTCATAGCCCAGCGTGCCATCGACGCAGACGATTCGCTCGCCGTCGCAGATGAGCTCGTTCTCGGCCAGGTACAGGGTGCGGGAGGCGAGGGCGGAGGTGGAAGCCAGCAGTGCGCCCAGGCCCAGCGTGCCCAGGCGGAGATGCTTCTTTCGGGTGCGGTAAGGCACAGGGAACGCTCGACTCGCCCGGATCGTCAGCCGCCGAGTGCGATGGCGGCAATGACCATGGCGATGCCGAAGAGGGTCAGCGACAGTGCCGCGCGCCAGGGCCTGATGGTGGTGTAGCCCGCCCACTGGTAGCCGATCACGAAGAACAGCGCGATCAGGATCGCGTTGGAGACGCGCAGCGCCATCCACGGTTCGTCGATAAAGATGAAGGGCAGGGCGGCGGGAATGCTGGCGAAGACCACCAGCCAGAAGACGCCGAGCGCCGCCAGCCAGTCCTCGCCACGGACGCCCGTCCGCTGCCCCGGGGAGGTCTTCACCTGCTCGACGATGTGCCGGTAAAGATTCTGCCGGCTCTGGGGTGTGGTGACCGACTCCAGGAACTCGTCCATCTCCGCCGCCACCGCCGCGACGGCGCGCTGATCGTCGGTTGTCGACCTTATCGCCCGCCCGATGCGCGCCGCACGCCCCCGGTCGAAGACCCGACCGAGGATGAGCAGCCCGCCGTCGATGATGCCCCAGGCGATGTTGCAGCCGATCGTGGCGATCAGCAGGTCCCGCGCCGCGTCCTTGCCGTCACCCACGACGAAGCCGGCGGTCAGCGTGAAGGTCAGCGTCATGATCAGGCCGAACAGCAGTTCGCCCAGGCGCTCTCCGGCGCTCAGGTGCCGGGCGATGAAGGGGATCTCGAAACCAGCCATGACACAGTCCTCCGCAGTCAGTAGATGTCCCGGCTGTAGACCGGGGAAGAATGACCCTACAATGCCCGAGCCACCCGTTACAACAAGAGCAGGGGAGTTGGGCCGTGCTGACCGATGTCGCCGCACAGACCGGCACCTTCCTGCTGCTGGCCTTTCCCGCCCTGTTCTCGATCATCAATCCGCTGGGGGGCGCCTTCATCTTCCTGGCCGCCACCCGGGGCATGGAGCAAAGTGCCCGGAGCCGGCTGGCGCGCCAGGTGGCCACCTTCAGCTTCATCACGCTGAACGTCTCCATGCTGATCGGCGCTTTCGTACTCCGGATCTTCGGCATCGAGATGCCGGTGCTGCGCCTGGCCGGCGGCATCGTCATCGCCCTGACGGCGTGGAAGCTGCTGAACGCCGAGGATGACGACGCCGAAAGGGGCGCCCTGGTCGAGGAGGCCAGCGCCCGTGACGCCAGCCACCTGGCCTTCTATCCCCTGACGATGCCCATGACCACCGGCCCGGGCACGATCGCGGTGGCCATCGCGCTGGGCACCGGCGGCGGGGGCGCGGGCGCCGACAATCCGCTGGTCTTCGCCGTCCAGGCGCTGGTGACGACCACCCTGATCTGCCTGCTGATCTACCTGCTCTACCGCTCATCGAGCCGGATCTCGCGGGCCATCGGCCCGACGGGCACCAACATCGTCGCCCGCCTGTCGGCCTTCCTGCTCTTCTGCATCGGCATCCAGGTCATGTGGTCCGGCATCGCCGAACTCGTGCGTAGCCTGCAGTAGGACGGAGGAGAGCAGAGGCCGTTTGCGGGTCAGGCGAACATGACCAGGGTGCCGGCCACGGTGAGGATCACGTTGGCGAATGCGTACGTACCCGTGTAGCCCAACGCCGGAATCGTGCTCCTGGCCTCCGCGTTCACTAGGCTCATGGCGGCCGCGCTGGTCATGGCGCCCGTGAGCGCCCCGATGAGCAGCACGGGGGGCAGGCGCAGCACCTTGCGCCCGAAGGCATAGCCCAGCAGCACGGGCGTCGCCACGACGAACAATGCGGCGACGATCAGCGCGGGGCCAGCCTGTGCGAAGGTTGCGACGACCTGCCCGCCGGCCTGCAGTCCCACGCCGACGATGAAGATCATCAGGCCGAACTCCATCAGTATCCAGCGGGCAGCCTCCGGGAACTTGCCGAACGTGGGCCGCGTGGCATTGAGCCAGCCCACCAGGATTCCCGAGGCCAGCAGGCCGCCGGCGAGGCCGACCCCGATCGGCACCCCGCCCACGTTGATGGCGAGGACGCCGATCGCGGCGCCGAGGGCGATGCCGAAGGCGAACGTCGTCATGTCGGTTTGGGCGATGTCCGACTCCACCGGGCCGAGTACGCCCGCGAGTTCCTTGATGGCGGACTTGGGGCCCACGACGCTCAGGACGTCGCTGCGCTGGAGTTTCAGGCCGGGGCTGAGCGGCAGCGCCAGGCCGTCGCGCCGCACCTCCGCGACCACGAGCCCGTGCTGGCGCGCCAGGTTGAGATCCTCCAGCGTCCTGCCGACCGCGCCGCGGCGGGCGACGACCACGTGCGTGTAGGCGGCCGTCAGGTCGATCTCGGGGGAAACGGTGATCTCCTCCCCGATCTTCTCGATGCCGCCGCGAAAAAAATTGGCATCGCCGTAGGCATGGATCTCGTCGCCGAGGCGGAGGTGCTCGTCGTCGGCGGGCTTGACCCACTGGCCGTCACGCCGCAGCCGGGCCACCGACAGGGAGTCCCACAGGCTTCGTCGCAGTTCGCTGACCGTGGGCTTGCAGGCCTCGGGACTGGTGACCCGGTAGGCCCGTGCCTGCATCTGCCCGGCGCGCTCTTCCTTGTCCGCTTCTTCCATCTTGGCGGCTTCCGCGGCCAGGTCGATCCCGATGAACCGTGGCAGCAACCTTACCGTGGCGATGATACCGAGCAGCCCGACCACGTAGGTGATCGCGTAGCTGGACGCAATGGTGGCGAGCACGCCATCGGCCGTTGCCCCGTCGGGCAAGGCCACGATGCCGGACCGGACCGCCTCCTGCGCGGCGGCCAGGGTCGGCGTCGTCGTCATGGCGCCGGCGAGCAGCCCCGCCGTGCCGCCGAACGGGAGGTCCAGCACTCTTCCGGCAACGACCGCGATCACTATTCCCACCGCCGCCACGAAGAGCGCGAGCAGCAGGTACTGCACGCCCTGGGTCCTCAGCACCTCGAAGAAGCGCGGGCCCGCCTGGTACCCCACCGCGAAGATGAACAGCGCGAAGCCGACCGACTGGGCCCCGGGACTGATCGTGAAGCCGTACTGCCCGAGGAAGAGGGACACGAGCAGCGCGCCGGCCACGGGCCCCAGCGAGACCGGGCCAATCCGGACCCGTCCCACGAGGTAGCCGCAGCCCAGGACCACGAACAAGGTGAACACCGGGTTGTTGCGCAGGAAGTCGAGTACCAGCGAGCCAGTTTCCATCAGCAGTTTCCCCGGTCAGTCAACGGAGGTTCCAGCATAGCGTCACGGCGCCTTCAGGCGGCCATCAGCAGCACGATCACCGTGCCCCACAGGGCCAGCAGCACGTTGCCCACGGCGTAGCTGACGCCATAGCCAAGGGTCGGGATCTTGCTCTTCGCCACGTCCTGGACGGCGGCGAGACCAGGTGCGGACGTACCGGCGCCGGCGCACACGCCGAGCAGGATCCCCGGGTGCATCTTCAGCACGTAGCGGCCCAGAAGGATCGTCGCGATGTGGGGGATCCCGCAGACGAGGACGCCCGCCAGCACCAGCGGCAACCCCGATTCCTGCAGTCCCCGCACGAAGTCCGGTCCCGCGCTGATGCCGACTAGTGCCAGGAAGGCATTCAGGCCGACCGAGTCGAACAGCCACAGCGCCGGTTCCGGAATGCGCCCGAAGCGGCGGCTGAGCGAGCGAAGCCAGCCAGCCACCAGTCCGCCGATCAGCACGCCGACCGCCAGGCTGAGCCCGATCTCGAGCGCGGCGATCCTTATCGCCGGCAGGCCGATCAGGCCACCCGCCACCACGGCGAGGCCCACGGTCACCATGTCGGTCGCCGAAGTTGCCCACTCAGCGTAGCCGATCTCCGGGGCGATGGCTTCGACATGATTCCTGGCCCCCACGACGGTGAGCACGTCGCCGCGCTCAAGCACCGTTTCCATCGTCAGGGGGAGTACCTGCCCGCTCCGGGTCGCCTGCCGGAGGAATACGCCACGGCTCTTCTCGCCGAGGATGTGCGCGACATCCTTCAGGGGACGGCCGGCGAGGGCGCGGTTCGAGAGTGTCATGTCGACGATGACCACCGGGATGTCGAGCAGCTCGGCATCATCCACTTCGTGCGCCGCGAGTGGGTTGATTGCGCCCAGCAGCAGGGTGCGTCGGCCGGCCAGCGCCACCGTGTCCCCCGGCTGCAGCACCAGCCCGGGCGTGCTCTCCTTCAGCCCGCCGGCCTGCCGCACGCGTTCGACGAAAACGCGCTCGCCGCCGAACAGTTCCTCCAGCTGCCGGGCGGTGCGCCCCGCCAGATCCGTGGTCACCCGGTAGGCCCGCACCCCGTGCTGGGCGTAGGCGGAGAGCACGCCCGGTTCGGCCGTGACCGCGCCCATCTGCTCCTCCAGTTGCCGGCATTCCGCGGCCAGGTCCACCCGCATCAGCTTCGGGCCGAGCACCGACAGCACCCAGACCGCCGTGATCAGGCCCACGAGGTAAGTGACGGCAAAGGCCACCGCCACGTTCGAGACAAGCTGCCCCCGAACGGCGGGGTCGAGCGCCAGCCGGGCGAGGGCGTCGCCGGCCGTGCCCACCGTGGCCGACTCCGTCAGGCCGCCTGCCACCAGCCCGGCCGCCGTGCCCACATCGAAATTGAAAAGGGTCGCCACCAGCCACGCGGTGCCGAGCCCAGTGCCGCACAGGAACAGGGTGAGGCCGGTCTGGGGCAGGCCACTGGACTTCAGGCCCGAGAAGAACTGGGGCCCGGTCTTGTAGCCAATCGCGAACAGGAAGAGCAGGAAGAACGCGTACTTGAGGTCCCGGCTGACCGGGACGTCCAGCTGTCCGACCAGCACCCCAGCGACCAGGCAGCCCAGCACGGGACCCACCTTGAAGCTGCCGAGGCGGAGCTTGCCCAGGGCATAGCCGAGGGCCAGGGCCAGGAACAGCGCCAGCTCCCCGTGGGTGCGCAATGCCTCAATGAGCCAGTTGGCGAGGCGCATCAGGAGAACTCCCTACGCCGGCCTGTAGCTGGCCTGCCGCGCTTGTGCGATATTCAAGAACATACACCCAGCACCAAGGCGATGATGCCATGAAACTCCAGCGCTCCCTCATCCTGATGACGGCCGCCTGCCTGCTGTCCGGCGCCGCCCTGGCGAAGAAGGAGGAGTTGCCGGCCGTCTCCCACGACGGCCTCGAGTTGCGGAAAGGCAAGGTGGCGGACGTCGTCTACGTCCGGCCCGGCGTGGATTTCAGCAGGTACAAGCGCTTCGCCATCCTCGAATGCCCGGTGGCCTTCAGCAAGGACTGGGAGCGGGAGCGCAAAGGTGGCGCCATGCGCGTCAGCCAGAAGGACATGGACGAGATGAAGGCCGGCTTGTCCGCCGAGTTCCTCAAGATCTTCACTGACGAGCTGCAGAACAAGGGCGGCTACACGATCGTCACGGAAGGCGCCGAGGACGTGCTGATCCTGCGCCCGGCCATCATCGACCTGGAAGTGACGGCGCCGGATACCATGTCGGCGGGCCGCAGCTACACCCTGAGTGAATCGGCCGGCGGGATGACCCTGTACCTGGAAGTCTTCGATTCAGTCACCGGCCAGATCCTGGCGCGGGCCATCGACCGCCAGGAAGACCGGGGCATGGGGCAGATCCAGTGGCAGAACGCCGTCACCAACAAGTCCGAGGCGGACCGCATCCTGCGCCGCTGGGCAAGCGCGCTCCGCGCGCGGCTCGACGAAGTGCGGGGCAAGGCCGCCGGCAAGTAGGCGCTGACGGGCAGGGAATTCCGCAGCATGCGGCACACAGGGAAAGTCTTCGCGGCCCGGGTGACGGTCCGGAAGTGGCAAGCGGCCGACGACGCAGGGAAGATCTCCTGATGTCCAGGCTACCTGTCAGTATCGTGCTGGCCCTGCTGGCCAGCCTTGCCCTGGCGGGCCACGCGCGCGCCCAGACCGAGGCCGCCGGGGACACGACCGAGGCCGCCACCGCCCCGGTGCGCCTGGACGGCCGCGCGTTGCTGTCGGTGGGGGGCATCTCGTCCCGGACCCCGGAGGACAGGGCAGCAGCGATCGCGAGACGCCTCAAGGATATTGCCGACGACCCATCCATTCCCGCGGACTCCGTCACCATCGTGCCCGGACCCGCCGGCCAGGGCCTCGAGATCCGCGCGGGCGTGCGACCGATCATGCTCGTGACCGAGGCCGACGCCCAGCGGGAGGGCGCGTCCGCGGATCTCGTGGCGAACGCGCACAAGCTCCAGTTCGCGGAGGCGATTGCCCGCTATCGCACCGAGCGCGGCCCCGAGCGGCTGTTGCGCAGCGCGCTGGTCAGCCTGGCTGCGACCGTGGCCCTGGTGCTGGCCGTCTGGCTCGCGGTCGTCCTGTTCCGCCGCCTCGACGGGTTCCTGGAGCGCCGCTACGGCAGGCTGGTCCAGTCCGCCCACGGCAAGGTCGGCGACGTGCTGCGCATTGCGCCCATGCTGAGCGCCATGCGCGGCTCGATCGTCACGATCCGGGTCCTGGTCATCGCCATCCTGTTCTTCGTCTGGTTCGAGGTGGTGCTGGGCCAGTTCCCCTGGACGCGCTGGCTGAGCGATGACCTGGCCGGATTGCTGCTCGACCCGCTGGCCACCATTGCCGTCGGCATCGCGAACTATATTCCCAAGCTCCTGTTCCTCGTCGTGCTGTTTCTGGTGGCCCGCTTCGGGCTCCGGCTGCTGCGCCTGTACTTCGGCGCCCTCGAGCGGGGCGCCGTCAGCCTGCCGGGCTTCGAGCAGGAGTGGTCCAGCGCCACCTACAAGATCGCGCGGGTCTTCGTCATCGGCATCGTGCTGGTGATGGCCTACCCGTACCTGCCCGGAGCCGGCTCCGAGGCGCTGCAGGGGCTCTCGGTGTTCGCCGGCCTGGTCCTGTCGCTGGGCGCGTCATCCTCCGTGTCCAACGTCATCGCCGGCTACATCACCACGTTCGGGCGCGTGCTTCGCGTCGGGGACATGATCAAGGTGGGCGAGACGCTGGGCGTGGTCACCCAGATCCGGTTGCTGACCATCCGGCTGCGGACGGTGCGCAACGAGGAGGTGACGATTCCCAATGGCACGCTGCTAGCCACGAATGTCATCAATTACAGCGCACTTTCCCGGGAGCACGGCCTGATCCTGCAGACGGAAGTCCGCATCAACTACGCGGTGCCCTGGCGCCAGGTGCATGCCATGCTGCTGGACGCGGCGGCGCGCACGCCGGGCCTGATGACCGAGCCACCACCCTTCGTCCTGCAGCGGGAGCTGGGCGACTTCGCCGTAGCCTACCAGCTGAACGTGTACAAGGCCGAGGCCAGGGCGCTCGTCCAGGCCTACTCGGACCTGCACCAGAACATCCTCGACGTGTTCAACGAGTACGGCGTGCAGATCATGGTGCCGGCCTACGAGGGTGACCCGGAGACGCCGAAGGTGGTGCCGCCGGAGCAGTGGTTCCAGTCGCCGGCGCGGCCGCCGGACGCCAATTATGGAGTGAGCAAATGAAATCGTTCTTCAGGCTTTGCCTTGCCATCCTCCTCGCAGGGCCCGGCGTGCAACTCGCGTCGGCCCAGATTCCGGGTGGGGGGCCGGGGATGGAGCGCGCCGGCACCTGGGAAGCCTACGGCGGGTTGCGGTTCAACTTCGGTGAGAACGTGGATTTCGATGGCGGCTCGACGATCGACACCGACGACGAGCTGGCCTTCGGCTTCGGCTTCGGCTACAACTTCAGCGAGCGCCTGCTCATCGGCGGCGACATGTCGTTCGGCACGGTGGACTATGACGGCACGGTGCAGTCCGCGGATGTGCCGGGTCTCACTGGAACCATCTCCGGAGAATTCGACACCCTGAGCATTTCCGTCAACGGCACCTGGCACTTCATGGACGGTCCGCTGACCCCGTTCGTGAGCGCCAACCTGGGATACACGTCGGTGGACACGAACATTGCCGAAGGGCCGCCGGAAATTGGTTGCTGGTGGGATCCGTGGTACGGACAGATCTGCACCACCTTCGTGGACACGAAGACGGAGGATGCCTTCAGCTATGGCCTGGGCGTTGGGGGCCGCTGGGACTTTGCGCCTGGCTGGTTCGCCCGGCTCAGCTACGAAGAGCGCTGGGTGGACATCGGCAAGGCGAGCGGCACGCCCAGTTTTGGCGGCCTGCGCCTCGACATCGGCAGTAAGTTCTGACGGCACGATTCCCGGCCGCCGGGCTGGCGCCCGGCGGCCGGGGATAATCGGGCTCTAGCGGGCGGGTGGCGTGATCGGCTGGGAGGACGGGGCCTGGGGCACCAGCGGGATCTGGTCGGCAAGCACGAAGTTGCCGATCGCATCCAGCTTGTTCTCGATCTGGTAGAACCGGGCCAGTTTCACCTCCGGTATCGCCTTGCGGAACTTGCGCAGGTAGCTCTTCCGGGTCTTCACTACCTTCTCCTGGTACTTGAGCATGTCGCCGATCAGCTGCCTGGCGGTCTCGTCGCTGAGGTTCTCGTAGCTGGCGGCGTAGTCGGTGATCACCTTCACCCGCAGGTCGCCGGCAGCCTTCATGTCCAGCATGTACTGGTCGTAGACGGGCCAGAAGGCCTTGCTCTCATCGGCCGTCAGGGACAGTCCCTGGCTGATGAGCAGCTTGCGCTCGGACTGGATGATCGTCCGGGCCTCCTCGACGGCCCCGTTGAGCTCGGCGAAGGTCGGGTTGACCTGGGCGGCTGCCAGCGACGGCAGGGCCAGGGAGGCCAGGCCATTGGCGATCATGGCCATGGCAAGGATGGTGGGTTTCATGGTTCGCGCCCTCTGTGGGTGGATTGGGGGGCGGTAGTCTAGGGTGCCGCGGAGCCCATTGTCACCGGCACCGGATGCCGCTCAGGATGTACACCGGATAGGCCCGGGCATTGTATATTCTGCGCGCCCCCGGATGCACCGGCTCCGGTTGCCACGATACAGGCCGTTGGGCGGGAAAGGTTGGCCTCTACATGAGTGCGTCATACAGGATCCTGGCCGGCACTGGTCTCGCCGTGCTCGGGCTGGTTGCCACGGCCCAAGTCGTCGCACAGGAGCCCGCCACAGGGGCGGCGGCCGAACTCCGTCCGGCGGGGCGTCCCCGCATCGGCCTGGTCCTCGGCGGCGGCGGCGCCAAGGGCGCGGCCCACATCGGCGTGCTCCGGGTGCTCGACGAGCTGCACATCCCCGTCGACTGCGTGACGGGCACCAGCATGGGCGCGCTGGTGGGCGGTACTTTCGCGTCCGGCATGCCGCCGGAGGAGATCGAGAAGGCCGTGCTCGGCATCAACTGGTCCCGCACGGTCGGCGCCGAGGGCCTCCGGGACCGGACGCCCATCCACCGGAAGCTGGCCGGCATCACCTACACCAACAGTCTCGACCTCGGGATCAAGGGCGGCTCGATCACTACCGCGAGCGGACTGCTGAAGACCCAGGACATCGAGGACGTCATCCGGGGCCTCGTGGCCGGCGCCCGCTACACCGAGAATTTCGATGACCTGCCCATCCCGTTCCGGGCCGTGGCCACGGATATGCTGGCGGGCGAGATGGTGGTGCTCGAGGGCGGCGACCTCTCGGTCGCGATGCGGGCCAGCATGGCGGTGCCGGGCGCGTTCTCACCCGTCCTGGTCGACGACAGGATCCTGTCCGACGGCGGCATGATGCGTAACCTGCCGGTGGACATCGCCCGGAACCTCTGCGCTGACGTGGTGATTGCCGTGTCGCTGTCCTCGCCCCCGCCCAAGGCCGCGGACCTGACCGCCGCCCTGACGCTGGCGGGTCGTTCGCTGGACGTCATGATCGACGCGAACCAGAAGGCCCAGATTGCCAGCCTGACGGCCCAGGATGTCAGTATCGTCGTGCCCATGGGCGACATCGGTTCGGCCGCTTTCGACCGTGTGCCCGATGCCGTGCCCCTCGGCCGGGAGGCGGCGCTCGGGATGCGGGAGCAGCTGTCCCGGCTCTCGGTGCCGGAGGACGAGTACCTGGCCTGGCGCCAGTCGGTTACCCGGCAGGGAGCGCAATCGGCCCGGCTGGCTGGCGTGGAGATCAAGGGGCTGAAGCGCGTCAACCCGGACTACGTGCGGACCCAGCTGCGGAGCGTGAAGCCCGGCGCGGTGGTCACCCGGTCGGAACTCCTGGAGGATACGGGGAGGATCTATGCCCTGGGTGACTTCGAGAAGGTTTCGTACCGGCAGACCGGCCCGGCCGATGCGCGGGTCCTGGAGATCACGCCGGTGGAGAAGTCCTGGGGGCCGGACTTCGTCCGCTTCGACCTCGGCCTCGCCGGCGACGCGGATGGCGGCATCGAGGCCCTGCTGCGCGTCGATCACAACCGCACCTGGCTGAACCCGCGCGGGGGCGAGTGGCACAGCTCGGTGCAGATCGGCGAGCAGTGGCTGGTGGAGACTGACCTCTACCAGCCGCTCGATGTCCCGCAGCGCTTCTTCGTGCAGCCGCTCGCGCGGTTCGAGCGCAATTTCGAGAACATCTATAACGACGGCGACCGGGTCGCCCGCTACATCCTCAGCGAACTCTATGGCCAGGTGGACGTCGGGATGAACTTCGATACCCGCGCCCAGGTCCGGCTGGGCGTGCGCAGTGGCTGGCTTGACACGGAACTGGACACGGGCCCGACGGTGCTGCCGGAGGGTGATCGGGAGGCCGACTCCAGCCTGCAGCTCCGCCTGGTGTACGACACCCGGGACGCGGTTGGCCTGCCGACCCGGGGCACGTTCATCAATGCGCGGCTGGTGAGTTCGGACGACTGGCTGGGAGGCGAGCAGGACTATGGCCTCCTGGAGGGCGTGATCACCAAGTCCTTCCCCTTCCGGGGCGACGCGCTCAGCCTGATCTTCGGTGGCGGCGACAGGCTCAGCGGCACCCTGCCACCGACCCAGGAATTCCAGCTCGGCGGCATCCGGACCTTCCCGGGACTGCAGCGCGGCGAGCTGCGTGGCGACAGCTACTGGTTCGCCGGGTCGAGCTATTACTGGAAGATGGCGGACATCCAGTCGCTCTTCGGCCAGGCGCTCTACGCGGGCCTCCGGCTCCAGGGTGGCCGCATGGGCAACCGCATCGACAACATTGCCGATGGCGCGCTCTATGGCGTGTCGGGTTCCGTGGGCGGCCGTACGCCCGTGGGGCCGTTCATCCTGTCGCTGGGCTGGGTGGACAACGGCAGCGTCCAGCTGCAGCTCGCGATCGGCCGGCCCATTTCCGAGGGTTCGATTCTCGACGAGATCCGATGAGGCCAGGCCGCCTGCTCCTGGCGGCGCTGGTCGCCGTCCTGCTGCTCACTGCGGCAATGGCGCTGGCGTTCTTCACGGTGGACTTCGGCGGCTTAAGCAGGCCGCTGATCCGCTGGGCCAGCGGGCAACTGCAACGGCCGCTCGTGATCGACGGCCCGGTTTCCATCCGGGCTGGCCACACGCTGCGCTTCAGCGCCGAGGGTATCCGCCTCGCCAACGTCGCCTGGGGCAGTCGCGGCGACATGCTCCGGGTTGGCCGGCTGACCATCGAGATTGATACGGCATCCCTCATCAACCGGCCCGTGATCGTGCGCCGGATCGAGGTGGATGGCCTCGACCTGCTGCTGGAGCGGCGGGCCGATGGCGCCAACAACTGGGAATTCGCGCCAGACTCCGCCGAGTCGAAGTTCACCTGGCCCGAGTCCCTGCCGGTGGTGGTGGATGGCGTGTCGCTGCCGGGTGCCCGCGTCCGGTTCATCGGGCCTCGGCTCGACCGGCCACTGGACCTGCGCTTCGACAGCCTGGAGCAGCGACGGGTGGCGGGTGGCATGCTCGGGCTGGCCGGGAAGGGCACGGCCAACGACGAGCCGATCAGCCTCGAGGCGCAGGCCGGGCCCTTCGAGCGCCTGGTGGCCGGGCGTGACTTCAGCGTGGCGCTCGATGGCCGTCTGGGCGAGCTCGCCGTGGGCCTCGATCTCCGCGTGGACGACATTGCGCGTCCGGTCAATACCGAGCTGGATCTGGATGTCCGCGGCCCGGGCGCGGAGTACCTGACGACCCGGTTCGGCGTGCGGAACCTGGGTTCCGGTCCACTGTCGCTCAAGGGTGTGGTCCGCCCGTCGGGCGACGGTGCCGGCGTGGAGGGCGAGCTGACGGGGGACATCGGCCAGTTCACGATCAAGGTCCGCGGCGAGCTCGCCGACCCGGCCGTGATGAGCAGGGCCCGCGTCGCGCTCGAGATCGACGGCCCGGACCTGAGCTTCGCGGGCGGACTGGCCGGTGTGGACCGGTTGCCGGCCGAGCCGTTCCGCCTGACGGCAGCCCTCGACCGGGCAGGCGAACGGCTCCGGATAGACGACGCGACGCTCACCGTGGCGGACGCCAGTGCCAGCCTGAATGGCACCGTGGCGCAGTACACGGCACTGAAGGGCAACGACCTGGAGCTCCGGTTTCGCGGTGCCGACCTGGGGCGCTTTCGCGCCTTCCTGTCGCTGCCGCCCTCGCTGGGGGGCGCCTTCGATATTTCCGGCACGCTCAGGTCCGGCGATGGCGGTGAGCTGATCAACGTCAGCGCCACGACGGTCCTCGGCGCAGCCACACTCTCCGGCCGGCTCGGCGCCAGCCCCGATTTCTACGGCACACGCCTCGAGTTGACGACCTCCGGTCCGAGCCTCGCCCGCGTTGGCGAGGTCGCCGGCCTGGAGGGCCTGCCCGCTGTCGACTTTGCGGCAACCGCCGAGGTGGAGTGGACGGCCAATGGCACCCTGGTCCGCAAGGGTCAGCTGCGTGGCGGGCGCGACCAGCTGGGCCTCGACGGGCTCGTGGCCAATGAGCCGCTGGGTCCCGGCACGGATGTCACCTGGTCGCTCCGCGGTCCCGACCTCCGCCAGCTGGCGGCGGACTTCCGCATTGACGACTTGCCCGCTGGCGCCTTCGACCTGCGTGGCCGGCTGCGCCGGGAGCCGCGCGTGTCCCGGCTGGACGACGTGCGGGGCACCGTCGCCGGCGCGAACCTGCTCCTGTCGGGCCGCGTTGCCGACCAGCCGAAGGTCGGCACGACCCTGGATCTCTCGCTGGAGGGCCCGCGGCTCGAGGCCTTCGCCGGGCTGGTCCCAGGCTACAAGCTGCCCCCCGGGGAGTTCCGCGTGGCAGGCAGCCTGGCACTCACGCCGAAGCGCCTCCGACTGACCCGGATGCAGGTCGCTGCCGCAGGCGCCCAGGGCACGGTGGATGCCGACCTCGAGCTGCCGCTCAGCGCCGTCCGGGGCGAGTTCCGGGTGGTGGCAAAGGGCAGGGACGTCACGCCCTTCCTGCCCCGTCTCGGCTCCGCGCGGTCCACGGCAGTGCCCTTCGACCTGCGCGTGGGCGGCCAGGCCCAGGGCGGTGGTGCCTGGACGCTCGACGAGGCGGAGTTCAGCACGGACGCCGGACGAATCAGCGGCAGCGGCAGGCTCGACTGGGCGCCGGATTTCTCGGCCACCGCACTCAAGTTGGTGGCGAGCACCCGGGATCTCGCGGCAGCCGGCCGGCTCGTCGCCCTGGACCTGCCGGCCCAGCCCTTCGACCTGACCGCCGAGTTCACCGGCACGCCGACCGCGTTCAGGGTCGAGCGGGCCACGGGCCGGCTCGGGGCGACGGACTTCGACGGTAAGCTGCAGCTCGAGCTCGGGAAGCGCACGGTGCTGGACGTGGATTTCCGCTCGGACCTCCTGGACCTCACCCCCTTCTTCGGCGAGTCCGCACCGGTGGCCACGGCTGCGCCGGCGGCTCCGCCCGGACCCGCGCGCCGCCGCGCCAGCCCAAGGTTGATCCCCGATACGCCGATCCCGCTGGCCTGGCTCGACCGGGTTGACGGTTCGCTGGCAGTGCAGGCCAGTCGGGCGCTGTTCGCCACCGTCGCGCTGGACGACCTGCGCATGACCGCCCGGCTGAAGGACGGCGCCCTGACGCTCGACTCGCTGGAGATGAAGGCACCGCCCGACGGCCGTCTCAGCATGCACGGCCAGATCGAGAAACGGGCGCGGGGCGCGGCCATGCAACTGGCTGCCCGCGGCACGGGCGTGCGGCTGGCCCGGCTGGATGACACTCCCACCGTGCGCAATGCGCGGCCCCGCGCCGAAATCGACATGGAATTCGCCGGCGAAGGCGCCACCTGGCGCGAACTGGCCCAGTCCCTCGATGGCGGGTTCCGGCTGACGACCGGGGCGGGGTCCATACCCGCACGAAGCCTCGATGTGCTGTTCGGCGGACTCTGGCGGGACCTGGTCACCACGGTCGTGCCGGGCATGGCGAGCAGGGAGGCCACCAGCGTGCGCTGCATGGCCGCCTTCGTCACGGCGACCGGTGGCGTGTTGCGGTCCGCGCCCGCGGTGGTACTGCAGACCGACAGGGTCAACATCATTACCCGCGGCTCGATCGATTTCCGGACGGAGCAGCTCGAGCTCTTCCTGAACACGGCCCCCCGGCGCGGGCGGGTGGACGTGACCGTCGCCGAGATCGTCAACCCGTACCTGAAGGTCACTGGCTCGCTGGCCGAGCCCGGCATCGGGGTCGACCCGAAGGGCGTGCTCTTCACCGGCGGGGCCGCGGTCGCCACGGCCGGGATCTCGATCCTGGCCAAGGGCGTGTGGGACCGGATGTTCCGGGCCGAGGATCCCTGCGCGGTGGCCGCGGAAGAGGCAGAGCGCCTGGAGTCTGGTGAGGATTCCCAGCGGAAGACCCTGATTCCGTGGTCAGGAAGCCGGCGGTAGCGGCGGGAAACGGCTCCTGGGCTAACATCGCCGGCGAGTGTCCGAGTTCACCGCCTGCGGGGAGAATGACCATGCGTGCTGCTGTCCTGCTGTTGCTTGCGACCCTGCTGGTGGCCGGGTGCGCGGACAGCAGTGACGAGCAGGCCTCGATCGAAAGGGCGCCGGGACCACCTAACGGGGCACCGGCCGACGAGCCCCTGCCCCCACTGGCCTACGAGTCGGCGCTGCCCGAGTCCGTGCGCGCCGAGCTCAACAGGTCCTTCAAGGGCGACCTGGACGAGATGGTGCAGCGCCGCCTCGTCCGCATCGGCGTCACCTTCAACCGCACCCACTACTTCGTCGACCAGGGGGTCCAGCGGGGCGTCGCCTACGAGTACGGCAGGCTCATGGAAGAGGAGCTGAACAGGCGGCGCAAGACTGGAAACCTCAAGGTTTCCTTCTGGTTCGTGCCCCTGCCCCGGGACCAGCTCCTGCCCGCGCTCGTGGACGGCAAGGTGGACATGGTCATGGCGCAGCTGACCGTCACCCCGGAGCGCCAGAAGCTCGTGGATTTCACGAATCCCACCCGGGAGGGCGTGAACGAGATCCTGGTGACGGGTCCCGGCGCCCCCCCGATCGCGACGGTCGACGACCTGTCCGGGCAGGAGGTGTTCGTCCGCCGGACCAGCAGCTACTACCAGAGCCTGCTCGCGCTCAACCAGCGCCTGAAGGCCGCCGGCAGGCCGCCAGTTGCCATGGAGGAAGCGCCCGAGAACCTCGAAGACGAGGACCTGCTGGAGATGGTCAACGCCGGCCTGGTCGGGATGACCGTCGTCGACAATTACCTCGCGGACTTCTGGAAGCAGGTCTTGCCGGACCTGACGGTGCATGACGGGGTGGCGGTGCGGACGGGCGGCAGGCTGGCCGTCGCGATCCGCAAGAACAGCCCGCAGCTCGCTGCGGGGCTGAACGGCATCATTGCCGAGTACGGCCTGGGCACCGCGTTCGGCAACATGATGGAGCAGCGCTACCTGCAGGGCACGAAGTACGTGAGGAACGCCACGTCGGAGGCGGAGCGCGCGAAGTTCCTGGCACTGATCGGGATGTTCAGAAGGTACAGCGACCAGTACGGCATGGATTACCTGCTGATGGCCGCCCAGGGCTTCCAGGAGTCGGGCCTCGACCAGTCGGTGAAGAGCCAGGTCGGCGCGATCGGCGTCATGCAGGTGATGCCGACCACCGGGAAGGAACTGAAGGTAGGCGACATCTCCAAGATCGAGCCCAACATCCACGCGGGCGTGAAGTACATCCGGTGGGTAGTGGACACCTACTACAAGGACGAGCCCATGGACCGGCTCAACAAGGGGCTCTTTGCCTTCGCCTCCTACAACGCCGGCCCCGGGCGCATCCGCCAGCTGCGGCGCGAGGCGGAGAAGCGCGGCCTCGATCCCAACGTGTGGTTCGGCAACGTGGAGCAGATCGCGTCGGAGCGCATCGGGCGCGAGACGGTGACCTACGTGAGCAACATCTACAAGTACTACGTGGCCTACCGTCTCGTCCTGGAGGAGAAGGAGAGGCGGGAGGCGGCGAAGAAGGAGATCGGGGCGGCGGGCGCAAAGCCGGCCCGGTAGCTGGCTCCTGCGGCCGGCCTGCTCCCGGGCGGCTACCGCTGTACCCCCGCGGCCGGTGCGGCCCTACCCCTGATGCAACGCGGCGGGGGTCGGCATACACTAGCGCGCGAGCCGCCGCCACGAGGAACTCGCCCTCTACTCACCGGTCAGGCCTACACCTCACCCATCTGGTACACGCCATAATGAACAGGATTGTATCCATGAAGCTCTTCCCGGCCGCCGCGCTGGCGGTATTGACTGCGTCACCCGCGTTCGCCGCCGACGGCGACTGGCAGCACACCGCTGTCCTCTACATGATCGGTGCCGGCATCGATGGCACCGCCGGCGTCGGCCCCGTCGAAGGCGACGTGGATGTCAGCTTCGGCGACATCCTCGACAGCCTGGAATTCGGGGCGATGGCCGCCTACCGGGGCGACAACGGCCCGTTCGCTGTCGTGGCCGATTTCATCTACATGGACCTGGAGACGGACAAGAACGGCCTCGGACCCTTCGGCCAGACCCGGACGACGGTGGAGCTGGAGCAGCTGATCTCGGAGCTGGATGCCTCCATTGCCGTGACGGACCGTCTGGACGCCTACGTTGGTGTCCGGTACTGGGACGTGGACTCCACCGTGACCGTGGTCGGCGGCGGCCCCCTGGGTGAGGACATCAGCGGGTCACTGAGTGAGGACTGGGTGGACGTCATCTATGGCCTCCGCTACGCCTGGCCCATCAGCGCCAACTGGACGCTGATCGTGCGTGGCGACGTTGCGCCCCTGGGCACGGGCAGCGACTTCAGCTGGCACAGCAGCGCCTTCGCGGACTGGCGCCTCGGCGAGCACGCCAGCGTGCTCATCGGCTTCCGCTGGCTCGACGTGGACTACGACGACGGCGAGGGCGCCAACCGGTTCCTGATGGACGTGAGCGAGGGAGGCCCGACCGTCGGCTTCGCCTGGACGTTCTGATTTATCGGGGTCAGACCCCAAATAGCACGCTAATTGGGGTCTGACCCCGTTTTGCAGGGTGAGTCTCATGCGCATCGTTACCGTTCCCCTTCTGGTTGCCAGCCTCGTCGCCGCCACCGCCTGGGCCGACGAGCCCCCGACGAAGGAAGCCCTGGCCCGCGTCACCGGGCCGCAGTTCTCCCCCTACGCCGGGCGCAACTTTCCCACCCGCGTCCTCTGGGGCGACACGCACCTGCACACATCCATCTCGGTGGACGCCGGCACCATGAACCGGGTCGGCCAGGAGGACGCGTTCCGCTTCGCACGGGGCGAGGAAGTCACCAGCACCGGCGGCCTGCGCGCGAAACTGTCCCGCCCGCTGGACTTCCTCGTCATTGCCGACCATGCCGAGATGTACGGCCTCATGCCGCAGCTGCTGAGCGGCGACCCCGAAGTGCTCTCTACCGAGGCCGGGAAGAAGTGGTTCGGCGAACTTACCAGCGGCGACAACGACCGGATCTTCAAGACCGCGATGGAGATCGTTGCGTCGCTTTCCGGCGACGTGCCGCCCATCAACAACAAGAAGGCGGTGCGAAATGCGTGGCAGGCCTACACGACGCTGGCCGACAGGTACAACGAGCCCGGCCGCTTCACGGCGCTCATCGGCTTCGAGTGGACGGCTATCGGCGGCGACAACCTGCACCGGAACGTGGTCTTCCGGGGCGACGCCAGTGTGGCCAACCGGACGCTGCCGTACTCCCAGTACGACAGCAAGAATCCCGAGAATCTGTGGAAGCATCTCGCTGCCTTCGAGAAGGAGACCGGCGCCGAGGTGCTGGCGATCCCCCACAACGGCAATCTCAGCAACGGCCGCATGTTCACCGTGGAGACCTTCGACGGCAAGCCGCTCACGAAGGAGCTGGCCACGCTGCGCGCCCGCTTCGAGCCGCTGATCGAGGCGACCCAGATCAAGGGCGACGGCGAGTCCCACCCCTTCCTGTCCCCCAACGACGAGTTTGCCGGCTACGAGACCTGGGACCGGTCGAACCTCACCGGCACCCAGCTCAAGAAGCCGGAAATGCTCCAGTGGGAGTACGCCCGCTCGGCCCTGAAGACCGGACTGCAGCTGGAGCGCAGGCTCGGCGTGAACCCCTACAAGTTCGGCATGGTGGGCAGCACCGACTCGCACACGTCGTTGACTGCCGTGGAGGAAGACAACTTCTTCGGCAAGCATTCCGGCGTGGAGCCAGGCCCCCACCGCTGGGAGCACGTCGTCATCCAGGCGCCCGACCCGAAGCTCAGCGTGATGGGCTGGCAGCAGGCGGCGTCCGGCTATGCGGCCGTGTGGGCCACCGAGAACACCCGCGAGGCGGTATTCGACGCCATGAAGCGCAAGGAGACCTACGCCACGACCGGCTCCCGCATGACCGTGCGCTTCTTCGGCGGCTGGGACTTCGCCGCCCAGGACACCATGACGCGCCAGCCGGCAAGCATCGGCTATGCGAAGGGCGTGCCGATGGGCGGCGACCTCCGCAAGGCCCCCGCCGGCAAGCGGCCCAGCTTCCTGCTGGCCGCCATGAAGGACCCCTACAGCGGCAACCTGGACCGGATCCAGGTCGTGAAGGGCTGGATGGACAAGGCCGGCAAGACCCAGGAGAAGGTCTACGACGTGGCCTGGTCCGATGACCGCAAGCCCGGCGCGGACGGCAAGCTGCCGCCGGTCGGCAACACGGTGGACGTGGCCAGTGCCACCTGGACCAACAGCATCGGCTCGCCGGAACTGATCGCCGTGTGGCAGGACCCAGACTTCGACGCGGGCGAGAGCGCCTTCTACTATGCCCGGGTGATCGAGATCCCCACGCCGCGCTGGACCGCCTACGAGGCGAAGCGCTACGGCATCACGATGCCGCCCGAAGTCCCCATGACCACCCAGGAGCGGGCCTACACCTCGCCGATCTGGTACAGCCCGTAGCTCGCGGCGGCCAGCAGGGTGGGGCCGATCCCCAGTCCCTGGTGCACCTGGATCAGCGGTTCTCGAGGCGGCCGAAGTCGAAGATGCCGGACGCTACCGGCTCGAGGCCGGCGTAGGTCCTGGCCAGCGTGTCGCTGTGCTGCCAGAAGCCGGGGTTGGTCCGGTCCACGCCGAAGCGGGCCACGAGCGCCCGGTACTCCGCCTCCGAGCGCAGGCCAGCAACTGCCGAGGTGAACGCGGGGAGTTCGGCGCGGGCCACGCGGAAGAACGCGTTAGGGTAGGCGCCGATGAAGCCGCGGCCGACGAAGAGGGTGTTCTCGGCCGGCACGAAGCGCTTCTCTTCCCTGAAGAGCGAGGCCACGTTGGTGTGTGCGGTGTCCCGAGCGAGTGAGTAGATCGCCGGCCCGTCCGTGCCGGCACCCGTGACAGCGAGAAACGCCAGCTCGGGCATCAGCGTCGCGCTCTCGCCCCGCAGGCTGGCGAGGCGCCCGAGTTCCGCCCGCAGTGCCGCGTCCGGCTCGTACCGCAGGTCGTGTTGCTGGTCGTGTACCGGGGCCAGCTTCTTCGCCAGCATCTGCAACAGTTCCAGGCGCGGATCATCCGTGGTGTAGCGGATGTCCGAGTCCCGGTCGAAGGCGATGCGGCTGCCGTAGACGTACTCCCGTACCGACTTGTCCGCGTCCCGGTACCAGTAGTCCCGGACCGCCTTGCGGCTGGCCTCCGGGAGCAGCGTGAGGAAGTTGAATTCGCCTTCCATCCGCAGGAAGTCCATGTACAGGCGCGTGTTGAGCTGGTGGCCCGCCGTGCCGAAGACGTCGAAGCCGGCGACCAGCAGGTAGTGGATGCGCTCGAAGAGCGAGTACCCGATCACCCAGGCCGTCTTCGGCGGTTCGCCGACGAGGCCGCGGACCACGGACGCGTTGTCCGAGTGCCGGAAGATGGTGAGGGCGGCGTTGGTGTTCTTCCCGTCGCCGTCCCAGACGAGGGAGAGGTCCACCTGCGACCGTTCCGCCGACTCTTCCATGAACTGCTGCTTGGCCTGCAGGTACTCGACCTGCCGGTCCCGGTAGCGGCGCCAGGAGAGCAGCCCGAACGGGGTCGTCTCGCTGTCCGCCGGCAGCCGCAGCCGGCTGCCCTCGAGTTCCAGCAGGCCCGGGAGCTGCTCCGTGAGCGGGCCATCCGGCGCGGCGAACACCACCCAGAACCGGTCGTCGATCACGTCCACGGCCACCTGTCCCCGGCAGACCGGGCCCTTCATGAAGCCCTGGATGAAGTACTCCGCGTCGTCGAGCATGAAGCGGTACCGGGACTCCACCGGCAGCGCCGCGAACGCCACGAATGGGTTGCTCGCCACTGGGGGCGAGTAGTCGGGCAGGCTGGCGACCTCGTAGTCCGGGGCCAGGAACAGCTGCCGGAAGCGCTCCATCCGGGCGGCGTCGAGCCGGTAGGGCATGTGGGTCTTGGCCACCACGGTGGCATGCACCGGCTCCAGCCGGTACCAGAACGCCTCCGTGCCCGGGTCGTCGAAGGGGCGGCGCGTCGCGATGACCTCCACCGGCTGGCCCGGCGCCGTGCGCGAGCGGATGAGGCGGAAGAACTGCCGGGACGGGCCGATGTCGAAATGGAAGGTGCCGAGGTAGAGGTGCTCATAGAGGTAGCGGCTCATCAGCCGCTCCTTCGGGGACGGTCCGTTGAGGAATGCTTCCCAGGCGGCGACTTCCTCGAGCACTGCGGCGTCCGGCGCCGCAGGGGGCCGGTACGGCGCCCCGCGGGCCAGCCAGCCGGCGAGTGTCGCAAACTCGGCATCGGCCAGGCCCGGCAGGCCGTAGGGCATTCCCCATTGGGGGAAGCGCTTCGCGAAGCGCGGGAATTCCTCCGGCGCCGGGCATTGCTGGTCCCTGTCGATCGCCACGTCGTAGTCCTTGCCGAGTGGCATCGCGGCCACCTGGGGGTGCTGCCGCTTCTGGGTCAGCAGCTTCAGCATGAGGCCCTGCCGGGCGGCGGCCGGCGAGGTCGGCGACACATCATCGAGCACGCTGTAGAAGCCCTTGCCCCGCCAGCCCGCCGCGGTCGGCGAATCCAGGAACAGGCGCGTGGGCGCGGCCTCCCTCACCCGGGTGGCGGTGTAGACGACGTCCTTGCTGGCCCCGCGCTCGATGCCCTCGAAGGCGGCGAGGTTGAGCTGGCAGGGTGCGTCGAAGCACGCGTGACAGACGACGCAGCGCTGGTCCAGCACCGGCTTGACGTCCCGCCAGTAGTCGGGGGCGCCGGCGGCCGCTAACAGCGCCTGCGTGGCCGGATCCGGCGGCGGAGTCTCAGCGGGAGCGTCCGGCCAGGTGCCCGGGGTGCAGCCCGTCATTGCCCATAGGAGCAGGGCAGGCACTGCCCCGGCGACGTGGCTGTTGCGTGGCATGCGGGCGGCGTCCTGGCGTGGAAGCAAGCGGACTGTGACGGCCGCTACACTACTGGCCATCCTCCGGGACCACAACTCCCCGGCAATCGCCGCCGTGGTCAAGTGGCACGTCCATAGCTACGATTTGAGGTTCGTGATGGTTTTGGTGTGGTACCCGCCCGGAGGTCTTGCCGGATGAAGCGATTCGCTTGCATGGCGGCCACTCTGGCCACCTTCTGGACAGCTCCTGCGCTGGCGGACTCGACCGATGCCGCCTGCATAATCTACCCTGCCGGTTCGGATCGCGCCGACGCCATGATCCCCTGCACCTTCGGTCAGCGGCAGGGTTACATCACGATCACCCGCAGCGATGGGGTGACCCATGAGCTCGCGCCGGTCGGTGACAGCCCCGGTAGTTTCCGCGACCAGAAAGGCCGCGCCGTTTACCGCCAGAGCGGGCTGGGCGACCAGGGCCAGATCTTCCGCCTCCCGGACGTGAGCGTCTACGTGTACTGGGACACTTCCATGCTCAAACCCCTGCCCGCTGACAGCAACCCGACCTCGCCGTTCACCACTGCCGACTTTGACGCCACCACCCTCCTGCGGTGTCGAGCTGCCGGAGACTCCGAGTTTGGCAACTGCCCGGCCGGTATCGCGCGCATGGAAGGCGGCCAGGCCTCGATCACCGTGCAGAACCAGAAGGGCGAGAGGTTCACCATCAATTTCATGAAGGACTACGTGAACGCCACCAACCGCGAGCTCAAGGCAAAGCTGAAAGGTGATTTGTGGATCCTCAATTTCGCCAACGGTGAGGTCTGGGAAGTGCCGCTGGCCGCCATCGAGGGAGGCTGACGGCATGAGACTGCCTTGCATCAATGCCGCCCCGGCCCTGGTTGCCAGCGTCTTGCTGTCGGCCGTGGCGACCGCAGGCGAACTGGACGGCAGTGCCTGGCGGCTGGTCAACATCGCCTCGATGGACGACACCAACTACGCCCCGGATGATCCCGCGAATTACCTGGCGCAATTCGAGTGGGTGCGCAGCTACGTGATGAAGGACGGCCACCTGTTCCTGGCCACCATGGCGGACGGGGCGATCATCGAATTCGAACCGCTGCCGCCGGTCGTCGCGACCGTGCTGGGCGAGGAGGTTCGCGCCAACGATGTAGCTGAAATGCAGTCAACGATAATCGCGCGGCTTTTCGCTCGCTACGCCGCCGAGCGGGGTATCAAGGTCGAAGAAGCCGAGCTTGCCAGCTACCTCGGGAACATGCGCCGCGGGATGGCAGCCGAAGGCCTGACCGCGGGGGAAGAAGATCTGAGCCCGGATGAGAAGCGTCAGGTCGACGCCATGCGGCGGGAGATGGGCTCGTCGCTGATCCGGCAGTGGAAGATCAACAAGTCCCTGCACGAGGCCTATGGCGGGCGCATCATCTACCAGCAACTCGGCCCCGAGCCGCTGGACGCCTATCGTCAGTATCTGGAAGAACGCCAAAAGGCCGGGGATTTCCGCATTGATGAGTCAGCGATGAAGCAGGCCTTCTGGCAGTACTTTACCGACGACTCGCAGCACGATTTCATGAAGAAGGGCAGCGCGGACGAGGCAAGGGCTTTCGCGACATCGCCTTGGGAATAGTGCTCGGCCCGTCGCGGTCAGAGACTCGGCGCGAACAAATCCCCGATCGACTTCCGGAACCGGTAGATGACATCCTCGGGAGCGGCGAAGCCGGCCGCCATCCCCGGGGTGACTTCCCGGCTGTAGCGAAGGTCACCTTCCAGCAGTGCCGTCCGCAGCTGCGCGGCCAGGTCGGGGTGGTCGAACACCACGGCGGTCTCGCTGTTGAGCCGCTCGCTCCGGGGGTCGAGATTGTAGGAGCCGACCAGGCTTCGGCGGCCGTCCACCACGGCGAACTTCGAATGCATGGTGCCCTGGGTGGGGACGGGCTCGTCCGGCGCCTGGCCAGTCCATTCCCAGATGCGGATACCGGCGTCCTGGTTGGGGCAGGCCGCGACCGCGGCCTCCTCATTAACGGCCAGCAGGTCCTTGTAGTGGCCGCGGCCGACCATGCTGATCTCCGGCAGGTCGTTGGTTTCCGGGCTGTTGGACACGAGGCGCACCGAGACACAGCGCGCGGCGGCGTCCTTCAGTGCCCGCGATATCGCCGGCGTGGGCACGAAGTAGGCATTGGCGATGAGTACTTCCCGTTTGGCCCGCTCGATCAGCTTCACGTAGGCCTGCTGGAGGTAGGACTCCCGGAACCTGGGCCGGCTCTGGAAGAAGCGGCAGGCCGCTGGCCTGAAGGCGGTGGCGGGCTGGCGTGCCTCAAGTGTCGCGACGCGCGCCACGAGCGCCGGGTCGGTGTCGAAGCGGATGGGCAGCTTGCCGGTCTCGTCCAGCACGACCCGCGTGGCGTCCCAGTAGATGTTGGTGTTGAAGATCCCCTTCGCCTTCTTCACGCCGACGAAGTAGTCGAAATTGCGATCGAACGCCGCGACCATGTCGGCCACCACCTTGCCCCGCAGGACCACGTCCTGGTCCCGCCAGTAGGCACTGGGCTCCTGCGGGTTGACGCGGAAGTATTCGTTGCCGATGTTGAGCCCGCCGGTGACGGCCACGCCGTGGTCCGTCTCGCCGTCGATGATCCACATCTTCTCGTGGAAGCGCTTGTTGGGCTGGTCGGGATCCGCGTGAGGGGTGAGCTTGGGAATCGGCAACTCGTTGAGCCACTGCAGGGCCAGGGCCTCGTAGCCCTCGACCTCGATGCCGTGCTGCTTCAGGTCGAAGAAGAGCCACTGGGTCTGGAGCCACGGGTTGGAGAAGGCGTCCACGATGACCCGGACGTCGAGGCCCTCGGCTTTCTTCTGCTTCAGCACCTCCGCGATGCGCAGCCCCGACTCGTCGCCCTTGAACACCAGGGCCTGGATGCGGATCGACGTGTCCGCCTTGCGGAGTGCGGCCATGCGGACGGCGAAGGAGTCCTCGCCGCCTGCCAGGACCGCGATGTCACAGTCGGCGGGCGGGTGGGCCGGGAACAGGCCCGTGCGGCCCACGTCCTCGTAGGGACTGCCGGTGAAGTGGCTGTCCGCGCCGAGGACGGAGGAGCTCCGTGTCTCCACGATGAAGTCCTCCAGCGCGTCGTCGTCCGCGGTGCCCGAAGAGCCAGTGCCGGCCGCGCAACCGGCGAGGATGCAGGCAGAGAGTGCGGCGAGGAAACCATGTGGTGGAGCGATGGCCATGTGGATCGGACCAGCAGGTCAACAGTGAATGGACACGATACCGTACGGCCGCGCCCGGGCGCCTGTCCATACCGGCCGTGCCAGCGGCCCGGCCGGCGGGCTACTATCCACCGGTCACGGGCCAGGGAATCTGTCGCGATGGGGAGCAGCGAGTGCGTCGGGTGAGGCGGGCGATGGCGGGCGTACGCGTTGCTGCCCTGGTTGCCAGTTTGGGCCTCGCGTCGTGCGCGACCTTGCCCTATGCGCCCCGGCCACTGGCGACGCCCGGCGATCTCATGGGTGTCCAGTCGAAGACGGTGGAGGACGTCACCGTCACTGTCGCAATCCTCACCGACGAGCAGTCGGAGCGGCACTTCGGCGTTGACCTTGCGGCCCACGATCTGCAGGCCCTCTGGGCCAGGGTCCGCAATGCGTCCAGGCAGCGGCTCTGGGTGATTGGCAGCGTTCTCGAGCGGGACTTCTACTCGCCGGACGAGGCTGCCTTTCTGATGCGCAGTGAGGTCCCGAAGGACGCGTTCGAGGACCTGCGCCAGCGACTGCGCGATTCCGCGTTGCGCGCTCGCTTCGAACCGGCCACCGAGACCGAGGGCTTCGTGATCCTGCCCCGCACGGAAGGCGGGCGCTATCTTGAGGTCCTGTTGACCACGGATGCTTACCAGGCTGAGCTGGAGCAGGCCTCGGGCGCGGCTGCCGGGCCGCAGGAACGGCGGTTCGACTTCGCCCTCCCGCTGCCCGATGGCGACTTCGACTACGAGCGGCTCGACCCGGCGCGGGTGTACGCCGGTCGCGAGCTGCCGGACATCGATCTCGACCGGCTGCGCGCGGAGCTGGAGCGCCTGCCCTGCTGCGCGACGAATGCGAATGGCACCCGCGATGGCGATCCACTCAACGTCGTGATTGTCGGCGACGCGCCCGAGGTGCTCGGGGCGCTCTCCCGCAGCGGCTGGTCATTCACCCACCGCATCGACCTCCGCACGATCGGGCGCGAAGTGGGCGCCGCCATCTCAGGCGCCGCCTACCCGGTGGCGCCCGTCAGCAGCCTCTATGCCCTGGGCCGCAAGCACGATCTCGCCCTCCAGCGCGCGCGCCGCTCCATCGCCCAGCGCAATCACATGAGGCTGTGGCTGGCGCCCTTCACCTGCCAGGGACGCATGGTCTGGATCGGCCAGGTCAGCCGCGACATCGGCGTGAAGGCAACCCCGAAGTCGCCCACGCTGACGACCCACGTCATAGACCCTGCGGTGGACACGACGCGGGAATACCTGCTGCACAGCCTGCTGGCCCAGGGGCTCGTCGGCAGCTTCGGCTTCGTGAAGGGGAGCGCCCCGGCGACCCCCTCCGAAGCGCGCGTCAACCTCACTGACGACCCGTACTTCAGTGACGGGCTGCGGCTCGTCGTGGTGCTGGCCCCCGAGCCGGTACCCCTCTCGGCCGTCCGCAGCCTGCTGTGGGAGCAGTCCGCGGCGCCCATGACCGAGGGTCAGTCGGGGGCGGCGGCTGGCAACGTCCGGCCGCTGGCCCCGGTCGAGGTGGCATCGCCGTGAACCGGGCCGCCGGCGCCCTGATTGGCGCCACGCTCTTTCTGGCGGGCTGCGTCGCGGAGCCTACCCGCAGCGACCTCATGGCCGGCGCCGGGCCACTGACGGCGGTGCCGGTCACCGTGGTCGACGGGCGCGCGCGGTTCCGGGAGATTTTTTGCGGGGTCCTTGCCGATTCCGGGGAGGCCGGAGCAGGGGCGGGCGACTGCGCTGCCTTCCTCTGGCGGCTGGCTGACGAGCCGGACGGCACCGGGCGCAGCCTGCCGACGCCGGATCACGCGCCACAGGTCTACATAGTGACGGGCGCGTTCAGCGAGTGCCTGGGCGAGGAGGCGCGGCCCTTCAACGGCGCGGCGGCCAGGCTGCGGGCGGCGGGTTATCGCCTCGCGACCATCGTCGTCAGCGGCCGGTCCGGGACCGAGCACAACGCCCGCCAGATCGCCGACCGGCTGGAGGCGGCGCCACCCGGGGAGGCGGGGCCCGCCGTGCTGATCGGCTACTCGAAGGGCGCGAACGACATACTGGAATTCCTCGTGCGCTATCCCGCCCTTGCCGCGCGGGTCAAGGCCGTGGTGAGTGTCGCCGGCGCGATCGGCGGCACTCCGGTGACGAAAGATGCCGCGGGAATCTATGACACACTCCTCCGCCGAATTCCCAGCGGGCGCTGTGCCCCCGGGGACGGCCAGGTCATCAACAGCCTCGCCGTCGAGACACGGCGGGAGTGGCTGAACCGGAACCCGCTACCGGACCACGTTCGCTACTACTCCGTGGCCGCGTTTGCGACCCGGGAGCAGATGTCGGCCATCCTGGTGCCGGTGTGGCGGCGCCTCCTGCGCTACGACCTGCACGCCGATGGCCAGTTGCTGGCGCGTGACGCGTTGATCCCCGGCTCGACGCTGCTGGGGTACCTGAACGCCGACCACTGGTCGGCGGCCATCGACGTGGAGACGGTGCACCCGCTGATCGGCTCGCGCCCCGACGACACGCCCTTTCCGCGCGACGTGCTGCTCGCAGCTATCCTTCTCCGGCTCGCCGAGTGGCCGTAGGTACGATGCACAAGGCCACCCGGCCGCCATCCAAACCGACAGC
The DNA here is from genome assembly GCA_016789845.1 of Chromatiales bacterium. Lineage (GTDB taxonomy): Bacteria > Pseudomonadota > Gammaproteobacteria > Steroidobacterales > SHZI01. The sequence continues at coordinate 161,394 of JAEUQA010000062.1, forward strand.
ATCCATGCCCCAAAAGCTTTTCCACGAACCATTGCTCCATTTCCTCGTGCTCGGCGCCCTGCTGTTCGGCCTCTACCAGTGGCTCGGCGGCCCGGCGGCCAGCGCCGCGGTTGGCGACATCGTCGTCACCGAAGGCCGGATCCGGAACCTCACCGACACCTTCACCCGCACCTGGCAGCGCCCGCCGACGCCGGAGGAGCTGAACGGCCTCGTCGAGGACTACATCCGGGAGGAGGTGCTGTACCGGGAAGGCGTCGTGCTGGGCCTCGACCGGGACGACACCATCATCCGCCGGCGCCTGCGCCAGAAGCTCGAGTTCGTGTCGGAGGACGCGGCCAACGCCGTCGAACCTACCAGCGTGGAGCTGGCGGAGTTCCTGGCGAAGAATGCAGATGCCTACCGCATCGAGTCCCGGCTGACCTTCACCCAGGTGTTCCTGGATCCGTCGAGGCGCGGCGACAAACTCGAGGTCGACGCCGCGTCGCTGCTGGACGCACTGCGGACCCGTGGAGACAGTCTCGACCCGGCCACGCTCGGCGACAGCCGGATGCTCGACCCCCGTTACGAGTCGGCGACCGAAGACGACATCGCCCGCCTGTTCGGCCCGGAATTCGAGCTGGCCCTGCGTGGCCAGCCGGTCGGCAAGTGGGTGGGCCCACTCAAGTCCGGCTATGGCGCGCATCTGGTGCGGATCGACGCCCGGTCGCCGGGTCGGGTGGCGACGCTCGATGAGGTCCGGGACGCGGTGGCCCGGGACTGGTCCGCGGCGCGCCGGCAGCAGTTCCTGGACGAGCAGTACCACCAGCTCCGCAACCGCTACCAGGTGCGCATCGAGGGACCATGAGGGACCTGGTGATCCGCGGCGCGTACTCCCTGGCCCTGCTCCTGGGCCTGGCTGCCGCCGCGCTGGCCCACGAAGTGCGGCCCGCGTACCTCGAACTGGTCCAGCGGGACGCGGAGACCTGGGATGTCCTCTTCAAGGTCCCGGCGGCGGGGGAGGACCTGCGCTTCGGCCTGTACCTGCAGCTGCCGCCGGACGTGCAGCGCGCCGGTCCCCCGAGGAGCGAATTCAGCGGCCGGGCCCATGTGGAGCGCTCACGCATCCGCCGCCCCGGCGGGCTGGATGGCGCGGAGATCTCGGTGGACGGCCTGTCCGGCACGCTCACCGACGTGCTCGTGCGCATCGAGCGGGCAAACGGCACCAGCCAGATGCTGCGCCTGAAGCCGGATTCCCCGTCCTTCGTCGTCGAGCCCGTCCCCGGCCGCCTGCAGGTCGCCGCCACCTACGCCGGCCTTGGCATCGAGCACATCCTGCTCGGCATCGATCACCTGCTGTTCGTCCTGGCCCTGCTGATCCTCGTGGACACCTTCCGGCGGCTCGTGTGGACCGTCACGGCGTTCACGGTTGCCCACAGCATCACGCTGGCCGCGGCGACGCTGGGCTGGGTGGCCGTGCCACCGCCGCCGGTGGAGGCCGTCATCGCGCTCAGCATCGTCTTCGTCGCCGGCGAGATCGTCCACTCGCGGCAGGGCCGGCCGGGCCTTGCCCAGCGCCTGCCCGCGCTCGTGGCCTTCACCTTCGGGCTGCTCCACGGCTTCGGCTTCGCCGGCGCGCTCAGCGAGATCGGGCTGCCCCAGCAGCAGATTCCGCTGGCCCTGTTCACGTTCAACGTGGGCGTCGAGATCGGCCAGCTGCTGTTCGTGGCGGCAGTGCTGCTGCTGGCCCGGCTGGTCCGCGGCCTGCGTCTCCCGGTGCCGGACTGGTGGCCCCAGGCGGCCGCCTACGCGATCGGTTCGGTGGCCACCTTCTGGGTGTTCGAGCGGGTGGCGGCCTTCGTGCCATGATCCTGCAATGACCGGCGACATCCGCGACCACCGCCACACCGAGCGCCGCCACATGATCCGCGTGAAGAATGCGCTGGCGGCGGGCCTTGCCCTGACGCCACCGAGCGCCGACTTCCTGCTGGCCTGCACCGACTACCTCGGCTACATCATCGGTCGCTTCACGGCCCAGGGCCGCGCCAACGTGGAGCGCCTCGGGCCCCGGGTGGCGGCCGCCGGGGACGAGGAGGGCGCCCGCATCGTCGGCGACATCGCCCGGACGCTGGGTGAAACGGAGTCGGCCCTCGCGGGCCTGCTGGCCGGCGCGGAGGCCTGCCGGGACCAGCCGGAAGACGGCTTGCCCCAGCTGCTGGCCGCGGGCCGGCGCTTCATCGCCTTCTACGATGCGGTGCTCGCGTCCCGCAAGGACCCGGCCCAGCAGATCATCGACCGGCACTTCAGCAGCGCGGAGTACTGGGCGCTGACCAACGACGTGACCAGCGAGTCCGTTGCCACGGAGGATGCGCTGTTCCAGCGCGTGGCGCGTCTCGCGCCGGCCGGCATCCAGGTCAGCGACTAGCGGCTGCGCGCCCAGAGCACGGCAAGCACCAGGATGCCCAGCATCGCGGCGGCAATCAGCAGTACGTACTGCCGCTCGACGAACGCATTGCCCAGGAACACCGTGCCGAAGGCGTAGGGCAGCTCGGCGAGCGCGAGGCTGCCCAGGTAGACCCGGGCCCGGTACCCGAGCAGCCCGAAGAAGTAGCCGGAGATGTCCGACGGCAGCGCGAGCTGGGTCAGCGTGGCCGCCACGAAGGAGCTGGCCGGGGGAATGCGGTTCTCGTAGCGCGCCATCTTCTCGGCGGACAGCATGCGGAGCACCACGGGGCGCCCGAAGTGGCGCCCGATGGAATAGGTCATCACCCCGCCCAGGAACCAGCCGCCCCACAGCAGCAGGAAGCAGCCTGTTGGCCCCCAGACCTCGATGCCGATGGGCACCAGCAGCAGGCCGGAGAAGAACACGAGAATGGCCGACAGGGCGGCCAGCAGGACGAAGATCACCGTGCCGAGGATCGGCAGCGAGCGAATGACCGGCTCCGCGAGGTCGATGGTCCGGACCACCTGCTGGTGGATCTCCTCCGAGTAGGCCAGCAGCGCCGCGATGGCCACGCCGATGATCAGGAGCGGCAGGCGCCGGGAAACCCGTGAGAAGTCGGTAGTCGTCCCGGAGCTCATGCCCTGGCCAGCTGTCCCTGCCGAAAGAGGTAGAGCCGCCACTATAAGGCACCCGGCGGGGCCCCTGCCCGGGCGGAGGCCCGCATAATGGCACCCATGTTGCGCCGTCCCCTGCCGCCCGAACGCCTGGCCGACCTGCCGCCCGGCCTGGACGGATTGACCGCGCCCGAAGTGGATGCCCGCCGCCGGCGGCATGGCAGCAACGACGTCATCGAGGCTGCTGCCCACGCCTGGCGCGATCTCCTGCGCGACACGGCCACCGATCCCATGCTCTGGTTCCTGCTGGCCACGAGCGGCCTGTTCGCCGTCACCGGGGACGCCACGGAGGCGCTCGTGCTGCTGGCCGCGCTCGTGCCCTTCGTCGGCATGGACGCATTCCTGCACCGGCGCACCCAGGCCTCGACCCAGGGACTGCGCAGCCGCCTGGCCAGCGAGGCCACGGTCCTGCGGGACGGGCTGCGGCAGGTGCTGCCGGCGGCCGCCCTCGTGCCCGGCGACCTGGTCGACGTGGCCGCCGGCGCGCCCTTTCCCGCGGACGGGATCCTGCTGGCCGGGGAGGCGGCCCAGGCCGACGAGTCCTCGCTCACGGGCGAGTCATGGCCGGTGCGGAAGGCCCCCTTGCCCGAGGGGGCCGACCCCGTGAATGCGACTGATTCCCAGTGGGTTTTCGCCGGCACGCGCCTGCTTACCGGGGGTGCGCAGGTGCGCATCGTCTACACGGGCCGGGAGACCCTCTACGGCGAGATCGTGCGGTCAGCAGCCAGCAGCCGCCGGGTCCGCACGCCTCTGCAGCTCGCCATCGACGGCCTGGTGCGGGCGCTGGTGGCGGCGGCCCTGGTGCTGTGCGCGGTCCTCGCCGGGGTCCGCATCGCCCAGGGCCACGGCCTCGTCGACGCCCTCGTGAGCGCGGTGACCCTGGCGGTCGCCGCCCTGCCCGAGGAATTTCCCGTCGTCTTCACCTTCTTCCTCGGCGTCGGCGTGTACCGGCTTGCCCGGAAGCAGGCGCTGGTGCGGCGCGCCGTCGTCGTGGAGAGCATCGGGCGCGTGTCCACCATCTGCACCGACAAGACGGGCACCCTCACCGAGGGCCAGCTCCGGGTCGGTCACGTGGAGCCCATGCAGGGCCTGGATGCCGGCGCCGTGCTGGCACTGGCTGCACTGGCGTCCCGCGCGGAAACCGGCGATCCGCTCGACCTCGCCGTCCTCGCTGCCGCGGGCGCGCCGGCCCGGGTCCCGGACCTGGTCGCTACCTTTCCCTTCACCGAGGATCGCAAGCGCGAGACGGCCATCATCCGCGCCGCCGGTGGGGTGCCCGCCGCGACTGTGGCCGTCACCAAGGGCGCGCCGGAAACCGTCGTTGCCCTGTGCGCTGAAGGCAGTGGCGACCTGTTGCAGTGGCGGGAGCGCGTGGAAGCGCTGGCAGGGACCGGCCACAAGGTGATTGCCGTCGCCCGGCGCGAGCTGGGGGAGGGCGACTGGTCCGGTGGCGAGCCCGACCGGGGCTTCCGGCTGGCCGGCTTCGTGGCGCTGGAGGACCCGGTGCGCGCGGGCGTCCCGGAAGCCATTGCCCAGTGCCGCGCGGCGGGCATCCACGTGCTGATGGTGACGGGCGACCACCCGGCCACGGCCGCCGCCATCGCCGCCGAGATCGGCCTGGGCGACGGACAGCCCCGGGTAATCCTGGGCGCCGAACTCCAGGAGCGGTTGGCGCAGGGCAAGGACGGCTGGCTCCGGGACATCGACGTGGTGGCCCGCGCCGTGCCTGGCGAGAAGCTGGCGCTGGTGCGGGCCCTGCAGGCAACCGGCGAGACCGTCGCCGTCACGGGGGACGGCGTGAACGACGTCCCGGCGCTCCAGGCCGCCGACATCGGCATCGCGATGGGTGAGCGGGGCACGCGGAGCGCCCGGGAGGCGGCGGCCATAGTCCTCCTGGACGACAATTTCCGCAGCATCGCCGGCGCCATCGCCGAGGGCCGCCAGCTGTTCGCCAACCTGCGGCTGGCCTTCCACTACCTCCTGGTCGTGCACATCCCGCTCGTCGTGACCGCCGCGCTCATTCCGCTGCTGGGCTACCCGCTGCTCTACCTGCCCATCCACGTGGTGTGGCTCGAGCTGGTCATCCACCCGACCGCGCTGCTGGTTTTCCAGCAGCTGCCCGGGCGCCGCCTGCGGCCGCGGCATTCCGGGGGCGCGTCCCGGCAGATCCGGTTCTTCAGCCGGGGGGAGTGGCTGCTGGTCATCGCGACCGGCGTGGTGATCGCGGTGATCGTCGTGGCGACCTACGACCGCAGCCTCGGGAGCGGCTACAACGTGGAGCATGCCCGGGCCATGGCCCTGGTGGCGCTCACCCTGGCCAGCGCCGGCGTGACGGCCGTATTGAGCCGGCTGGCCACCTGGACGGCGCGAACCATCACGCTGGCAACGGTGCTGGTCTCGGTCCTGCTGGTGCAGCAGCCGCAGCTGGCCGGCTGGCTGCATCTGGAGCCGCTGCACGGCGACGACTGGCTGATCGCCTCGGTGGGCGGCCTGCTGGCGGCGGCCGTCACGGCGCTGCGCTGGGCGCCGGGCCCGCGAGCAAGCGTGGCGGCATCCTAGCTCATGCTCACGCTCGATCCGATCGGCGTCGTCCACAGCCCGCTCAGGTCCAAGGCGGAGGCCGCCCGGCAGCCCGCCGCCGCCCTGGACGCGACTGCCCGCATCGAGCTCCATCCCGGCCGGAACTTCGAGCACGCGCTGGAGGATCTCGAGGGCTGGGAGCGGCTCTGGGTGCTGTTCTGGTTCCACCTGAACGACTCCTGGCGGCCCAAGGTGCTGCCCCCCCGGAGCGCGTCCGGCCGCAAGGGCGTCTTCGCCACGCGATCTCCCTACCGGCCGAACCCGCTGGGCCTGTCGGCCGTGCGCCTGGAGCGGGTCGAGGGCCTGACCCTGCACATCCGCGACGTGGACCTGGTGGACGGCACGCCGGTGCTCGACATCAAGCCCTACGTGCCCTACACGGACGCCTGGCCGGATTCCCGCATGGGCTGGCTCCAGGACGAGGCCCACGCCGTGCAACGCGTCCGGGCCGGCGAGACGCCGCCCGACCCCATCACGGCCTGGTCGGTGCAGTTCGACCCGCTGGCCGCCGAGCAGGCCGCCTGGATCGAGGCCCGCACGGGCCTGCCGCTGCGCGAACGGATCTCGGCCACGCTCATGCTGGGCCCCCAGCCCCACGCCTACCGGCGGATCCGGCGGGACGGCGGCGGTTACCTGCTGAAGGTGAAGGAATGGCGGGTGCGCTTCAGCCGGGAACGGCAGGACATCCGGGTGCTGGCGATCAGCTCCGGCTACCGGCCCGCGGAGATCGGCCGGTCCGCCGACCACGCGGAGGATCCACTGGCGGTGCACCGGGACTTCCGGGCGGCGTGGAAATAGGCGCCGCCGCCGTACAATGAACCCGTCGGCCACGGCCGGTCACACGGGCGATTCCCATGAGCACCAACCAGCAACTCCAGCAGCGGCGTGAACAGGCCATGGCCCGGGGCATGCCCAGCCAGCTGGCCGTGTACGTGGACCGCGCCGCGAATGCCGAGCTCTGGGACGTGGAGGGCCGGCGCTACATCGACTTCGGCACCGGCATCGCCGTGCTGAACACCGGCCACCTGCACCCGGGTGTGAAGGCTGCCGTCAGCCGGCAGCTGGACCGCTTCAGCCACACCTGCTTCATGGTGACGCCCTACGAGTCGGCGGTGGCGCTGGCCGAGAAGCTGAACGCGCTCGCGCCCGGCAAGACGCCCAAGAAGACCCTCTTCGTGACCACCGGCGCCGAGGCCGTCGAGAACGCCGTGAAGATCGCCCGGGTGCACACGGGCCGCACGGGCGTCATCAGCTTCGGCGGCGCGTTTCACGGGCGCACCCTGCTGGCCATGGGCCTCACCGGCAAGACGGCGCCCTACAAGGCGGGCTTCGGCCCGTTCCCCGCGGAGATTCACCACGCGCCCTTCCCGATTGCGTACCACGGGATCAGTGTCAGCGATTCGATCGCCGGCCTCGAGCGGCTGTTCGCGGAGGATATCGAGCCCGCGCGGGTCGCGGCGCTCATCGTCGAGCCGGTGCAGGGCGAGGGCGGGTTCTACATCGCTCCTCCCGAGTTCCTGCGGGCACTCCGCGCGATCTGCGACCAGCACGGCATCGTGCTGGTCGCCGACGAGATCCAGACGGGCTTCGGGCGAACGGGAAGGATGTTCGCCATGGAGCATTCGGGGGTGGAGCCCGACCTGATGACGGTGGCCAAGAGCCTGGCCGGCGGCTTCCCGCTGGCAGGCGTCATCGGCAAGGCCCACATCATGGACGCGCCGGCGCCGGGCGGCCTCGGCGGCACCTACGCGGCGTCGCCCATCGGCTGTGCGGCCGGACTTGCCGTGCTGGAGGCGATGGAGGCGGAGCAGCTGCCGGCCCGGGCCGACCACATCGGCAACCTGGTCACCACGCGGCTCCGCAAGCTGGCCGGGCAGTTCCCCTGCATCGGGGACGTGCGCGGCCTGGGCGCGATGGTGGCGATGGAGCTCGTGAAGGACAGCAAGCGTGACGAGCCCGACGCCGGCCTGACCAGTGAGCTGGTGCAGGCCGCCGCGCGCAACGGCCTGGTGCTGCTGTCCTGTGGCCGCCACAAGAACGTGGTGCGCTTCCTGGTCGCGCTCACGGCCAGCGACGCGATCGTCACCGAGGGGCTCGACATCCTGGAGCGCACGCTAGTCGAGCTGCGCGCGCCGACTGCCCGCCAGCGCCAGGCCTGACCCCATGACGTTGTGGCTGATGGTGGTCGCGCTGCTGATCGGCGCCGGGCTGTCGGTGCAGGTGGGCCTGAATTCCCAGGTGCGCCAGTACTTGGGCGATCCGGCCCTGGCGGCCCTGGGCAATTTCCTCGTCGGCACGGTGGCCATCCTCGTCTACCTGGTGCTGATGCGGGCCAACTGGCCAAGCACCGGGACACTGCGGGCCGTGCCGCCGGTCAACTGGCTGGGCGGGTTGTTCGGCGCCGCCTACGTGGCGGCCTCCGCGCTGCTCGCGCCGCGATTGGGCTCGGCCCCGTTGCTGGCACTGCTGATCGGCGGGCAGCTGCTGATGTCCCTGGTGCTCGACCACTACGGCTGGATCGGATTTGCCACCCACGAGATCAACGCCTGGCGGGTCGCGGGGGCGGTGCTGCTGGTGGCGGGCGTCGTGCTGATCGTGCGGAACTAGCGCTAGCCGTGGAGTCTCCAGGCTAGCCTTGGGCCTGAGCCAGCCACCCGCCTGGCGTGAATACACGCACCCCCTCGGGTGCCCGCTTCAGCATCTCCGCATCCAGGGTGATCAGCGGTGTGGTGTCGTGTATCGCCAGTGCCAGATAAACGGCATCGGCGCCCCGCAGACGCTGCTGGGCTGCGAGGGACGCTGCCGACGCCGCCAGCGCGTCGTCCAGGGCAGCAACATGCACCCAGTCCTGCCGCCGAAGGAAGCTCACGGCCCTGGCGGCAACTCCAGGGTCGTCAGTCTGGCGCGCGATGGCGCCGGCCACCTCGGGCAAGGCGAGCGCTGGCGCCGATACGGTGGTCCCGTCGGCCACGAGCAGCTTGAGGAACCTGGACGCCTCCCGATGATGAAGGTCTCTGGCGAGCAGGGCGGCTACCCAGACCGACGCGTCGATCACCATAGTCAGCCCCGCCGTTGCTCACGCACGGCGCCGGTAGCATCCCGACTGGTTTTCCAGTTCTTGTTGACCTCCCTGGCCAGGGCGTCGAGCTCCCGGCCGAACCTGTCCGCCGCCTTCTTCCGGGTGCCGCGAGTGGCACCGGCCGGGGTGTCGATCTCCCGGCGCAGAAGTTCCGTGATGAAGTCCTTCAGGCTCTGTCCGCGCAACGCGGCTACAGCCTTTGCCTTGCGAAACAGGTCGTCCGGCATCTCTATGGTGGTCTTCATTGCTCTCAGCATAAATATGGGAACCCATAAATATTAGCAATGCGAGGTTGCGCGGAACAAGCGACGGCAGTCTCGATTGGGACGTGTGGATTCTCCAGCCCCAAATCAGTCGGGAATAGCAAGTTTCTCTGCGTGGCCGCCGGTGCCAGCTCGAAATCGGCGCCGATGCCCGGGATTCGCCACCGGCCAGGCCGGGCCGTGTGACAAAATGCAGCCGTGATCTCAGCTCCCTCCAGATATGCACGCCCCGTCGTCCTGCCCGGCGTCGACGGCCGGCTCCGGCAGCCCGCCAGGCCCGCCACCGCCGTGGTGATCGGCGGCGGCCTCGCCGGGCTCGCGGCGGCCGTCGTGCTCGCCGAGCGGGGCGTGCGGGTCACGGTCCTCGAGCGCGAGCAGTTCCTGGGCGGCCGCGCCGGCGCCTGGACCGATCGTCTCAAGGACGGCACGGCCTTCGACATGGAGCGTGGCTTCCACGCCTTCTTCCGCCAGTACTACAACCTTCGCCAGCTGCTGAAGCGCGTGGACCCGGAGCTCGGCTTCCTGAAGCCCACCGACGACTACCCGATACTGACCCCCACCGGCAACGAGTCCTTCGCCGGGCTGACCCACGCGCCGCTCTTCAACGTCGCCAAGCTCACCTGGCGCACGGACACGCTCGGCATCCGGGACCTCATGAAGGTCAACGTGCCCGCGGCGCTCGCCATGCTGCGCTTCGACTTCCGGCAGAGCTACGCGGATTTCGACGAGGTCACCGCCGGCGCCTACCTGGACTCGCTGAACTTCCCGCCCGTGGCCCGGCAGCGGCTGCTCCACGTCTTCGCCCACTCCTGCTTCAACCCGCAGGCGGACATGTCGGCAGCGGACCTGCTGCAGATGCTGCACTTCTACTTCACGGCCAATTACGACGGCCTCGTGTTCGACGTGGCCGACCGGCCCTTTTCCCGCGGCATCTTCGTCCCGCTCGGCGCGCTGTTGGGACGGCTGGGCGCCGACGTCCGCATGGGGGTGAGTGCCCGGGCCCTGGAGCGGCGGGAAGGCAACCGGTGGGTCGTGGAGACCGACGGGGAAGCGCTCGCCGCCGACCTCGTGGTGCTCGCCACCGAGGTGCCGGGGGTGAAGGCCATCATCGGCGCGTCCCGGGGACTGGACGACCCGGACTGGCGGCGGCAGGTCGACTCGCTGCGGGTGACCAACGCCTTCGCCGTCTGGCGGCTCTGGCTGGACCGGCCCGTGGCCCGGGGCCGGGCGGGCTTCGCCGGCACGGCCGGCGTCGGCCCGTTGGACAACATCTCGGTCTACGAGAGCCTGGAGGACGAGAGCCGGGCCTGGGCCGCCCGCACGGGCGGCTCGGTGGTGGAGTTGCACGCCTACGCGCTGCCCGCCGGCTTCAACGAGGCGGCCCTGAAGCACCAGCTGCTCGAAGGCCTGCACACCCTCTACCCGGAGACAGTGGGAGCAACCCTTATTGAAGAGCGCTTCCTCCTGCGGCAGGATTGCCCCGCTTTCGCGCCGGGCAGCCACGCAATGCGCCCGGAAGTCCGGACGCCTTATCGTGGCCTGAGCCTCGCTGGAGATTTCGTGCAGCTGCCGTTCCCCTCCGCGCTGATGGAGCGCGCCGCGTCCGCGGGCATGCTCGCCGCGAACACCCTGCTCGGCGACCTCAACGTCGCGCCGGAGCCCCTGTGGTCGGTCGCCGTCCGCGGGCCGCTGGCGAAACGCCCGTGAGGAACGTGCCGTGAGCGAGCTGATTCTCTTCGGCCGTCCCCTGCCGGAACTGCCCCTCACCTCCACGCTGCCAGACTGGCAGCAGGCCGATCCCCGCTGGATGGCCAGCGCGCTCCAGGTCGCGCTGGGCCGCCCGGGCGGCGGCTGGTTCGTCGTGGATGAGCGGCGGCGCTTCGGCAGGGCCGCGGAAAACCCGGGACCGCGAAAGTACCGCATCGACGACCGGGAGCTGGTGTTCTGGCACGGCCCGGGCGGGCTGATGGGCGCCTCCGACGCCTGCCCGCACATGGGCGCGTCACTCGCGGCGGGCTGCGTGCGGCAGGGGCGGCTCGTGTGCCCCTGGCACGGGCTCGAGCTGGGCGACAAACCCCAGGGCGCCTGGCGGCCGCTGCCGGTCCACGACGACGGCGTCCTGGTGTGGGTCCGCCTGGACGACGCGGGCGAGGCGCCCACCGACCGGCCCACGCTGCCTGTGCGCCCGGCCCGCTACATCGATGCCGTCGTGCGCCTCGAGGCCCGCTGCCGGCCCGAGGACCTGCTCGCCAACCGCCTCGATCCCTGGCACGGCGTGCACTACCACGGGCACACCTTCAAGCGCCTCCGCGTCGTGGAGCGCAAGGATGACGAGATCACGGTGCGGGTTGCGTTTGCCGTCATCGGCCGGCTCGCCGTGGAAGTGGATGCGCGCTTCCACTGTCCCGATCCGCGCACCATCGTCATGACCATTGTCCGGGGCGATGGCGAGGGCTCGGTGGTCGAGACCCACGCCACGCCCATCGACGAGACTCGCTGCGCGGTGGTGGAGGCGACGCTGGCCACCTCGGACCGGCCCCAGATGAAGTACGTGCTGCCCTTCGCGCGGTGGGCGCGGCCCTGGCTCGAGAAGCGAGCATCCCGGCTCTGGGTGGAGGACGTGGCCTACGCGGAGCGGCGGCGCATCGTGCTGGACCAGGCGACGGGCTAGGCGATCCCGGCGGTCAGGTGCCGCAGCGGAAGAACACGGCCCCGCAGAGCAGGGCCGCTGCCGGCGATTGCCCGAGGCAGATCAGGTCGGGACCGGGGCGGCGGATGTGCAGCGTCAGTTCCTCCACCGGCTCGTCCGCGTATTCCAGCCGCAGGAGCCCGTCGTCCCGCGCCTCGTACCGGTAGTCCCGCACCTCCGGCCCGCCACCGGCCGCGTCGCCGGGAAACGCCAGGTGGAAGCGGTCATTCCCCGTCGCGAGGCCGATCTCCAGGGGGTCGCGGCAGGCCATGCCGATTCGCGCCGGTGCCCAGCGGCCGGCGAGGGTGGGCGGCGGGTAGGACTCCCGCGGTGCGCCATCCACCAGGCCGCGGATGCCGAGCCAGCGGAAGAGGTCCGGCACCTCGCCTGCCGCCGGCGTGGTGGCCACGAATTCGGGGTCTAGGTCGCTGGGCCGAAACGGGATCGTGTAGTAGGGCATGCGCTTCATGTAAGGCATGAGCGTGGCCGTCCACAGGCTGTCGATCTCCACGCCGAAGGCTGCTTCAAAGGCGGCTTCCGATGGTTCGTCCGCCCTGAGACGGTCGAAGTACGCCTGCAGCTTCGCCGTGTTCTTCAGGTTGTCGCCCAGGGTGGCGTAGTGGGCCAGGAGCCAGGCCTGGCTGTAGGCGCTCGAACCGCTCCGCGGGTCCTTCAGTTCGTGGGGATTGAAGCCGTCCGACAGCAGGACCCGCCAGTCGAAGACCGGTGGCCCGCCCCCCTTCAGCCGCAGTGGCGCCCGGCCGAGCCGGAATGACCTGCCCTCATCGACGAGTTCCATGGCCGCGACCAGCTCGGCGAACCCTTCCTGGTACCAGGCAGGGTAGTCGTAGCCCTTGTAGCGGAGCAGGGTGTGGCCGTACTCGTGCCGGATCGTCTCCTGCGCGACCTCGGCATCGCCCTGGGCCGGCATGACCATCAGCGGTGTCTGCCCGTCGGAGGTCGCGAAGCCGGCGATCAGGGGATTTCCCGCGACGGACTGGAATTTCTTCTTCGTGGCGGTGACGAGGACGATGGCCTTGGGCGCGTCGGCGGGCGTCGTGATGCTGCCAACCTGGAGGAATGCGGCCCGGAAGGTCTCGAGTTCGGCGAGCAGCGCGCGGGCCTTGCGCTCCGGCGCGTCACTGTAGGCCACGAAGTGACGGTTCTCGTACCGGACCCAGGGATCATCCGCCATGCAGGTGGCGGAAGTGAGCAGGAGGAGGGCTGCAAACCCCAACCTCGCGGCAGGCGGAAGTGCCATCGGTCCCCCCGGGGTGTCTGACCGTGAGCGAACGCGCCCACTCTGCCAGATTCAGCGCGGGGATTCCCGGATCGGGAAGTCCCGCGCCGCCTAGGTACTTCTCCTGAGACCGCCCGGGCGCGTTCCGGTTGACGTCGCGCCGCCCCGGGCACTACCTTGACTCGGTGCCGCCCGCCGGATGGAGAGTTGCCTTGCTTCGACACTGGTTCATTGCCGCAGTGCTGGTGGCGCCTGCCGCGTCGCACGCGGCGGATCCCGACCCTTTCGCCGATTACAGCGGCGCGCAGCTCTTTGGCCGCTTCTGCGCCAGCTGCCACGGCTCCCTGGGCTATGGCGACGGCCCGGTGGCGCCATCGCTCAAGGTGATGATCCCGGATCTCACCGAGCTGTCGAAGCGCTCCGGCGGCCGCTTCCCCGATGAGCGCGTCCGGGAGATCATCGACGGGCGGGCCGTGCTGCCGGCCCACGGCACCCGCCCCATGCCGGTGTGGGGCTACGAGCTCGAGGCCCGGGCGGGCGCCGGCGATGTGCCGGCCGAGCACCCGCGCGACGCGGCACAGACCCTGATCAACCGCCTGGTCGATCACCTCCGATCAATGCAGAGATAGGCAATGGCTCCCAATCCATCCTGGCGCACCATCACCGTCGTCGTCGATCCCCAGCAGAAGGCCCACCCGGCCCTGCAGAAGGCCGCCGCGCTGGCTGCCCGCTGTGGGGCCCGCCTGACGCTCCTCAATACCTTCGTCCTGCCCCAGCCCATGGCCGACGTGGCCCGGATCTCGGCCCGGGAAATCGTCAACGCCGCGCTGCGCGATCGCCGCCGCCTGCTCGAGAAGCTCGCGGCGGGCCTCCGCCGCCGTGGGCTCAAGGTGAGCTGCGTGGTGGAGTGGGATTATCCCCAGCACGAGGCCGTCGTCCGGCACGTGCTCGCCACGCGCCCCGACCTGCTGGTGGCCGAGACGGCCCATCACAGCCGGATCGCCCGCTGGATCCTCTCGAACACCGACTGGGAGCTGATCCGCAGCTGCCCCTGCCCCCTCTGGCTGGTGCGGAGTGGCAGGCTGCCGAAGAAGCCGCAGCTGCTCGTCGCCGTGGACCCGGGGCACGAGCAGGCCACGCGCTCCCGGCTGGACGCCCGCCTGCTCGAGGCGGCCCGGCTGCTGGTCGACAACATCGGCGGCACCATCGGCATCGTCCACGCGGACGACCCCAGGGCCAGCCGGATCGATGCGGTGGAGCGGCTGGGCAGGCGCCACGGCATTGCCCCGGCGCTCCGCTACGTCATCCCGGGTGAGACCACCCTGGTCCTGCCCGCCGTGGTCGCGAGGGCGGGGACCGACATCCTGCTGATGGGCGCCGTGTCCCGCAGCCGCCTGGGCCAGCCCTTCATCGGCACGACGGCCGAGCGGCTGATCGACCGGGTGGAGTGCGACGTGTTCGTCGTCAAGCCGGTCGGCTACCGGTCGCCGGTGTCGCGCCGGCGGCCGCGGATTCCCGCCTGAGCCCCAGGCCGGGCAACAGACTGGGTCTACTGTTCGCTAACCAAGCCGAGTGCAGAAGAGGAGTCAGGGTCATGACCACTACACCGATCGTCACGCCCAAGCCGGCCGCACGGGTCGCCGCCGCCAGTTCCCAGCCGGCCGCCGCGTCCCGTAGCGCAGAGATCCGCAGGAAGCAGTGGAGCGGCGAGGACCGCTACCGGATGATCGCCGAGGCGGCCTACTTCCGGGCCGAACGTCGGGGCTTCGTGTCCGGCAGTGAACTGCAGGACTGGCTGGACGCCGAGATCGAGGTGGACGACCTCCTGGGCGAGGCCGGTCCGCGCTAGCCCTCACACGGCGTCGTCGATGATGTTCCGCACGATGCGCTCCACCTCGGCGGCCTGCGCCCGCAGGTCCTCCGAGCGGGAGACGAGCGCCAGTATGGACGTGGGTGTGATCATGCCAATCTTGGTCTTCCCCGCATCCTGGTAGACCGACACGCGGCAGGGGAGGGCCATGTTCAGGGCCATGTCCTTCTGCAGGATCGCGCTCGCCTGGGCGGGGTTGCAGATCTCCAGCACCCGGCATTCATTGTCCATGGGAAAGCCCTTGGCGGTGAGCGTCTGCTGGAAATCGTAGCTGTGCAGCAGCCCGAAACCGTGCGCTGCCACTGACCGCTCGAGGTCGGCCACGGCCCGGGCCACGTTCTTCGCCGTTTCCTTCACGTAAAGCATGGGTGGTTCCTCCAGCGATTGACCAGCTCCCCTCACCTCACAGTGTGACACTAGTGCGCCGGCCCAGGGCTGCGGCAATTACCTAGGGCTCCCGCAGTCCAATGCGGGGAAAATCGTCCCGGTTGCAGGCGCCCGGGAACCGCGTTCATGACCAAGACGTCCACGATGAAGCCCTTCGCCCCGGGAGACATCTTCCTGGGATGCACCTACCTCATGAACGTGCCGGGCGACGACCACGCGGGCGAGGGGCGCATCCTGCAGTACGACCGGAACATGGTGCCGAAGGGCACCCTGTACACCGAGGGCACCACGCACCTCATCGTCAACCTGCGCTTCGGGCCGGACGGCGTCCTCTGGGGCTTCGACCCCTTCGCCCACGCGGTGGTCCGCGTCGGTACCGATGGCAGGCAGCTGCCACCCGTGGATTTCGGCGTGCGCGGCTGGGGGAGCGCGTGCTTCCCGCCCGGGGGCGGCGTGCTGCTCTGCGAGTACCTGAAGGGCACCCGGCCCTACACCGGCGGCGACATGCGGGTGCTGCCGGGTACCGACGTGGTGGGCTATGGCCGTATCGCCCGCTTCGATGCGGGGTTCCACAAGGTGGCTGAGTTTGCCAACGACACCGCCGAGTCACTCACCGGCTTTCACGGGGTGACCCACTCGGTGCTGGACCCGGGGGGCGACTTCGTCACCTACATCACCGACCTCGGCATGCGCGTGCTGCGCTTCGACGTGCGGAACGGCCGGCAGCTGCCGGACCTGGTGGCCTACCCCGGGGGCGACGAGTACCGCCAGAAGTGGACCACGGGCGTCGCCTACCGGAAGGATGGCACGCTGCTGCTGCTGCGGGGGAGCTTCATCGACTTCATCGACCGGAACGGCGCGTCGCTGCGGACGCTGCCCCTGGACGCCTACGGCTACGCGATGATCACCGCGTCCACCGACGACCGGCACGCGTTCTGCGCCAACATCTTCACCGGCGTCATGTCGAAGGTGGACCTGGATGCCGGGAAGATCGTGGGCCAGATCGATACCGGCCTCGCCAAGCCCCAGCGGAGCCTCGCGGGCGTGGCGGAATTCAGCCCCTGAGCGGGCCGCGCCAGCTGGCCAGCCTCAGTCCTTCCACTCGAAGATCTCGACCTTGTCGCCGGTCATGACGTAGTCGCTGTCTGCCATGTCGCTCGTCCAGACCTTCGTGGACATCCGGCCGGTGACCCAGTAGGGGTCCGCCATGGACTTGAGGTTGAAGGGCTTCTTCAGCTTCACGTAGACGATCTGATTCGGTGGCGGCGGGGGCACGTGGATGCAGGCGCCGAAGTAGGGGACCAGCAGGAATTCGTCCAGCAGGCCGCCCGCGTCGGACTCCAGCGGCACGATATACCCCGGCAGCTTGACGTACTGGCCATCCAGCTCCTTCACCGGGTTGAAGGTGTACATGGGCACGTAGGCGGGCGCTTCGTCCTTCTTGCGGACCTTGTCGCCGGATTTGTCGGGGATGCCTGCGCCCGGGAAGGCCGCGGACGGCGGCGCGGCCACTGGGGGCACCATTTCGTCCCAGGTCAGTTCCCTGGGCTTGCCGGGGGTACCGGGGGCGGCGCTCGCGCCGGTTGCCGCCAGGCACAGGCCGAGCAGCAGGCTGACGATGATCCTGTTCATGTGCTGAATCCTATACGCGAATCGTGAGGCCGTCAGAGAGTGCGTTCCGGTAGGCGCGCCAGGCCGGCAGCACGCCCATGAGCAGCGCGGCGCCGACGACCACCGCGGCGATCGTCAGGTCCCACTGGCCAGGCGCCCGGAGCGCCACGAAGATGCCAAAGCGTTCCTCGATGAGGGGAGCCGCGACGGCGAGCAGCAGGTAGAGGGTCGCAAAGCCGAGGACCACGCCGGCGAGGGCGAGCAGGCCGGCCTCGCTCACCAGCAGCCCGAAGATGTGCCAGGGCCGGGCGCCCACGGACCGGAGGATGGCCATCTCCCGCCGGCGCTCGTTCAGGCTGGTGAGTATCGCGGTGAGCATGCCGAGCAGGCCGCCCAGCACGACGAAGGCGCTGATCGCGAGCAGCGCGATCTCCACGACGCCGACCAGGTCCCAGAGCTGCTGCAGGGCGACGCCGGGGATGATCGCGGACAGGGGCTCCCCGGGGTATTCGTTCACCGCCCGCTGCAGGCGGAAGGAGGCGGCCCTGGACTTGAGCCCGACCAGCACGGCGGTGATGGCCTTCGGCGTCAGGTCCATCGCCCGCAGCTCATCCGGCGAGACTTCCTGGCCCCGGATCCGGGTGCCGCTCTGCCAGTCCGCGTGGATGGCCTCGATGGCCTCCAGGCTCACGTGGACGGTGCGGTCCACCGGCGTGCCGGTCTTCTTCAGGATGCCCCGGATCACGAAGGGCTTGTCGTCGTGGTTCATGAAGCTCACGGCACCGAGGCCGTGGGCGATCACGACCGGTTGCCCGACCTGGTAGCCGAGCTGGCGGGCCACGTCGGCGCCGATGACCGCGTCGAACAGGTCCGCAACGGGCCCACCCGCGTCGAACTGCAGCGTACGGTCGCCGGCAAAGCGGTAGTGCTCGTAGTAGGCCGGCGTGGTGCCCAGCACCCGGAAGCCCCGGTGGGAGTCGCCCAGCGACAGGGGGATCGTCCAGGCCACCTCGCGCCGCTCCGCCAGCTCCTGGTAGGTCTGCCAGGTGATGTTGTTGGTGGCGTTGCCGATGCGGAACACGGCGTAGAGCAGCAGGTTCAGGTCGCCGCTGCGCGCGCCGACGATGAGGTCCGTGCCGGAGATCGTGTTGGCGAAGCTGGCCCTGGCCTCGGTGCGCACCCGCTCCACGCCGAGCAGCAGCGTGACGCTGACGGCGATGGAGAAGATGGTGAGCAGCGCCGTGCCACGCCGGTTCCACAGGCTGCGGGCCGCCAGGCCGAAGATGGTGCCGAGGCCGCTCATGCCGCGGCCGGCCGGGCCGGCGCATTCAGCTCCAGCAGGTCGAGTTGCCGGTCGAACTGGCCGGCCAGCGACCGGTCGTGGCTGACGAAGACGATTGCGCTGCCCGCGGCCGTGCACTCGCTCATCAGCAGCGCGATGAAGTCCGCCCGGGCATCGGCATCCAGCGAGGAGGTGGGCTCGTCGGCGATCACCAGTTCGGGGCGACCGATCAGCGCGCGGGCCGCCGCCACCCGCTGCTGCTGGCCGATGCTGAGCTCGGTGACGCGGCGGTCCAGCAGGGCGGGGTCGGAGAGACCCAGGTGGCCCAGCAGGCGCTCCGCCTCCGTGCGGATGTCCGTGGCCTCCGTCAGGGCCCGCGCCCGGCGCCTGGCCGAGAACCGGCAGGGCAGGGCCACGTTGTCCCGCACCGACAGGTAGGGCAGCAGGTTGAACATCTGGAAGATGAAGCCGATGCGGTCCACCCGGAGCGCGTCGCGCCGGGCCGAACTGAGCTCGCCCAGCGACTCGCCGAGCACCCGGACGGTGCCCCTGCCGGGCGTCAGCACGCCGCCGATGAGCCCGAGCAGCGTGCTCTTGCCGCTGCCGCTCGGGCCGCTGATGAAGACCCGCTCGCCCGGCGCGACTTCGAGTCGGGCGATGTCCAGCAGGGGCTTGCCGCGGCCCCAGCCGAACACGACATCCCGCAGCTCGACCGCGCTCATTGCGGCAGCAGCACCCGCGTCGTGCCCGGGGTGAGGACCACGGCCTTCTGGCCGGCTGCTGTCACCACGCTCGCCGGGAGCCGCACGGTGCCGGGGAACGCGGTGAAGACCTTCGCTTCGATCCAGGTGAGCGCCGGGGGGCTGCCGCACCGGAATTCCCAGAAGGCCTCCAGGTTGGCGTGGCCGTCGGCCCCGTAGTCGGGCGGCGACACCGCCGCCGACTGCAGGCGGCAGTGGGCGCCCTCGGGCATCAGGAACAGGGTGGCCCCGTCCCGCAGCACGTTGAGCACCCGCGCCAGTTCCTGCTTCTCCTGGTCATTGGCGGGCTTGCGCTCGAAGCCCAGGAAGTTGGCCGCAGGCCCGTCCAGCTCGATCACCAGGCTCTGGCCTTCCACCGCGATGCCCAGCGCGGTGCTGCCGTGCTCGTGCCGGCCGGCGGAGCGGGTCTCGCCGGCCGCGAGGCCGGTCCCCGGGAAGGCGCCGCACAGGAAACAGACCGTCAACAACCAGTACCGCACGCGGATTTCTCCCTAGAATGGATGCCCGGACCCAACCTTCACCGCGTACTGTACTGGAGAGTCCCCATGAGCACCGCCTACCGCTGGGTCGAGCCGCCCTGGCCCCTCACCGAACTCCCCCGGGACCAGCTGGAAGACCGTATCCAGCAGTTATTGGGTTCCACCAACATGTGCGTCATGGCCACCGTCAGCAAGAAGGGCCAGCCCATCGCCAGCCCCATCGAGTTCTACGCCGACGGCCTGGACCTCTACATGCTGCCGGATCCCGGCACGCCCAAGCTGAAGGCGCTGCAGCGCGATCCGCACATCTCGGTGGCCGTCCACGGCGCCTACCACGGCTGGCACAGCGCCCGCGGCGCCCAGATCTTCGGCCAGGCCCACATCATCGAGCCCCACGCGCCCGGCTGGGACCATGGCATGAAGATCTTCCGCTGGCACGAGTGGATGAGCGATCTCGCCATGGACACCAGCAAGCCCTTCGAGCGCCAGGTCCTGAAGGTGGTTCCCGACCGGATCCTCTATACCGAGACCTGGCTGTGGAAGCTCGGGTTTGGCGCGAAGCAGAAGTGGCTGAAGGCGGGGTAGGAGCGGCAAGGAGCCGCCGAAGATTCAGTCGCGAGATTTATCCAGTCCCATGCCGATCATCTGGTTGGTCGCGACGGCAGGATGGAGGGGCCGGCCTTCGGCTCGTCCCACCCTCAACCAATGGGCAAAGCCTGAATCCAGGTCTCCGGACCTGACCTGCGCGTCGACGTCAGGATTGGCTGCCAGGTACGGAATCTCAAGAAAGTCCGGATCCAGGGGCGGGGAATCACCCAGGTATGCCTGGATGAAGGCGCCGGTCACCTTGCCGACGGCCTCGTCCAGGACGTGGAGGCGATCCGGTGCGTAGTTGGCGGACTGGGCGCCCAGCGTAATCATCTCGAAACTGGGGAAGTAGGCCACGTCCGCATGAGCGCGGCAAAAGGCCTCAGCGGCGGCGCGCAACGTGCACTTCGAGCGGGTGTTGGCGACCAGCACATCGTCTCCGGAAAACGTAGCAGTCATCGGCACAGGGGAGACGGTCACGATCAGGCGGCTTCCCGGGTTTAGCTGCTTGAGGATTGCGTAGAAGCGTTCGAGGGCACCCTGGTTGTCTGCGACATCCGTGATGTGCAGCTCGTAGCGGTTGGGCTGGCGGCGGACGCTGAAATATCGCGGTCCGGAATTGAGCCAGATATCGTGGGTTGCATCACGCCAGACTTCGTTGAGACCCAGGGTGACGATCACCACATCCGCCCGGGCGATTCGCGGAAAGTAGTCTCCGCTGAGGTAGGCCCTTCGGGCGAGGGCCCTGTCCCGGGTCACTGGCTGGACCCCGGGCGCAAGCTGCAGGTCCAGCCAGCCGGAATCTGCCTCGACGAGGACGGCGCCGGGATCGGCCGGCGGAGCGACCAGCCACTGCAACTCCTGCAGCATCGAATGAGTCGTGAACTTGTTGACCAGGCCATTCGGTCGCCCCGGCCACTCTTCCCGGGGCGAATGGATTCCCTTGGACAGCACGGGAATCCCCCGGTAAAGGAGGTGCTCTTCGATATTGCGCGCGAAACAGGAGCCGATGCAGAAAACCTCGTGCGACCGCTCGATCTTGAAAGTTCGCTGGAAGTGAACAGGGACTGGCGCACCGGTCAGCCGCTTCGCAGCTTCCTCCCACTGGGCCCCCGGTGACTTGGTGATCCGGGTCCAGGCTTCCTGCGCAGTCAATCGGTCGTAGCTCATGTAAGCGCCTGAAAAATGCCGGAACGGAACTAGGTCGCCGGGGGTTCCTGCGGCCGGAGAACCAGGCTGAACCGTCGCCTGCCATCCCGTCCCATGGAGAAGTAATCGTTTACGCCACGCAAATCGGAGAAAACGGCGGCATTCCAGTCGATAGGACTGCAGTTCATGCCCAGCGACCTGGCCATCAGATTCAACCCGCCTTTGCTCGCCAGCCCGACGATGTTCTCCGGCTGGCCGTATTTGTTCTCGATGGCATTCAGGATGCTTTCAGTGGGCTCCATCTCCAGCTTAATGAATGCATCCTCCGAATCGATAAGCACGGTGTCCAGGACAATCATTGTGGGCGAAAGCTCTCGCATGAGCTTGAGCATCAAGTAATGATCCATTACGTGATAAAACAAGCCCAAATTGAGTATGACGTCGAACCTCTGTCGTTCCCGCACGAGTTCGGGCAAGACATCAAACACGTCACCCCGTATGAACTGATAGCGGGATTGATCCATTGCACTGAATGCCGGGCTGCGGAAGTCGATCAGTTCCTGTCGACACTCGATCCCCACGACGTGCCTTGCGCCAAGCATCAGAGCTGCAAAACTCCAGCGCCCATCGTGCGATGCGAGATCCAGTACTGTCCTGCCCTCGATTTCCCCGCGAAGAGGTTCCAGAATCACGCGGTGCCGCGCGTTGAGCCGGGCACGCTGGAAGTCGTTATAGAAGAATGTGCCCCCATTGCCCCATTCAAGGACGCGGTCTTCTCCAAAGCCATTTTCAATCGAGAATATCGCCATAATCCCGGCCTGACGGTGCTTCACTGTGGGTCGCGACGCGGATGCGGGATGATCGCATAGCCAACGGCCAATCCGCCCTAGGCCCGGGGCCATCTTGAGCGGAACGTAGCCAGGGCTAGCCAGCCCTGGCGATACGGGCCGGTGTCCGGGCGCGGCTAGGGGTAGACGTAGCCGTAGGGGTAGGCCTGCGGCGGTACCACCTGGTAGACCGACTGGAGAAACGCCACCAGATCCGTCAGTTGCTGGACCGTCATCACGTCGTTCACCTTGCCGACCTCCATCAGCGACTCACCTTCCGGTGCGACCACGTCGCGCGGATAGCCCGGCGCGATCCGGTGGGACGGGTTGATGATGGACGTGACCAGCTGCCCGTAGCTCTTGACCAGGCTCACCTCGCCGCCAAGTTTCACCGCTGCCGCCGGGGTGCCTTCGAAGCGGGCATCTACGCCTTCCACCTGATGGCAGGCGTAGCACTGCAGGTCGACGAATGCCTGGCGCCCGGCCGCTGCATCACCGTCCGGGAGTCGAAAGCCCGCGGCGGACTTCGGCCCCGTGCCGCAGGCGGACAGCAGGGCGGCACCCAGTGCGATCACGAACAGCGCCTTCATGATGAGGACCTCGGCTGCTGGCTGGAGATCCTCTCACCATAGCCCTGTCGGCCCCCGCTGGCGAGTAGGTAAAATCCCGAAGCCTCAGATCGCCAGGGCGATGAACCGCACGATGCCGGCCAGGGCGATAAGGCTGATGGCAACGACGAAGGCCGTTTCGACGTACTGACTGAGCGAGCTGAGGCGGGTCATGGGCTTCTCCGTGAAAGGTTGGATGACGCCCGGGATTTCGGGGCGCCGCCCGCGGCGGATGCGGCTGAAGGGCCATCGTTACAAAGAGTTACAGACCGCCCGCTGGCCGGCACCCGCCCTATACTCAGGGCCGCATGGCCAGCCCCCCGCCCAGTTCCGGAAATGACGCCCTCCGCCAGGCCATGGCGCTGCACCGGGCGGGCCGCCTGCAGGAAGCCGACGAGCGCTATGCCGCCGTTCTTCGCGCAGAGCCGAGGCAGGCGCAGGCACTCCGCCTGCGGGGCATCCTGGCCCGGGACACGGGCCACCACGAACTCTCGCTGAAGCTGCTCCGCAAGGCCGCGGATGCCGCGCCGGCGGACCCGGAACCCGCCGCCGAACTGGGCCTCTCCTGCCTGGCGGCCGGCTACCTGCAGCTGGCCGAAGCCGCGTTCCGCAAGGCCCTCGCCCGGGACCCGGACTCCGGGAAAGCGCTGGCGAACCTGGGCGCGCTGCTCCAGTACCGGGGCCACGCGCAGGCCGCCATCGACTGCCACCGGCGGGTCCTGGAGCTGGACCCGGATGACCTGGAGGTCCGCTGCAACCTGGCCACGACGCTGGTCGAGGCGGGCAGGGGCGATGAAGCGCTGGTCGAGTGCGACGCCGCGCTGGTGGTCGCGCCGGGCGAGCCCGGTCTGCTGGCCACGAAGGGCGCCGTCCTCGTGGGCCTCGGCCGCCATGCCGACGCGGCGCCGCTGCTCGAGGCGGCGCTGGAGGCGGGCCCCGACGACATGGCGCTGATCAACCTGGGACTGGCCCGCCAGGCGCTCGGTCAACCGGGCCAGGCGATTGCCGTCCTCGAGACCGCTGTCCGCGTCAATCCGGACAACGCACGGGCGACCGCCGATCTCACCGCGTTGCTGTCGGCGGAGGGCCGCAGCGAGGCGGCCCTCCGGCTGAGCGACGACTTCCTGAAGCGCCACCCCGGCGAGCGGCTCGTGCTTGCTTCCCGGGGCGTTGCCCTGCGGGATGCCGGCCAGGCCGAACAGGCGCGGGCACTCATCGACCTGGAACGACTGGTCAGGATCAGCGAACTGCCCGTGCCCCGGGGCTTCACCGGCATCGCCGAGTTCAATGGGCAGCTCGCCACCCTGTTGCGCGGCGATCCGTCCCTGCTCGCCAGTCCCCTCAGCAAGGCCACCCGCGGCGGTGCGCAGACCGGCGAGCTGGATCCGGATTCTTCACCGATCCTCGGTGCGTTCCGTGACACGCTGAACGCGGAACTGCGCACGCTGGTGGGAGAGTTGAGGAGGGAGGGTTTTGCCGGGCACCCCGTGATGGCCTGGGCCGCGGAGCGCTGGACCTTGCGACTATGGGGAACCCTGCTCGCGCCTGGCGGCCACCAGCTCCCGCACCTGCACCCCCTGGCCTGGCTGAGCGGTGTCTACTATGTGGAGGTGCCGCCGGGTCTCGGCACCGACGGCGCCCTGGAGTTCGGCGAGCCTCCGCCCGGGATCAGCGCGCGTGTCGGGCCGGAACGTCGCCGGATCAGCGCGACACCCGGGCGCCTGGTCGTGTTCCCGTCCTGGTTCTGGCACCGGACGCTGCCGTTCACCCAGCCGGGCGAACGGATCAGCCTGGCTTTCGACGTGATGCCGCTGGCTACCGGGGCCTGTTCCCCCGGCCGCCCGGTCGTCAGCCGCGCTTGAAGATTCCGAGTTTCCCGAGGATGAAGATGAGGATCACCGCGCCGGCGATCGCGACCAGGAAGCCCGCGATCCGGCCCCCGGCAGTGATTCCCAGCAGCCCGGCGATCCAGAAGCCGAGCGACGAGCCCACGATGCCGACCAGCACGTTGGCGATCCACCCCATCTGGGCGTTGGTCTTCATCACGATGCTGGCCAGCCAGCCGACGATTCCACCGATGATCAACGAGATGATCCAGTTCATGGCATATCTCCCCCGGTTGATTCACTTGCCAGGTCGATAGTACGCCCAAGGAGCGGCTTCAGTCTCGGGCGAGGGGAGCGACGCCAACCCTGATGCAGCTACTGGCGGAACGCCCGGACAGAGCGGCAGCGTGGGCGGGTGTCCCGTCTGGCGCTCACCGGGTCCTCCCGGTAGCCGGACGGGATCCCGGCCGGGATGCCGCGGGCCACGGAGTCCGTTCGGTCGCGCCTGAAGGTGAAGGCGCGGCTCCCGGCGGGCTGGATTACCATTTACCCATGCGCAGCTTTCTCAAGGCCGTTGCGGCCGTCCTGGTCATCGCCATCGCCGGCGCACTCATCTATGTCTACGGCTACCTGCCCCGCCAGCGCCCCGCGCCGGACTTCCGGGTGGACGTCACGCCCGAGGTCCTGGCCCACGGCGAGTATCTGGTCAAGCACGTGCTCCTCTGCAACGACTGCCACTCGGAGCGGGACTGGACGCTCTACAGCGGCCCGGCCAAGCCGCCGCTCGGCGCCGGCCGGCCCTGCATGGACGAGAACACCAAGGCCGTGGGCATCAACTTCGGCATGGGCGGGTTCCCGGGCCGGCTCTGCATCCGCAACATCACCCCGGATGTCGAGTCCGGCATCGGCGGCTGGACGGACGGGGAGATCGCGCGCGCGATCCGCGAGGGCGTGAGCCGCGACGGCCAGGCGCTGTTCCCGATCATGCCCTGGTTCATGTACGCGGGGATGTCCGACGAGGACGTGGGCGCCGTGATTGCCTACCTGCGCTCCCAGCCGCCGGTGAAGTCCTTCCGCCCGGACCGGCAGCTCGATTTCCCGCTCAATATCATCTTCCGCCTCTACCCGAAGCCCCTCGACGGCCCCGTGGCGTCGATCCCGCGCGGTGACACGGTCGCCTACGGCCAGTACCTCACCAGGATCGCCCGCTGCGAGTTCTGCCACACGGCCCGCGTCCGCGGCCAGCTCGAGCCCGTGCCTGACCGGCTGTTCTCGGGCGGCGTGCCCTTCGTGATGGGCACCCGCACCCAGTATTCGAAGAACCTCACGCCCCACGAGACCGGCATGGGCGGCTGGACGAAAGACGTCTTCCTGGCGCGCTTCCGGGCGCACACCGAGCCGTTCCCAGTCACCGAGGAAGAGAACTCCGAGATGGACTGGGTCGCATTCTCCGGCATGACCGACGGGGACCTTGGCGCCATCTGGGATTTCCTGCAGACTCTGCCGCCCCTCGAAACGAAGCTGCTGGACCGGGCGGACTGACCATGAGAATTGCAATTGTTGGCGCGACCGGCATGGTCGGCGAGGCCATGCGGGCCATCCTCGAGGAGCGCAGGTTCCCGGCTGATGACGTGCGCTTCATGGCGTCGGCCCGCTCCGCCGGCCGCAGGCTTCCCTGGCGGGGCCGGGAGATCACGGTGGAGGATGCCGACACGGCGGACTACGCCGGCGTCGATATCGCCATCTTCTCCGCCGGCGGCGCGACGTCCAAGGCCCTCGCGCCGAAGGTGGCGGCCGCGGGCGCCATCGTGGTGGACAACTCCAGCGCCTGGCGCATGGATCCCCAGGTGCCCCTCGTCGTGAGCGAGGTGAACCCCCACGCGCTGGACCGCATCGGCAAGGGCATCGTGGCCAACCCGAACTGCACCACCATGGCCATCATGCCGGTGCTGAAGCCGCTGCATGTCGAGGCCGGGCTCATCAGGCTGGTCGCGGCCACCTACCAGGCGGTGTCCGGTGGCGGCGTGGCTGGCGTCAGCGAGCTGGAAACGCAGGTGCGCAAGACCGCCGCTGAGTCGGCCAAGCTTGCCGTGGACGGCCGGGCGGTGGAGCTGCCGGCCCCACGGAAGTTCGCCAAGCCCATCGCCTTCAACGTGCTGCCCTACGCCGGCGCCTACGCGGCGGATGCCATCGAGGGGGACGAGGGCTGGACCGACGAGGAGCTGAAGCTCCGGAACGAGAGCCGCAAGATCCTGGAGATCCCCGGCCTGAAGGTTGCCGGCACCTGCGTGCGCGTCCCGGTCTACACGGGCCACTCGCTCAGCGTGCACGCCGAGTTCGCGCGGCCCCTCAGTGTGGCCCGGGCGAAGGAACTGCTGGCGGCTGCTCCCGGCGTGGAGGTGCTCGACGTGCCCACCCCGCTGGAGGCCGCCGGGCGGGACGCCTGCTACGTGGGCCGGATCCGCCGGGATCCCACCGTGGATCACGGACTGGTGCTGTTCGTCTCCAACGACAACCTGCGCAAGGGCGCGGCGCTCAACGCCGTGCAGATCGCCGAGCTGCTGGCGGCCCGGCTCCGCCGCTAGCCCGGGACCTCCCCGTGATCACCACCGCCAACCTCACCATGCAATTTGGTGCCCGGCCCCTGTTCGAGAACGTCTCGGCCAAGTTCGGGGGCGGCAACCGCTACGGGCTGATCGGGGCGAACGGCTGCGGCAAGTCCACCTTCATGAAGATCCTCGGTGGCGACCTGGCGCCCACGTCGGGCAACGTGGCCCTGGATGCCGGCGTCCGCCTCGGCAAGCTGCGCCAGGACCAGTTCGCCTTCGAGGAATACCCGGTGATCGACACCGTGATCATGGGGCACGCCGAGCTCTGGCCGATCAAGCAGGAGCGGGACCGCATCTACGCCCTGGCCGAGATGAGCGAGGAAGACGGCATGCGGGTCGCCGAGCTGGAGACCCAGTTTGCCGAGCTCGACGGCTACACCGCCGAGTCCCGGGCCAGCGAGCTCCTGCGCGGCGTCGGCATCCCGGCCGAGCTGGATGCGGGACTGATGAGCGAGGTGGCGCCCGGCTGGAAGCTGCGCGTGCTGCTGGCCCAGGCGCTCTTCGGCAATCCGGACGTGCTGCTGCTCGACGAGCCGACCAACAACCTGGACATCAACTCCATCCGCTGGGTCGAGGAGCTGCTCAACTCGCGCGACTGCACGATGGTGATCATCTCCCACGACCGGCACTTCCTGAACAGCGTCTGCACACACATGGCGGACCTGGACTACGGCGAGCTGCGCATCTATCCCGGCAACTACGACCAGTACATGGTCGCGTCCACGGTTGCGAGGGAGCGCCTCCTGGCCGACAACGCGAAGAAGAAGGCCCAGATCGCCGAGCTGCAGACCTTCGTCAGCCGCTTCTCCGCCAATGCGTCGAAGGCACGGCAGGCCACCTCCCGGGCCCGCCAGATCGAGAAGATCGAGGTGGCCGAGGTAAAGCCCTCGAGCCGGGTGAGCCCGTTCATCCGCTTCGACCAGGCGCGGAAGCTGTACCGGCTGGCGCTGGAAGTCGAGGGGCTGACGAAGGGTTACGACGCGCAGCCGCTGTTCAGGGGCCTCAACCTCAAGGTCGAGGTGGGGGAGCGCATCGCGATCATCGGCGCCAATGGCGTCGGCAAGACCACCCTGTTGAAGTGCCTGGTGCAGGAGCTGCCGCCCGACGAGGGCACGGTGAAGTGGTCGGAGAACGTGGCGACCGGCTACGTGCCCCAGGACCGTGGCGACGACTTCGCCGCCGACCTCACGCT
Source organism: Chromatiales bacterium (assembly GCA_016789845.1). Lineage (GTDB taxonomy): Bacteria > Pseudomonadota > Gammaproteobacteria > Steroidobacterales > SHZI01. The sequence continues at coordinate 189,527 of JAEUQA010000062.1, forward strand.
GTTCGACTGGATCCGCCAGTGGCAGCAGAAGACCGACGACGAGCAGGCACTGCGGGCGACGCTCGGGCGCATGCTGTTCTCGAAGGACGAGAGCCGGAAGTCGGTGAAGGTCATCTCCGGCGGCGAGGAGGGCCGGTTGCTGTTCGGCAAGATGATGCTGCTCAAGCCGAACGTGCTCCTCATGGACGAGCCAACCAACCACCTGGACATGGAGTCCATCGAGGCCCTCAACCTGGCGCTGGAGAACTACCCCGGTACGCTCATCTTCGTGAGCCACGACCGGGAGTTCGTGTCGTCGCTCGCCACGCGTGTGATCGAGATGAAGGGCGCCGGCGGTATCGTGGACTTCCACGGCGGCTACGAGGACTACCTGCGCAGCCAGGGCGTGGAAGCTGCCCGGGAGCCGAGGCGGATGAGTCGCTGACGCTGGTCAGCTCACTTAACTGGCCGGACTGCCGGCATTCGGGCCTTGACCCACGCGCCTGAGCCGCATCCCCAGCCACGCCCCCAGCGCCGCGCCGGCGAAGCTGCCGAGCGAAATCATGGGGTGCTGCCCGCCGATGAGTTCCAGGAGCGGTTGCCCGCGCATCTGCGACACCGCGAGGTAGGTCAGCGCGGAGAAGGCGAGGTTGATCGCCAGCGCGACGGGGACGAAGCCGCGCCCCGCGAGGTAACCGCCCACCAGCATGCCAGCGAACATGGCGAGGAATGCGTGCAGGTAACCGAGGCCCAGCGGGTCGAGGAGGCGGCTGAAGAGCAGGTCGCCGGCGACGTAGCAGCCCGTGGCCGCGAGAACAGGCTTCAGCACTAGCGGGGCCGGTCCCGCGCGGGCTGGTGAGCGGCGCCGTCGGTCCTGACACGCACGGTGCGAATCCTGTTCTCGGCAATCTGCAGCACTTCGATCAGGTAGCCATCGATCCGCAGCACGGTACCGGCCTGCGGAATCGTCTCGAGCCGTTCGAGCACCAGGCCATTCAGCGTCTTGGGGCCCTCGCTCGGAAGGTGCCAGCCAAGGGCCCGATTCAGCGCCCGGATGGTCGCGCTGGCATTGACCCGGTACACGCCCGGCGATTCCTGTTCCACATCCTTGTGGGCGACGGGCCCCGTGTCACTGGTGAACTCACCGACGATCTCCTCCAGCAGGTCCTCCAGCGTGATCAGGCCCAGCACGTCGCCATACTCGTCGACGACGAAGGCGAAGCGCCGCTGGTCGCGCTGGAAGTCCAGCAGCTGCCTGTTGAGCGGCGTCCCCTCGGGCACGAACAGTGCGCCGCGCTGCGCGGCAATCTCGCGGATGGATTCCCGGGTCAGCTTCCCTTGGGCCAGTTCGTTTGCAACGCGCTTCATGTGCAGCACGCCGATGATGTTGTCCAGCTCGCCCTCGTACACGGGGAGGCGGGTGTGCTGGCTGTCCCGCAGTTGCTCGAGTATCGCGTTCCAGTCGTCCGTGAGATCGATGCCGACGACCTCATTGCCGGGGATCATGATGTCGTCGACCGTGACGCGCTCGAGATCGAGGATGCTCATCAGCATCTGCCGGTGCCGGTGTGGAATCAGCACGCCCGCCTCGGCGACGACCGTGCGCAGTTCCTCCTGGGTCAGTGCCGTCTGCTGGGCCTGCTGGTCCACATTGACGCCGACCAGGCGCAGCATGCCGTTGGTCACCCTGTTGATGATCCAGACGGCCGGGAAGAGACACCACCCGAGCACCCGGTAGATGTGGGCGGATGCCAGGGCAACCGGCCGTGGATGGAGGGCGCCCAGCGTCTTGGGCCCCACCTCGCAGAAGATCAGCATCAGCAGCGTCAGCAGCCCGGCACCGACCGCCAGCCATTCGTCGTCGAACTGCTGGAGCACGATCACCGCGACGAGCGTGGCGGCCAGGTTGTTCACCAGGTTGTTGCCGAGCAGGATCAGTCCGATCAGCTTGTCGGGCCGCGCCAGCAGCTTCTCGGCCATGATCGCGCCACGATGGCCCTTCCTGGCCAGGGTCCGCAGCTGGTAGCGATTGATGCTCATCAGGGCTGTCTCGGTGCCCGAGAAGAAGGCGGACAGCAGCAGGCAGACGGCCAGCAGCGAAAAGAGGACGCCGACGGAAAGTTCGTTCACGGGCTTTGCGGGGACCCTCGCACCGGTTGCGGATCGTCAGCTGATTCTAGGCAACCGCGGCCCGTCTTGCACCCTCCGACGCCGGCCGTTACTGCTGCTCGACCGGGTCTTCCCGGGTCGCCTGCAGCAGCGCCGAGTGGAAGGTGTCGGCATGCCAGCCGGCTGGCAATGCGTCCAGCACTCCGGCCGTCCGGAGCTTGCCGAGCACCCGCTGGTTGGCCTCGCTGAGCAGCACCCGGACGCCCCGCTGATGCAGCTTGGTGATCACTTCCTTCAGCGTCAGCATGCCCGTAATGTCGATGAAGGGGACGCGGTGCATGCGGATGATCAGGGTTCGCGGGTCCGTATGGGTCTGCATGAGCGCGCGCTCGAAGTTCTCCACGGCGCCGAAGAACATGGGCCCGGAGATCTCGTAGACCATCAGTCCCGGCGGCAATTCCGTCAGGCCGTGCTGGCTGAGTTCCACGCGTAGAGACTGGGCATCCACCTGCTGGGTGTCCGCAACCTCTGCCATCCGGCGCAGGAAGTGCAGGGTCGCCAGGATCACGCCCACGTTCACGGCCACCACCAGGTCAGCGAACACGGTCAGGAGGAACGTAATGACGAGAATGGCCCGGTCGGCTGTCGGCGCCCTGCCGAGGATGATGGCAAAGTGCTTGGCCTCGCTCATGTTCCAGGCCACCACGAAGAGTATGGCCGCCAGGGCCGCCAGCGGCACGCTCGAGGCGAGTGGCGCCAGGAACAGCAGGATGGCGACCAATGTGCCCGCATGCACGAGTCCCGCGAGCGGGCTGTTGGCCCCGTTGCGCACGTTGGTAGCCGTGCGGGCGATCGCGCCGGTGGCGGCAAAGCCGCCGAACAGGGGTGCGACGATGTTCGCGATGCCCTGGCCGATGAGTTCCTGGTTCGAGTTGTGCCTGGTGCCTGCCATGCCATCGGCAACGACCGCCGACAGGAGTGACTCTATTGCGCCCAGCATTGCAATCGTGAAGGCCGGGCCGATCAGCAGGATGACCTGGGACAGCGACAGGTCGGGTGCCGTAAACGATGGCAGGCCCTGCGGAATTCCCCCGAAGGTGCTGCCGATCGTGGCCACCCCGGGCACCTGCGCAAAGGCCTGCAGCAGGGTGGCGGCCACCATCGCCACCAGGGGGCCCGGGACCCGGGCCAGTCCCGGGATCCGCGCCGAGTAGATTACGAGCAGCAGGCTCATGACGGCCACCCCGACCGTCGGCAGGTGCATCTGGGGCAGCACTTCGATGAGTTGCAGGAGCTTCTCATGGAAGTGGTCGCCATCGACCGGCGGAAGTCCGAAGAAGTCGTGCCATTGACCCACGAAGATGATCACCCCGATCCCGGCCGTGAAGCCGACGATGACGGGGGCCGGTATGAACTTGATGACGCCGCCCATCCGGGCGATGCCCATGAGCACGAGGATGACACCGGCCATGAGGGTGGCGACCTGCAGGCCGGCGATGCCGTACTTCGCGGTGACGCCGGCGAGGATGGCGATGAAGGCTCCCGTGGGTCCGGCGATCTGCAGCCGCGAGCCACCGAAGAGGGTCACGAGGCCACCACCGATGATGGCCGTGTAGATGCCCTGTTCGGGCCTTGCTCCGGAGGCGATGGCAAACGCCATGGCGAGCGGCAGCGCCACCACGCCCACGATCACGCCAGCCACCAGGTTCGGCAGCAGGTATTGCCTGGTATAGAGGCCGGCGCGCCGGGCTTCGAGCAGGGCGATCATGACTGCTCGTCGTTGGCTGCCGCCAGGACGCGGGAGAACGTGCCGCGCAGCTGGGCCCACGCGTCGTGGTCCAGGTTCCGGGGCCGGCGCATGGGCCTGCTGTTGGACCGGTCAGCCAGGTACGCCGTGCTGGCGAAGACGACACTGTTGCTGCCATCGTCGTCATCCACGGTCAGGATGGCGCCGTTGAAACTGCGCCCGATCCGCGCAATCTGCTGTTGCCAGCGCACCTGGCTGCAATGGAGATTGACGACGAGCATCCCGTCGGGTTCCAGCATCTCCCTGCAGTCGTCGTAGAAGCGCTGGGAGCCGAGGCTCGTCGGCAGGCCCTGATCGTCGTAGCCATCCACCAGCAGCACGTCGGAGCGTCGTGGCGGCGACCTGACGAACTCGGCGCCATCCCCCTCCACGATGACGAAGCGGCGGCTGTCCGCCGGGACGTGAAACTCATCCCGCAAGGCAATCACGTGGGGGTTGATCTCGATGACCTGGATGCGGGCCTTTGGCAGGTGGCGATGGCAGAACTTGGCCAGTGAGCCCCCGCCGAGGCCCACCATGGTCACGGACCGCGGCTCGGGGATGAAGAGGAGGAAGCCCATCATCGTGCGGGTGTACTCCAGGTGGAGGGCATCCGGGTGGCGAAGGTCCATGCAGCTCTGGGTCTCATGCCACGAGAAATGCAGGGACACGGTGGTAGCCGTCCTGCAAAGGACGGGCTTCGCCTGGGTCTTGGCGGTGCTGTCCGGCATGGGCAGTTCCTGGTGGACTGGCCTGAAGCCATCTAATCTAATTGGATGATAATAGAATGGTACCTGGAAACATATAGGATTATAATGAAGCCCATATTCATCAGGCCATGAAGGCGGGGCATAACCAGTGGCAACGGAAGAACGCACGGCGCGCCTGACGGTACTTATCGATCCCCGCAAGAAGGCCACCTTCGATCGCCTGTGCGCGGAAGAAGACGCGACGCCTTCCCAGGTCGTGCGGCGCCTCATCCGTGCCTATATCGAGGGCCGCACCGGCAAGCCCTGGACGCCGGAGTCCGGCCAGGACGGCGTCTCGGAGCCCAGCCAGGCGGTCGCGCCGGCGGAAAGTCACGGAAGACGCTCCAGCAAGCGGTATTGACGCTGGTGGGGCGCGCACGATCCCGGGGATCGGGATTCGGCAATAATGCGCGCCGAGCCACCAACCCCAGGATCCCCGGCATGCAGCAACCCACCCAGAAGACCTCAACCCTGAAGCCCTTTGAGAAGGGCGACATCTTCCTGGGCTGTACGTATCTCAACAACCCCAGCGACGACCACATGGGCGAGGGGCGGATCCTGCAGTTCGACAGGAACTGGATCGCGAAGGGCACCTGGTACACCACCGGCACCCGCTACTTCATCGTCGGCTGCACGTTCGCGCCGGACGGCACCCTCTGGGGCTTCGACTGCCACGATCACATCGCGGTCCGGGCCACCCCCGACGCGAAGGAGTTGCCGCCCTGGGATTCCGGCCGGGCCTTCGGCAGCGTCAACTGGGACCAGGCCGGCAACCACTATTTCGGCGAGTACTTCATCGGCAGGGAGATCTGGAAGGGCACCAGCGCCAAGCTGCTCGCCGACGGCACCCTGGGCGCCGGCCATATCTGGAAGTACAGCCCGGACCTGAAGCTGCTGGATGAGTACCCCACCGAATACGCCCCCGAGCCCACGCGCTTCAAGGGCGTCACCCACTCCACCATGCACCCGTCGGGCGAATTCATCACCTACACCACGGAGACGGCCCGGCGCCTGATGCGCTACGACGTGAAGAATCGCCGCCAGCTGCCCGATCTCGCGGGCTACCCCGACGCCGATCCCTACGACCGGGCCGACAAGCGCTGGTTCATCGCCGTCGCCTACCTGCCGGACGGCCGTCTGCTGTGCACCGTCGCCGACGGGCTGGCGGTCTACGACGAGGCGGGCAGGATCCTCCAGCACATTCCGCTGCCGGGCTACGGCTGGGCCCAGGTGACCCCCGACGTCGACCCGGGCTACGCCCTGGCGGCCAACGTCTGGACGGGCGTCGCCGCGCGCATCGATCTCGGGCGGGAGAGGATCGTGCAGCAGATGGACACCGGCTTCACGGCCCCGTTCCGCTCGCTCGCCGGCATCGCGGTGTTCCGGGGATGAAGCGGCATGCACTGTTCGGGGGCGCACTGGCGGTCCTCCTCGCGCTGGCTGGCTGCGCCAGCAACCGGTCCGGCGGTCAGGATCTGGTGCTCGTGGCGGGCGCCTCGGGCCGTGCCGGCACCTACGTGGTGCGGCGCCTGAAGGAGCAGGGCATCCCCTTCCGCGCCATGACCCGCAGCCGCGCCGAGGCTGAGAAGCGCCTCGGCGCGGATTTCACCGGCGTGGACTGGGTCGAATGCGACGTGCGGGACCCGGCCCAGGTGGCGGCCGCCATGCGCGGGGTGAAGCAGGTGATCAGTGTGATTGGCGCCAACCAGGTGGCAGGCGACAACAGCGCCGAGTTCGTGGACTACGGTGGCGTGAAGAACCTGGTGGACGCCGCCGTTGCGGGCAAGGTGGAGCGATTCGTCCTGCTCACCGCCATCGGCGTGACCGACCCGGAACACCCATTTAACAAGGCCACCAGGGGCGCCCTCGGCTGGCGCCTCAGGGGCGAGGAGTACCTGCGGGACAGCGGCCTGGGCTACACGATCGTGCGGCCCGGTGGCCTGGTGAACGAACCCGCGGGCCAGAAGGGCCTGCGCTTCGAGCAGGGCGACAACTGGCGCCCCCTGCTGCGTGCCACCCTGTCCCGGGACGACCTGGCCCTGGTCCTGATCGAGAGCCTGCGCCAGCCCCGCGCCCGCAATGTCACCTTCGAGCTCGTCAACGATCCCGCGCTGCCGCCCGGTGCGTGGCGTGAACGCTTCGCCACCCTCGCGCCCGATCCGCTCCACGGGGCGAATTAAGAAATCTTAAGTTGCGCGCAACGCTCCCGCGAAGGGGCGGGGCCCACTATTGCCCCGTGCCCTGCTGAGTCACCCCCCTCATGGGGCACGACGTGAAGTGCCAACAGACCACGATGAGACTATGACGTGTCCCCCAAGTGGCACCGGTGGGCGGCGAAGGCGGCAAGGCCTGTTCTTCGTCCCCTGTAGCAGGCGGCGACCCCTTCTCCGCCCGCCGGTGTCACGAACCACCCGGAACGTGTTCGGGGCAGCCCTGCCGAAGCCATCTCCTTCAGCCCACACCTCATTATTCCGCCACAGGATCCGATCCATGCGCTACCAAGTTCCACTGATGGTGGTTGCACTGGCAGCCGCCGTATTCCTGGGCAGCGCCATATCCGGCCCTGCCATCTCCGGTATTGCGCCGGTGGCCACCACCGCACTCCCGGCGCCTGATCCGGCCCCGGCATCGCCAGCGTCCGCCGGCCTCCCGGACTTCAAGACGATCATCAAGCGTAACCAGGCGAGCGTGGTGAACATCAGCACGCGCCAGGAGATACGGGCCGACGCGGGCCGGCGTGGCCAGCCGCCCGGGATGGCGCCCGGGCTGCCCCCCGGCCTGCCGCCGGGCATGGAGGAATTCTTCCGGCCGTTCCGTGGCATGCCCGGTCCCATGCCCGGACCCCGGCAAGCGAACTCCCTGGGCTCGGGCTTCATCATCTCCGCGGACGGCGAGATCCTGACCAATGCGCATGTAGTGGACGGCGCGGACGAGATCATGGTGAAGCTGGCCGACAATTCCGAGAAGCCGGCGAAGCTGATCGGCCTCGACAAGGCCTCCGACGTGGCGCTGCTGAAGATAGACGCGAAGGACCTCCCCGTCGTGCGCCTGGGCGACTCGTCAAGCCTCGAGGTCGGCGACTGGGTGCTGGCGATCGGTTCGCCCTTCGGCCTGGAGCACACGGCCACCCAGGGCATCGTCAGCGCTGTTGGTCGCAGCCTGCCGGATGGCAACTACGTGCCCTTCATCCAGACCGACGTCGCTGTCAATCCCGGCAATTCCGGCGGGCCGCTGTTCAACATCAAGGGCGAGGTCGTCGGCATCAACTCCCAGATCTACAGCCGCAGTGGCGGCTACATGGGCCTGTCCTTCGCGATCCCGGTCAACACGGCCAGCACCGTGGCGCGGCAGCTGGCCGCCAACGGCCGGGTCGAGCGCGGCTGGCTCGGCGTGGGGATCCAGAACGTAAGCGGGGACCTCGCGAAATCCTTCGGCCTCGACAAGCCGACCGGCGCGCTGGTTGGCCAGGTGGACAAGGCCGGTCCTGCCAGCAAGGCCGGCCTGAAGCCCGGCGACGTGATCCTCGAGTTCAATGGCAGGCCGATCAGCCAGTCCGGCGAACTCCCACCCCTGGTGGGCGAGACCCGGCCGGGCACGAAGGTGGAGCTCACGGTGTGGCGGGACAAGAAGGCTCGGGAGATCAACGTCACCGTCGCCGAGCTCAAGCCTGCCGAAGACGAGATCGTCGCGTCCAACGCCGACAGTGACCAGAAGCCGGGCATCCTCAACGTCCAGGTCGCGGCCCTCACGCCGGAGCAGCGCGAGCAGGCAGGCATCGAGGCGGGCGGCGTGCTGGTCGTCGGTGTCGCCGCCGGCCCGGCCGCCCGGGCCGGGGTCAACGCCGGCGACATCATCCTGCAGGTGGGTGGCCAGGCGGTTGGCAGTCCCCAGGAGCTCGCCGGGCTGGCGCGGAAGCTGCCGAAGGGTGAACCGGTGCCGCTGCTGATCCAGCGCGACGAGGCGCGGCTCTTCCTGCCGCTGACCATAGCGGGCTGACGGCAGTTGCCTCTTTACTGACCAACGTCCCCGGGCCAGGATCCGCCCGGGAGGGCCCGGACCGGCACGGGGGATGGCGCCGCTGGGGCGTGCCCGCCCTGATGCTGGGCGTTTTCATCCTGGTCGTGCTCCTGCTGGACCGCGAGCTCCGGGCGTACCACCTGCGTGATGTGCTGGCCGCCGCACGGGCAATTGCGCCCGATGCGCTGTGGGCGGCGGTCGGCTTCACGGCGCTCAGCTACGCGACGCTGACCCTGTTCGATGTGCTCGGCCTTCGCTACGCGGGCAAGCCGCTGCCTTACTCGCGGACGGCGCCTACCGCGCTGATCGCCTACGCGTTTGCCCACAGCTTCAGCCTCGCGGCGCTCACGGGGGCCGCGATCCGCTATCGTCTCTACGCACCGTCCGGCCTGACCGCGGTCGACGTGGCGCGGGTCTCCGCGTTTACCTCCGTCACCACGGGTCTCGGCATCAGCCTGCTCGGCGGCCTGGCCCTCCTGTTGGCGCCCACCGTGACCGGATCATTCCTGCGCCTGCACGCGGGCTGGGCGCTTGCTGCGGGCGTGCTCGTCCTGGCAGGGATCCTCGCGTACATTGCCTGGGGCGCGTTCGCCCGGCGCGCTACCGAATTCTGGAACTGGCGCATCGAGCCGCCAGGCGGAAGGCTCGTGGGCCTCCAGCTCATGGTGGGCCTGGCAGACCTGGCCTTCTCGGCCGCGGCCCTCTGGGTCCTCCTCCCGGGCCCGGCAACAGTCTCCTTTGCCGCTTTCTGTGGTGCCTACGCGGCAGCCATCGTGGTCAGCCTGATCAGCCACGTGCCCGGCGGGCTCGGTGTGCTCGAGTCGGTGCTGATGCTCACGATCCCCCACGGCGATCCGGCGGGCATGCTCGGCGCCCTGCTGGTCTACAGGCTGATCTACTACCTCCTGCCATTGCTCGCAGCAACGCTGCTCTTCGCGGGCCAGGAACTGGCCGGGCAGATACCGCGGCAGGGCCGCAAGCTGGCGCAGGCGACCGGCTGGCTGCAGCAGGGTACGCCGCAGATACTCGGCAGCCTGGTCTTCCTCGCCGGGGCACTGCTCCTCGTTTCCGGAGCGACACCCGGCATCGACAGTCGCCTCGCCACCCTGCGCGACGTCCTGCCGCTGCCCATACTGGAGACGTCGCATCTGGCCGGCAGCGTCATCGGCCTTGGGCTCCTCGTCCTGGCGCGGGCGCTATTCGAGCGAGTCAACGCCGCTTACCACGTGACGGTCGCGCTGCTGCTGGCGGGGGCCGCCGCGTCGCTGCTGAAGGGCCTCGACTACGAGGAGGCACTGGTACTCGGGCTGATCCTCTTCGCCCTGTGGCTCGGGCGCCGGCAGTTCCACCGGCGCGCCTCGCTATGGGATGAGCGCTTCAGCCCGGGCTGGACGGTAAACCTGCTCGTGGTCATCGGCACCGCCGCCTGGATCGGTTTCCTCACGCACAAGCAGGTGCCGTACTCCAACGACCTGTGGTGGACCTTTGCCAGCGACGCCGATGCGCCGCGCATGCTGCGCGCGACGCTGCTGGTATCGCTTCTGGCCGCCGTGGTACTGCTGTCAAGCCTGTTGCGGCCGGCGCAGCCGGAGCCGGTGCTGCCGTCGGCCGCCGACCTGGAGCGGGCGCGCCGGGTCATTGCGGCCAGCCCGGTGGCTGGTGCCAGCGTGGCGCTGACCGGTGACAAGCACCTGCTGTTTGCCGGGGGCGACCGGGCCTTTCTCATGTACCGCATCACCGGCCGCAGCTGGATCGCTCTCGGTGATCCGGTGGGTCCCCGCGAGTGCTGGGAGGAGCTGGCATGGCGCTTCCGCGAACTGGTCGACGAGCACGGGGGGCGCACCGTGTTCTACGAAGTATCCGGCGACGGGCTGCCGTTGTACCTGGACCTGGGCCTGACACTGACCAAGCTGGGGGAAGAGGCCCGGGTGTCCCTGGCGGATTTCTCCCTGGAGGGCAGGGGCCGTGCGGAATTGCGCTCCGCCCGTCGGCGCGCCGAGCGTGACGGGGTCACGTTCGAGATCGTGATGCCTCCGGGTGTGCCGGCGGTCATGCCGGAACTGGAGAAGATCTCCGCGCAGTGGCTCGAGGAAAAGTCGGTGGAAGAGAAGGGATTCTCACTCGGCTTCTTCTCGCCCGGCTACCTGGCCAACTTCCCCCTGGCCCTGGTCCGCCGGCAGGGAACGCCGGTTGCCTTCGCCAATCTCTGGGCGAGCGGCGGCCGGGAGGAACTGTCCGTTGACCTGATGCGCTTTGGAGCAGATGCGCCGCACGGCGCCATGGACTTCCTGTTCACGGAACTGCTCATCTGGGGCCAGGCACAGGGCTATGCCTGGTTCAACCTTGGCATGGCGCCACTGTCGGGCCTCGAGGAACATCCGCTGGCACCAGCCTGGCACCGGGTGGGTAACCTGGTGTTTCGCTACGGCGAGCACTTTTACAACTTCAGCGGGCTGCGGCGCTACAAGGCCAAGTTCGACCCGGTCTGGCAGCCGCGCTACCTGGCGTCGCCCGGCGGGCTGGCATTGCCGCGCGTCCTGCTGGACGTCTCGACGCTGATTTCCGGTGGCGTGCGGGGTATCTGGAGCAGGCCCTCGGCATGAGGCGTGCGGCCGCCATCCTGCTTGCGGGCTGGCTCGGCACGGCTGGCGCTCTCGCAGCCGTCCCCCGGGAGTCGACGGTGGATACCGGCGGCCTTGGCCCCGTAACGGTCTACGCGCCGGATGGCCCGCCGACCAGCGTGGTCCTGTTCGTCTCCGGCGATGGCGGCTGGAACGCCGGCGTGGTGGCGATGGCCCGGCACCTGCGGGACTGGGGCGCGCTGGTCGCTGGCGTCGACGTGCGGCATTGCCAGACCGGCACCAGCCCGGTGAAGACCGGCTGCCACCCGCCGGCAGTGGCGTTCGAGCGCCTCGCCCATGCCGTCGAGAAGCGGGCAGGCCTCACGAGCTATGTGTCGCCCATCCTCGTTGGTTACTCGTCGGGTGCCAACCTCGTCTACGCCATTGCACGGGAGGCCCCGGCCGGCACCTTCGCGGGCGCCATCAGCCTCGGCTTCTGCGCGAAGCCGGCGGCGGGTGCGGCGGTACCGGCAGCGGCCAGGCTGGACCTCCCGTGGATCGTGCTCCACGGTGCCCTGGACCAGGTCTGCGCCGCCGAGGCCACGCGTGAGTTCGTGGCCGGCGTCGCCAGGGCCAAGTTCGTGCTGTTGCCGGCGGTCGGTCATGGCTACGCCGTGGAGGCGAACTGGCTGCCCCAGTTCCGCGATGCCTATCTGAAGCTCGTGACGGCAACGACGGAGCCAGCGCCCGCCGCCAGCGATATCGCCGACCTGCCGCTGGTCGAAGTTCCCGCAGGCAGGGCGGCGGCCGGCCTGCCGGCAGACACCTTCGTCGTGCTGCTAACGGGCGACGGTGGCTGGGCGGGGCTGGACCGGGCGCTGGCGGCCGATCTTGCCGCGGGCGGAGTACCCGTCGTAGCGCTCAGCACGTTGCGGTACTTCTGGCGCCAGCAGACGCCCGAGGATGCGGGCCGGGACCTCGGTCGCATCATCGGCCACTACGCGGCCGCGTGGCACCGGCCCCGCGTGCTGCTGGTCGGCTACTCGTTCGGGGCAAACGTGTTGCCGTTCCTGGCCGCCCGCCTGCCGTCGGAAGCGCGGCAGGCCGTCCGGGGTCTCGGTCTGCTGGCGCCGGCAAGTCACGCGGACTTCGAAATACGCGTGGCGGACTGGATTCCGGGATCGGTCCCGCAGGGGCGGCCCGTGCAGCCTGCCCTGCTGGCCCTGACCGGCGTGCCGGTGCTGTGCCTGTACAGTACCGAGGACAGCGACAGCCCCTGTCCTGCGTTGCCGCCGGCCCGGGGCCGCGCGGTAAGTCTGCCGGGCGGGCACCACTTTGGCGGCGACTCAGCTACCCTCGCCCGGGAGCTGTTGGGGTTCATGGGGCTGTGAGTGGCATGCGACTGCTGCTGATCGAGGACGACCGGGATGCCGCTGGCTACCTGGTCAAGGCGCTGACGGAAGCCGGCTATCGCGTGGACCACGCGGCCGACGGCCGGGAGGGCCTGTTCCAGGCCACGGAACACCAGTACGACGGCATCGTGGCCGACCGGATGCTGCCGCACCTGGACGGGCTGACGATCGTCGAGATCCTGCGCAAGCAGGGCAACCGCACGCCCGTGCTCATCCTCTCGGCGCTCGGCTCGGTGGATCATCGGGTGGAGGGACTGCGCGCAGGCGGCGACGACTACCTCACGAAGCCCTTCGCGCTGTCCGAGCTGCTGGCCCGCATCGAGGCGCTGCTCCGCCGGGGCCAGGTCGCGCCGGCGCCCGAGACGAAGCTGCGCCTCGCGGACCTCGAGATGGACGTGCTGGCCCGCACCGTCACCCGTGCGGGACGCCGCATCGAGCTGACGGCCCGGGAGTTCAAGCTGCTCGAGTACCTGCTGCGCCGGGCGGGGCAGGTGGTCACCCGCACGATGCTCCTGGAAGGCGTGTGGGACCTGCACTTCGACCCCCAGACCAACGTGATCGACGTGCACCTCTCCCGGCTGCGCCAGGCGATCGACAAGGGCTTCGACCGGCCCCTGATCCAGACCGTCCGCGGCGCCGGCTACAGCCTCCGGGCCGACTGAGTTGCGCACCTCGGCCCTGCGCCTGTCGGTGGTCTACGCGGCCAGCTTCGCGGCGGCCCTGGTGGCCCTCGTCTTCGTCATCTACCTGCTCACCACCCGCTTCATCGATGCGGAGGTGGACACGGTCATCGAGCGTGATGCCATGAGCATCCTCGAGGCCTACGGCCGCAGCGGCACCCGCGGCATCGTCAACGAGCTGGACCTGCGGGAGCGGACCTTCAGCCGCATCAATGCGGTCTACCTCCTGACCGACGCCGAGGGCTTCGTCATCGCCGGCAACCTGCCGGCCTGGCCGGCCATGCGCCGGGACGGGCGCTGGGTGGAGTTCGAGATCGAGCTGCGGGAGGCCGGCCTGGAAACGGGCCGGCCGGTGCGGGCGATGATGCTGGAGCCGGGGCCGGGGCTGCGCCTGCTGGTGGGCACGGACCTCAGCGACCGGCGGGACCTGGGCCGGCGCTTCGCGGTGGCCGCCGGCATCGGCACGCTGCTGGTCACGCTCATCGCCCTTGGGATCGGCTATCGCCAGAGCCAGCGCATCCTGGCCCGGGTGGAGGCCGTGAGCCGCTCCTGCAAGGAGATCGTGGGTGGCAACCTGGCACGCCGGCTGCCCCTCGCCGGCGACGACGATGAGTTCGACGCGCTGGCGGTCGAGGTGAATAGCCTGCTGGCGCGGCTTGCCCGGACGACGGAGATCCTCCGCACATCCCTGCACAGCGCGGCCCACGACCTGCGCAGCCCGATGCACCGCATGCGGCTGCGCATGGAGCAGGCCCTGAACGCGGAGCCGGCGAGCGAGGTGGCGGGGGGCGACGTGGCGGCCGCCCAGCGGGACACCCTGGAGCCACTGCTGCGGGACGTGGACCAGATGCAGCGCGTGCTCACGGCGCTCCTGCAGATCGCGGAGGCGGAGAGCGGCACCGTTGGGGCGCGGCCCGAGCCGGTGGCCCTGGACCTGATGCTCGACGAGCTCGGCGAGCTGTACCAGCCCCAGGCGGAGGAGCAGGGCATCACGCTCGCCGTCAGCTGCGCGCCGGGCAGCCTCGTGCTCGGTCACCGGCAGCTGCTTGCCCAGGCCGTCGCCAACCTCATCGACAACGCCCTCAAGTTCACGCCGTCCGGCGGGCGGGTGGACCTGCGGACGGAGCTTGCGGACGGCCGGCTGGTCATCTCCGTGGCGGATTCAGGCCCGGGTATCCCGTCCGAGGACCGCACCCGGGCCGTGGAGCCCTTCGTGCGCCTGGCCAATGCGCCGCCCCGGGACGGCTCGGGCCTGGGGCTGAACCTGGCCGCGGCGGTCGCGCGGCTCCACGGTGGCAGCCTGCGGCTGGAGGACAACCGGCCCGGGCTCGTGGCGCGGCTGGATTTGCCCGCTGGAGCGCCTGCCGGAGCGCCTTGAGGCGGGACCCCTTCCCGCGAGAATCGAGTCCGCGAGTCTCGAGCGGGAAGGGGTCCCG